>CAKULF010000002.1 GCA_934667125.1 uncultured Candidatus Melainabacteria bacterium | reverse complement strand
AACTTGTGGCTATCGGCGATTTTTTGTTCTAAAGATTTCTTTGATAGTCGGTTTTATCTTTATTTTCACAAGAATTATGTTTGAAATAATTAATTACAGGGTTTTTTAAACTTCTTTGATAGTCAGTTCTTGTTGAATAATCAATGTTGAGGTAGGTTTTGACTGTCGAAGAATGGTTAAATTTTAAATTTTGTTTGGTTCTCAACAATTTCAAGACCCTGAAACGGGGTTCAGGGCGACGTTTGAGAGAGTACGTTGAGGTGGCTATGAGTATTAAATAATTGTTGGATTAGTAAATCCAACCTACGACTTTAAGGATTTCTTTGATAGCCAAGGTTTTTTATTTTTTCTATTTCATGTTTAAAATTCTTTGATAGCTGGTTTCTATCTTTATTTTTACAAGAATTATGATTGGAATAATTAATTACGGGTTTTTTCAAATTTCTACGATAGCCAGTTTTTATTACAAAAATTATGTCTTAAATAGTTAATTCTGAAATAAATTTCAGCTATCAAAGAATTGGTAATTTTTAAATTTTTGTTTGGTTCTCAACGATTTCAAGACTCAAAAACGAGTTCAGGGTGATAGGATAGAGGGGATGTTGGGAAAAACTATAAATAATTGCCAAATTATCTAATCCCGCCGTTTCTAAGCGCCAGACTTACTTTCCCAATAATGATAAACAGGTATACCAAGTAAGCTGATAAATAACCCCGGGATAGTGAAAGCTGGTTTAAAGATAGTTAAAATTAGCACAACCACGCTTGCTAAAACAATAAACGTAACAGGAATCCAGTTTGGAACTTTGTATACTTCTTTTGTTTGAGGGAATTTTTTTCGCATAATGAAAATTCCAAAAATTGTAATTATATAAAATATTATAGAAGCATAAATCACATAATCCAGCAACTGTGCATAATTTCCCCAAAGGATTAAAATGCAAATCCAAGCACATTGAAGCCATAAAGAATATGATGGAACTTTTTTTCTTCTGTTTATATATGCTAATTTTCTAAAAAATATTCTATCTTTCGCCATTTTATAATAGACTCTTGAACCTGTTAAAATCATTCCGTTGGCGCAGCCGAATGCTGAAATGATTAATATTATTGCAATTAAAATTAATGCTTTTTCATTAAAAATATTCAAAATTAATTGCGCTGCAACAATATCCTCAGGCGAAGTTTTAATCAAATCCAAAGGAATTGAGGTTAAATAAATCATATTTAAAAGAAAATATAAAGATATGACAAGCATTGTGCCGATAGATAAGGCTTTTTTGATATTTTCTTCGGGTTTTTTAATTTCAGAAGTTACAAAAGTAACATTATTCCAAGTTATTGAAGCAAAAAGAGCTAGAACAATGCTTAATCCAAGGTTTTTAACAGTTTCAAGATTAAAAACAATTTGATTATTACAAAGAGCAAAATTATTTATCATTGTTTCAAAATTAAAACCGACGAAAATTCCGCAAACAATTATTGCAACGATTGAAAGAACTTTTGTAATTGTGAAAATATTTTGGGTTAAAACCCCTTGTTTAACGCCTCTTGAGTTAATAAAAGTTATAAATAATACTGTTAAAATTGCAAAAAGTTGCTGGGTTGAAAATGTGTAATTTGAAATTGAAAACAGAATATTATTTGCGCTAATAATTGGAAAAATAAGCCCAACAAACTTTGCCATAGCAATATTAACCGCAGCAAGCGTTCCTGTTTGAATAACTAAAAATAATGTCCAACCATATATAAAAGCTAATTTTTTAGAATAGATTTTTTTTAAATATATATATTGTCCGCCCTCAGATGGGATTGTTGAAGACAATTCTCCATAACATAATGAACCCAAAAGTGTGATAAATCCTGCTATTAACCAAGTTAAGATTAATAATATTGATGAATTTGTGTTTTGGGCAATATATGTTGAAACAATAAAAATCCCCGAACCAATCATAGAACCTGCTACAATTGATATAGAATCCTTTAAAGATAATGTTCTTCTAAGCTTCGACATAACTCAATTCTAACATGAAAAATTTTATTTTTTTAAAATTTAGTGTATTATATAACATAGCTTATGAAAAAAGTTATCATCTCAATTTTATTCATTATACTGTGCTTGCCTACTTTTGGAATTTTAGAAGATAAAAAAGTATCTCTATCTAATGCGATTGAAACTGTTTTATCTAATAATCCGCAATTAAAAATGTCTGATATAGATATTGAAATTGCAAAAAATACCATTAAAAAAGAAAATGCTCTTAAAAACCCGTCAATAGGGACTTTTCAAAGCATAGGAAAAACCGCAAAAGGAAATGCTCAAGAAGTTGGGGTTGATTATGTTATTGAAATTTTAAAAAGAGGAAAAAGGAAAAATATAGCCAAAATTCAAAGCAATATCGCTCAAGATGATAAAAATATTCAAAAAATCAACCTTGTAGCAGAAGTTAAAGCGGCATATTTTACTCTTTTGCTTAAAAAAACCAATTTAAAATTGATGAATGAGCAATCTGAGCTTTCAAAAGAAACTTTAGATAATATTATTAACGACAAATCTTCTCTTAAAACAGATATTATTCAAGCAAAAATCGCTTATAATCGTTCGATTATGTATCGAAACATTGCAAAAAATGAATTTATTTCCGCTCAAAACGATTTTAATGCAATTATGAATATAAAAACCGTTAATTATGATACTCTTGAAGATAGTTTAACCAATGATTATTCCAAGTTTTTGACGGTTGACCCTGAGAATAATTCTTTAACTTTTGAAAAGATTAAAGAATTTGCGCTAAACAATAGATACGATATTAAAAAAGCAAAAAAAGGGATTGATATTGCAAATGCTAATTTAAAGCTTGTTAAAAGCAAATTAATCCCCGATTTAACACTAGAGGGCGGTTACGCTTATAAAACAAAAGGAATTTCAGACTATCATGCTTTTGAATCAGGGGCTTATGCAGGAGCAAGATTTAATGATGTTCCGATTATTTATCATTATCAACCCGAAATTAAAAATGCTAAACTTGAAATTGAAAAAGCTAAACTTGAGTATGAAGATGCTGAAATTGACGCAATTAGAAATATAACGGACGCTTGGGAAAGATATAGCATTACAAGAGAAAATCTTATTTTTTACAATAATGAATTGTTGAAGAATTCTAAAGAACTTTTAGAAGAGTCAATTAAAAGTTTAAACGACAAAAAAATCAACTTGTCTTCTTTTCTTGTTTCTAAAAAACTGTATTTAGAACTTATTCTTGGTTATGAAGAAGCTCTTGCCGAGTATTATATAAGTTTTTCAGAATTATTAAAAGAAATGAATATTAATAGTTTAGATGAGATTGAAACTATTTAGTTTTGATATTTAAAGTATAATCTTTAATTATTCTTCTAGCATTAATATAAACATGTTTTGGGCGTTGTTTATCCAATAAAGCGTTATAGTCTTCATTTTCCTCTAATTCAAAAACATTAAAATCTGCATCTTTATCAATTTCCAACGAACCGATTGTGTTGTTTAATCTTAAAATTTTAGCAGGAATAATTGTTAGATATTTTATCGCTTCAAGAGTATCCAAAGCGCCGTTATTAACGTATCTTAATTCGTTTAACAAAGATAAATCTTTATTAAATGCCATTGAATTTACTCCAAAACCAAATCTTTTTGGAAAATATTTTAAAACTTTATCAAAATATAATTTCTTATTATGCAAATTGTCGCTTACTCTTGGGCAATACGCTAAAGAAACTTTATATTCTTTTAAAATTTCCAAATCCTCATCTGTTAGATAGTTTCCATAAGAAATTAAAAGCTGTTTAGATAATATTCCTAATTCTTTTAAATATTTTGCAGGCGTTAAATCCTTTGCAAACGGGTCGAATTTTTTGTGTCCTGTAAATTCATTTAAAAGATCAATATCTGAAAAACCATGTTTTAGCCAATCTATCTCATCTTGTGATTCGGCTAAGCGGATAGTCATTAAAATATTATATTTTTTGCAATATTTTTCTAGGATTTTAAATAATCTTTTATGCACGCAACAAACGCTGTGTGGCGCAATTCCGATAAATGTTGAATCGGATTTTTGTTTTTTTAATTTTTCAATCTTCTTTTGAATATTTCTAAATTCATCTTTGCTGTTTTCAACTGAATCTGAAAAAAGTTCAAAGAATAAATATGTTTTTAGAGGCATTTCATTTAGAACATCAAAATATTTGCTTTCCTTTGAAAGTTGCGCAACACAAGTTGTTCCGTTTAATAAAGATAGTTCTATTCCTTTTTTAAAAGAAGCAACTTTTTCTTCTTTTGTCATACAAAAATAGTCCGACAAAAGATTTGATAATCTATATACAAAGGATTTTCTTGAAATTCCGGTTAAAAAATAATATTTTTTAAATATTGTATAAAATCTTTTTAATCTTCTTTTAAAGTCTTGCTTTTTAGACATTTGCAAGTCTGTATATTGAAGATGATTATGCAGATTTACAAACCCGGGGGTTATAACGCTATTCCCAAAATCTCGAACAGTTGAATATTGTTCTTCTTTCAAATCTTCTTGTTTAATTATTTCTTGAACCTTACCCTCATCAACAATAAGAGCGCAATCAGTATATATATTGTCGTCAGATGGTATAATCCATTTTGCTTTGTATGCTTTTGCCATTATTTTTAACCTTTTAAAGTATAGGTTTATTATAACATAATTATAATAATTGAAATAATATTAATGATATAATTGTTTTAAGGGTAGTACAAACCCACCACTAGCACAGACAATTTACTAAGAATTGGCTAGAAGGGAGGGTTACAACTATGGATAAAATAATAATGCTATTACTAGCATTAACTTCGCTAATAATAGCACTAAAATTATTAGTCAATTCATAGGGTACTAAGCGAAGCTCCAGAGAAGTGACATTTCTTTGGGGCTTCCCCCTATATATTCATGATATCACACTTTTTAACTTTTTCAACATTCCCCAACTTCAAAATATTAAAAGATAATTAATTTTTGAAGTTTTTAAAAATAACCTTATAAAATAATAATATAGGTTAATAAATTCGCAATAAAAGTATATAAGAATTGAGGTTAATATGTTTGATAATTTTACAGATTCATCAAAAGAATTGATATACAATGCTCAAAATACGGCTCTTGAAAATCACAACACCCTAATTGAGCCTGTGCATATTATAAACGCTATGATAGAAAATTCAACAGATAGTGTTAATATGCTTTTTGAAGAACTAAAATTAAACAATAATCTTTTTAGTTCCGATATTAAAAACATTTTAAATTCACTTCCAAAAACGGAAAGTATAAACAATCAAATCTATTTTTCTAAACCGACTTATGCTGTTTTTGAAAAAGCTCAACAAAAAGCAAAAGATTTAAAGGATAGCTTTGTTTCACCTGAACATCTTTTAATAGCTATTGTTGATATTAAAGATAACGGGCTCGATAGAATTATAGAAAAATATTCTCTAAATGAGAATAAAATTTTAGCTGCTATGAAAAAAATCAGAGGAGATAAAAAAGTGGATACAAAAAACGCAGATGAAGATTATAAAATAATTGAAAAATTCTCAACAGATTTAACTGCTCTAGCTAGAGAGGGCAAGCTTGACCCTGTAATAGGAAGAGATGAAGAAATCAGAAGAATTATTCAAGTATTAAACAGAAGAACAAAAAACAACCCTTGCTTAATTGGTGAAGCTGGTGTTGGTAAAACCGCTATAGTAGAGGGTTTAGCCCAAAGAATTATAAGGGGCGATGTTCCTGAAAGTTTAAAAGAAACAACTTTAATTTCGCTTGATATGGGCGCTTTAATTGCAGGCGCTAAATTTAGAGGTGAATTTGAAGAAAGACTTAAAAAAGTTTTAAAAGAAGTTGAAAAATCAGACGGTCAAATCATCATGTTTATTGATGAAATTCACACTATTATTGGCGCAGGCGGTTCTGAAGGCACAGGAGATGCTGGTAACTTATTAAAACCAATGCTTGCTCGTGGTGCTATAAGAACGTTAGGTGCTACAACAATAAATGAATATAGAAAATACATTGAAAAAGACCCTGCTCTTGAACGTCGTTTTCAACCGATTATGGTAGCAGAACCAAGTGTTGAAGATACTATTTCAATTCTTCGTGGTTTAAAAGATAAATATGAAGTTCACCACGGAATTAGAATTAAAGATAATGCTCTTGTTGCGGCTGCAAAATTATCTGATAGATATATCCCAGATAGATTTCTTCCCGATAAAGCAATAGACCTTGTTGATGAAGCGTCTAGCGCTGTTAGAATTGAAATAGATTCAATGCCTGAAGAACTTGATAAATTAGAAAGACAAAAACTTCAATTCCAAATCGAATTACAATCTTTAAAAGATGATAATGATGAAGAAAAAATTTCAAAAGTTCAAAAAATGCTAGATGAAATTAATTCTAAAATTGATGTTTTAAAAACTCAATGGGAAAAAGAAAAATCATCAATTAAAGGCGAAGTTGGAATTAAAGCAGAAATTGAAAACGTTAAACATCAAATCGAACAAGCTCAAAGAGATTATAATCTTGAATTAGCTGCAAAATTGCAATATGGAAAATTGCCCGAATTGATGGAACAATTGAAAAATTGCAAAAACACAGAAAAGAAAAACACTCTATTAAAAGAAGAAATAGATGAAAACGATATTGCAACAATAATTTCAAAATGGACAGGAGTTCCCGTTGCAAAACTTGTTGAAGAAGAATCTGAAAAACTTCTTAAAATGGAAGATGTTTTACATTCTCAAGTAATAGGACAAGATGAAGCAGTTAATGTTGTATCTGATAGTATTAGAAGAGCAAGAAGCGGCTTATCCGACCCTAAAAGACCAATCGGAACATTTTTGTTCTTAGGTCCAACTGGGGTTGGTAAAACAGAACTTGCTAAAGCGTTAGCTAAATTTATGTTCTTAGATGAAGATAGCTTAATTAGAATAGATATGTCAGAATATATGGAAAAACACTCTGTTGCTCGTTTAATCGGAGCTCCTCCAGGATATGTCGGATATGACGAGGGCGGACAATTAACAGAAGCAGTTAGAAGAAAACCATATTCTGTTATATTGTTTGATGAAATCGAAAAAGCACATCCTGATGTTTTTAATTTGATGTTACAAATTTTTGATGATGGCAGATTGACTGATTCAAAAGGTAAAACAGTTGATTTTAAAAACACAATCATCATCCTAACTTCTAATATCGGTTCAAACATTATTCTTGATAACGCAATTAAGGGAAATATTGAAAACAAAGAACAAATAAAAGAAGAAATAACATCAAAATTAAGAGAATATTTTAAACCTGAATTTTTAAACAGAATTGATGAAACAATATTCTTTGACGCTTTAACTTTAGACAATTTATCACACATTGTTGATATTCAAGTTGAATACTTAAAAGAATTGTTAAAAGAAAGAAAAATAGAAATATCTATAACGCCTGAAGCTAAAGAACATTTGGCACTGCAAGGATATAATCCAATGTATGGCGCTCGTCCTTTAAAAAGAACAATTCGTCAATTAATTGAAAATCCATTGTCAAAACTTCTTTTAAAAGGAACATTCAAGGATAATGACAAAATTAAAATAGATTTTAAAGATGATGAAATAAAATTTGAAAAAATCTAAAATGATTTTGTGTTTATTAATATATTAAAACCAATAAAGTACATTTATGAGGCATTTTTGAATTTAATTTATAACAGAAAATGCCTCATTTGTTCTTGTTCAAAAGTTGATAATTTGTTGTGCAAAAACTGTTTAAAAGAGATAACTTTTTTATCAAGTTTTCCACATAAAATTTATAATGAAGTTGAAATTTATTCAGCTTGTTTATATGAAAATAATGTTAAAAAATTAATCCATCTTTTAAAATTTTCACATAGAAAAACTTCTTCAATCGTGCTTGCAGACTTATTGTTCACATACTTTAAAAAACTAAACTTAAAAGATGATTATATTATAATTTATCCTCCGACATTTTTTACAAAAAGCTTGTTTAGAGGCTATAAACATATGTATTTAATAGCTAAAGAATTTTCAAAACACACAAATTTTAAAATAATAAACGATTTATTTTTCAAAACAAAATACACAAAACCCCAATATAAAGCAAGAAACAGGCGCTCGAATATTAAAAACAGTTTTAGCTTAAATTTAAAATATGAAAATTTAAAAGATAAAAATTTTCTATTAATTGACGATATAACTACATCAGGAGCAACTTTAGAAGAACTTATTAATTTATTAAAAGAAAACGGATTTAATAATATTACTTGTTTAACTGTTTCAAAAACAAAATAAAGCAATTGTTTAAAACATGTGTAAAAATACACAAAGTTTTGAACATGAAAAAATCCAATAATATCAAGCCTTTTAACCACTTTTCAACAAATATTTTGTCTTTATTATGTATTATTAATTCTATATATAAATATATTATTTTATATAATATATAGTTTGTTTAATTTGAAAACTTTTAAAAAGTGTATTTCTTTTGATTTTTATACTATAATTCAATTAAGAAAATGGAGATGTTGCCAATGGAAATAGTTTTAAATAAAGAAGATTTTTCAAATGGAATTAAAATAGTTGAAAAGGTTACTTCTCAAAAATCAACTCAACCTATTTTATCAAATATATTAATCGAATCCTTAACCAGTGATAGAATAAGATTTTGTGCCACAGATTTAAACTTAGCAATAAACTACAAAACTTCAGCGGAAGTTGTTAAAGAAGGAAAAATTACTTTAAGTGCTAAAAAAATATCTGAAATTG
The DNA here is from genome assembly GCA_934667125.1 of uncultured Candidatus Melainabacteria bacterium. Taxonomy (GTDB): domain Bacteria; phylum Cyanobacteriota; class Vampirovibrionia; order Gastranaerophilales; family Gastranaerophilaceae; genus RUG14156. The sequence goes on along the minus strand of CAKULF010000002.1, from coordinate 361,990 downwards.
TTTCAAAATTATCTTCAAGTGAAGTTACTTTAAAAACAGATATTGAAACTCAAAATACAAAAATCAAAAGTGGAAAAACCGAGTTCGATTTAATCGGACTTCCGGCAGAAGAATTTCCAAAAACAATTGATGAAAATTCAACAGAAGAATTTAAAACAGTTGTATTAAATAAACATGATTTTTCAAAAGCAATTAAACAAGTAATTTTTGCTGTATCTTTACAAGAAACACAAGCTGTTTTAACGGGCGTTTGTTTTAATATTGAAAATAATATTCTTGAACTTGCCGCAACTGATGGAAACAGATTAACAAGAATTCAAAAAGAAATTGAAACACCATTAGAAGAAACTCTTAATTTCATTGTTCCGTCAAAAACCCTATCAGAAGTTCAAAGAATTTCATCACTTGTTGAAGATGATAACATTACATTAAAAATTTATAAAAACAAAATCGTTTTTGAATTTAAAGACTTAGCTTTTCAATCAAGATTAATTGATGGAATTTATCCAAAATATCAACAATTAATTCCAACAACAAACGATAAAAAAATCATAATAGATAGAGCTGAATTAATTAATTCAATTGAAAGAGTATCTGTTATGGTTAATGATAGAACAAATGTTGTTAAATTTAGTTTCACAACAGGTCAGCTTGAAATTATGGCAGATACACCCGAAGCAGGACGTTCTAAAGATTATATTGATATAGAATATGATAAAGATGATATGTTAACAGCATTCAACTATAAATACGTCCTTGACGGTTTGAAAAATATGGATAGTAAAAATGTAGAAATAGAAATATCTGATGTATTGGCTGCGACTATATTTAAGCCCGAAGAAGATACATCAAATTATATCTGTTTGATTATGCCTGTTAAGGTTCAATAATTAAAAAGGAAGAATATGAAAGTAAGTGTTAAAACACCAGCAACAATAGCAAATTTAGGACCAGGGTTTGATTCTTTTGGTTTGGCCTTGCCGTTGTATAACGTAATTTCGGTTGAAGAAACGGTTTTACCAGGGTCTGGGATTGAAATTAATATAATAAATGAAAAAAATAATACTGAAACAAGTATTAAAGATATTCCAACCGATAAATCCAATATTGTTTATAAAGCAATTGAATTATTGTATAACTTTATCGGGCAAACCCCAAATGAGCTTAAAATTACAATTAAAACTCAAATTCCTGTTTCACGTGGTTTGGGTTCGTCCTCTTCTGTAATAGTTGGTGGTTTAATTGCTGCAAATGAATTATTAGGAAGAGTTGCGGACGAAAAAGTTTTGATGTCTATTGCAACAGAAATCGAAGGACACCCTGATAATATAACTCCTGCTTTTAAAGGCGGAATAACAGTTTCATCTTTAGAAGAAGATGGCGAAGTTATTTATAGAAACTTACCTTGGAATGATGATTGGAAATTAATGGTTTGCATTCCTGATTATGAACTTTCAACAGAAGTTTCTCGCTCTGTTTTACCAAAGGAAGTACCACTATCCAGCGCTGTATATAATTTAAAAAGAAGCGCATTGTTTGTTGACGCTTTATATAATAAAGATGAAGAGCTTTTAAAAGCGTCCTTAAAAGATAGATTACATCAACCATATAGAGAAAAATTAATCCCAGGCTTGAATGAGATGACAAATGAATTAAAACACGTTAACGGGGTAATAGGAACAGTGTTGTGCGGAGCTGGTCCAAGCATTTTAGTAATATATAACGGTGTTGGCGCAAGCGAAATAAAAGAAATAGTTACAAACACTTGGAATTATTATAACGTTAAATCGACATTTATGAATTTACCAATTGAAAAAAGCGGAGCTATAATATTATGATGAAAAAAATATTATTTTTGTTTCTATCTTTCATATTTTTAAACAACATCTCTTTAGCCGGCGGTGTTGGATATATTGACTATGGCGTTATTTATAAGACTTTACCTATTTCAATTCAATATCAAAATAAAATTGAAGCAAAAGCTAAAGAAATAACAAATTATAATAAAACAACAAAAAATCTTATTGCGACAAAAAAAACACCGCAAGAACAATCTCAAGTTATTAAGGATAGAAGAGCAGGGCAAGTTAAACTTCAAGAAGAATATTTAACTTTAAAGCAAAAACATCAACAAATTGTTGTGCAAAAGGTGAAAACTGCTTCTAATATTGTTGTTGCACAAAAGAAATTAGACATAATTATAAATGATAGATTAAGAGTTTCAGGTGGAGTTGATTGTACTCAAGACGTTTTAAAGGCGATAAAGTAAAATGAACTCACAAAATTTAAAATTTGATTGCATAGTAGTTGGAGCAGGACACGCTGGAATAGAAGCTTCCATTGCTTCAAGCAGATTAGGATTGAAAACCCTATTAACAACACTAAATATAGATAATATCGGTTTAATGCCTTGTAATCCTGCTGTGGGCGGGCCTGCTAAATCTAATCTTGTGCGTGAAATAGACGCACTAGGTGGAGTTATGGCTGAACTTGCCGATTCAACATATATGCAATTAAAAACCCTAAATTCTTCAAAAGGTCCTGCGGTTAGAGCGCTAAGAGCTCAATCCGATAAAAAAGAATATAAATATTTAGCTCGTCATTATGTTGAAAGAGAAGAAAATTTAACCTTAAAACAAATTCAAATAACAGATTTAATTGTTGAAAACGGCGAAATTAAAGGTGTTGTTGATGAATTAGGAATACAATATTTTGCACCAACTGTTATTTTAACAACAGGAACAAGCTTAGAGGGTAGAATTTTTATAGGTCAAAAATGGTATCCATCAGGCAGAATGGGGGAAAGAAACGCTGTTGGCTTGTCAAATTGTCTTAAAAATTTAGGTTTGAATGTTAGAAAATTAAAAACAGGAACACCTGCAAGAATAGATGGCAGAACCCTTGACTATTCAAAGCTTGAGCTTCATCCGGGGGACGAAGTTATAGACAACATGCCTCGATTTTTTAGCTATAAGCCAAATCGCCCGATTAGAAAGCAATATCCTTGCTATTTAACGAAAACCAATGAAATAACTCATAAAATAATTAAAGAAAATCTTCATCTTTCTCCTCTTTATAGCGGCTTGATTACTGGTCGTGGACCTAGATATTGCCCGAGTATTGAGGATAAAGTTGTTCGATTTGCGCATAATCCGTCCCATCATATTTTTATTGAGCCTGAGGGTGTTGATACTTATGAAATGTATATTCAAGGTTTTTCAACAAGTTTGCCTATTGAAGCGCAAATTCCTATGATTCATTCACTTCCTGGGCTGGAAAATGTTTCAATAATCAAACCTGCCTATGCTGTAGAGTATGATAGCGTTTGCGCTCTTGAACTTGATTATGGTTTAATGACAAAAAAGGTTAAAGGATTGTTTTTAGCAGGTCAAATCAATGGAACATCGGGCTATGAAGAAGCCGCTGCACAAGGGCTTATAGCAGGAATTAATGCTAAAAATTATTTAGATAATAAAAATTATATAAACGTCAATCGCACAAATTCATATATTGGAACATTAATTGATGATTTAATTACAAAAGATATTGATGAACCGTATCGAATGTTGACTTCAAGAAGCGAGTATAGACTTATTTTAAGACAAGATAATGCGGATTTAAGATTGGCTGAACTGGGTTATGAAGCTGGGCTTGTTAAGGAAGAAGATATAAATCGAAAACGCTTTAAAGAGCAAGAAATAAATAAACAATTTGAAAAATTGAAAGATTTTAAAATCCCTGCAACGGATGAAAATCGCTCAATTTTAGCAAAACATAACGAAAATCTTGAAACAGGTTTGAACGGATTATCTATTTTAAAAAGACCAAATGTAGATTATAAAATTTTAGCCGAATTAGGCTATAGTGCTGAAATTGAAACGAATGATAAATATTTAATTAGAGATATAACAGAACAAACTGAAATTTTAATTAAATATGATGGGTATATAAAAAGACAAATTGAACAGGTTGAAAACCAAGAAAAGATTGAAAATATCAAAATTCCAAAAGGAATTGATTATTATTCAATTAAACAAATTTCAACAGAATCGAAAGAAAAATTGAGCAAGATTATGCCCGAAACTATAGGGCAAGCCATGAGAATTGGCGGCGTTAAACCTGCTGATATTTCGATTTTAATGGTATTAATTGAGCAACATCGAGTGAATTTGTGTAAAGCTTAATATTTTTTAAGCATTCTTAATAACTAGGAATGTTGTTTAATAGTAATTTTAGTCAAAAACCACAAAATATTACGCAATTGCCCAACTGAAAACTTTATTCTAAAATAATTAAATGAAAGTTTTTAGTCTAATCATTCCTGTTTTTAACGAAGAAAAAACCTTAAAAGATATCATATCTGAGGTTTTAACAATCGAAAACGACATTTTTTTCAAAAATAACAATATCTCGCTTGAGCTTGTTTTAATTGACGATTTTTCATCTGATAATTCTTATAATATTCTTAAAAGTTTTGAAAATCCTAAAATAAAAGTTTTAAAACATTCTAAAAATTTTGGAAAAGGCGCTGCGATAAAAACGGGTTTAATGGCTGCAACTGGCGATTTTATTGGAATTCAAGACGCCGATATGGAATATAATCCAAAAGAATATATTAAGCTTTTAAAAACAATGGTTGAAAATAATGCTGATGTTGTTTATGGTTCAAGATATTTGGCAAATGATAATAAAAGAGTTTTGAATTTTTGGCATACATTGATGAATAAAGGTTTAACGCTTTTTTCAAATATGTATACAAATTTAACTTTAACCGACATGGAAACTTGTTATAAGCTTTTTAAAAAAAATATAATTAAAAAAATTGCCCCAAAATTAAAGGAAAATCGCTTTGGTTTTGAGCCGGAAGTAACAAGCTATATTGCTCAAGAAAAATGCAAGATTTATGAATGCGCTATTTCATATAATCCAAGAAACTATGACGAGGGCAAAAAAATCAAAGCAAAAGACGGCTTTAGAGCGCTTTATTGTATTATGCACTACGGAAAAAACTCAATATCATTGCCTTTTCAATTTATTTTATACACCCTGATTGGCGGAATTTGCGCTGTTGCTAATATTTTATTATTCTTATTTTTAACAAAAATAATTGATAATTTATTGATTAATATTTCGATATCATTTGTTTTTTCAGCGTTATTAAACTATGTTTTGTGTATTATTTTTCTTTTTAAACATAACGCACATTTTAAAACTTTTGGCGAAATATTAGCATATATTATAACTTTAATAATTATGGGAAGCTTTGATTATATCTGCACTTTAGCGTTTTTGAATTTAGAAATGAACAATTTATTATCAAAATCGTTATCTAATATAGTTGGACTTTTTGGCAATTTCCTACTTAGAAAATACTTTGTGTTTTTTGAAAAAAAATTATGATATACTTTTTAAAAAAATGGAGAGAATATGAAAAAACTACTAATATTATTTTTATCACTTATTTGTTTTTCACTTAATGTTATGGCGGATGAAAAAACCGATGTTTTAGCTGTTTTTGATAAATATATTGTTGCGGCTAACACATATTCAAAAGATTTACCAAATTATTATGTTAACAATGCAAAAATATACAGGGTTGTTAACAAAAAAACGGGCGGACAAGCAACCGTTCAAGTTCCTTTTGATAGATATGTTAAAGAATTGAATAGTCATGCGGTTTTGGCTAAGACTGTAGGATATAAAAATAATTATGTAAATCGAAAAATTACAAAATACGACGCAACAAGCTATAAAATTACAGCAACAAGAATACCAAGAAACGATAAAACCGGTCTTTCTTCATATTTCATTTTTACAAAAACCCCAACAGGCTGGAAAATTAAAGAAGAAAGTATGACAACAAACCAACAAGTATTTTTAAATGCTAAATAATTTCAAATTGTTTTATATCAAAATCCGCTTTCTAGTAAATTAAGCGGATTTTTTTATGTCTTGAATTGAATAGCAAACTTTCAAATGGTATACTTTTGATAGATTTAAGGAAAAAATTATGAAAAAAGCATTTACATTAGCTGAAATAATGATAGCACTAACCGTTATCGGCGTAATTACAAGTATATTGCTGCCTGTTGCTTTTCAAACAACACCCGATGAAAATATTATGAAATTTAAAAAAGGAAATGCAACATTATCAAAAGTTATTAATGAACTTGTAACTTCAGGGGAATATTACAAAGTTGGGGATTTAGGAACCAAAAAAGATGGTACAAGAATTGCAGGAACAAAAGCAAGTGTTGAAACAGGAACAGATGCTACAGTTAAATATTTTTGTAAAACTATAGCCGAATTAACAAATATTAAAACCGAAAACTGTAGCAATATCGCAGGGGATACAACAAATATTTATGTTTGTTTAACTGGTACTGGTGGAAATTGTAGTCCCGCTAAAACTTTAGCACAAGCACAAAGTTTATTTGATACAACTTGTAATTCCACTAATGCTAAAAGTGTTGGAGAAGAAATAAAACTTTCAGACGGAATTGTTTATTATCAAGCAAGCCCACAAACAACTTTTGGACTTAATTGGGAGGCTAATAAAAGATTGTTTTCCCCATCCGGAGAAACTCCAACATACCATGACGAATACGGCTTTGATGCTATATACAAGGTTGTTTGTATGGATGTAGATGGAATAAATAAAGGTGAAGCTCCTTTTGGATATGGTATTAGGGCTGATGGAAAAATACTTGTTGGTTCTCGTGCTCAGCAATGGATTGAAAAAAGTATTCAAGATAAAGATTAAACAATAATTAATGATTAAGTATCTTTAATGTTCTGTTTTAAATTTCATCACATTTTTATTAAGAATATTATTAAATGCGACAGGCAAAAGGATTGAAGTAATCATCCCAATCACCACAAGCGTTATCATAATTTCAGCTAATGTAAAAGTTTTAACAAAATAAAAGTTGGAGCGAAAAACCCCAACTTTTATCGATAAATTATGCAAAAACCTAAACAACTTCAGGCAAATTGTTTTTATCAATTCCCAATTTTTCCAAATATTCAAAAACAGGGCCTTGTTTATTTGGCTGAATCCAGCTGAAATCCTCGTCAATAGAGTCTTTCACCATTTGTTGATATTTAGATTTATCTTCATAATAGATTTTTAAAGCGCTTTTTAAAGTTTTATAAAATTCTTCAACGCTAATTCTTTCATCAACATTTGTTAAAATTCCGTTTGTTTTGCCGTTTCGATTTAAAGTATCAACCAAACCGCCTACAGCAGAGGCAATAACAGGAGTTCCAACTGCCAAAGCTTCGCCTTGAGTTAAGCCACAAGGTTCAAATTTGCTTGGCATGATGAAAAAGTCTGAACCTGCCATTAAGCCTGTCATTGGCGCAAAACCGTGCGCAAAAAGAACATGATTTGAATTTTCTTGATTTAATTCTTTATCTTTTAAATCTTCAATCATTTTTCTTTGGCTTCCGCCTTCGCCGTCAGAGCCTGCTATATAGAAGATTGGCTTGTTATAACCTTCAAAATCTTCATCCCAATTATCAAACAACATTTTTATAGCGCCGCATAAAATATCAACGCCTTTTTGAGAAACCAATCTTCCGCCGGAAGTTAAAATTGGCGTGTTTCTAAGTTCTTCATCTGATAAAAGCGGCAATTGCGTGCCGTTTTCGCCTGCAACAAATTCTAATCTTGAAGTATATTTTTTAACTTCATCAATTTTTTCATCAGGCATAAATTCAGATTTTGAGAATGGCAAAATGAAATTATTATATAAATCAATTTTATTTCTCGTTCTTCTATTTATCAAATGCCTTAAAGGTGTTTCTTTACTATAAGTTAAAAAGTCAACGCCTGTCGTGTTTTTGATTTGTTTTTCACGAGCTTCAATAGAAAGATTATTAAAATCATTTCCGTTTATAATTCCAACAAGTTTGCCTGCTTTTGCTTTTTGAACCAAAGCCCATTGAAGATAATATGATAAATCGTTTCTATCTTCTCTTGTAAGCTCATCAGCATAGTTTTGAGAAACAGGATGGAAATAATCGCTCAAAATTATACCCATATTTAAAAGGTTAGTATGATTTTGCCACTCGTCTTGCTCATTTAATAAAAGCACATTATCAAGCGCTTGCAAGCCCTCGTCGCTTTTGTCAATTTTTTCTGTATGAACTTTTGCGTTTCTAACTATATCATAGCTATATTTATCAAACAAAGTGTTCAAAATGTTTGATGTTGCGCTTTTTCTTTGCGCCATATTATTATTTGCTTGGGTTGAGCCTTGATACATAACGTTATGACCAATTGTTATAATCGGCATAGTTGCTATCTTTTGGCTGTTTTCGTCGCTCAATTGATTAAAAGCATTTTCCATCGGCGCTTTATATCTCATTAAAGCCGCTATCGGGCTTGCTTGCCAATCATTTAATATCATAGCGTCAGGCGCATTGATTTTTGAAAGAGCAGAAGATGAATATGAAACATCTTTTAAAGCCCCTGCGCCATCTGTTTTAAGTTTTAAAAATTCATAAATAGCTTTAGACATAACCGCAAATTTTTCAGGTTCTTCTGTTTTAGCGCTTGCTTCATAAATCGTTCCATCAAAATATTTATCAGCTTGAACAAAAACCAATTGGCGCTTATTGCCGTCTTTGTCGGTATCCTCAGTTAAAAAGATATTAACAGGAATTGTTTGGACTTGATTATCTTGATATGTGTCCATTTTAAATGTCGCAACTTTTTCAAGCTCGAAGCGTTTTCCTTTGTATTGATAAATATAATTATCTTCATCAACTTGTTGAAGTGACGAAATGCCGTCATCTAAATACATTGGGGTGAATGTTGGAATATCAATTCCAAGTTTTGTCATATTATTTCTAATTTCCGGCGGAACATTTCCAAGCCCACCCTCTTTAATTGGCGCAAATTCAGATGTGATTGACCAAAGAGTCGGATGAGAAGATGTTATTTTTGGAAGAGTTTCGGGAGTTGTTAGTTTTTTAAAGCCTACATCTTGAATTTGTTCAAGCGCTTTATCATATTTCTTTTGATTTTTATTTAGCGCATTAGTTTGATTTAAAAGAGGAATTCCATAGTAATCTTTTGTATATTTATTAACCAAACTACGGTGATTTAGCGCTTTTTCGCTGTTTTTCAATGTTTCTTGAAGAGGGGTTTCACCTTTTTCGATTTTTGAAACAATTTCTTCTTTATCTTTAGAAGATATTTTTCCTGCTTCATAAGTTCCTAAACCGCACAAACCTGCGATAGCAAGCCAAGTTTTATCATCAAAATTAGTTTTTGAAGGATTTAGATTGGCTAATTTAAGTTTTGATAAATCAAGTTTTCCGCTTTTATATAAATAATATCCTCCGCTAACTCCTGCTAAAGTAGCCAAAATAGCAACTGGAAGAGCTTTTTTAAGTTTTGATTTTTTGTTTTTGTTACTTAATTCAACACTATCGGCTTTTGAAGTGAAAGCTAAAATTGGTGTAGGTTCTTTTTGTTTTTTTAAATTAGCTGCAAAATTTTTTGCAGCAGAAATGCTTGAAACTTTCATAAATTTTTTCCCTTACTAACAACACGAATATTTTTCATAATTATATCTTAAAAATATTTTGTTTGTAAAGTAGCGCAAAGTAAGTTAACAAGCTAATTTCAAAATTTGAAAAATCGATTATAATATTTCAATTTCTTTTTCAAGAAGTTGCCTATAAACCTTGCAATGTTTAACAATTTTTTTGTAAATTCCAATAAGCAATTCAAACATCTTAAGATGTTCAGCAAAATTAGAAATGTTTACATTTTCAATAATAGGTATAATTTGAAAAGAATATTGAGCAAAAATAATGTTATAAATTTGTCCTTTGTTGAAATGCAAAATTTTACTCATATAATCATTATGTTTTTTGATATTTTTTAAAATATTATCAGTCGTAACCTTTTTAATTTTTAATTCCGAATATATTTTTTCGGCTAATTTCAACGCTTCAGCGGCAAAAGCCTCATATTGAACAACATCTTTTAAAATTATTTTAAAATCAATTTTAAATTTTTGATTTAGTTCAACTTTTTCATCTTCTTTAATATCTAATTCAACTTTTTCAACCGCATTAGTGTCTTTTATAGCTTCATCCAGAGCTTTATTTTCCCAATTATCAATTTGAGCGCCACCAAGCGAAGAATTAATCAAAACAATATTTGGATTTTTTTCTTTTAATTCTAAAGCACAAGTGCTAAACCAGTTGATAAAAAGCATATAGCCAATTTGGGTCGGTAAATAATTTCCGTCTTGTGATTTAACAGTTACTAAGTTTTTATTTAAGAAATCAACATGGTTTTTAATTGAGTTAATACTTGTTTCAGATGAGTTGCCCTTAGCCTTAATTGCGGTTTTTTCAACATCATCAACCAAAATTACATATTTTTTTTCTTCTTCATTAAAAACATATTTAATATCGCCAAGTTGGCTATCTTCGCTATAACATCTTCCATTTCGATATGCTAAATCTTGTCCGATTAAAATAATTTGGTCAAAGCCCATAACAAAAGCGCAATACAAGGCTACATAAGAAACTGTTCCATAACTTTTTAAATCATCTTTTAGCCCTAAATTATTTCTTAACCAATTATTTAAAAAATTATCCTGCGAAATGTAAGAAATTTTGCCTTTACAAGGGATATTATATTCGTCTGAATCTGCAAAAGCTTCCAAAATAAAATATGAATTTTTCGTTTCAAGATTTTGATATAGAGCTTTTTTTTCTGATGTTTCAATATCTAAAATAAAATTAGGTGTGATATTGGCTTCCAGTAAGGCTTTTAGAGCAACACTCACGCAAAAAATAACATATTTATCCTTATTTTCTTTAATTTTTTCAATATTTTCTTTTAAAGATGGACCTGCTGCCACAATTAGAGCTGTTTTTCCTTTGTAAATATCCTTAAATTTACTGATATTAGGGATTTTTGTTAGATATTTAATGTTTCTAAAAGTGTTAACAATAGCTTTTGGAGATTTTTTAATTACAGTATTAATACTTCCTTTAATGTTTCCCTGCTCTTGCCTAGCCAGTTGAATAATCTCGTTAATATCATCCTCATACATTTTTTTATAAGTCGGAAGAAAACTAATCGAAATATCGGATGAATCATTTAAAAATTTGTTTAATAAATTCTTAAAAGACTCTTTATTGTTGCAAATAAACACATTTTTTTTATACAAAGCGTCAATTTGTGCTAAAGAAAGCACGAAAAATAATATTTCAATTTCAGGTTCATAAATAATTATCGGACTTTGCACTATTTTATTTGAAGCAATGTCGGCTAAATAGCCTAAACCCAGTCCATATATGATTTTTATACTATTTTTTTTATCAGTAAAATTTTGTGTAATTTTTTCTGCTTCTTCAATTGCCCCTTGCTCACTATGCAGCGGAACACCTTTAAAAACAACGTTATATTCGCCTTTTTCGGTTTGACAGAATGAAAAATTTGATTTTTCGGTTGAAAACATTAAAATTTTATTAGCAAGCTCATTGTCGTAAGAGTTTATAGTTTCTATATTTTTTTGTAATACTTTATTTTCCATAGGTAATATGGTAGCATTATAAAGGTGGTTATGGCAAATTATTTAAAACTTTTTTTATTAATTTCACTTTTGTTTTTGAACATTAATTTTTCTTTTGCGCAAGAAAATCCCGATGAATTGAGAAAAGCAATTCAAAACGGCGATTATGAAAAAATATATGAAAACGTTGAAGAAGCGGATTTTGACTATATTTTTGGAATTGATCCATATCAAACAGATGAATACACAAAATATATGTATTCGCCCTATCCCCTTTTTAGAAGCGGTGTTACTCTGATTTTTAAATCTAAGGTAATTCCTGCCGGGTATTATCTTTTAACTCCTCGAGAAAAAAATGGAAAAACCTATGTTCTTTTTAAAGAAAACGGAAAAGTAAGCTATATGGTTACTCCATACAAGATTTCAAGCGTTAATGAAGAATTTTATAAAGAAAAAATTCCTCAGCCAAAATTAACCAAAACTCAATCTATAAGCAAAAAAACAATGGATTTTATCGGCAAAAAATGGGGCAAAAAAAATCAAAGAACTCCAATCCCCCAAGCATTCATTGAATTTAACGATGAAGGATTGTATTGGGATATGATATTATATTATGGAGATAAAAAATATTATCTGTTGTTCAAAAAAGGATAAAAATTGAAAATGAAAAAAACCTTATCTATCTTATTTTTAAGTTTTCTATTATTGATTACAAGCGTATATGCTGCTAGTTCATCTGAAAAAGAAATAAGAAGTTTAATAAAAGAGCATAATAGCGCTCTAACGCACCACGACACTAAAAAATTAGCGACGTTTTATGATACTAACTATAGGTCAATTGACGGTTTTTCTCTTGATGAGATGATAAAAATGGTAAAAGACGCTTCAGACGCATTTAAAAATTTAAAATATTCAACAAAAATAGATAGTATTGAAATAGATGATAATCTTGCAACCGTAAAAATTCAAGAAAATACAAAAGCTAAAATTTATCCTGTTAAAAAGAAAGATAAAAGAGGAATTTTAGACGGCTATAGCAAGTATACGATGTATTTAAAAAAAGAAAACGATACTTGGAAAATAGTTAAAGAAGATATTTTAGAAGAACAAACAACCCTGAAATATGGGCTTGCAAGAAGAATAAAATTTGATTTAATTACTCCAAATTATATTGAAAATGGAAAAGATTATGATTTATCTTTAAAAATCGATAAACCAAGAAATGTTCTTGCTCTTGGCTCTATTTCAAATGAAGAGATAAAACTTCCAAATGAAAATTATAATGAAAAATTTAGAAAAATTTCTCCTGATGGCGAATTGGAGCGGGTTGTTAAAGCTAATGTAAACAATAAAAATGAATATGCGCTTGCTTCGGTTGGTTATACTAAAATAACCCTAAGAGAAAAAGAAAAGAAAATAAGAATACAAATTTTGGGTGTTGCTTATATAATTAAAAGAATAAATATGATAAATAAAACAAATTCAGAGGTTTTGGTTAATAATAATGGATAAAAAAGCTTGCGTGTTCTTCTTTTTAATGAGTGTGATTTTTTTGGATTTTGGAAATCAAATAAGGAAAATCAGCTATTTTTATCCCGATTTTAATTCTCCTCTTTTTTCAATTAATCATATAAACAACACAGGAAGCGCTTTTTCTCTTTTTCAAAATCATAGCGAAATATTATCCTATTTTGGGGTTATTGCTTATATTTTACTGTTTTATTATGTTTTTAAATGTGTAAAATTTAAAGATAAGGTTGAACTTTTTTCTATAACCCTTTCTGCAGCAGGAATTTTGGGGAATGCTATTGAAAGATTTAATTTTAATCATGTTGTTGATTATATTAAACTAAATTTTATAGATTTTCCGATATTCAATTGTTTTGATATAATGATTTGTACGGGTTGCTTTTTATATATAGCTTTTATGCTATCAGATTTTAAAAAAACAAGTGAAAATGATAATAAAAATAGATAATGAAGAAAATATAGGAAAAAGACTTGATAGTTTTTTGGTTGAATATTTTAAAAATGAATATTCAAGGAAAAATATTTGCGATTTTATAGCCGAAAAAGAAGTTTTAATTAATTTTAAAAAAGCAAAATCCTCTAGTAAATTAAAACTAAATGATGAAATATCTATAGATGAAGTTGAATTAGATAAGTTTTTAAATCCGACGCAAGCTCTTGAACCATATAACTATAAGCTTGATATAGTCTATGAGGATGAGGATTTAGCAATTATTAATAAACCAAAAAATATGTTAACTCATCCGACAAAGTTTGATAGAAAAAATACTTTAGCTAACGCTTTATTATATAATTTTAAAAACCTTTCAAGCGTTCAAGGCGAGGATAGAAGAGGAATAGTTCATAGGTTAGATAAAAACACAGCAGGACTTATTTTAATAGCTAAAAACGATAAGGCTCATATTGATTTAGCAAAGCAAATCAAGGAAAAAAGCGCAAGAAGAAAATATTTAGCTATTGCTCTTGGCGAGTTTAATGAAAAAGAGGGAACGATAAATAAACCTCTTGTTCATTATATGAAAGATAATGTTAAAATGACGGTTGCACCCGAGGGATTAGAAGCAATAACGCATTTTAAGGTTGTTGAAGAATATAAAGGGGCGACATTAGTTGAGCTTGAACTTGAAACAGGAAGAACCCACCAAATTCGGGCGCATTTAGCCTCGATTAATCATCCTATTTTTAATGATAGTTTGTATGGCGCAAAAAGTTTCATGCGAAATGAATTTTATAATTTAAAAACAACAGAACAGCTTCTTCAATCTTATTATATTAAATTCAAACAGCCAACAACAGGCGAAACACTTGAATTTCAGCTATCAGAAGAAGAATTTAGCGAAGATTTTATAAAAGTTTTAAATTTTTTAAGGAGAAAAAATAATGTTTAATATAAATTTTGAATTGTTTGACGCAGGCTATGTTTTAGCTGGTTTTATTTTGGCAAGTGTTATATTTTCTTTTTATATTTCAAAATTAAAAAAAGAAATTAAAGTGATTAAAAGACAATATGAGAAAAAATCAATTGGGGCGGATGATTCAGGTTTAAAAATAAAAACTCTTGAAAACAAGATTAAAACCCTTGAAACAGCGCTTAAAAAAGCAATGGATAACTAAATTTGTCTTTGCAAAAGGTCTTTTAATTCTTCAACAATAATTTGAATAGCTTTGTTTGTTTGAATATCTTTTTTAAGATTTTCATATTGATACATTATTGTTGTGTGATTTTTCTTAAATTCTTTTCCAATTGTTGTAAAGCTGATATCCAACAATTCTCTTGTTAAATAAATTGCAAATCTTCTTGCGTTAACCACTTCTTTAGCACGAGCGGTTGATAAAATATCATTGATTTCAACGCTAAAATATCTTGAACAAGTTTCTAAAATGTCGTTAACGGTTATTTTTTTCTTTTTAGAATTAAAATCTAAAAATTCTTTAGCGTTTTCAACAGTTAATTCAACACCCTCTATTGAAGCCATAGCGCTGGCTTTATTGTATGCGCCCTCAAGTTCTCTGATGTTTGAATTAAATTCTTTAGCTAAAAATATTGCAACATCATCCGAGATTGGAAATTCCTGAGAAATAGCATATTTTTTAACAATTTCAATTCTTGTTTCTAAATCGGGAACTTTAATATTAGCCTCAATTCCCCATTCAAAGCGACTTCTAAGCCTATCAGGAATATGTTCAAAAGCGGATAATGGTCTATCCGAAGCGAAAACGATTTGCTTTCCGGCATGGTATAATGCGTCAAATGTGTTAAAAATTTCTTCTTCTGTTCTTTTTTTGCCATCGATATATTGAATATCATCAATCAACAAAACATCAACATTTCTGTGCATATCACGAAATTTTTTCATTTTTTCGTTCATATCCCCAGGGTTTTTGCAAGTCATTAGGGTTTCAACAAGCTTATTTCCAAACTCTTCTGCTTTTGTATATCTTATTTTGATGTTTTGAAAATTTCTTAAAAGTTTATGTCCAATTGCTTGCATAAGGTGGGTTTTGCCCAAACCAACGTCACCCGATAAAAACAAAGGATTATATTTTTGCCCAGGGGCTTCAGCTATTATTTGAGCGATTTTATAAGCAAATTTTGAATTTTCCCCGACAACAAAATTATCAAACGTATATTTTAAATTTAAACCGCAAAAAGAGTGCATTTGCGCCAAATCTTCCATTTTTTTGGCGGTTTCAATGTGTTCTTTTTGTTCTTTTGTTTGCTTTGTTTTTGGTTTTTTTGTTTTTATATTTTCATCTAAAATCAGTCTTACTGCTCTTTTTAGCCCTGTTGCTTCTTCAAGAGCGCTTTCAATTTCACTTAAATGTTTTTGTTGAAGAAAATTAATCGCAAAACTTTGATTGCTTTTCATTAAAAAGATGTCGTTTTCGCTTTTTTCCTCTAAAGGCAAGGCAGGAATAAGCGAATCTATCCAAGTGTGAACCATTGGAGAGGTTTTTTTCTTCGCTAAAGATACAAATTCATCCCAAATTTTCGCTTCTTTATTATCAAGAGAATTCAACATTAACCATTCCTAAAATTTATATCTAAAAATTATTTTACAATAAAAACACTCGTTTTTTCATGCTTAACTTAATATTCTTAAAATTTTGCTATGAAATAATTAATTTTTCAAATATAATCATGATGTTAAATAAAGAATTTTAAATAAAAAGGAATAAAAAATGCAAGCAAGAAGAGCAAGCAGGGAACTGGCTTTAATATTATTTTCACAATTAGATAAAAATTTAGAAAAATATAATAATTCAGATTTTTCAGACTTAATCGTTAAATCTGTTAGAACATTGATTTCATCAAGCTATGACGAGGTTTCGCTTTGTGCCTCTCAATTAAATGATATTAAAAATCAAGTAATTGAATATGAAAATAACCACGAAGACAACCTATCTCGCCCTTTGGAAGTTGATAATATCCCTGTTCCGATGTTGATGACATCTGATATGATTGGAAAAATTGATATTATGATTAATGCTTCCGATAAAGCTCAAAGTGCGCTTGAAATAGCTGAATTAGCGGCATTATCTAATCAAGAAGAAGTTAAGGAATATGTTATTAAAATTTGTTCTGAATTTAAAAATAATAAAGAACAAATCGATAAATTAATCTCTGAATTTGCTTTTGGTTGGGATATTGAAAGAATTTTCAAAATAGATAAAGACATTTTAAGAATTGCGATTATTGAAATTGCATTTTTAAAAGACGCACCATATAAAGTTGTAGTAGATGAAGCTCTTGAGCTTGCTAAAAAATATTCAACAGATGATTCTCCATCATTCATCAACGGAATTTTAGCAAGAGTAGTTGAAAGATATGTTTAATTTTTTCAAGAAAAAAGAAGAAAAAGTTGAAAAAACCGAAGAAAAATCCCTAAAATCCGTATTATCAAATACTATAGGGTCTTTGGTCGGCAACGTTTTAAATGTTGTTAAAAATGATAATATTGATGAATTTGCTCTGCAAGATATCGAAGATATGCTTATAAAAGCCGATATTGGGCTTGATTTGGCTGTTGAAATAGTTGATGAAATTAAAGATAAAAAAATCAAATCTTCCGAGCTTAAAAACTTTTTAAAAGAAAAATTTTCCTCTATTTTAGATATAGATGATAATTCAACCCTAAAATTTGATAAAAATAAGTTGAATATTTATTTTGTTGTTGGGGTTAATGGCGCAGGAAAAACCACTCTAATTGGGAAATTGGCAAATAAATTCAAAAAAGAGGATAATAAAGTTCTTCTTGTAGCAGGCGACACCTTTAGAGCAGCAGCAGAAGAGCAATTGAACGTTTGGGCAACAAGAAGCGGAGTCGATATTTATCGAGAAGATAAGGCAAATTCGGCTGCGGTTGTGTTTAAAGCGCTTGATAAAGCAAAAGAAGAAAATTATAACGTTGTAATAATCGATAGCGCAGGGCGTTTGCAAAATAAATTTAATTTAATTGAAGAATTGAAAAAAGTTAAAAATGTTATATCAAAAAAATTAGATGAAAATACAAACCTTGAAACTATGCTTGTTTTAGACGGCTCTCAAGGGCAAAACGGCTTAAACCAAGCAAAAGTGTTCTCAGAAGCGACCGATATAACTTCAATTGCTATAACTAAATTAGATGGCACTCCAAAAGGCGGAATAATCCTTGCTATAGCAAATGAGCTTAAAATTCCAACCAAATTAATCGGTGTTGGAGAAAAAATTGAAGATATAAGACAATTTAGTTCAAATGAATTTTTAGAAGCATTGTTTGATTAATTTATGGAAGAAAAACCGCTTAAAAATTTTAATGTAAACGATAAATTTTTCACAATATTATTATCTTTAGGCTATATTTTCGCTTTAAGTTCGGTCTTTTTCAATTTTAAAATCCAAGCAAGCGTTATAATGTTTCTTTTGCTTTCGATTTTGGTTTTGTTTTTTAATTTCGGATTTAGAAAAACAATAATTTTATATTTAATTTTCTTTGTCGGGCTGTTTAGAGCCGATAATTCAATTGATAAAAACAATTTCTTTGAAAACGTCAACGCTAAAAACGCAACAATAAGCGGTCAAGTTGTGAGTTCTAAGGATATTTCAACTAAAAATAACAAGATAAAATTCTTTTTAAAAGCGAATGATGTCAGGTTTTATGATTATAAATATGAAAATATAAATCAGAAGATTTTAGTTAGCATTGATTATTCTAAAGAGCTTGAAGATGAGATTTTGATTGGAAATTACGTTGAAGTTAAAGGAAAGCTTACGACCCCTTTTGTTGCGACAAATCCGTATCAATTTGATTATAAGAAATATTTAGATTATAAGGATTGTAAAAATATAATTTATGTTAAAGAAGATAACCTCAAAACCCTTAAAACTATTGGTTTTTCAAGGAATTTGAACGATAGTTGGTATTATATTTTACAAAAATTTGAAATAACAAGAAATAAAATCTTAAAAATCCATTCTAAAAATATAAAATCTCCAAAACTCGAGGTCTTGGGCGGAATTGTGTTCGGCAATGAAACAATTAATCCGGACGAAAATATCAAAGAACAGTTTAAAACAAGTGGATTGTTGCATTTGCTTGCTGCATCAGGGTTAAATGTTGCACTAATTTATGGGATTTGGTGTTGGATAGCTAATCTTGTTCGTTTTCCATACCATTTATCAATATTAATCGGCGCATTTTGCGTTATATTATACACATTTATGACAGGCTTTCCGCCATCTATTTTAAGAGCTGGAATTATGCTTCTATTCGTGCTTTTCGGCAAATTAATAGATAGAAACGCTTCTTCTGTCGCATTAATTTTCTTTGTTGCGTTTTTAATTTTATTATTCGACCCGAAAATGCTATTTGATATAGGTTTTGAACTATCTTTCGTTGTAACTTTAGGGTTGATATTTTGTTGTCCTATTGTTATTGAAAAATTTAAGGAAAATGATAAAAAATATCGTGAAAAATACAAAAATTCTTCAACTTTAGAAAAACATTTAAGATATTTATTTTCGCCAATTAATCTTGTTTCAATTGTTCTAGTTCCGCTTGTGGCGCAGCTTTGGGTAATACCTTTACAAGTGCATTATTTTAATAATCTTGCGCCGTTGAGCATTTTTGCAAATATTTGCGTTGTTCCGTTTATTGGAATATTGAGCTTTATTGGTTTTGTAAGTTCGATAATCGCCCTAATTCCAATGCTTTCAAGCCCTTTAGTATTTGTTTTTGATGTGATTGCTAATCCTTTGCTTGCTTTATTAATCAAAATCAGCGCTATATTTTCTTCTTTTAAATACTCTCTTGTTTCAACAATAGGTTTTAATCTTTTCCAAATCTTCGATTTTTGGTTTATCCTAACTTTTTTGACTTTTGCCATAAAATATAATTTCAAAAACAAAAAGTTCAATTATTTAACCTTAATTGCCTTGTTATTATTCTGTTTGAGCTTTATCAATTTTTCTTCTAAAACCTTAAAAATCGAGATGTTTGACGTCAACAATGCAGATTGTTTTTTAATTACGACTCCAAATAATAAACATATAATGATTGATACGGCAAAAAGAAGCTATAAAGGCACGACCGACGCTCAAATTATCATTAATCCGTATTTGAAAAACAAGAAAATTCAAACAATAGATTATCTGATTATTACTCATTTTGACCTTGACCATTGCGGCGGAAGCCTTGATATATTGAAAAATAACAAGGTTAAGAATGTTATTATTCAAAAAGATGAAGCAAAAAGTGAATTTTCTAATTTGATTTTAGAATATTTAAAAGAAAATAATCTTAACTATAAAATCGCTAAAAATAATGAAACGATATATTCTGAAAATAATTTAACCCTAAAAACTTTTAAATCTGATTTGAAAAACGATAATGAAAGCTCGATTATTACTTTGTTGGAATATAAAAATAAAAACGTTTTATTTGCAGCAGACACAGGGGTTATCGGGTTAAATGAAATTATAAAATATTTGCCAAATAAGATTGATATTTTTAAAGTTGGGCATCACGGAGCGAAAAACACAATTAATTCATTTGTTTTAGAAAGGCTAAAACCAAGCTATGCCTTGATTTCAGTTGGAGTGAATAAATATAATCATCCGTCTGATGAAACGATTAATCTTTTAAATAGTTACAAAATTCCAATAATTTATACTAAAAATTTTGGGTTTGTTGAAATAGAATTTAATAAGAAAAAGAACGATTTTATTTTTAAACACTATGAAATAGAAAGCAAAAATCTTGAAGAATTTTCATTTTCAAAGGAAAACAAGTTTCCGTTTAATGAAAGTGAATATTTTAAAAAGTTCATCTTAAAAAACGCTACTTATCAACAATAAAGCCAAAAGTCGCCGAATTATCTTTTTTAGATTTTGCAATAATATCCCAATTTTGTGCTTTAATTAATTTTTTTGCAATATTAAGATTAAGGCTCATCCCAAGCTGGTTAAAGTCTTTTAGAGTGTCTGATTTTTCATCAAAAAGGCTATTTATTTTTTCTTTAGACATATAAACCGATCTGTTTTTTGCGCTAAAGAATATTTGTTTTTTATTTTCCCTCAAACTAATCTCTATTTCGCTTTTTTCAAGCCCGCTTTCAATCGAACTTTGAAGAATATTATAAATAATTTTTTGAACAATCTTTTTATCCGCTAAAACCTCAAGCGAGCTTGGCGCATTGAATATTATTTGTTGTTCTTTATCTTTTGCATAATTTTTAATCGAATTAATGCAATCTTGAATGTGTTCAACTATATCGATTTTTTCCTTATTTGGCTTATATTCTTCGTTTTCATAGTTCAAAATAAAAATCGTATTAACAATCACTTGCAAAATGAAATAGTGCGATTTTATTATGTCAGATAAAATTTCTTTTTGAGAAGAATTAATTTTTCCAAAAACACCTTTCTTTAATAGCTCAAGAGTTTGAATATGAGCTAGTATCGGCGTTTTGATATCATGGTTTAAACGTTTAATATATTGGTTTCTTTCTTGTTGAAGCTTCGCTTTTTGTTTTAATCTTATTTTTCTAAAATGTGCTTTAATTTTTCTTAAATTCATATCATCCCCTCTTCTAGGGTAATAATATAAGATTTTGTTTTTTGGGTATATTGCCCAGTTGGGTATAATAATTATTATTTGGGTTGTAAAAATTCAAGCATTTTCTTTTGCGAAAGTAATTCATAAGAATTTTTATGCTTCTTTAAGCCCTCGTCAAGCAGTTTTTGAGCTTCTTTGTAGCGCTGTTCTTCAGATAAAAAGTTGGATAAAACAATATATTCTTCAATTTTATTTGCTTTAATTTTCTTTAATTGATTAGAATAAAAACTTAATTTTTCTTTATTATCCAACACTTTATAAATCATATACATATTATATTTATAGATAATATTATCCTTATCAAATTTGCAAACTCTATTGATATAATTTTCAAGAGCCTTGATATCATATAATTTTGAGTAGTTTTTAATATAATAAATATCAATAATTCCGTCGTATTTGTCGTTATATTTAATTAAATTAATATCTTCAAGATTGATTAAGGATTGTTTGTATTTACCTAAAATGTAGTTAATTTTGGCTAAATCAAGGTAATATAAGATATTATCATCTTTCTTTAGGGCTTCTTCTAAATAATTAAAAGCGTCATTATATTCGCCTTTTAAAATGCAGATTTTAGCTAAAAGATAAGATATATCAGAGTTTTTCGGGTTCAGCGCTATTGCTTTTCTAATATAATCTATAGCTAAATCCACTTCATTCAATTCAATCAATGAATCAATCAAGCCGCAATAGCTTTCATAAAAGCTGTTATCAACTTCAATTGCGGTTTGATAATATTTTTTAGAATTTTTATAATCTTTTCTATTAAAATAAAATTCAGCTAACCTATATAAAACATCTTTGTTGTTTGGATAGTACTTATAAGCCTCTTTTAGAGCGCTTTCAGCCTTGTCATATTCATTTTTTAAAACAAATATTTTGGCTTGATTTAAAAGATTAGAAGAATTAATCGGGGTTTCTTTTAAAATAGCTTCAACGTTTTGTTGAGCAAGCAAAAGATTATCATCTTTTAGATATAATTCCGTTAAAAAGTTCCTCATCTCTGTGTTTGAGGTGTTTTCTTCTAAATATTTTTCGCTGTTTTCAATCGCCCCTTTGATATCGCCTTTAAAATATTTTTCCCAAGCATAATTATAATAAAATTCTTTTGTAGCGCTTGGAATTTTATCAACTTTTAGCGCTTTAGCAAGATTTGTATTTAAAATATTGTTATTATAAATTATTGCCTGATTGATGTTTGAAGTGGCTTCTTCCTTATCCCCTTGAACATAGGCGATTTTGGCTTTTATAAAATATGCGCTTGAAGATTTTGGATTAATTTTTAACATCAAATCGGCATAATATTTTGATTGTTTTAAATTATCATTTTCAAAATACATAACTGCCATATCAAAATAATCCTCAAGCGTTTGATTTTCAAAGGTTTCCATCAATCCTTTTTCCAAATCTTTCGTTTGAATGATTAATTCATAAGACTTTTTAAAAAGCTCCCTTGCTTTTTCTTCTTCATTTAGCTTTGAATAGCTCTTTGCAAGCCAAAAATAAGACTCTTCGTCGTTTGGATTATTATCAATATAATCTATAAAATAATTTTTACAATCTTCAAAAGAATTGTTCCGATAAAGCTTTATCCCGTCATTAATATCCCACAAAGGATTAGCGCTACAGCTTAGCGTAAGACATAAAAACAAGGTTAAATTTTTGATTGTTTTTTTCATTAGAGAATTTCATCTATTGCTTTTTTGACTTGATTAAAAACTTCTTCTATTGATAAATTCGCATTAATTACTTTAATTCTGTTTGGATATTTTTTTGCTAATTCAAGATAACCGCTTCTCACTCTTTTGTGGAAGTTTAAGCCTTCTTGTTCTAGTCTATCTTTGGTTTTGCCAACTCTTGCTTGACCAACTTCAACATCAACATCAAACAAAAATGTGATATCGGCTTGAAGCTTGTTTGTTGCGATGTCGTTTAAAAGATTAATTTTTTCAATATCTTGTTCTCTTCCATAACCCTGATAAGCAACGGTTGAATCGGTGTATCTGTCGCACAAAACAACTTTATTTTCATTGATATTTTTCAAAATAATAGTTTCAGAGTGTTGCGCTCTATCTGCTAAAAATATCAATAATTCAGCAATATCAGAAACATAACCGTCAAAATGCAGAAGAATTTGTCTTAAATTCTTTCCAATATCGCAACCCCCAGGCTCAAAAGTTTTAACGGTTGAATAGTTTTTTTCTTTTAAATATTTATCCAACAGTTCAATTTGGGTTGTTTTTCCGCAACCATCTATACCCTCAAATGTAATAAATAAGCCTTTTTTGTTGTTCATAGTCTTTTCTTTCCTTATTTGTTACAAATTGGATTATATTGTTTTTGTGTATAGTCTGATTTTAAATCTTGCAATTAAAATGCTTCTATCTTGATCGTATGGCTCAATATAAACTTCGTTGATTGAGCTTAAATATTTTTCTTTAGCAATGTTTTTAAAGAAAGTTTGAATTTGTGTATATTTTCCAACTGTAACAAATGATAATTCGCAAGCGTTGTAGCCTTGGATATTTGCAAGCAAGATTTTATCATCTGTTGGTTTATAGTTATAATCGATTGAGCGAATTCTAATTCCGCTGTTTGTAATGTTTGATAAAATGTTTTCAAACATAATTCCAAAAGAAGCTTCAGAGCTGAATTGTTGACCTAAAACCTCATAAATTACTTTTCCGTTCGGATTATCTTGTTTTGTTTCTTTTGCTTTTTGTTTTGCAATCAACATATCAAGAGTTGTTTTTTTGGTTTCTAATTCTGCTTTTTTAGAGGACATATCGTTAATGTTATTAATTACAACACCTCCGTTTGCCCAAATCCCGTAAATTCCTGCTACAAATAATATAACAGCAATTAAAATATATGAAAGATTTTCTTTTAGCAGTTTTTCCATTATTTTTTCCTATTTAGCAGGCACCATTTGACCTGATGGTTGTTCAATATCTTTAGTTTCAGGTTTCTTAATGATGTTAATTTCATCAAACATTGAAGAGAAATTCTTATTATCTTCAGAGTTTTGATTATCTGAATTTTGATTATCTTTGTTTTGAGCTTGTCCAAAATCAATTTGAGTATTTGAAATTTCAAAACTGTATAATCTGTCGTTTTCGTTGATATTCAATGAATTAATATATTTAGAAGTATCATCTTCTTGATTTTCGGTTTTTGTTAAAACCTTTAATTCAGTCAATTTAATATCTGAAGCAGGAGAAACAATTCTTAGATTTTTATAGTATTCATAAATATCTATAATGCTTTGCGCAATGCCTCTTATAGCGATTTTATCCCCTGATTTATTATAATATTTTGTTAACCAAACATTTTTTGGAATATCGGTTGCAATTGAATCATAGAAATTAATTGTTGTAACGTTTGCTTGAGTAATTTCATCTATTACAGCGTTAATATCAATTTCTTGTTTATTGTCTTGTGATTGAAGTTCGCTGATTTTTGTGTCTAAATCTCCAATTTCTTGGTTGATTTTATCCAACCCTGTTTTTTGAGAGTTGCTTATTCCAAATAAAACAAGAGTTAAGCCGCCAAAAGCAATTAGAGCAAATGCTGCGATAGTTATACACAACTTAACAACAAGCTCTTGAGTAACTTCAACATCAACACCCATTATTTTTGCAACAAAATATGCTCCATAAATTGCATTAGGGTCGCTTGCTAGAACATTAAGAACTATTCCAAATTCTTTTCTAATACATGCAGCACCGACAGCACAAAGAGTTAAGCTGTTTGCTGCTTTATAATCTGTAGCGGATTGAACTTCCATAACAGGTTGATTAGAGTGTCTATTAGAATTAATTGCAGCAATCGGGCTATCAAAATCCATGTGGCGTTTTAGGATATCTGCGCTAATATCATCGGTTTGGCTGATTATGAATAGTTTTGATGATATTTTGTTGCTTAAAAGTTGTGAAGCACTTGAAACAATGCTATCATAAGCTTCTTCTGTTGAATATGAACGAATTGCAATCGGAACTTCGTTATATTGAACAAGATTAGCTCCTTCCATTTGGAAAAGAGTGAAACTATTAGTGTTTACAACCATCACATGCCAAGGAACAATCTCAGAAATAACATCTTCGCAAAGTCCTGAAATTCTTAAACCTCTTAAAATTGCGCTGTATGAGCTTTCAATTCCGACTAATTCAAGCCCGATATCGGCGATTATTTCTTTAATTTGTTCAATAACATTTTTTTGAAAAGCTGTGTATGCTATTCTTTTTTGATTGTCTGAAGAAGTGTTTACAACTTCACTATAGCCATAATATGGCTCTTCTTTTTTGAATAAATAAAATTTTTCTGTTTCAGAAAGAATACTTGTTTTAATTTCTTCATTTGTTAAAACAGGCGGAACTTCAATGAAATCAAATAATACGTTTGGTAAAACAATATAAACAGGGGTTTTTGGTTGAACTTTCATCTCGTCTATTATTTCAACGAGCGAAGACTTTAGTTCAGCATAGTTTTGAGGTTCTCTGCTTGAAAAATTGTATTCAACTTTTTTTCTGCCATAGTTGGTTATTGCTGAATAGTTTTTGTCTAATTCAACAACTTCAAGCCCTGTTCCTGGGGTTAAAGAAATTCCTAATATCTTTTTTTGATTATTTGCTGATAAAAAATTTAACATTTTTTAATTTATTTACTATTTTACTCACGTATTACTTTTTACTTTTATAATACAATAATAATTAATAACGGTCATAAATGTTTACAAATATATACAAAAGAAAGAAAAAATATGAAAAATAATAGCCAAAACCCTTATATATATGGGAAAAATCCAATTTTTGAATTGTTAACAATTAAGCCAAAAAGAGTTAACAAAATTTATATTCAAAAAAATTATTCTTTTGATAACAGAATGAAAAAAATTATTGATTTGGCAAACGAAAATAAAATCATAGTTCAGCCGACAAATCTTTCAAAATTTGAAGAATTTTTTGAAGAAAAGCCAAATTTTCAAGGAATTGTTGCTTCGGTTAGTCCTGTTGAATATGTTGAATTAGAGGACTTTTTGGCAAGTTCTGATGATGGTTATAAAAAACTTGTAATTTTAGATGAAGTGTCTGATCCGCACAATTTTGGCGCAATTATAAGAACCGCTGTTGCTGTTGGGGTTGATGGAATAATCATTCCAACGCATAGAAGCTGCCCGATTAACGCTACGGTTGAAAAAATTTCAAGCGGCGCAGTTAACCACATTCCAATAATTAAAACAACTAGCCTGTCGGGTGCTATTGATATTTTAAAAAAACACGACTACTGGGTAATTGCAACTCAAATGGAAGCTCGTCAAAATTATTATGAAATTGATTATACGGATATGAATTTTGCGCTCGTTATGGGTTCAGAAGGCAAGGGGATATCTAAAACAATTTTAAATAAAGCTGATTTTACGGTTAAACTTGAGTCTAATTTTGAATCGTTAAATGTGTCTAATGCTACGGCTGTGATTTTATATGAGGCACTTCGTCAAATTAGAGTTAAGGAAAAAAATAGTAAAAAAGCTTAAAAAATTGTATAATAATTCTAACTTTGGAGAAAAAATGAAAGAAAAAGTTAAAGAAACAAATTCTGATAATGATTTTTTATACGACGATATCGATGAAGCTACACTTTTGCAGATTGATAACGATATAGCTTCGCAAGAGGAAAATACTGACGAAGAAGAAAAAAATAAAAATCATGACGACTATAAAACGGCTGTTAGCGACGATTCTGTTAAGATTTATCTTCAACAAATCGGCAAAATTCCGCTTTTGAGTTTTGAAGATGAGCTTGAAATTGCTCGCCAAATTAAGGAAAATCATTCTGCTAAAGCTAGAGAAATATTGATAAATGCTAATTTGAGGCTTGTTGTTTCAATTGCAAAAAAATATATTGGAAGAGGTTTGTCTTTTCTTGATTTAATTCAAGAGGGCAATTTGGGGCTTATGAAAGCGGCTGAAAAGTTTGATTATTCAAAAGGATACAAGTTTTCAACCTATGCAACTTGGTGGATTCAACAAGCGATAACCCGTGGAATTGCTGATAAATCAAGGATGATTAGACTTCCGGTTCACATGATTGAAACATTATCTAAAATTAAACGTGCAACAATTGAGCTTTCAACTGAATTAAACAGAGTTCCGACAAAGGAAGAAATTGCCGCTCGGGTTGATATGCCGATAAATAAACTTGTTCAGCTGATGAAAAGCTCGCAAAGTACGATATCAATTGAAACTCCGGCTAATCAACAAAAAGATGATACGTCTAAAATTGCGGATTTTATTGTTGATGATACCCATATTTCGCCTGATACCAAGGTTACACAGGAAAATCTCTTAAAAGATGTTCAACACATGCTAAATCAACTAAATCCAAAGGAAAAGGATGTTTTGATTATGCGCTATGGGCTTGATAATAACGGACAAAAAAAGACATTGGACGAAATCGGCTCAAGATATGGTGTTTCTAGGGAAAGAATTCGTCAAATTGAAACAAGAGCTATTGCGAAATTGAAGAAGTTGTGTCGAAACAAAAATTTGTCGGTTAGTTTGAAGAATTATATTGGGATGGAATAAACCCTCGCCAAGCGAGCTTAGCAATGCTTTGCTTAGCAAGCGCAGACGAGGGCAAAGGTGTGTGGAGTATATTGCCAGCCACGACGAGGGGGTGGCAATATATGTAACCGTACCATGGGTGCGTGGAAATCTTTGATTTCCTCAGGAGCTTTTTCCAAAGTGGCGTGCTTCGGGGGAGCAATTTGCGCATGATAAATTTTGGCATGCTATCGTAAATTAAAATTCATCATTTTAATTTACTGGATGACTTATTCACCGATAGCCACCCCAATATTCCCTCTAAAACGTCACCCTGAACCCCGTTTCAGGGTCTTAAAATCGTTGAGAATTGGACAATATTTACAAAAAAGTCATTCTTCGATAGCCAAAGTTTACTTTAATATTAATTATTTCAAACATAATTCTTATGAAAAAAGATGGCCATCAAAGAAATTTTTAGAACAGAAAATTTATCGATGGTCAAAGGTTTCTTATCTCTCTTTGGCTACAGATTACGCTTTTAGTTTGTTCATTTTCTTTTTCTGCTCCTGTCAAATCAAAGATTTGAAACGTACCCCAAGGGCACTTCCATTTTCTAAGCCTCAAATGAGGCTAAGAAAATCTAGGGCGTCGCCTATCAACAGTTAAACAAAAGCCAAACTCATCATTTGTCTTTTGTTAACTCTGGCTTCGCACTCTTTTTCGCCAGAAAAGAAAAAGAAAACAGAACCAAAAGAATAAAGAAAATGGCTTGGACAACATTAACCAAAACCCTCGAAAGGAGAGTCGGGCGCACTAGGAAGACAACAGACATCGGTTTTACAAATCACACAACAATTTTCATTGAGGTAGCTTGCCCTCCCACCTTTCGTTTTGTGGGTTTTGGTTAGTTGTTTGTAATTTTACTGTTCTAAAGAAGTTCTTTGATAGCCAAGGAGTTGAAGTGAATGTTGCCTATTATTTTTTTTTGACAACTTTAACATCCTATCTAGCACGTCACCTTGAACTCCGTTTCAGGGTCTTAAAATCATTAAGAATTAGACGAAATTTTAAAATTTCGATAACTGGTTGTTATTTATACAAAAATTTACTATCAAAATTGATAATAGCATTATTTGCATTATCGTGCTTTGTAAATATTTGTCAAAGAATTATAAATAAATTCGCCATAAGAATTTGGAATAATACTTTGCCATTGTAAAGCATAATCACGAATATCAGAATTAAAAAATGGATTACCTTTTAAATCATAATATGCGATTGATTTAATGCACATTGTTCTGTTTTTTGTATTTGCTATTTCTTGTACCATTGTGTACCAAACTTTTTTATTATATTCTTTTTCAATATTTTTAAAATATTCAGAACCGTCATTTAAAGATTTTCTCCAAAAGACTATTTGTTCGGAATGCGAATGACTATATTCATCGACATAAGTTCTTAAAGTATCTTTATCTATATAAGTTTTTTCACTTATTTCAACCCAATCGGCAGAATATGCAGATAATGCAAAGAAAACAAACAAAATTATTAATATAAATTTTTTCATACAAATCCTTAAATAATACAAAATAATTTTATCATATTCCTATTTTGTAAAAATAGAATTGTTACAAAACTACAACTTTAAATCTCTATTCTGCCTTTAATCTTCTATTCATCAGCTTATCCAAGATTTCTTTTGGTGTGATATCTGTATAAACTGCTTCATAAATAGCGCTGGACACAGGTACATCAATATCAAGTTTCTTTGCCAATTCGCACAAGGCTTTTGACGTTTTAACACCCTCTGCGACTGAGCCTAATTCAGCCAAAATATCATTAATTTTTTTGCCTTTTGCAATCATACTTCCAACGGTATAATTTCTTGAATATGGGCTGGATGCTGTTGCTATTAAATCCCCCATGCCTGATAAACCGTATAATGTTGAAGCTTTAGCTCCTAAAGCAACCCCAACACGCACCATTTCTGCCATTCCACGAGTTAAAAGCGAACCTCTAAGGTTATCTCCTAAACCCATTGAAGAAGCGAACCCTGAAGCAATTGCAATAACGTTTTTCAAACTTCCGCCCAATTCAACTCCGATTAAATCGGTGTTTGTGTAAAGTCTGAATAAAGATGGAACATTTAATAATTCTTGCGCAGTTTTAGCTGTTTCAATGTCGGTCGAAGCAACAGTTGCAAGGGTTGGACAGCCATCTATAATTTCTCGAGCCAAAGTCGGCCCTGATAATGTTGCAAATTTAATATTGGGCAAAACTTCTAATATAACTTCGCTCATTCTTTTTAAGCTCGGAAGTTCAATACCTTTTGAAAGGTTGACTAAAATTTGATTATCTTTTAAGCCGCCAAGCGCTTTAATTTGTTCGCAAACAGGTCTAATTCCGCCTGTTGCAACAACAAGAAGAATAATTCTCGCTCCTGCTAACGCTTGAGCTAAGTCTGAAGTGAATTTCACTTTTTTATCAAGCTGAATTTGAAGAGGTTTTTCAAGTCTGTGTTCATTAACCAAAGTTGGAGTTAAGTCCTCTTTTCTTCCCCAAACAGTAATTTCATCAAAATTATTGTTTAAAAGTTTTGCAATCGTTAAACCCCAGCACCCAGGGCCTAAAACCGTTAATTTCATTTTTGCTCCTCTTGAAGTTCTTGCTCATCTGTTGCAGTTTCAACTTCAACTTCCTTGTCTACAAAAGGCGTACCCTTTTTCATTAATATTCTTTGAATTTTAATTCCATCAAGTTCTATAACTGTGTATGTGATGTTTTTATCTTCCACAACGTCGTTCAATTCAGGCTCACGACCCAACAGACCGAAAACATATCCGCCTATTGTTTGGAAATCTTCGCTTGGAATATCTTGGTCAAATCTTTCATTTATATCATCAATTGAAGTTTTAGAAGAAACATTTAACGTATAGTCGTCAACCTTAACTATTTCGGGCGTTTCAACCTTATCAAATTCATCATAAATTTCGCCGACTATTTCTTCAATAATATCTTCAATCGTAACAATGCCAACTATTCCGCCGTGTTCGTCCAAAACAGCTGCTATTTGGTTTTTTGAAGAAGTTAAATCAGATAATAAATCGGAAATAAATTTGTTCTCCGGAACGATTAATAAATCTCTTGCCAGTGATTTAATTTCAAAATCGGGCGAAATATTGCCGTTTTTGATGATTTTTAAAACATCTTTAGCATTAATTACCCCAATTATATTATCAATATTATCTTCATAAATTGGAATTCTTGTGTGTCCTGATGAGATTATAATGTCCGCCAATTCCTCAATTGAGCTTGTTGATTCAACAAAAACAATTTCTGTTCTTGGAATCATTATTTCTTTAACGACAGCATTTGCAAAAGAAAAGAAATTAGATAGCATTTTTGCTTCGTGCGAATCAATTGCGCCAATTTCCTTGCCCTCTTTAATTAATTTGTCTAATTTTTCTTCCCAATTATCTTCAACATCATGCGCAACCAACTCAATCGTCACGTCATTAACGTTTTTAACGTATTTTTTAATTTTGCGCTCAAGCATTTGCGCAATATCATCAGCGTCTTTCATTTGTGTTTCGGGCGCAACTTCGATTGCCATATTAATAACAAGCCCTGATGTACCTAAATCCATTGTTTTAAGTTCTAAAACCTTTGTAATTCCGTGGATTGAGTCTGCTGTATTGATAATTATTTCTTCAACTTTTGGTTGAGCGGATTGAACGGTCAAACTGTTTACATTGTTTCTGATTAAATATATTGCTAAAAATAACAGCAAAGAACCGATTATAATTGAAGCAACGGCGTCAGGAATATACGCAAATTCAACAGGTATAACGAATTTGGCTATTGTTAAAGATGAAAATGCGATTAAAACCCCCAAAAACGCAAAAGTATCTTCATACCAAACGAATTTAGTAGTTGGAGATTGAATTTTTCTAATATGTTTTAAAGAAATGAAAAAACGGTTGATTGGGTTTTTTTCTTCAATCTGAACTTCGGCAACAACCGCATGAACAGCGCTATTAACCGCCCAACCCTCAAAACATAAACTAACCAATAAAGTTATTGCTATATAATTATAATTTTTTAAAAGTTCTGAAATATCTTGATGATTGATTAATTTATCAAAACCGTGGTAAATTGCAACAAATGTACCAATTAACATCAATAAAGAAGCAAACATCGCCCAAATATTGGCTTCTAAACCATATCCGAACGGATGATTATTATCCGCAGGGCGTGAACCTCTTTGAATTCCAACCATAAGACAAATACTGTTGAAAGAATCAACGGAGCTGTGGATGGCTTCTGCGAGCATTGCTGATGATTGAGAAAAGAAAAAACAAATGAATTTCACAAGAGCAATGCCGATATTAGCAATGAAAGCCCTAATAACGGCGCTTAATTTTGTATTATCTATTTTGTTTTTGTATTCGTAAGTAGTTGAATTATCGTTTTCCGCTATATTAATTTTCTGTCGCACAGATGACATATTACTCCTTATAAATTAAGAAATTATGTAATTATGATATACTCAAAAAGCATTTTTTGCAATTAATAAAATTTGTTACAAAATCTATAAAATTAACCCCTGCTTTAGCAAAAAATTTTTTTCTTAAATATTATACGAATATAAAAAAGTGAGGTTAAATTATGAATATTGCACCGATTAATTTCAACAACAATTATAGAAACACATCTTTTCAAGCTAAACACAAAAAGCAAGCAACAGCTCCGGTTAGAGCCGATAGATGCACTAAAATGGCTGGTTTTGATTCTGTTAGAAGCGATATCACTCAGCAAGCTTCAAAAGTTTATAAGCACATAATTAACGATATAATTTTTCCTTTTGCTCGAGCAAGAGATTTAAAACAAATCGGGCCTTATGATTCAATTGCGATAAACTATCGTAAATCAAGCTCAACATCAGACGGCGTTGCTATTTTAAATGGCGGAAAAGATTATGTCCTTTTAAAGGATTGCAAGATTTTATCGGATGATAATTTTGAGGCAAAAGAAGCTGTTGAACATTCTAAAGCAGGATATAGCTATTATAAAGGCGAAATTAGCTACAAGGATAATGTTTTGAATTTGGCTAAAGGCGAAAATTGGAAATTTGATAAAGATGGCAATTTGACCGAACAAAAATATGTGATGTAACCGTTGAATGATTTAAAAAGTGTGGTATAATAAAAACATAGGGAAAAGGCTTAAAAAGTCGTTACCTTTTCAAGCCTTTCATTACTTCCCTATTTTACTAAATGAATTAGCGCTATAATGATTAATAAGATTATTATAAGCGCTTTCTCAATGCGAAGCCAGAGTGTACAAAAGACAAATGATGAATTTGGCTTTTGTTAAACTGTTGATAGGCGACGTTTCAAATCTTTGATTTGACAGGAGCAAGATAGAAATATCTTTTCTATCGTTTTCTACATTACAAGTCTGTGATAGGGGCGGGTTTAAATAAGAAAGCTTACCCAAAAATCGATAAAACCCTAGATATTCTAGGGTTTTAACATATTTAACTTAATTTTTAAGCTTCTTCTTGTCTTTTTTTATAACATTCTTTACAGAAAATTTCTTTTCCCTCAATCGGTTTAAAAGGAACTTTTGTTGCAGCGCCACAAGCAGAACATACAGCGTCATACATTTTTCTTTTTGATTTTTGTCTTCTTGCTTTTCTGCATTCAGGACATCTTTTTGGAACGTTTACTAAACCTTTTTGTGCATAAAATTCTTGTTCGCCTGCTGAAAAAACAAATTCTTTTCCGCAATCTTCACAGGTTAAGTTTTGATCTTGATACATTTTTTGTCTCCTTATTTTTTCGTTTATCTTTTATAGGCGCAAAAAATTTAAAAACTCAAATTATAATGCACAAATAGCTGATATTTCATATTATTTTAATCCTTTTTTCGGTTTTTTGCAAATTTTTTATTTGATTTTTGTTATAAATCTTGCTATGCGTGGAAATGTAATAGTATATAGACTATTTGTATAAAGGAAGGGATGAAATATGTCTTTAATTGACGGGATTAAAGGATTTTTTAACAGCAATTTTGACAAAGCTGTTCAGGCAAACGCAATGGGCGCAGGAACCCAAGAAAAAATAGATAACATTATCATGCAAGCTAATGTTGAAGCGCCAAAAGGCGAAGATGTTACTGCAGATGAAATCAGTGCAGCGTTGGGCGAATCGGCAGATATGTTAAGCGCAGCGCAACAACAAACCACAACAGCAGCTCCAACAGCGGCTCCAACAACGGCTCCAAAAACAAATACTAAAGAGCCATACACTTCAACCGTTATACTAACAGGAAGTTCAGTTGAAGCAACAAAACCATCTCCTTGGGGACAAGCATTCATAAATTTGAAACAAAAAGATGAATATACTTTAAATGATTTAATGGAAGCGGTTTATCCAAATGCTTCTGAAAATGAAAGAAAAGATTTAGCTAACAGATTTTTAAACGAAAACGCTGATGCCTTAAAAGATATTAATATGCAAGGCAATATTAAAGAAAGTTTGAACGATAAACTTTCTGATTTAAGATATCCAAAATTCAACTCCTTAGACTATAACAAAACTTCAAAAGATTTAACTAAAGAAGTTGAATTTGACGCTGATGAAAATTATACTTTTAAAGCAGGAAGCTACAAAAGTAGCCCAAGGGACGCAATAGCTCAAGATATTCTTGACCATTACGGAATTACAGATGGCGATTTTTCAAGCGCAGCAGGTCAAGCTATTATGAAAGCTATTATTGAAAATCCTGAAAATGCTCAATTATTCTCATCTTCAAGCGTTAAAGACCTTTCAACTTTTGATGGTTTTATGGGTGCTTTAGCAGAAAGCTATATGAAAAACGGAGAATTAAACTTAACAACTCCAAATGTTGTGGTTTCTTTCTTAAATAATAGCGAGCAAGAATACACTCAAGAAGAATTGAGAAATCTTGCAACAGAAAATTCAAATTACACTTCTTCTCAACTTTCTCCAACAACGCAAAGAGTTGCTCTTGCAAGTGATAACACCTATATGGATATTTTAGATTGTATTGAATATTCAACCGATGAAAACGGAAATACAATTACCTTAAAACAAGCTATTGAAAGCGCAAGCGATGAAGAAAAAGCATCTATGATTGCCCTAGGCGAATCAGCATTATTGCAATTAGCTCAAAATAACAGCTCATTAAAAGGTATTG
Organism: uncultured Candidatus Melainabacteria bacterium; assembly: GCA_934667125.1. GTDB lineage: Bacteria > Cyanobacteriota > Vampirovibrionia > Gastranaerophilales > Gastranaerophilaceae > RUG14156. The sequence goes on along the minus strand of CAKULF010000002.1, from coordinate 327,043 downwards.
TTGACGAAAACGGTCAATTAATTAAAAATGCCGACGGCACTTCAATTTTGAATAATGAAGTTGGCGAACAAAACGCAACAGTTGATTTAAAACCTGTTAACTATATGTTAAGACAAGGTGCTGCGCCTCAAATGGTTGAAACACCTAAGGCTACTGTTGCTAAAGACCCTGTTGAAGAACCGTCAACTGAACCATCAGAAGACCCGACAGTTCCAGAGCCAACTCCTGAACCAATTCCAACAACTCCTGAACCAACTCCGGAACCAACTCCGGAACCAACTCCGGAACCAACAGATCCTGTTGATCCGACAATTCCACCGACTCCTGAACCAACTCCTGAGCCGACTCCGGAACCAGTTAAACCAACAGATCCGCCATGTCCGCCTGTACCTGATGTACCTGTGGATGATAATGTTACACCAACGCCAACAGCAGCTCCAACGATAGCTCCACCTCCATCTACAGACAACAATAAACCATCAACGGACGTTAACGATAGCGGTGCGGATTTTAAACCGACAAATCCACCGTGCGGCGATAATGTTGATACACCTGTTGAAAATCCTGATAAAAATCTTGAGCCACAAGCTCCTGAACCCGATAAAGGAACAACAACCCCTGATAGTCCTTGCGGACCAATTCCTGATACGGGTGTAGATAATTCTGATATTTCGCTTCAATCAGCGTCAGTTTCATCTCATAGTGAGCCAAAAGCTACAATTGCAAGCGAAAGTTTATCAGGTGCAACCATAAGTGAATTTCATTCATCTGCTGTAAATTCACCAAGTGAAAGCCATTCATCAGGAAGCGATAATAATTCTTCAGGCGGCGGCGAAAGTCACTCATCACACGAAGAGCGCAAAAAAGAAGAAGACTAGATGATTAATATATTAAAAGCCCTTATTTTAAGGGCTTTTAATTTTTCATCCATTATCCTACTATATCATAAATCTTATCAATTTCGGACGGAGTCGTTAAAATCAGCATAGTTTCATTTTTTTCAAGCTCATAATAACAACAATCGATAGCGCTTTTGATATTTGAATCCATAACCATTAAACAAGGGTTAACCTGCGCATATTTAAGCCTTAAAGCCATATCATCAAAGCGAGATGATGTTATATATATTTTATTTTCAAATCCTCTTAAAGCTTCAAAATTGCTATCCCAAATCCAACTTGTATCAACCCCGTCTAAAATAGTGTCCGCCAAACAAAAAACGACTTTGATATTTTTTGCGCCGTGAAGCTCTCTAATGCTTTCAGATAGAGAGGTTGGGTTTTTTATTGTTTTGATTTTTATTTTTTTATTTTTATAAGTTAAAATTTCATCTCTTGCCCTTAAAGGTTCAAGTTTTTCAAAGCTTTCAAAAATTGTTTTTCGATTTATATTAAGGCAAATTGCAACGGCAATCGCCCCAAGAGCGTTATATGCGTTGTATATTCCGCCCAATGGAACTTTGAAAACCATTTTATTATCTTCATAAAAAACTTCTAAAAGGCTATAATCATTGAATATTTTAGCATTTGCACTTAAGTTCAATTTTGGTCTTTTAAAACCGCATTCGCAATCATATTGCCCGATATGAGAATAAAATCTTTTTCTATAATCAAGACTACATCCGCAATTTGGACATTTCATTAAATCATTTTTTTGTATAACGCTATCGGTTGAACCCACAAATTCTATATCGTTAAAACCATAATAAAATTTATTTCTTTTTTTCGTTAAAAGAGCATCATTTTTAATCTCATCAATTTGAAAAAACATCGGCTCATCCGCATTAATTATCAAATTCAATTTGGAATTAAGCATTATAGCGTTTTGAATTTTTTTCTTTTTATCTTCAAGGCAAGAAAAATCCTTTTGGTCTATAAATAAATTGCTCAAAAGCAGATAATCAAAGCGCATTGAGTTGAAATATCCTGCTAATTCAAATTCATCCATCGCCATTGTATAATAATTTTTTTTATCATTTTCAATATCAAAATCCTTGTTTTTAGCGAGCTCTAGGATGATTGAAGTCAAAATCGGATAGATATAAGCTTCTTTTGTCACATTTGAAAAGTATGTTTTTGAATTATTTTCAAGAATTTGATTTAAAATATTTGTTGTCGTTTTTTTGCCATTTGTGGCGCAAAGCGCAATTTTTGCCGTATCAGAAAGGTTTTGAAGCCTTGAAACAAACTCAGGATAATTGTTGTCTAAAATATAATCCAACTGAAGGCGGTCTTCTAGGTTGAATTTTTCTAACAGCTGATATATTTTGGCAATTGTTAAGAGAATTGTTTTTATTTTCATAATATTTTTTAAATTAGTCCTCTTTGTGTATAGAGAAAAATTAATACACATATTATAATAACATTAATGTTAAATTTTGTATTGATATTATTAATAATTTTGGAAATTTTTCTAACAATATATTGCGTTAGAAAACTTTTGGAATATAACAAAAAAATCGTCGTATTGAATAATGAGCTAAAGCTTTATGGCGACTTATTTTTAAGGCAATTAATTCAATTTAGAAAATCGATTAAAAAAATCAATAAAGTAGTTTTTTTCATTACAAACGAAAAGTTTTTAAGGATTAAAAAGATAGTTTCTCTTGTTTTTGAGGCTATTCAAATAATTATTTTAATTCGCTCTTTTAAATATAAAAAAGGATTAAAATTCAACTTTGAAAACCTTAAAAAACTCTTGTTTTCTCAAGCTTTTAAGACTATTTTAGATAAAATTATTCTAAGCTTAAAATCTTGCACTATTTAAACTTTTCAAAAAGTCAAAAATAAGATATAATTATTTTAAGGTAAACTTTTGTAAACAAAATTTAAAAAATTATCACTTTATTTTTTTACGAAACTTTAATACCTTGTAAAACAAGAAAACACACCTTTTGAGGCAAAAATGAACTTAAAAAACTTTAAACTCGTACAAAAACTAAAAGATTTCAGCCCTAAAAAGCTTAAATGGGCTATGTTATCTAAACTTCAGGACTTGAAAATTGCTTCTCGTTATATTGATTATTTAATTCCTGACGAAAGCAAGGATATTAACAAAGATAATGAAAAAATTGAAAAAATGGTTCGAGATACTTTAATTAAAGAATTTTCACCAAAAATCAAGGATATGAAAGTTTTTAACACGCTTGTAGATGCTACTGTTCATCGAATTAAGCAAAAACAGCTTGAAGCTATGGGCGATTATGAAGAAATTGAACTATAAAAATTTATAAACTAAAAAAGATGGATTAAATTCCATCTTTTTTTTCAAGCTCAATTTCTTGTAAATTTGTTTGATTTTTCTTTGTTTTAGAATTTTTAATTAATTCGTCTGTTTTTTCTTTTTCGTCATACATCTGTTGCAATTTTCTTTTTGTATCTTTTAAAAGATATTCTTTTTGCAATTTTTCAAAATTATATTGATTAATTATAGCTTCAATTTGAGCGTCAGGCGGCACAACAAAAGCCTCTTGCGCTGTTGCTTTAATGAAAAACATTAGTGATAAAAACAAAATAAAACACAATTTTTTCATAATTTTCTCCAAAGATTTACGATATATTTATATTTTTATAATAAGATATTTTTATGACTTTTGTAAACCAATTAAGAAAAATTTGTCCAACCAATTTTATTAGTGAGAAAAAAGACTTATACGTCTATGCTCACGACACTTCGCAAAACCCAAATGAGGTGATTTTGCCTTTGTGTGTTGTTTTTCCAAGGAATACAAAAGAAGTTGCCAATGTTTGTCGATTTTGTTATGAAAATAATATAAAAATTATCCCAAGAGCCCAAGGCACAAACCATTGCGGCGGAACAAGACCTGTCGAAAATTCTATAATTATTCATTTTTCCTTGATGGATAAAATTATTGAAATCAACCCCGAAAATCTAACCGCAATAGTCGAACCCAATTGCGTTATCGGAAATTTAAACAAAAAATTAGATGAACTTAATCTCTTTTTCCCTCCAGACCCGTCTAATCTTGCTGTTTCAACGATAGGTGGCGCTATTGCACTTTGCGCAGGAGGTCCAAGAACCTTTAAATATGGCAACACAAAAGACTATATCTTAAATCTTGAAGTCGTTTTGGCGGATGGAACAATAGTTGAAACATCAAAAAATGTTATAAAAAATGTTACTGGCTATAACCTTAATTCCTTGTTTATCGGAAGCGAGGGCACTCTTGGAATAATCACAAAAGCTACATTAAAATTAATTCCAAAACCCGAAAAAAGACTTTTAACAATGGCATATTTTGATACTATAATTGAAGCGACAAAATGCGTGAATAATATTATAAATAAGGGTTTTATCCCCTCAACGCTTGATTTATTGGATAAAACAACAATTAAAACTATTGAAAACTTTAACCCCGTGGGCTTATTGACCGATAAAGAAGCTATGCTGTTGATTGAATTAGATGGTTTTAGCCATAATGTCGATTATGAATTGACGATTTTAAAAGAGATATTAACTAAATCCAACGCTAAAAACATTGTTCAAGCAAAAAATGAAAAAGAAAACGAAGAAATTTGGAAAACAAGAAGAAGCGCTTATTCTGCCCTAACACAATTGAAACCAAACGTTGTAACGGAAGATATCGTTGTTCCAAGAGATAAAATTGTTGATTTTGTTAAATTTTGCCAAAGTTTAGCAAAAAAATATTCAATCATAACCGCTATTATGGGTCATGCCGGAGATGGCAACATTCATCCTAATTTTGCCCTAGATTTAGAAAACAAAAAAGAAAAAGAAAATTTTGAAAAATTAAAGGATGAGCTTTTTGATTTTGCAATTAAAAACAATGGAACGCTCTCTGGAGAACATGGAATAGGAACTCATAAAAGAAAATATTTAGATAAAGCGCTGGATAAAAATGCGCACAATTTAATGAAAGAAATAAAAAATTTATTAGACAAAAAAAACATACTCAACCCAAATAAGAGCATATAAAATGAATAATATAATTAAAAAACTAAAAGAATATAAAGAAATAACCCTTAATTTGATTAAGCTTTCCTTGCCGATTTTAGGCGGAAATGTATCTCAAATTTTAATCAGTTTTGCTGATAATATAATCGCAGGGCGCTATTCAACTTTAGCACTCGGCGCAATTAGTGTAGCTAGTGCTATCGTTATGACGGTTACAATTGGCGCAATCGGGCTGATTTTAAGCGTTAGCCCCGTTATAGCAAACTTTAGAGGACAAAAAATCCAAACAAAAAAATATTTCAAATTAACCATTCTTTTTTCAATAATCGTTTCAATTCCGTTCTTTTTGATTTTGGAACTTTTATTAAAAAATATCAACCTAATCGGCTTAAGCCCTGAACTTGTTGAACCTGTTAGCCAATATATTCAAATTTGCGCTTGGACGGTTTTTCCGGCTGTTATTTTTGTTGCGATTAAAGAATTTTTACAAGCTTGGGAAAAAGTTGTTTATGCTAATTTTGTAATGCTTGTGATGGTTGTTTTGAACGTTATTTTAAACTATGTTTTCACATTCGGCTTTGATTTTGGAATATTCAACGTTCCTGCTATGGGCGTTGTCGGAATTTCAATAGCGACGCTTGTTTCAAGAATAATCTCCGCTATTTTGATTTTGCTTTATTGCATTCCTTTGTTCAAAACAAGTTTCCAATATTCAAAAGAATATATTAAAGACCTTTTAAAAGTCGGTACTCCGATTTCTTGTTCAATCTTTTTTGAATTTTTAGGTTTTAATTTAACCGCTGTTTTAATCGGGAAATTTTCAGCATTATATGCTGCTGTTCATAATATCATTCTTTGTTTAGCTAATTTTACTTTTATGATAGTTTTATCGGTTTCAAACGCTGCAAGTATTAAAATTGGCTATTTCAACGGCAAAAACGATGTTTTATACATCAAAAGATATTCAATAACTAATATTTTGCTTGTGATTGTTGCTTGTTTAATGACTTTTACATTATTATTCTTCTATCACAACCCAATAATATCAATGTTTTCAACTGACGCTGAAGTTATGATGTGGTGCGAAAAAATCTTAAAAATTGCAATGTGTTTCTTATTTTTCGATGGCATTCAAGGCGCATGTGTGGGCATTTTGAAAGGTTTAAAAGATACAAAAATCATTATGATAACTATGTTAATCGGATATTTAGGAATAGTTATTCCATTGGGAAGCTACATAGCATACCATTCTAAATATGTGCTAGAGGGCTTTTGGTCTGCTTTAGCGCTTGGATTATTTATAATTTCAATCATCACATCAACAAGAGTAATTTTAGATATTAAAAAATTGGAAAGAAAAAATGGACAACAACGTTTACGCATTTAAAACCGACACAGTCTGGGGCTTTGGAGCTAATCCAAACTCTAAAGAAGCGGTTGAAAAAATATATGAAATTAAAAAAAGAGATTTAAAAAAGCCTCTAATCCTTATGAGCAGCGATTTTAAACATCTTGAAAAATATATTAAATATATTCCTGATTATGCTTATTCTTTAATTGAAAAATATCTCCCAGGGGCTTTGACTTTGATTTTTGAAAAATCTTCTCTTTGTCCTGATTTTGTAACGTCTAATCAAAACACAGTAGGAGTTAGAATTCCAAACAGCGAAGATTTTAGAAATTTAATTAACAACCTAGAAGAAAAAGTTTTAGCAACAACATCTTGCAATTTATCAAACGAGCCTGCGGTAAAAAATTATCTTGAAGCTAAAGAAAAATTTGAAAATGTTGCAAAAATAATTAAACCTATTGTTGATACAACAAGCGAAAATCTTCCCTCTACGGTTATTTTATGCAATAAAGACGGCTATAAAATTCTTCGCCAAGGAGCAATTGTTTTATAAAAAGAATAGATAACCTATACTATAGCAAAAATTTGATTTTTACTTATACTTAAAATAAGTAGCATAAAAGGGTTAATCGAATGAAGAAATTGTTTCTTTTTTTAGTTTTAGTGTTCTTAAACGTTAATATTTCGTTTGGTTTAAGTTCTGATACATTATTTACAACTCTGCCATCAGGTCAAAAGGTTGTAATTAAAGAAAATCACGATAATGAAATAGTTAAAATTGATACTTGGATAAATACAGGTTCAATCAACGAAGACGACAAAACCAACGGAATTAGCCACTTTTTGGAACATTTATTCTTCAAAGGAACACAAAATAATCCAACAGGAACTTTTGATAAAATATTAGATTCAAAAGGGGCGGAAGTTAACGCTGCAACAAGCAAAGACTATACCCATTATTATATTCAAATCCCGTCAGTCTATTTCGACACAGCTCTTGAACTTCATTCCGATATGCTCTTAAACCCAATGATACCAAGAAAAGAGCTTGAAAGAGAACGCCCCGTTGTTATAGAAGAAATTTCTAAAACAAAAGATTCTCCGATTAATCGAATGTATGATAATTTATATAAAACAATCTATACAAAATCTAATCATCCATACAAAAGAACGGTTATCGGAACAAAAGAAAATATCCAAAACGTAACAAGAGAAGAAATTTTGGCTTATTATAATCGTTTCTATACTCCTGACGCTTTCACAACTGTTATTGTGGGGGATGTTGATAAAAATGAAACATTAAAAAAAGTCGCTAACGCTTTTAATCAAAAAAAATCTAGACAAGAACATATTAAATATCCTCAAATTAAACCTATAAACAAGATTGAAGCGGTGTCTGATACTATGGATATTAATAAAACCCACATGATGATGGGCTTTTTAGCCCCTAAATTTTCTGATGAAAAAAATACATATCCGCTCGATGTTTTAGCAACAATTTTAACCAACGGCAAAAGTTCAATTTTAAATCAAAAATTAAAGGAAGAAAAAAACTTAGTTTTGAGCGTTTCTGCTGCTAATTATTCTCAAAAAGACAGCGGATTATTCTATATTTATTCAACTTTAGAACCTCAATATGAAAAACAAGTTATAAATGAAATTGTTAAAGAATTAAATAAAATTCAACAAGGAAATTTGGATGAAAATGCTCTAAAAAGGGCAAAAAACCTGATTAAAACGGATATATACTATTCTCGTGAATCAATTTCAAATACAACAGAAGAACTTGGCTATAATTTCACATTTTCAACAAACGAAAACTACTATGATGACTATATTAAAAACATTGAAAAAGTCACAAAACAAGATGTCATAAATGCTGCTAAAAAATATTTAGATACAAATAAATATATTGTTTCATCTGTTCGCCCAAAAACTTTTGATGGCAATTTTAAAGAAATTTCAACCGTTGTTGAAAAAAATACACAAGCAGACCTTGTTGAAACAAAGGATAATATTAAAAAATATACACTTCCAAGCGGCGCTAATTTGATTTTGAAAAACAAAAAAACAAATTCAATAATCGCTTTTGATATTAATATCAAGGGTTCAAAATTTTTAGAAAAAAAACCTGCAAGTGCTTCTATGACAGCTTCCACCCTAACCACAGGAACAGAAAACTATACAAATTCTGAACTTCATCAATTCCTAGATGAAAACGGAATAAAATTAGGGGCAAGCGCGACTAATGATATTTTTTCTATCTCACTTCAAACAACAAAAGAAAATCTTCAAAAAGCTCTTATAGCGCTTGATGAGGTTATTAATCATCCAACTTTTAACGATAATGAAATAGAAAAAATTAGAAAAAGAAAAATTCAAGAACTTAAAGGCATTTCCGATAGCCCATCTCGCTTTGTTTTTGATGAATTTAAGAAATTGGCCTTTTTAAACACAATCTACGGGCAAAATTCAAGCTTTATGATTAATGCTTTGAATAATTTAAAAAGAGAAGATATTGTTCAATATTATTCAACAATCCTAAACCCGAAAAACATCACTATTACTGTTGTTGGGGATATTGATGAACAAGAAATGATTGAAAAATTTAATAATATAATTAAACCAAACAAAAATGATACGAAATTTTCTTTTGAAAATGCTAAATTAATTCCTTATCGTCCGACAAAAAACGTTGAAACAACTTTGTATAAAGACGAAGTCCAAGCAAATTGGATGGCTTTAGGGTATAAGACTTGCGGACTTTTGGGGGATAAAAATAGGAAAGATATAGCAACCTTGAACGTTATAAACGCTATTTTGGGTCAAGGCATGTCATCTAGGTTATTTGTTCATTTAAGAGAAGAGCAAAGCCTTGCTTATACTGTGGGTTCAAGCCTTATGAATAATATTTTGGATGGCGCTTTTGTAGCATATATCGGAACAAATTCCGCTAGCATTAATCAAGCAAAAAAAGGCTTGATGGACGAGATTAATATTTTAAAAACCGAAATGGTGACGACAAAAGAATTGGATGACGCTAAAAATAAGATATTAGGACAGCTTTTATTGGGTCTTGAAACAAATATGGAAGAAGCTAGCCTGTTGGGTTGGTATGACGTCTTAAATCGTGATTTGAATGCGCTAGAGGATTATAAGAAGTTAATCAAGAGCGTTAATCAAAATGATATTATAGAAACTGCAAATCGATATTTTTCAAAACCGTATATTTATACTGTTGTAAAGGCAAGAAAGTAGGTTATTTTGCCCATTCGACGGTGTCTGAAACGCAACGAACGCTATACGCAGACAGTGGATTTGGAGTGTAGGTGCTTGTTATTCCTGTGTTGCCTTTATACTGATAAAAACCTTTTTCAGTAGTATTTAGCCAATGGTCATTTAATCTACATGCGCCTATAGCACCTCCGCTTTCTGTATCAGCTCCTACGCAAACTTTATCTTGCGGACAACGGTTAGACCCATAATCGCTAGAACTAGAGTCACACAACTGCAATCCCTCCCCATCCATATATTTTGTCAAAAATGATGAATACTTTGTTTCTGCATTAATATATTTTGCCATCCCTGTTGCTTCATTGACGGTCAACAATCTCCATTTTTTACTCGAAGCATTATCGGGCGTCCAAGAGGAGCACAATTTTTTTGCAGCTTCATATTGGCAAACTGTTCTGTTGTTTGGGTTATAGCTATATGTTCCGCTGCCGCTAGAGGTTTTGCCCCTCCAGCAACATTTTCCGCTAGTGCAATTTTGACCTGCTTCAACCATATTAACGCCAATATTTGCATAGTCTTCTACCGTGTTGTTGCCTATGTGGGGTTTTCCCTTGTCTTGTGCGTCTTTATCCGCAAAATTATATTTAATCATGCAGATGTTTTTGCTTGCGACGTTTAAGAATTTTTTGTCTATGAATAAAGCGCTGTATTTATCGCAATCAGCTTGATTTCTTGGCTCATTCGGCTGATAAGTTTCAACTTTGTCTTTTATTTCTTTTCTGATGTTGTCTGAAACGCAACGAACGCTGTATGCAGATAGTGGGTTTGGTTTAACACTTGTTGTTGATATATGAGCCGTATCTTCATTAAGGGTAAAATACTCTTTTGTAGTATTTAACCAAATATCATTTGACCTGCATTGATTATCATAAGAACCATCACTATAAACAGCTCCTTTGCAAGTAAAATTATGCGGACATTGATTAGACCCATTGTTATACACAGTATCACACAACTGCAACCCCTCCCCATCTAAATATTTCGTCAAAAACGAAAAAGGTTCGCTCCCTGGGTAGTAGCCATCAACATTTATATATTTGCTCAAAGTTTCGGCTTCAGCCGTTGTCATCAGCCTCCAATGACCGGCTTTAGAATTTGCATAAGCCCAATTGGCGCAAATTTCCTTTGCAGCAGGATATTGGCAAACCGAACGATTATCGGCAGAATAATTCGTGTAAATTGTCGTTCCATCGCTTGTTTTGCCCCTCCAACAGCAAGAGCCTGTTGAGCATTCTACATTTGTATCTACAACTTTTACCCCAAATTTTGCATAGGGCGGATGATACGGCTTTCCATTTGTTGCATATCTATCGTCTGTTGCGTTGTACTTCATCATGCAAAGATTAGATGTTCCTGTGTATTTTTTGTTGATAAAAAGCGTTCCCTCGGGGCAATCTTGTTGATATCTAGGTTCAACATCGTTATAGTTTGATAGCTCAACATCAATCGGAGAGATGACTTTGTTGACATTTGCGGTTACGCAACGAACACTAAGAGCGCTTTGCAGGCTGATAGTATTAGAGCTTAAACCCGCTTCTCCATCATAACTATAAAGATATCTCCCTGCAGTATTTAACCATTGGTCATTTGACCTGCATGTATTATCTCCAAAACCTATATCAATAGACCCAAGACAAAATTTACTATGCGGGCAATTATTTGACCAATTATTATTTTCCACATTATCACACAATTGCAAGCCCTCTGAACCCATATATTTACTTAAAACAGGTGCTGAACTTGTTTCTGCTGTTATTGCTGTGCCCAACTTTTGTGCTTCTGTTGTCGTTAACAACCTCCAAGAGCCCTGCTTTGTCCCAGGGAATGCCCAATTGTTGCATATTTTCTTTGCGGCTTCGTATTGGCAAACTGTCCTGTTACTTGCAGAATACCCAGGGTAAATATCAACTCCATCGCTTGTTTTACCTTTCCAACAGCAATTTCCGGAACTTGTGCAAGTTGCAACGCCTGCTTGGTTTATTTGCACCCCGATTTTAGGGTATTTTGGATGATAAACTTTGTAGGTCATCCCGACTCTATAGGTGTTTTCTTCGTCCCCTGCGTTATATTTCATCATACATAAATCAGTTGTGCCTGTGTATTTTTTATCTATAAACATAGCACCTATTGACTCACAACAAGCTTTTGTAGGCAAACCGCCGCTATCATGGCATGCCAAATTTTCGCATTTTCCGTTTATCAAAGTAAAACCATCATTACAAATTGAACAGATATTATGTGCACAATATGTGCAATTTTGATCCGAACAAGCTTGACATTTACAAGTTCCGTCAAGATAATAGCCCGCTTCGCAAGTGATATTAGATGGACAATTTACTTCTCCGCTTGAATTTCCGCTATTATTATTTCCGCCAAAAGAACCGACAGTTATAATTCCATTAGATAATTTTTTCGTTATGACAGGTGCAAACGCAGCAGAAATCAACGATATCACAATTAAGCTAATCATTAATTCGACAAGCGAAAAAGCTTTTAAGAATTTAATCATCTTTTTCATAAAATCCTCTATTAAATTTTAAAAAAATGGGGATAAATATCCCCTAATACATCAAACACAAAAACTTAGTGAACTATAATTCAAGCTAGCTCTTAGCTTGAATTATAGGAACGAGCCTTGCTGTGCGATGTCCACAGGCGGTTGTGATGAGCAAGCGCCTGCGGACAAGCCTTAGATTGTGTTACTGTGCGGAATAAAAGACAAACGATGAGTTTGGCTTTTATGTAGACCTTAGATAGGCGACGTTTCAAATCTTTGATTTGTCAGGAGCCCCATCCCATAGACAAGTTTTAAAATGCGTTATTAGCAAATCTTTGATTTACCAACTTCTCGCAAGCATTCCAAATCTTCCCATAGCAAACCCACCCTTGCTACTTCCATGTTATAATGTGCGTTTTGATATTTTAAATATGAAAATTCAAGTTTAAAATATATATATTCATGTTTTAACATGGAATTTTCTATATTTCAAGTTGTTGAAAGGAGAATAATTTATATAAAAATAAATTATTGGAGGGCAATGTGCAAGATATTAAACAACTTTTAGGAAAAAATATCAGATTATATAGACAAAAGAAAAATTTATCTCAAGAGCAATTAGCCGAGCTGATTGGAATAAATTTTCGTTCTTTATCTTTAATTGAAAGAGGTGCAAACTTTGTCACAGCCGAAACCTTAACCAATATTGCGCTTGCGCTTGAAACTCCACCTAAAAAATTTTTCGAGTTTGATGACGAATTTATGACAGATGTTGATTTTAAGAAAAAATTAATCGATTTAATCAACAAAAATGAAGATAAAGTCTATAGAATTTATAAAATTGTTAAAGGTTTTTTAGAGTAAATTTTAAAAAATGTAACAAAAATTACTAAACATGTAAAAATTTTTCCTTGTATGTTTTTTGATATAGTGTATAATATTCTTTGCGTATAGATAATCCTTAGGGGGAATATGAATTGGAAATAATGACTAAACCTGAAATGATGATAAATGCCGAAAAACAACAATATCTTGGCAGACACATATTAGCTGAATTTTTTGAATGTGATTCAAATATTTTAAACAACCCGACATTAGTAGAAAAATATATGATAGAAGCAGCCCTTGAATGTGGCGCTACTGTTGTTAATAAATGCTTTCATTTGTTTATGCCGCACGGTGTAAGTGGTGTTGTAATCATTTCTGAAAGTCATCTTGCAATTCACACTTGGCCTGAATATGGCTATGCGGCAGTTGATTTATTCACTTGTGGCGAACAATGCGACCCTAAAATTTCTTATGAATTTTTAAAGAATAAATTCAACTCAAAAGATGCAAAATATTCTCAACTTAGCCGTGGCTTAATTGATTTAGAAAAACACAACGTTGAACACGCTTGTTTTAAAGTAGCCGAAAGTTATTAAGAACTACCTAAAGAGCGATTTTTTTGATAAGATATTCTTATGGAAGAATTTAAAATTCAAAAAATGACCTATGAAAATATCGACGACATTCTTGTTATCGAAGAATTGAGCTATGGCTCTCATCATTGGTCAAAAGACTCTTTTATCACGGAATTAAACAATAAAATTTCGTCGTATTTTTGTGTTTTAAATTCTGAAAACAAATGCGTTGGCTATCTTGGAATTTGGAAAATAGTCAACGAAGCGCATATTACAAACCTTTCAATACATCCTGATTATAGGAATAAAAAGCTTGCGCACAGGTTGCTTTTAGCAATGATAGATGAGTGTTATAAGGATAAAATCAAGTTTATAACCCTTGAAGTTCGTGTTTCAAATGTTAAAGCGATAAATTTATATGAAAAATTCGGCTTTAAGTCGCTTGGGGTAAGGAAAAAATACTACCAAGACAACAACGAGGACGCTTATATAATGTGGAGCGAAAATATTTTTGATAAAAAATATAAAACATTGTATGATGAGTTAAGAAAAGTATCCGAGGCAAAAATTTAATGATCAACAAAAGATACAGAGATATTTTTGAACAATATATTTTTAAAGGCGAACCAACCCCAATAACCATCGGAACTTTGGTTGTTTTTGGGTTTTCGTTTTTGCTTTTAATTGTTGCAAATTTTACTCAAATTTCTTTTACTTTGCCTTTTGTTGAACCAGCGCAAGAAATTCAATATTCGCCCGTTGTGCCTATAATGATATTTATAATTTATCTTTTAGGAAGAAACTGGACAATCGGCTTATTCCTTTTATATCTTATCATTGGGCTATTCATATACCCGATTTTCGTTTTGGGCGGCGGAATTAGCTATGTTAAAAATTATCTGTTCGGATATTTTTTGGGATATTTATTTGCAATTTTAACAATGGGCTGGATTTTGAGCCTTAATCAACATCTTAAAGGAAGAATTATAGGAAGTTTGCTTGGCGTTTTTTCAATGCATATTGTCGGCTTTATTTATTGCATTATTCTTGCGATTTTTAGAGTCATCAATTTTAATATGATTTTTCCGATTTTTGGCGCAATGACAACAAATAAAATCCTTTTAGACATATTATTTTGCATAATTTTGATGATTATAGCGCCATATATTAAAAATGTTTTTTGGATTTGTATGAAACCGAAACCTGATAGAAAAAAGATTACTCCTAAAAATCCGTATTCTGAATAGTTTCAAGATAATTTTTAATTACTTTTTCTTTAGTATAATTTTTGATTAATTCAAGCGAATTTGCGCTCAATTCCTGCTTTTTAACGTTCGATAGAGAATTTATTTTTTCTAAAATATTTTTAATTTCAAAAACATTTGGATTAATCAAAAATCCGTTTTTATTATCTTCTATTATCCCGTCAATTCCGGTATTTTTGCTTGCCACAACGATTAAGCCCCTAGATAGCGCTTCAAAATATGATAAGCCAAAGCTTTCATTTTCGGATGGCAAAATGAAAACATCATTTTTATCCAATATATTATTAATCAAATTATGCTCAACATAAGGATATATCTTGATTTTATCTGTCAGGCGATATTTTTTGATTAAAGAATTAAGATATTTTTTTTCTTTGCCCTCGCCATAAATAGAAAAATTATAGTCAAAATCAACATTTGCCAAAGCCAAAATAATCTTATCTATATTTTTTCTTTTAATTAATTTTGATAGGGTTATGATGTTTAATTTATCTTTATTAAAGCTCTTAAACTCAACAATATCTTCTTTTTTAATAAACGAAGGCAAAATAAATTGAGCGTTTAATTCATCTTTTAAAAACTTGTTTCTTGCTCCAATTAAGGTTGAATTTTTAAGTGTATTTTTCAACTTATTTTTAAAATACAAGCTATATTTAATATCATTTAAAACCGTGTAATCGCTCTGATGTAGGATTGAAACGTGTTTCAGGTGTAAATATTTATTAATCAACGAAGCGTAAATATGTCCGCTCGGAAGATGAGAAATAATCATATCAAAATTTTTGAATTTTTCAATAAAATCCTTGTTTTCAAACAAAAACGGCAAGAAAAAATTCCTATTATAAATTTCAATATCATTAATTTTATATTTTCCGTTTTTTAAAATTTTATGTTTTCTAATTATCGAATTAATCAAAAAATTAGGTCGAATGACCGCAACTTCGTGATTAAATTCTTTTAGCGCCAAAGAAAAATCATTCAAAACACTTGGAATTGAATTGTCATTAATTATTTTATATAAATCAGAAATCAATAATATCTTCATTTTTGAGCAATTTTTCCGTATTTTCTTCTTTTTCTTTAATCAATTCAAGTTTTAATTTTCTAGATAAAGTCTTTTTAATTCGATATTCTTCTTTAGCCGCAAGCGATTTATCCTCAAATTCTTCTAAATACACGATTTTTTCGGGCGGATGGCAAATAGTATATTTTGCACCTTTTTTATTTTTATGGGCAAGATATCTTTTTTTAATATCGTTTGTAATCCCACAATAGAGCGTGTTATCAACTGTTTTTATGATGTAGACGTAATATTTCATCTAAAACTTCTATAATTTCTTTTTCTGTCGTCAATTCAACAAGTTTTGAGCGATATTTTGAAGCGTTTCGCTCGCTTGAAACATAATAATTATAAAATTTTCTCATAAATTTTACACCATTAATTTCGCCCATAAATTCAACTTCTTGCTTTAAATGTTCTTCTAACATTGAAATTTTTTCTTCAAACGTCGGAGTTGGGATGATTTCTTTTGTTTTTAAATAATGTTCAATTCGATATGGCAAAGTAAAATCGCCCATAATCCCTCTGCCGATTGAAATTCCGTCGCATTTTGTTAAATTTAAGCAATTTATAGCGTCATCCAGTGTTTTAATGTCGCCATTAGCATAAACAGGAATTTTCACATTTTCTTTTAAAATTTTAATTTTGTTCCAGTCGGCACTACCCTCATACATTTGTGAGCGAGTTCTGGCATGGAGCGTTACAAAGCTTGCCCCTGCGCTTTCAACCGCTTTTGCAAATTCTATATAGTTTTCCTCGTTAACGCTCCAACCAAGCCTGAATTTGGCGCTAACTTTTAAGTTCGTTGCTTTAATGATTGATTGAATAATTTCATAAGCAAGCTCGGGCGTTTTCATCATCGCTGAGCCGTCGCCCGATACTACAACTTTTTTTACAGGACATCCGCAATTTATATCAATCATACTGGCATAAGGCGCAATTAATTCTGCCGCCCTTGTCATTTTATCAATCTTGTGTCCAACCAGTTGAAAAGAAAGAGGATATTCAAACTCTTCAAATTGAACAATTTTTTGATTTTCAAGCTTTGGATTATTGCACAACATTTCAGAAGAGAGCATTTCCGTTGTCATAAGGCACTTTGAGCCATGGTGTCTAATTAAACCACGAAAAACCTTATCTGAAATTCCAGCCAAAGGCGCTTGAATAACCTTAATATTTTTAATATCTTCATCTAATATTTTCTTATTCATTACTTTAATTATATAAGAAAAAGAAAATAATTAAAAACGGCGCAAAAACGCCGTTTTAAACTCTTTTTTAACAAAACTACACTAATCCAAGAACCTTTTTGTACCAACTGAAAGCTTCTAATTCTAATCCGTTGAATGTCGTTTTTAGACATTGTCTTTTTAAATAGTGTTGAAATTCGTCGTTGAATTTCGGTTTTTTAGATGCTTTTGCATCAATGATTTGAGTAGAAAGTGACATGGTGCCCTCCTAACATTATTAACTAACAACCTAACTTTGACACTAATTATATCACAAAAAAAATCATAATGCGATAAAAATCACGAAAAATAACCCATAAGAAGTAGGTTAACTAGGCTATGACTTATTTTTACGGTTGTAGCAATACTTAATTTATCTTTACATTTCTACACTAATTCGGAGATTTTTTCCAAATATTTTCCATATCCGTTTTGTTTATATCTTTTCGCAAGTGTCGCAAGCTGCACTTTATCGATATAGCCCATTCTGTAGGCAACTTCTTCAATAGAGGCGATTTTCATTCCTGTATTAATTTCCATTGATTGAACAAAATTTGCAGCTTGCAAAAGGCTCTCAAACGTGCCTGTATCAAGCCAAGCAAACCCACGACCCAAAATTTCAACAGTCAGATTATTTTTTTCTAAATAAATTTTATTCAAATCTGTTATTTCTAACTCCCCACGAGCAGATGGAGTGAGCGTTTTAGCATATTCAACAACATTATTATCATAAAAATATAAACCAGTTACGGCATAATTCGATTTTGGATTTTTCGGCTTTTCTTCAATAGAAACCGCCTTATTATCCTTATCAAACTCAACAACCCCAAACCGTTCAGGGTCTTGCACCTGATAGCCGAAAACGGTTGCGCCTTTTGTTCTTTTGCCAACTTCTTTCAACATAGAAGAAAAACCAAAGCCATGGAAAATATTATCCCCTAAAATCAAAGCTACAGGCTCATTTTGGATAAAATCTTCCGCAATAATAAAGCTTTCGGCTATTCCTTTTGGAACTTCTTGAATGGCATAAGAAAATTTAACCCCAATATCCGAGCCGTCACCCAAAACTTTTTTAAAATTATCAATATCCTTTGGGCTTGTAATAACCAATATATCCTTAATTCCAGCCAAAAGAAGCGTAGTAATCGGATAATAAATCATCGGTTTATCATACACAGGAAGTAATATTTTTGATATTGGAAGACTTGCAGGATACAGTCTTGAGCCTGCTCCTGCCGCAAGAATAATGCCCTTCATCGATTTTCCTTAATTATTTTTCTTCTTTTTCGGCTTCTTGTTGGTTTTTGCCGTTTTTAGCTGCAATAGTTTCTCTAACTTTTGCTTCAATTTCATTTAAAATATCAGGATTTTGTTCTAAAAATTCTTTAGCTTTTTCTCTTCCTTGTCCTAATTTTTCGTCGTTATAGCTAAACCAAGCGCCTGCTTTTTTAATTATATTGAAGTTAACCGCAACATCAATGATATTACCCAAAGCGCAAATGCCTTTTCCATAAATAATATCAAATTCAGCAGTTCTAAAAGGAGGAGCTACTTTGTTTTTTACAACTTTTACACGAACTCTGTTACCGATATCTTCGTTTTCTTTATTTTTAACGCTGTCACATCTTCTAATATCAAGACGAACTGTAGAATAGTATTTAAGAGCTTGTCCACCTGTTGTTGTTTCAGGATTTCCAAACATCACCCCGATTTTTTGTCTTAATTGGTTGATGAAAATAACGGTTGTGTTTGTTTTTCCAACAATAGCGGTCAATTTTCTTAAAGCTTTTGACATCAAACGAGCTTGAAGCCCCATTTGTTGGTCTTCCATAGCCTTTTCAATTTCCGCTTTTGGAACTAAAGCTGCAACTGAATCGATAACGATAACGTCAATTGCGCCTGAGCGAACCAATTCTTCCGTAATTTCAAGAGCTTGTTCACCTGTATCAGGTTGGGAAATCAATAATTGGTCGATATCTACGCCTAAATTTTTAGCATATTCGGGGTCTAGTGCGTGTTCAGCGTCTATATATGCTGCTATTCCGCCTCTTTTTTGGCAATTTGCAACAATGTGTTGCGCAAGTGTTGTTTTACCAGATGATTCTGGTCCATAAATTTCTATTATTCTTCCTCTTGGAACACCGCCTATTCCAAGGGCTAAATCAAGAGCTAATGCTCCTGTTGGGATACATTCGCAATCAACGGATGATTTATCTCCAAGGCGCATGATTGAACCTTTTCCGAAATCTTTTTCAATTTTATCTAATGCTAATTTTAAAGCTTTGTTTTTACCTTCTTGGATGGCTTGTAATTCTTTTTCATCTACAGTTGCTGAAGCTGCGCACATATATTTTTCCTCACTTCCCTAATAATATAAAATTTTACAATAAAACTTTAAAAAGGGCAAAACAATAAAATATTGCAAAACTTTAAAACATATACAAAAAGCGAGTTTTTTATTATAATTTTATTGGTTTTAGTTAAAAATTAGAGAAGAAAAAATGAAAACAATTAAATTAAACGATTTTGAAATAGGAAAAGAAAAATTAACAATTTTAGCAGGCCCTTGCGCAATGGAGTCTGAAGAAATTTGCTATACAACAGCAACAAGATTAAAAGAAATAACATCTCGTTTGGGAATTAATTTTGTTTTCAAAACTTCTTTTGACAAAGCAAATCGCTCATCGCTAAAGTCTTATCGTGGGCTTGGAATTGATAAGGGTTTGAAGATTTTACAAAAAATTAAAGATGAATTGAATGTTCCAATCGTAACCGATATCCATGAGTCTTCTCAAGCTGAAAAAGTCGCTGAAGTTGCGGATATTATTCAAATTCCGGCTTTTTTATGTAGACAAACAGACCTATTGGTTGCAGCTGCTAAAACCAATCGAATTATTAACATTAAAAAAGGACAATTTTTATCTCCATATCAAATGAAATCAATCGCCCAAAAGGTTATAGACAGCGGAAATGACAAGATTTTAATCACTGATAGAGGAACAACTTTTGGATACAATAATTTAGTTGTGGATTTTCGTGGGGTTGAGATTATTCAAAAAGAATTAGGCTATCCTTTAGTGTTTGACGCAACTCACAGTGTTCAAATCCCTGGGGGACACGGCGAATCATCAGCAGGGGAAAGAAAATTTGTTCCATTGTTAGCCAAAGCAGCTATGGCAGCAGGCGCAAAAGCATTATTTTTTGAGGTTCATCCGCACCCTGAATGCGCTCTTTGTGATGGCGATAATATGCTTGTTTTAGACGATTGCGAAGAAGTTTTTGATATTTGCAACAAAATTTTCAAATTGGTTAATTAATTTTCCAAATATCAAAAGTTTTTTCATTAAATTTATAAGATTGAACGAATTTTAAGCCGAATTTTTCAAGATAATTTCTGCTAAAAAAGCATGTTCTTTCATAAATTGCTTGCCTGTTTTTTATGGCGCTATTATAGACATAGGCGCAATAGAGCTCGTCTGAATTTTGATAAAATAAATTTTCTAAAGAAAAATTATCGCTTTTTTGATAATAATAATTTGAATTTAATTTATCCTCTAGCGCAATTAAATAATCATAATTTTTTAAATATTTTTTATCTTCTTTGAACTTGAACAAGTCAACAAAATCAACCCTATAGCCCAAATTCATTAATTGTTTTATTTCATAAAAATTATAATCATCAAGAAGAACAATCCTATCATTTTGATTAAATTTTTTCTTAAATTCCTCTAAAAACTGATATTGCGCCGCTATATCAGAATCCGTTTGCCTATTTAAAATTATCTCTTTTTTAAAATTATTTTTATCTAAATTAAACAAAAAATATAGTGGCTGCCTTGTTGAAAAAAGTCCGTAGAAAAAGAAATTTAAACACGCTAAAACGATTAAAAAATACCTTAAAATCTTGCTTTCGTATAGATATATAAAGCAAAAAGCAAACAGCGAAACGAAAGTCACGTAATATCTTACGACGAATTTTGAATACATAAAAGAAAAAACGATTAAGAAAAAATTAGCCAAAAAGCAAATAGCCAAAATCAAAAGGAACTTTTCTCGTTTTGTTTTAAATTTAGAAAAAGAATAAATTATAGATGGAATTATTGCAAAAATTCCAAACAATAAAAACCCTGTTGTGCGCTCGTCATAAAGGTTTTGGCTTGGGCTATTAATCGAAATTGAAAATAAATTCAAAAACTTATCTTGAAGAAAAACCGAAATTTTTCCCAATATTCCAACCTTAAACCCGAAAAAATCTCCCAAAAAATATGTAAAATTATAAATCATATTGGGAAGAGTTTTGTCAATCGAATGTTCGTTTAAAAGGGTTTGATTTGATAGAAAATTATGATAATTAATATAGTTTAAAATATAGTTATAGCTTGAAAAAACGACAAAATTTAAAGCAAAAAACAATATATAATATATAAAATTTTTCAATATTTTTTCATTTTTATGAAAAATCTTGCTATAGCTAAATAATATTATTAAATATGTGCCAAAACAAAGTATAGCCGTCGTTTTAGTGCCAATAGCAAGGCAATAAGCCAAAGTCGAAAAATAAATTAAAGATAGATTTTTCTTTTTTAAAAAAAGTGCAAAAAGATAAATTGAAGCAATAATTAGCGCTCCAACCAAAATATCAGTCTGTAAAGACGGGATTTGAACCAAAACAGGCGCTAAAGAAGAAAAAATCAAAATCAAAAATATTTTTTTGTTCGTTTGAATTTTTAATATCGAAGAAAAATTATATAGCCCCAAAACCAAGAATATATAAGAAATGTAGCTAATTAAACCAAAACCGACATCCGATTTTTTAAACACATAAAAATATGAATAAATCATCTCGGAATTAAAAGGCATAACAAGGCTTCTGATTTGAGTTGTTTCAAAATGCCCAAATGACGCTTGTTTCACGTAATTAAAAATTCTTGAAAAGTGATAACCCCTGCTATCAGGCTCAAGCGGGATAGAATTAATTGAAATAAAATAAAAACAAATCATTGCAAAAAGGAAAAATATAGCCAAAATCAACAAGCTCTTTTCCTTTAATAGCGCACGTTTTACCTTAATTAATTCAAGAAAAAAACTTTTTTTAAAAATATTATTTTTTTTATAATAAAAATTAAAAATAATGCTTAAAATAAGCTCGAAAAGCGCCAGTATCATTAGGTTTTGGGATGTGAAAGCTTGAAAAAGAGATAGAATTTCAAGATTTAAAACAATCAAACCAAAAGCAACGATAAAAAATATGAATAAATTTGAAAAAAAGTTACAAACGCTCAAAGCCGTTACTATCAAGGAAAAAGTCGTTAAAATCATCTTAAACCTATAAATTTATGCTTTTTCCGTCTTTGATTTTATCCAAACATTCTTTTGCTTTAACCTTTTCTTTAACATAGTTAATCACAAAATCAATCGCCTCAACATCCTGTTTTATTGCGCCTTTCAGCTCCATAATCTCTTCAAAAGTCAAAGTATTAATTTTGTCTGTTTCGCAAATTTCAAAAACATTCTTAAATTGCTCTTGAGCGCTCGGGCTAAAGCCATCAAGGTTCATTTTATAGCAATACCAATTGTAAAATTGATAAATAAAAGCGTAAATATTAACGTTATAATCCCTCAAAACAAACATTTCAGGGGTTTTGAAAGAAATTTTATGATTTAAAATCAAATTCAAATATAAAGCTTTTAAGCCTTTTTTTGGGAGGATAAAACCTTCGGTTTCATTGATTTTCGCCAATATTTTATCAGCAAATTTAATCTTATAAATCGGTGTTGTTGATTTTTCAATATACTTAAAAAGCCCGTCCTCGCTTTTTAGAGCGTTATCCAAAATTTCTTTTATTTTTTCTTGGTTAGCTTTTTTCTCGTGGTTTGATGAATTATTAATCGTTAAAGTCGCAGCCGAGTTCATACTGTGCTTTTCGCCGTTATAACTGGCTGTAGATATAGATTTCTTAAGGCTTTCCATCCTTTTTTGATGGCGTTCATTTTGCTTTTTATAAACAAAATCAAAAAATTTAATAATTAATCTATCAATATATTTTTTCATCAAAACCCTTTAAAATTAAGTATTCTTAACTATATTATCAACAAATTCCAAAGTTTGTAAATATATATTCCTCTTTTTTCGTCCGCTTCGTTGATTTTTTTGAATAATTTGTTATAGCCCTCTATATTATAGCTTGCGTCAATTCCTTTTATATATATTTTTCTATCGTTAATTTCATTTGTCAGCGCATTTTTAAGAAGAACTTTAATCTCAATATCCTCAATCGGGCTTCTTTCCATAGCTGACAAAAAGCAAAAAAAATCTTTAGAATTTTTAAAAAAAATATGAAAATTTCCCCAAGAAATAATATGGCTTTTTTGTCTAAAAACAAGAAAATAAAAGAAGCTGACAGAATATTAAGAAAAACCGCTCAAACATGTCCTATGCTGTTTTGTGTGCTAACGGGTATATCGATTCTCAAAAAATGAGTTTGTATTATGAAACTTCTTTAATTGATAAAAAAACGGGCGAAACGATATCGACATCAAGAGAAAGCCTTGATCACACTTTTGTTTTAACGTCTATGGATAAAAATATCGGAAGAAAAAAGGACGTTGTTGTTGATTATTGGCTAGGTTTTGCGGATAGTAAGTCCCATGCTATTGGAAAGTTTAAGGAAATTTATTCAAAAAAGGATTTAGAAGAAGCCGAGAAAAAGAATATTATAAGCTTGAAAATGGTAAATAAGGGGGATTTAAGCGATTGCGAATTTAGAAGTAGAATGATTTTTGCCCCAAGAATTAGCGATAGGTCGCTGGCAAGCAAAAACGCCGGTGCTGTTCAAAAATATTTTAATGAAAATTTGATGGATTTGGTGGTGTAGTGGCTATTTAATTTAGTCTTGATTGATGAGCTTTTTAATCATTTTCTAGGCGAAAATACGGTTATTCAGCGCCATTTATACAATTTTTGCAGATAAAGTTAAAATTGGCAAAATGCCACGATTTTTATGATAGATATATTATCACTTGTAAACCTGTCCACATTGAAAGGAATGTTTGGATTGGGGTTTATGTTACGATTTTGCCAAGGTGACGATTGGAGAAAATGCTGTTGTTATTGGAAATCCTGCTCGTGTGATTAAATATTTAGATGGTGAAGACTTTAAAAAAGAGGCCTGTTAACTTCTTTATTTTATGGAGAAATTTTGCAAACTATAATAAAAATATGCTATAATATAGGGAAAGTAGTTTTTCTAAAATAAGGATAATTTATAGTGAAAGAATACAAATCTGGAACATATATTTTACACAAAGGTTATAAGCCTTTTAATCCGTCTTTTATCAATGATGATATAGATTGGAAGTTAGATGAACTTGCGCCATTATTACAAGATGCGAGTCTATGGCTTGGTAAATTAAATTCTTATGCTGATTTGATTCCTAATATTGAATTTTTTATAAAAATGTACGTAACAAAAGAAGCTACAAATTCAAACAGAATTGAAGGTACAAGAACAACATTTGATGATGCTATTTCGCCTGTTGAACAAATTAAGCCCGAATTTCGTGACGATTGGCACGAAGTTCAAAATTATATTCAAGCAATAAATTATTCTATTGAAAGATTGAATGAATTGCCAATTTCAATGAGGTTAATCAAAGAGGCTCATAAAATTTTGTTGCAAGGTGTTAGGGGCGAACACAAAACTCCTGGTGAAATTAGAAAAACGCAAAACTGGATTGGAGGTTCTTCACTTCAAGATGCTTTTTTTATTCCGCCAGAACCTAACATGTTGCCGGATTTATTAACTGATATTGAAAAGTTTTTACATAACGAAAACTTGCAAGTACCTGAAATAATAAGAGCGGGGATTGTTCATTATCAATTTGAAACAATCCATCCATTTTTAGACGGTAACGGTAGAACCGGTAGGCTTTTGATTATTTTGTATTTGATAAGTGCAGGATTATTGAATAAACCTGTTTTGTATATTTCAGATTTTTTTGAAAGAAATAGAATGTCTTATTATGATTCACTTTCAATGGTTAAACAAACAAATAATATTACTCAATGGCTGAAATTCTTCTTGAGTGGAGTTATTGAAACATCAAAAAATAGTATCAAAACTTTTGAAGAAATCATAAAACTTAAAAAAGAAGTTGAAAGTAAACTTGAGAATATTGGTAAAAAAGCAACAAACGGTCAAAAGCTACTTGAATTACTATATTCAACCCCAAAAGTTAATTCAAAAATTGTTTGCGAAAAATTAGGCATAACTCCTGCAACTGCAAATGGACTTTTAAAAACATTTGTAGAAATAGGAATTTTAGACGAAAAGACGGGTTTTAATAGAAATCGTTACTATGTGTTTGAAGACTATATTAAAATCTTTCGATAGCCATAGGTAAATTTCGTAATAAAAAAAGAGGTTTAGTACCTCTTTAATAAATTTACCCTGGATGCGATTCGAACGCATGACCTACTGCTTAGAAGACTGATTTTTCAAGTTTTTTGGTTACTTTTTAATTCTTTTAAATACTTCCAAACTTCGTATTTATGATATTTCTAGGGGTGCATAGTGTTTAAAAGAATTAAAAAGTAATTTGCACTAAGTGGGGAAATAGTGGGGAAGTTTTAAAACCGTATTTGAGAAAACAAAAACAGCTAAAAGCTTGATATTCAAAGAGAATGTTCTTCTAACGATTGCGCATTTTTTTTAAAAGTTCACGAACAGCTTTTTCTTCTTCATTTGATAATCTAAAGGAAAACATTTTCTTTTTTTCAGCTTTTGTTGTTCCTTTTGGGCGTCCAGCTCCATTGCGTTTGCCCCCGCGCCCAGTATATATTTTTTTTTCTTCATTGCTCATATCAACGCTTCTTTCTTAATTTTTCTTTATTTAACACTTGAAAAATTGCAAAAATAGTTTAAAATAAAAATAAAGGCGGGGGTTGCTAACCCCCTGAAACCGGTTAAAGTTTCTTTAAAGAGATGATGATAAGTAGGATTGTTATCATCTCTTTTAGCGTGATTTCAACTATCATTTTGACCTCCTTTCTTTGATAGTTAAATCTTTTTGCCTTTATTTATATTTCAATGTGCCTTATATTTATATTATAACACTATTTGATTTTTTGTCAATACATATATTCTAATATTTAATAATATTTTAAAATTTTTTGTAACAAAAATACATAAAAAAAGGCTACCGCAAGGTAGCCTAATGTATACAAAACATAGTGGATAGAAAGGATTTAAGCCAAAAAAACTTCAAACTTATTATCAGTTGTCTGCAATCCGTCAACGTGTACCCACGCGTTTTTTGTTGATTGTGGATTTTCTAATCTGCGAAACGCTTTCAAAGTTCCATTTTTGATTAGCATTTCAATATCTTTATATAATTTTTTATTGTCTGCGGAATGTAAATCAAACGCGATTCCTAAAGTATGACCCGAACAATACGGGGTTGATTTTGCTTTAACAAGCGGGTCAACATTTGCACGTAAACCGCATTGACTTAAACTTCCGCCCCTGTTCCAATTATTGATTGTTATTGCTTGCCCGTGATAGTCGCGGATTTTGTCTAATTCGCGCAAAATCTGTTCTTGAAAAAATCGCCAACAAAAAAGCGCGCCGTATTTTACCGTAAAGTAGTTATAAACTTGTTTTGAAACAAGTTCTTGAATCTTAAAATGTTTGCAAATATACATGTTTATTCCTTTATTTCATTATGTTTTCAAGGTCTTTTATGCGATGATTCGCAACGTTGATTTGTTCTTGCTCGACTGCGTCTTTGCGTTCCAATTCATAAACCCTTGTTATAAAATTGTTGTGCGCGTCAAGACGCTTGTCTTGTTCATTGAAACGGTGGTTTATAAGGTCTTTGAACCCCTCTAATTTTCCGATATATACCCCCGCCGTTAATATTTGAATAACCAGTCCGACAACTGCGGTCGTTACCGCAATAATAGAAGCAATAAAACTTATTGACACTCTGCGCCCCCCTTTATTGCGTGGATTCCTTTTTCATCAAAATAATTTTGAAAATGTGCAGGTGTTATGCAATAAGCGGGCAAATTATAATATTTGCAAATTTTATCGTTGCACAAAGCCATATATTCGGAACAAATAAGCCCGTCGCGGTCTTTTTGTTTGCCATTTGTACCAAATATTGACGCTTTCATCAGGGCTTTTATATCGCCCGTTCCGTACGGTTGCCCGATGTAATTTTCAAGACTGCGAACTTTTAATTTCATCGGATAAACGCGAAATTCGTTCTTGTCTTCGATTTGTTCCCACAATTCGCGCTTCATTCGGCGAACCCCCGCGGGAACTCCTAATTTTTTAAAACCTTTTGCGTGTGATTCAAAAATCCACCATGTGCCATAGCGGAATTTTAAACCTAGAACGTGCGTCGGAATGTCTTTCGAGTTCGGCGCATATTCTTTTGAAAACTTTTGAATCTGTTTTGCAATGAATGATTTTCCATACTGTAAACCGATATATGTCTTTCTCTTGTCTAATAAATCAAAATTAAACATTTTCGCCCCCATGCCTGTTGATGTAGCCTTTTGACTTCTTCTTCAACTGTTTTTGTAATTTCCTGTTTAAACGTTTCAAAACTTTGACATTCGCATTTGCGATTTGTTCTTTTACGTCGTCCGTTAATGCGGGTAAACCGTAAGTCATAGCGTACGCGCTGACCGCGTTAATTACTGCAAGCGAACCCGCTTTGCGTAAATCGTCAACGTTTTTTAATTCGTCCCAACGCTTCAGGACATTGTCCGCGATAAAATCTTCGACTTTTTCGCGCTTATCGTCGATTTTGACGTAAATTTTTTTTAAATTCATAAATCCACCTCTAAAAATTTTTTCATTTCCAGATTTTCAATATAAAAAGCGAAGTAATTAAATTACTTCGCAAAGACTAAAAGGATGTTTTTATATTGAAATGTTATGTATAATCTAATTCAATATCTTCAAGCTCTTCAAGCGTTTCAGCGTTTTCAATTTGAGCTTTATTGCTTAAATACTTCCCGTTCCAAACCCCTGCTTTATATTGCGCAATCAAACCGCCCAGCGTTCCAAAGTCCTCCAAGGTCAACTCAACAACCTTGTCATCCTTAGTTAACCAAGAATAACTTTCAAGCCCTGCTTGTTGAACGAGTAACATTGAAGCGGTTAAATCGCCCACAGTTTGCGCATTTGTTTCAAATTGAGCGCCCTTAAAATCAACATATCCATTTTCAACCGCAAATTTCGCTAGAGCCGTATTTTCCTTTTGCTTATCGCTCTTTATTATTTCAAGAGCTTCACTTTCCAATAAATACGCTCCGTTAATTGAAACATACCTTTCTTCCGTTTCTTCTATAGTATCGTAATTCATAAGCTCTAACTTATTATCCAGCTCTTGCCTTGTTTCAGCTATTGTAACTATCAAATTATTGTATTTTGCCACGAACATTATTCTTTTACTCCTTCCGCATAAACAAACCTCAAACCATATTCCCAACTAGCCACATACACAGATGAAGCTTGATATTCTATTGATATAACATCACCTTGTTTGACGGGAATTACTCCGATATATTCACCCTGTGTACGATTCGTAATCCACTTCATGTCTCCAAGATTTGCTGCGGATTTGTTAAATAATTTTATCCACATTGAGTCACTAGCGTTTGATTGACTTAAGCTGAAATTACAAGCAAACCAACCATTTGCAGGGGCGGTGTATGTTGAGCCACTAGCACCTAAGTTCAAAGTGATGTATTTATTACTTGGTAACGCCCATCCGCTGATTTGTGATTTATCTGTCTGCTTTAACAGGTTTATTGGTTGAAACGGATTAAGCTTAATTTCATTTGTGCTTGTTACGATAAAAGTTCCTATAATTGCTAATTTTTTTTCTTGCCAATTAATAGTGCCGACCGCTGTAAAATAAAATTTATTTTCAGGAATATTATAAATAATCCTTGAAGCTTTAGTAGTTCCACTCGGCAATACATAACAATCATTTAAACGAGTGGTGTATTGCGCATTTCCGTCCTCTGTTATATATATGTAATATGGTTCATTTTTTCTTATTGTATCAAAATTTATGTTATCTTCTTTAATTTCTTCTTTAGTAAATTCAATATTTTTCAATGTTCCATCAGGGTTTAAACCATTTGGGATTAAAACTTTTAAATTATTAGATGTAATAAAGCCTGTTTCAGTTTTTGTTAAAACCCCATTTGGCGCTTCAAGAATACAGTTGGTAATTTTTGATTTAACAAGTGTTTTGCTAAAAGATTTGTCAATTTTTTCCCAATTTTCGTTCAAATCTCTATCGAAATCAAAATAATCATTTCCGTCGGTTTCCATATCTGTTAGATACAAGTTTAAATTTTCTGTCGAGTTTCCCATGCTTGTTATTCCTTTATTTTACAATTACAAAATTGATGTTTTTTGTACGTCTGCATTTGCGCTTTTGTCAAAACGTGATGAATTTCTTTTTTCAACAAATAGCGATACAACCACGCAATAGGTAAATGCGCGGGTTTAATTTCTTCGATAGATTCTTTTAACGAATCCAAATCCGACGGAATGCCGAAAGAGCCGACGAATTGAATTTGTATTTTGCCGTCCGCGAAATCCGCTTCGATTTCGCCGTTTTTCCAACTGTCGCAAATCATTTGAATTAACTTAATTTCATTATGTCCGTTTGACAAATACTTCGCTTGAACCGTCGCGCGTCTATCGTCAAGCGTTTGAGTTGCTGACGGAATTATCTTCAAACGAACTTCCCACCAAATTAAGCCGTTTTCGTCCAACTTGTCAAAAAAATGATTGTCTTTGACTGCGTCGCAAAAATCAATCAATCGTTGAAAAACGATTCTTAACGCTTCCGTAAAGTCGTTTATAAGATCGTCGTTACGGTAAACCGCATTTATTAACTTGATAATATCGTCTTTTATTGTCATGCCTGTTCTTCCTTTGTTACTTCAAGATTGTTTAAAATCGCGATTTCGATTTTTTCGTCGGAATCTGTTAAAAGAACATTGTCTTTTGCATTATTCAATTTCAAAGATGTTTCGTCGTAATCAAGAACACCGTCGGCTTTTAAAATATATGAACCAACTTTCGCATAACTGATATATGAATCGTTAAATACGGTCGATTTCAAATAAGTTTCGATTTGTTCTTTGATGTTTTCTTTGACGGTCTGCAAATCTGCGCCCGATTTCAAAATGACTTTAACCGCAATATCAATATTTTTTGCGCTTGCGCTTTCTACGGTAACGCATGCGCCGATGTCCGCTTGTCCGTTCCCGTGTCCCCAACCGTATTTTTTTTCGGAATCGTACGAAAATTCATCAGTTCCCGCCGTCGCCAAAACTTCCGACAAATCGTAATCTTTGAAGACCGTTTCGCCGACAGGGACGTTTCCGTCTGTATAATTTTGAACATACCCTGTCAAATTGCCTTTTGTTACTTTGTAGCCGAACGGGTCAATATACTTTTGAACCGCGTTGACAAGTGTTTTGTCTGCGGGCGCGTTATCCGTATTGATAACAACTACTTTGACGGTGTTGTCGCCGTTCCATAGCGGTTTTATTTTTGCGTCGCCCACTCCCGTTACTTCTTTAGCCCATTTTTTATAATGGTTTTTATTATTTGATGTAATCGGCTGTTGCAAATCTTCCATGTATCTTTCGATAATAGATTCTTTTGTTTCGTCGTCATATCCGCCCGACGTTGCGGTTTCGTTTGTTACGCTTGCAATTCCCGCAATGCTAACGGGAATAACTGTAATAAGACCCGCAGGAACGTTCCCGACTACCCCCGCCGTTACGCATTCAATAGCAAAAGTTCCCGATTCTGTAATCGTTTTTTCTTCCGTTGCTTTAAATTGCAATCCTGATTCGGTTTGAAATAAATCACCGACGCTGATTGTTCCGTTTCCTTTTGCGGTCAAAGAACCCGTCGCGCTTTGTGCTTTGTGCGCTTCAATCCCGCGACGCTGTTTCACGAACAAAACAAGGTCGTCATATTCAAAATTGTTTATATCGCCCATTTTGCAAATATATTTCAATTTCTCATAAACCTTGCTCAATCCGCCGATAGCGATTGCGCGGGCATAATCCCATGCAAAGAATCCGACGCTTTTTTGATACTTTGACGGAACTTCCGTCAAAATGTCTGCCGTGATTTGTTCGTCTGATTTATCTACGTTCAAAAACATTGATTTTATATCCTCACTTTACCAAATAAGAAACGTCCACCGTTTCCGTTACTAAGTCCCCGTTATACAGTTCGACTTCAACTTCAATCTTGACGGTTTTTCCCTCTTTCGTCATATTAAAACTTGTTACGCTACTAATAGCGGGACAAAGCGGTAAGCCCTCGCGGACTTCTCTTTCGACTTCCGATTCTTCAAAGCCGTTGTTCAAGGTTTTATGTCCGAATAGTTTTCGGATTGATGTTCCGAAGTCTGTCCCCTCATAGATTTTATATGTGTTTTTCGGGGTGGTAATAAATAAAATTATCCATTGTCGAATTGCTTCAATATCGTTTGTTATTTTTGGACTGCCGTTCGTCATTAACAAAACTTTTTTTGAGAAATCCATTACAGGGGTATAGTTTAAATCAGTACCCGTTGATATAACTTTATCGCGCAAAGATTGCGTTTCGTTTTCGGTTTCTTCAATTATTGTCGGAAACATTATTCTTGAACCTCACCTAGAATTTTATCAATCAAAATATAGCGGTCTTTTTGTTCCAAACTCGCTAACAGTACATGGTCGCCGATTTGCAAATCGCATTTAAGCGCAAGTAATTCGTCGCGAACTCCCAAAATCGCACTAGCAAGACTTGAAATTGCGTTCGGCATTTGACAAGCCGTCCCTGTGCTAGAATGTGTTTCGGTTATAGATTCGGCATTGTCTGTATCACTCGGAACGGTTGAAGACAATGTCCCCGTTTTGTCAATATTGCAACGTAAGCGAAAAAATTCAGAAATCAAAAGTTCTTCGTTTTCATTCAACATGATTTTACCGTCGGAATAACTCACGATTACGAACGGCGCAACTTGTTCAACTTTCGCAACGATTCCGCTTTTTAAGTCTGTCGGATTGTCGCGTCCTTTTAATTCCCCCGCAAGAACTCCGAAAAAGTCTTTTTGCTCGTTTCCGATTTCCATGCCTGTTTATCCCCTATTATTAACGCATTTCAAGATTAACCGTTACTTTTTCGACGTTTCCGTCGATTTCGTGTTTTGAAGACTTAATCAAAAAATCGCCTTTAACTCCGTATTCTTCGCAATCAATCGGCATTATTACCCCTTTTCGCATTCTGTAATCGCCTAACATCGACATACTTATAGAACGCGTAAGTTTGTTTAATTCTTTTAATTTGTCGGTCGCGATTTTCTTCAAGTTGTTTGTCTTTGATGTGTCCACCGTTTCAACTTCCTGAAGCAAACCGTATTTGCTGATTGATTTTGAATCGCTAATCGTTACGCGTGTTCGGTTTTTGTCCGAATTATCCGCAATAACGACACGATTTCGCAAATCTTGCATAGATACTTTTAACGACGGCGAATTGATTGTCTTTTGCGATTTTGTCGAAAAGACGTTCATATCACCCGTCAAGTTGCTTAATTTTCCGTAAGTTAATATTTCAAGTTTGCCCGTTGCACATGTCAAATATACATCTTTGACGCAACCTTTTAATTTCGCATAATCTAATAATTGACTAATTACATCACTTAATTTTTTATCCTTGAAAATTTCTGTTACGGTCGAAGTCATATTCGGTATTTTGCCGATAGGTATTTTGTAATTTTCGCATAACTTCTTAATCGCGTCCGAAATCTTAATCTTTTTGAATTGTTCAATAATTTCATTCTGATTGATATAGAATCCGCAATCAAAGCCCGAATATCTTAAAACGTTCGGCTCGCTCTGTTCAAAGTCTGTAATTATTCCCTTTAAAACGATTTCGCCTGTTTCGGTTTGAATCTGAAACAATGACCCGATTTCATACGCGTTGCACGTTGAAAAAGAAAAAGTGTTCGCATAATTGTCTAAATCGTCCGACCATTCAGGCGAAACAATGTTTTCGACTTCGTTTCCATTTATCAAATATTTATAAATCATAACAACCCAACACCCGAAAGGGCTTTTTTTGCGACGCTTTGAACTGCAATCGTTGTTAAGTATTGCGTTAATGTCGGCGACGCGTTGACATAGTCCCAAACTTTAACAGGAAATTCTGTCAAAGATAACGAATAACGAATATCACCCGCTGTATCAACCGACCATGAAAAGCCGTCGTCGATACTTGCTAGCATGTTACAAATCGGACGTTTTCGCGCCGTTGTTGCAACAATTCGGATAGGCACTTCGCTCTTGATTGATTTTTCCAAAAAGTTAATATATTCATACCCGTTAAGACGCGAACCAACCGCCACAAACGGATAATTTTTCCGAACAGGAAAAACCGAAGACCAACTAATCGTTTGTAAAGTCTGTTTTCCGACAAGTCGGACATTCCCTTTAACTGTTTGTAAGGTCTGATTCTCGCCCCCATGCCTGAACTCTACATCAGGCGGAACTATCGGGACAACAAAAAGACTTGTTGCTTTTATGTCGCTCATTGTAAGGAACATTATTTCACCGCCATTGCTACTTGTAATTTACGGGCGAATACGTCCGCAAGTTGATTCAAAAATTCTTGATTGCCGACCATATTTCCCATGATTGTTACTTGAACGTTAATTCCGCCCCCGCTATTTTTCGCCATTTCTCGCGAAATATCATGCGGAATAATGCGCGACCCTTGCGGTAAATCGACAATTTCACCACCGAACTCGTTTATTCGTGTACTACCGCCCGAATAGTAAGAAGTTCCCAACGCGTTTTTTTTGTGTTTTTCGACCGCGCCCGCGACTGCTTTTCCCGCATTGATAGCCATTCCAACAGGGGTGAACTGAAACGCAATCTTTGCTATTTTTGCGATTTTCTCAAAAATAGGTTTGATTTTTTCCCACATTGATTGAATCTTTTGAACTGCAATCGTTGCAAATTCAACCGTTTTTTGTTTTACGGTGTCCCAGTTCTTAATTAAAAGAACTATACCCGCAATCAATAAACCGATACCCGTTGCAATTAACCCGATAGGATTTGCAATCATGACCGCATTCCAAAGTCCTTGCGCTACTGTAACGGCTTGAATAATAGTCTGTAACGTCTTAATCGTTGTTATTACTCCGTTGATTGCTTTATAAGCAAGGAATGTTGACAAACAAGCCGTCGCAACGAATATGACCCCGTTAATATGTTCCATAAGAAACTTAATTGTATTTGATAAGCCGTTCAAAACGGGGTCTAACGCTGATTTAATTTGCGGTAAATGGTTAATCAATTCGTCCGCTAATTGCTGAACGTATGGAACTAACTGCGCCCCGATTTGATTTCCGAATGCTGAAAAAGACCTTTGAATCGCGTCTATTGAATCGGTTAATTTGACGGAAGCGTCCACCGCTTCGTCTGACATAACCATGCCTAAATCGTTTGCACGTTTGCGCAACGTGTCCACCGATTCCGAAGTCTGATTTAATAACGGTTTCATTTCAATAGCGGATTTTCCGAAAAGTTTGTTTGCAATAATTGCTTTTTCCGTCGGATTTTTCATATTTTGCAAGGCGCGCACGGTATCGTTGAAAACGTCTTCTTGTTTTCTTAACTGTCCATGATTGTCTTTGACTGCTACACCTAATTTTTTAAAATAGCCGATTGAATCTTTTGAACCTTTTTGAACTCCGCCCATTTGATTGGCTAATGCTTTGTAGCCCATTTGCAAACTTTCAACACTTCCGCCGTTTTGCGACATGATAAAGTCCCATTCTTGAAACGCTTGACGCGACATTCCGATTTTTTGCGACATTTTGTCGATACGGTCGCCCGCTTCAATCGTCTTATTTATCAGAACCCCCGCCGTCGCGGTAACTGCCCCGAACCCGATTCCAACGGCGGTGCAAGCCCCTTTTAATTTATTGCTTAAATCTTTTGACAATTTGTTTACTTGATTATTAAGTTTTTTCGCTTCTTTTTCGGTGATACCGATTTTATCCGCTATTTTTTTAATGTTCGGCGAAACTTTGTCTTGAATCGCCATAATTAAGCCGATAGTCTTTCCCATAGTTCGTTTTTATCCTCTAATGTTTGTTCCATTGAAGCGGTCATGAATTGTTTTTCTTCAATAGTCAAATTAAGCAAATATTGAAGCGTGAAGCCTTTTTGCAAATAAAAATGTAAGAATTGGAAGTCTTTATCTTCATTTATTTTTTTTTAATCTTTTCGATAACTTCTTCCGTATAACCGTAAACACTCATGATAACTGCGCCCAGTTCGTAAAGTTCCATTAAACGAGATTCATATATTTTTTGCGGTAATTCATACGGGTCTTTAATTCCGTATTCTTCCAACAAAACCGAATCGCGGAATTGCGGACAATTTTCATAAACCAAACGAGAGATTTTATAAGTTCGGTCGATTGTTTCATCGCCCAAAGTTTCAATAAACGCTTCGCAATGTGTGTTTTCAATCTCGATATATCCGCCGAATGTTTCGGAATAAAAAGCGTCAGGCTTTTTGTCAATAACCTTTTTCTTTGCTAAAAACATTTCAGTAGTAACGAGTTTTTTTTCTTCTGCCATGCCTGTTGTCCTTTCTTTTGCATTAAAAAATGCTTGTTTTCGGTTTTAGTTGAATAGGTTTCCAAAACAAGCAAATGAACTAACCTATATATTTTGATTACAAGTCAATCGGATTCCAGTCTTCCGCTTCAAACGGTATTTCTTCGGTAACGACTTTTTGTTGTTCAAAATTCAATATGTCTAATTCGCCCAAAGTAACACCCGTAATTTCGACACGTTCGGTGATTCCCGTTGTCTTGTTTGTAATCTTGCCGACAAGTTTAATTTCAGGCTCGTCGCCGTTTTTGTATTCTTTCATTAAACTAATGAAAGTATTATCGACTTTGTATTTTGAAATTGTCCCCGCGTATTCAACACCGACAAGTCGGCGGGACTTGCTCAAAGAACCTGATTTTTTGATGTCTTCATAGACGTTTGTTTGCTTGAATGAAAAACTCTGCACGGACGCGCAAGGTGTGTTATTTATCCACAAAGTGCCGTTTGTGCCGTTGAATGTTTCGTTTGTATTAAAAGGCATTTTTTATTTACTCCTATGTTTTAAGTTCTAACCGTTTTAATTGCTCGCTTATGAAGTCTTATGCTTAATACATTTCAACTTCCATGCTCATTCCCTCGATTGCGTCAAGGAATTTCGCATTTACAAGCGGATAAACCATTTTTTTGAAAGTCAATTCTTTGATTTCCATGTCTGATTTTTTGTTAATTTCGTCCGCGTCTTTGCCGACTGCAATCCACATTTCACGTTGTTTTTTAACGTTTACATCGACATTGTTATCATAATCAGGGTCAAGGATTCCCAAATCTTCTAATTGTTTCAAATAATAATTACAAGCGGAAAAGAACAAACATTGATTATCATATTTATTTTTGTATTTGCCTTTGTAAGCGGTACGGAAAGCGTATTTAATATCTTCTTTAAGACGTTGCATTCCCTCAACAATACAAATTGATTTCATGTCTTCCGTTACGTTTTCGCCTAATGTCAACAAAGTATTAACAGGGCTTGCAACTCGGACACCTTCTTCTTCATTGTATAAAGTGCATTGACCTTGCAAAATTTCTGACGGAAGTTCAACGGATTTCAATTCCGTAAATACTTTGTAAGAAATAGATTTATCGTAAGGACAACCCGCAATTACACCCATAAGAATCGGCAACAAGTCAACCGTGTAAATTGTTGTTTTGTCGTCGTCTGCAAGAATTGCTGACGGATTGTTGCAAGAAACAACAAACATTGAATCGGATTGTAAATTATAAACAAGCCCGAAGCGTTTTTTCTCTTTGCAATATGAAGCAACGGTCGTTTGCTCGTCCGCTTCGGTTGTAAATAACCAGTTCCAATCAATCGTGTTGATTTGCTCTACTACTGCGGACATATTCTTTGAATATTCAAGGACTGTAACTTCAACCGCCCCGCCGTTGAAAATCTGCTTGATTTGTTTTTCTAGTTTTTCTTCACCGTCAAGGCTGAAAACTGCCGAACCGAATACCCTTTTTCTGAATCCGTGTGTTGCGATTGTGTTTTCGCTAGTCAATGCGTATGAAGTAGTGTCAATTTTGAAAGAAGTTCCCGCTTCATATTCAGTAATTGCGCCGACTTCGGTTTCGCATGCTTCGTCTGAATATACCATTACATCAACCGCAAGCGGTGTTTTTGTGTAATACGTTTTTGACGCGGAAACGTGCTTATATAAAAATGCTACGTTTTCGTTTTTCAAACAAAAAAGAACACGTCCTTTTGTTCCGACTGCGATTAAGTTTGCGACACGTTGTTTGAATATAACTTCAATCGTCGCTTTGATGTCGTCAATAGTTAATTTTGCCATGTAACTCTCCTTTATATTTCAATATCTGACATTGAATCGTCGTATATTTCCGAATTGTCTTCCTGCTTCAATACGAAGTCGATTTCTTCCATTTCCTCGCCTGTTTCGTCTTCTGACATTCTTTGCGTCAAAGTGAAGTCCATTGTTGCGTTCAAGAAATAGTCTTCTTCGTTCAGGTTGCTCTGTAACGCGTCTTTTTCTACTTCCACGATAGATTTATCATCGCGGATAATTAAAGGCGCGTTAAAAGCCTTTGTAATTGCTTCTTCAATTTCAAGAAGTTCCAAAATTTGTTCTTCTTTTGAAAAATAAATAATATTGAATGAAATCTTGTCCGAAAAATATTCTTTTGCGGTTTTTTCAAGATTCTTGCCGACATATTGAATATATAAAGACGGTCGCAAAATATTCTTAATGTCTTTTTGTTGCACCGTAATATTCGGGAACGTTGATTCTAAACGTTCGCGGATTGCTTCGTATAGTTCAATAGTTGAAATCATTACCAACTAGCCTCTAATGTTCCTTTAAATGTCGCGCCCTTTTTGCCTTTTGTATCGCAAGTATTGTCAAAATGTTTATACATGAACATTTCCGCGTCGTTCAAATACTGCGTTTCAAAATCTAACTCGGCAATTTTAAAAACAAATTTCCCCATAGTGAAACCAGTTCCGCGCCTTTGCTTCGCTTGTTCCGCACGTCCCGCGCGTGTAGTTGCACGTTTTGAAGTTCTTGGAACGTTCACATGCCCGTATTCAATCAAATGCGCATGCGGTGCTTTGTTGTAAACTCTGCAACATAAGTCATTTGAATAGTTGTAAGTTTTGCCGACTTTAAATCCTTTATGATAAGATTTTGATTCAATCCAATGCTTTTTCTTGCCTTTTGATGTGCCGACTTCTTTTCTTGCAACTTTTTTAACAACTTTCATGCATGCTTTTGCTTCGGCTTTGATGAATTTTTTTGTTTCTTCAGGAAATTCTTTTTTAATATCTTGCATAAGACGCTGTTTGAAGTCTGATAATTCGCCAAATAAAAAGCCCTCTTGTGAAGACATATCAAACCCCGCTTTCTTGCAAAATATTTGTTTAAACTTTTTCAGTAACGAAGACTTGCAATTCTTCGTTTTTAAATCCGTCGTCAAGTGAATAATTGACTTTGAACGTATGCCCCTGATATTTAATAAAATGTTTATCGGGTAATATTTCAGGGAAATTGTTATAATCCCATGAAAATTTATGCGTAACGGTAGTCATTACGGTATCAGCGGGACGACCCGTCAACAAACCGCCGACGCGCGTTTCTACGCAAGCGAATATTTCCGCGACTTTTTCTTTGACTTCCGCATATTCGCCCAAACGGTTTTTAACCGTGCCTTTTTTGACTTCCCATATCTCAATAGGTCTGTTATATTTGCCCCTATTTATCATTTATCGAACCTCTAATCTTAATATGTCGGATTATTGCGTCCAACGTGTACGGGATTTCATTAACCGCCTTTTCGGTAATCGCTGAACGGTTATCGTATAAATGCGCAACGTGGAATAAAATTCCTTGTTCATAGACTTTGTCGCCCTCGACAAAATCGACCCCCGTTTGTTCTTTGATGAATGCCTTTGAAACTTCGACAAGACGTTCGATAAATTTATCATCAATATTATGGGTAATTCTCAAATATGCTTTTATGTCTGCTATTTCAATCGACATTTTTAAAAATCCTTTTATAATACAAAAGAGAGGGGCGGAAGAATCCGCCCTATATCCCAAATACTCCCCTTTTTTATTCTGTATATTTCGCCAAAATTAACGTGATTAAGGTTTCTTTGTTTGTGTAATCGTATGTTAATTCAATTAACGAAGCAAAGATTTTTAATTGTTCAACCGTCATCGCGTTTAATTGCGTTTTTGTCGGCGTTACGGTTTTAATCTTTGTTGTTAAAGATTCCGCCGTGTCTGCGTCGTCCCCGTCGGCTGAATAAGTCACGCCCAACTTGTCCGCCACCCCTTGCAGTTGTGCAAGTGTCGGTGTTTCGGCGGGGACTACGCTTTTTTTAATTCCATAACCGCCATTGCGCCTAAGTCTGCAAGTCCGCCGTCTGCAAGCGCAAGTATTCTATAAACGGTGTCGCCTGATTCAAACGCGTTTTCTTTTGATTTTGAAACTTCCGCGTCTTTTGACCAATTGAACATATATTCGGAAAAGTCCCCGAAAATAATTGTTCCGTCGGGTACGTCGTCGCATTCTGCAACAACGCGTCCCAAAACTTTTTCGTTTGTTACGTCAAAAATAGGTCTGTTGTTTGAATCGGTAATCGCCAAAATGTCATTATACAAAGTATTTGTTGACATCATAAGCGTTGCGCATTTTCTTGCAATAGCAGGAATGCTTGAAAATAATTTCAAAATATCTTTAAGTGTCCATGCCGTGCCTGCTGTTTGCGACGCGGTCAAGGTTTTTAAGATGCCT
This sequence comes from uncultured Candidatus Melainabacteria bacterium, assembly GCA_934667125.1. Lineage (GTDB taxonomy): Bacteria > Cyanobacteriota > Vampirovibrionia > Gastranaerophilales > Gastranaerophilaceae > RUG14156. The sequence continues at coordinate 287,023 of CAKULF010000002.1, read as the reverse complement.
TTTGCGCCTTTTGTTCCGTCGCCGTTGATAATATCAGCGTCGAATGCAAGCATTAACTTTTTAGACAATTTACGGACGATATAATCTTCCAACGCGTCAATTGCGGTTGCTTCAAGTTCACAAGTTAATTTGACTAACTTAATATACTTTTTAGCACCCAATTTTAATTCGTCTAAGGTATCATCAACAACCGTTCCGCTTTCGCCCTCGCCCTTGCGTTGAACGTCGTTTGTTGTTTTTTCAAGCGGAATTGAAACATTGCCACGCAAGTGTGAAACGGCTACAAGACCGTAAGTAATAGACCCGTTTTTAATTTTTTCATAGATTTTGTTTAACGTTTGCGTCGGGACTGCAACACCTGCCGAATTTGTATTCGTTGTCATTGCACGTTTTTCTGCGTTGTTAAGTTCTACACCCGCAAGGGTTTTGAAGAATGCGGAACGATATTCTTGCGAATCAACACCGAAACTTCTTTCTTCGTCCCCTTTGTTGAATGGTTTTCCAATTTCATTTGGAATAATTGTGCCTGTGCTGATTGATTGCGCGATTTGTTGGCGTTTTTCAATCTTTTGTTGTACTTCGTCTAGTTCGCGCAATTCTTTTTCTAATGCGTCGATGTCGCATTCTTGATTACCGTTAAGAATTGAACGGATTTCTTGTTTTCTCTTTAAAATTTCTACTAAAGTCATAATTTTTTTAACTCCTTTTTTATAAATATGTTCTACAAATCAAACGTTTAATCCGTTTCGCTCTCTCCGAAGCGTTTTGTTCTTTTGCGCGTCCGTCAAAATAACTGCGGGCTTCCACGTTTGTATCATCATAAGCGGGAATATCCACCACGCTTATTTCATAAACTCTTTTAATTTTTGTTATTGTTCGCGTGTGTGTTTCTTGGTTGTATGCGTCTTCTTCAACCCTAAAAGCAAAGGAACATTTATCAAGTAAATTGTTTTTGACATTTGTATAAACATCGTTTGCGTCGGTTGTATCAAGCAATGTTGCGCGGAACTTCAAACCATAATCGTCAATTTTTAATTGAAGACTTCCGTTTCTTGTTCTTGCCAAAATTCCTTTTGCATCGCCGTGGTTGTATTTCAAGCAAACGTCTTTTAAGTCAGTATTGTCGAACGCTTCTTTTGCGATAATTTCTTTGTATTCAACTTCGCCACATTCCCACAAGACTGTCGGCTTATCGAATACGACCGCGTAACCCTCAAGAATTTTTCTTTTTTCTTCATCCTGCGAAAATTCTGCGTTGCGAAGTTCAATCGTCCTGTTTAATTTCTGATTGTTTGTCGGTTGTTCCGTTTTTTGATTCGGATTCGTCGTCGTCATTTTTCTTGCTACTCCCTTGATTTTCCTTGTTTTTATTTCCAACACCTTGATATTCGTTCGCTTTTTCAATATCGACATAATTCAATGACATCAAGTGTTTATCGGCAAAAGTTGCGTCAATTTTCGGCATTTCCATTATTTCGCATGCTTGATTTACGCTATAAATGCCTAATGGCATAAGTTTTGAAATAACGTCCGCTTTTGTTGCGTTACTTGCAAATGTCATTCGTTCGGCTGAAAATATAATTTCATTTCCATGCCCGATTTCTTTATCAGTAAAGGTTTTATAAGTAAATTCAAGCGATAATTGAATAGCAATCGGCTCGATAACAGAAGAATAAAAAGCGTTGTATTCTTCTTCGTTATATTTTGACCGCACAATGTCTTCGGATATATTGAAAAATCTGTAAACATTTTCGCGAGCAATTGCTGTTTGTTTATCGTCTGCGGTTTGTGGCTCAACTTTTAGTTCTTTGAACTCTGCCGACGGGTCAAGTGTTGCGAAGCCGTCCGCATTGTTAATATTCAAATAAGATTTAACAAATTCGTCTTTAATTTTCTTTTGCTTTTCGTTAGGTGTTACCGATTTGAATTGAATTAACCCGCGCAACCCTGCGGATAATTTAATCGAATTGATTATCCCTTGATTTATTGCGGTTAAAACATTCAACGGGGCTTGCAACGCTTGTCGTTGTTCCGACCCAAACAAATCATTTTCGTTAAAATGTCGTCTTATATGGATTAAATCTTCATAAGGCAAGCAAACTTTACGACTATTCATGAATGAAAATTCGACAAAAACTTCGCCTTGATATTCTACTAATCGCAAAGTTGAAAAGTTAATCGGATAATATCCGATAATCTGTCCGAAGCCGTCACGGTGGATATATACAAACGAATTATTGCAACATAACAATTGCGAAACGATTTTGTATATAAAATCGTATGCGTTCATATATTGATTTGGACGCAATGACAATATACGATTTAAACCGCCTTGTATTACTTTTCTATCTTTGCGGTGTTGCGGTTTTAACTTCGCGCAATGCGTCGCGATTGTATGAACGCAACTTCGGATTGTTGCGTCGTCGTAAATATCGCCGTTAAAACTTGAAACATGCCCGAATATTTGATTTAACAACTGAAAATTTGTTGCGCCTGCAAGTTCGGGTTTTGCCTTTTTTCCGAAAAACTGTTGATATAAATTTCTAAATTTAATCATTTTTAATCATTGCCCTGTATTCTGTTTCAAAATCCTTATACGCGACGTATGAATCCAACAATGACGCTCCACCGTCAATTCTCATTCTTGAATTTGATGTTTTGCAAGGTTGAATATTGTCGTTTTTGTCAACATCGACGGCGATGTTTGATAAACACCACTTTGTTATAGGGTTGTTGTCGTAAATGATGTTTTTTGCGGTCAATTCAACCCCTAACATGCGCATAGGATTTGACAAAGTTTGCTTGCCTTGTGCAACGGGGAACATAACGTCACCGAACGTGTCCGTCATTTCTTTAACCCAATATGTCGCCGAATATCTGTCATAACCGATTTTAAACGGGTACAATTCAAACTCGTTCATCAATTCAACAAACCACGCGGTTATATCCGACGGGTCAATTAAATTTCCGCGACATAAACGGATTAACCCCATAGAATACCACTTGTCATAGGGGGTTTTATCTTCCTTGACGCGCAAGTCCAACAAATCTTCGGGTATCCAGTACATGTGTTTGCAATATAATTTCGGCGAATTGGGCAATCCGAAAAGGATATTTGCGGACGTCAAGTCTGTTGTTCTTGATAAGTCCGCCCCGCCGAAGTAATATTGCGGTTTTAATTCTTCAAGTTTGAAACGTTCTTGATTCAATATCGCTTCAAACGTCAACCATGCTTTTTGTGACGTTTCGCGGATATTAAATTCTTTTGTTAAAAGGTTTGTTACTTTTAAAGGGTCGATTTTTGCATTATTAACCGCCCTTTGTAAATAAGCCACCGATTTGCTGACGTTTAAATTCGGGTTTGCTTTAACCCATGCTTTTTCGTCCGTCCATTCGGAACGTTCGTCCAATTCATAAATAACGGGAAAAAAGTTTTCGTCGAAAAAATCTTCCGACCCGTCTTCAAGGGATTTCAACAACGCTTCCGCGTCTGCATATTTCCCATCATATAAATCTTCGCGAACTGTCCCCGCTGTTGTTATTGCAAGTATAATCGGCTCTTGACGTGCGGACGTTCCGTCCCTTATAACATCATAAAGACGATAGCCGTCTTTCCATGCGTGGATTTCGTCCAATGACGCAAAATGCGGATTTAAACCGTCGAGCGTGTTATCATCTGAACACAACGGCTTGAACTCCGATTCGGTCGTCGCAAACGATATATTGTTTGTTGTTATCTTTGTTACTTTTTTGAGCGCGGGCGATTTGCGAATCATTTTTGCCGATTCATTCCAAACAATTTTTGCTTGGTCGCGCTTTGTTGCTACTGCGTAGCATTCCGCGCCTTGTTCCCCGTCTGCAATTAGCATGTAATTGCCTATTGCCGAAGAAATAACGGACTTGCCGTTTTTTCTGCCGATAACCAATAACGCTTCTTTGAAGCGTCTTTCGCCTGTTTTTTTATATACAACCCCAAAAAGCGCGCTTATAAATGCTTTTTGCCATAATTCAAGGACAATCGGTTGACCGCCCCACTTGCCTTTTGAATGCTTGCAAAAATCTTGAATAAAGTCGATTGCACGTTGTGCGCGGGCTTCATTATAAATAAATTTGTCGCCCTTTTTTAAGCATTCGACAATATGTTTGTATATTCTTTTTACTTTAAGCGACGTTACAATTTCGCCACTTTTAATTTTTTGATAATATTCAAAAATCGGGCTACTTTCGACCGCGCGCAAAGTATTCTTTGAGTTTTTCGAGGTCGTCGCCATTTGATGAATCGTCCTTTTGTAGCATATCGATTAACAACTTCATTGAAGACTGATAATTCTTTTGCATAGCGTTATAAACTTCAATTTCGACGCTTTTCTTATACCCGAATTGATTTTTTCCGTTGCAATAAAATTCTTTAACCCCTTGCGCCTTAATTGTTTTTATTAAATCGTCGAGCGTTACCGACATAAAAGCGATATTTTCAATCAAAGAATCGCAAATTTTGATTAAATTTTCGTCAATTTTTGACAAAATTTTAAGCAATTTTTTCTTTTCTGCTTTGACTTTTTTGTCGTTCGCTTTGAAGCGCAATTCTTCTTCTTTTTTCGTCATTACTTCGTCGGAAATAAAATCGTTGTCTATTTCTTCGGAAAACTCGCTATTTTGATTTTTTTTCTGTAATCTTGCCATAATTTTAAAAAAATTTCCTTATACCACACCCCCCATGCGATTTCCCGTTCATTTTCCGAAGCTGGGGGTGCGGTCTTTTGGGTTTTTCGCGCAAAATTTCAAGGCGGGGGGGTTGAAAAATTTTTCTCGACCCTCAAAGTCCTTGTTGTGTGCGTCTTTCGGGCTTGCGTACTAAGTCCCCGAACTCATTGAAGCAAACGTCGTCGCGTGTGAACCCGTGCTTGCGGTTGTGATGTTGAGCGTGGCAAGTCTTGCAAAGCAATTTAAGATTATTGAAGTTCAATGAGATATTAACGTCATTGATATTGTTTTCATTTAACTTTATTTTGTGGTGAACCTCTGTCCCGTCTGCGCTTCCGCAACGTTCGCATATTCCTAAGCGATACGCTTTGTAAGCCTTTTGACAATCTTTCCACGCTTTTGAATTATAAAAAGGTTTAGCGAACTTTCGCGCCATATTTTGGTCTTTCCGAATATACTTCGATAATGCGCCCGCACTTCTCGCATTTTAATCGTGTATAAAATCCGCGTTCATTCATGAAGAACTCGCGCGGTGCTTTATAGCGATGTATGCAAAAAATACGCTTTAAAAACTCAATCATTCTTTTAACCTCATAGGAATTGCAAGCGGAACAACGCGCCCCGCTTGCGGGCTTCACTATTAAATAAGAAGAATCAGTAATATTTTTTATGATAAAGATAATAAGCATATAAACAAAAGTCGTCGATTGACATTCCGTTCAATACTGACTTTATACCTTTTATCAAATGCGATTCGCCGTAAGTAACCGCGTAATCGTAACATTTACCGCATAACGGCAATGTCAAATAATCGCGTTCAAAAGGTCTGTTCAAACGATAGACCATTCCGCCGTGCGCCCCGCAACGAATGCACGTCAAGCGCGATTGATGTCTTAAAAAGTATGAATCAAAGTTTGGGAATTTGAACCCGCGAACCGCTTGCAAACGTTCTTTGTCGATGTTGTGCGTCCAACAATAACGAAGTTCAGGCGGTAAGATAAAATCCGAAAAAATTTCCGACGTATCTATAAAGGTGATAACGTCTTCGATAAAGTCCGACGCTTCCCGCTTTGTCATAACTGATAATGTTTTACTACTTTGAAATTGTTTTCCGTTCGGTAAAGTCTGCGTCGTATAGATTCCACATTCTTGATATAACCATTCTTTCAAAACGTACGGCGGGAAATCATACCCGCAATTTTCAAAGTATTTTGAAACGGCTTTAATAAGTCCGCCAAAAATGAAGCCTAATTGCTTCAAAGTCTTTGTTTCTTTGACAATATCATACGAAATATTGACCGTTGTTCCGCGCTCGTATGAGTTAATACACGTTTTAAAAACGTTCCTGATATATTGTTCATTGCTACATGTGAAATTCATTTTACAACTTCTGATTGCAAAATCATTTTGTATAATTCAGGGTTGTTTTTGCCGTAAATCTTTTCGGCTTTTGCTTTGTCTTTCGGATTCCAATTCGCAACCAACATCAACTCTTTTGCCATTTCGTCGATATTCATTTGTTTTATTTGTTCAAATTTATTCATTTATTCCTCATACCGCGACGGCTTCTTCTTTGATAACCTTTTCTTGTCCGAAGAAGTCGCAACGCTTAACGCGAATCTTAACGACTTGCCCTTTGTGGTTGTGAATTTCTTTTGTTTCGCCGTAACATAAACCGAACGGCGCGCCGTTGCCTTGTCTGATTTTCAATTCTGATTCGGAATAAACAACGTCTTTTTTTCTCAAAGCGTCGTCAATAAGTTTTGTTGCCTTTGCGCCGACTTCTTTTTGAACGAAGATACGACCGTCTTTTTTACGTTCTTCAACTAACGAAACGATGTCTTTTTTGCATACAGGACATTTTCCTAATAATAAACGACGGTTTTTGTCCGTCGCATTATCAAATAAGAACCAAACGTCATACGATTGAAAGTCGATGTTACAATGATTTATTTTCATAGAAGCCCCCGTAATTTACCGCCCGTCAACTGCTTTTCGCGCGTCCCCGCATAGTTTGCTACTTCGCATGTCCGAACAAATTACTTTATCACCTTAACCGACTTTTTACAAAAAAACTATCACCGAAACCATGATATTTTTAAAAAATCATGGTTTTGACTACTCAAAATCATGATATATCGTAATAATTTTCAAGCCATTTGTCCCTGTTGAAAATCACGTCATACTTGTTTATTCCCCATTTTTCAAAGAACAAATTTTCAGACATTCCCGAACTTAAATCGTAATTCATTTGTGCGGGAACAAATATCATTTTTTGCAAATGCTCAAAACGTGCGTATTCGGCGGGATTGGTTTTCCTGATTGTCTTTTCGACGAAATGATGTCTTTGAAAATTCCGAAACAAAATCGGATTACGTTCCGACATGTATTCTTCAGGAAGAATAGTCCGCGTCAATTCATCAAAGAAGTAACGCGGATATTTTCTTAAATCGTCTTGCATTGAATAGTTTGTCATGGCTTAATCCCCATATAATGATATAATCCCATGATGACATTTGTCGCACGATTTAACGACTTTGTGTTCTTGAAAATCAACCGTTGAAACATACGAATCGCCCTTGAATATTATAGCCCCGCAAAAATCACAAACATGTTGCTTGCGAGCATTCCATACTTGCTTTGAAACTCCGTCAAAAGTTTTGTCTATAACATTATACAATTTTTGTCCCTTTTTACCCTTTCTCGGGGAACTCCAAACTTCAAACATGTTTATCTCCTATATATTTTTTGCAATATACACGATTGCTTTTATCATCAAAGGCAAGACAACCATAAGACACATGAAGACAAGTTCCCCGTTCGTCGTCGCCCGCGATTTGATTTTTGCATTTTCCGCAAATAAAATGCACTCTATAACCCATATAATAACGATTCGCGTTATCGCCGTTTACGGTTATTTTATCGCCGTTTTCGTCAATAAATGTGTGTTTTTTCATTTGTTACCCTTTATTAGTTCAAATTCAATGTCATAAACTGCGCCGTTGAATTTTAAATCAGTTTCTGCGCCGTGCTTTATTGTAATTTTTTAACTATCGCTTTTAATTCTCTGCCCTTTTGCCCGCTTCGTGGATAGCCGTTTCGGAATATAATTTCAGGAAATATTGGTTTTATCCACTTTTGACCACCGAATCTGCACATTGAAACAAAATAAGCGTCATTTGTAAGATATTCATGATATAGGCTTTTCATTATTCGATTTGTCCAGTAGTCTTTTACTTCTCTATATTCATGCGTTTTTTCGCCTGATTTGATTTTATTGAACCATTCCTTTTTTAAATTAAATACTAGCATTTTTAACCGTCCTTTATAATCTTTGCGAATAGACTGTATATTCCAATTCGCCTAACATTCGCAAAATATGAATCCCCTTTGCTCTAATATCTGCCTTTTTATTAGTTAGGAAAGATTTTTCAATTTCTGCTTTAAGATACCGAAATTGCGTATATACAACTTTTAAATTGTTTTCCCGTTGATTTTGCGGAAGCAAAACCGCTTCTAAAAATTCGGCGATAACTTCCGACGGTGTTTTTGTTGTCATTATTCCACCTCTTTCAACAATTCAGGGTTTTCAAACTTGTTGCCAATGATTTCAGACTTTTTATTACAATTAATCAAAGCACTACCACACCATGAACCTTGCACTTTTTGAGCATTTGAAACATCCCATATTGTCGAAACATAACTAACACATCCATTTTTAAAAGTATTGCCGAACGGAAATTTTAAAATATCCCCCTCATAAATAAGTTTGCCGTTCTTGTCTTTTTCTCCCGCACATTGCATGAGTTCAACTTCTTCAGGGAAATAATAGGAAACATCCTTCCCCTTTTCAAAAACTTCTCCACCTTTCGTATGTTCATCTTGATATGGGAACACTCCCTCTACGTCAAACATTCTTTTTTCTGCTTTGTGCCACGCTCTACATAAAAATCTTTCCATTTTTCAAACCTTTTCTATTGCGAAATTTCTTCTACTTCTTCGGGGTCAAATCCTAGTTGCACGTTTAAGCGATATTGCAATAATACGGCTAGATTTGTTAAGATGTCGCAATCTTCATCATATACCCCGCCCAACTTTGACAACTCGTCCGCAATTAAGCGGACGGAATCGTCTTCGTCAGGAATATCAATCGTCATATTTTTGATTTTATATTCTGCCATGCCTGTTCTTTCCTTTCTTTTTCTTTCCTTTTGTTCATTTCTTCGATAATGAGGTCAAATAATCTGTACAACTCATCATCATTGCAAGTTTTGATATAACTGCTTATTGTCTTATTCATGCTCGCCCCTAATCTCTTAATTTAATCGGCATTAAAAGCGTGCGTTGTGCGATTGATTCCGAATTATTTTTAACTTCAAATATAATCGGCGACAAATTACTTTCTTTATTGAATTTTGCTTCTACAATGCAATTTCTTTCATCAACTAACAATCGTTTCATCTTTTCCATGTAATTACGATTGAATGCTATTCTATAAGCGTTTTCGCCATAGTCGTATTCACCCATTACTTTTTCAATATCAGGGAAATTCCCAATTTCGCAACCGTTTATCTTGTAATAAACATTGTTTGAAAAATCATCGAAGCCGATTGAATCTTTGTCGATTTTCAATCTTATAAAATCGCCGTTTGAAACATTGAAACATAAACCCGTTAGCAATCTAGCAAACACCGTGATTTCAACTTCTTTTAAATTTCCCTCGTTTTCTGATACTCTGAAATCGGTTTCGATTGCACGGTTTCCGTCGGTTGCCCACATCATCAAAACATCATCTTTAAGTTTTATTCTGATTTTGTCTAATACACCAAACTTGCCGTTACTTGTAAAACTGGCGGTTGAACGAATAACTTTCAATAATTTTCTTTTATCAACTGTTATCAATGCGAAGTCTTTTCCAGCCTCAATATTTTTCTTTGATTTTTTATTTGCGTTTTTCATGATTCCTCTTTCTTTTTGTTACCAACGAATTTTTGTCAATCCGTTTTGTTCTTCTACGATGTACCCGTTTTCTTTCAATTCTTCGATGATTTCGTCAGGTACAGTTCCCGAAATCCTCGCTTCGTCGCGTCCTTTGTCGATTGAATGTTTAATCAGTTTTTCAATCTCGGCTTTGAAGTTCGCAACGCGTTTGATGTCCGTTTTTTCTCTCGCTTGTTTTGCACTAATCATAGACACCCCATTTCGCATAATAATCTATATGATTCAGTTATTAACCCGTGTTTTTCTAAATTTTCAACTTGTTTTTCTGCTTTGATAAAATGCGGAATGTCAACATCGGCATTTGCCTCTTTTGCTTCTCTTTCGTATTTTCTTGAATAAAAAACCAATAACGCTTTTTTGCAAAATTCTTGTCTTGCCTTTTGTGCTTTTGCTGCTCTTTTCTTGAAAAATAAAACAATACCCATGTTTTAACCTCTCTTTCTATGTACTTGTAACGTTAAAATGTCGTTGTCTTTGAACATTTCGCAATTTGAAGAATTGTCGTCGATTGCGCAAATTACATCATATTGATTACGAATACAATCAAGCCAAAATTTCTTTACAGCACATGATTCGCTTTTGTCGTCAACATCTCGCATTAACAAAACGTAAGAAAAAATATTTTCCGCAAATTGACCGATTACCATGTCTAATTTCGCGCGGGTCTGCACTTCAATTTCTTGACTTCTCGCCGTCAGGAATATAATTCTAATCCCCGCCGAATCAAACGCACTCAACAGGTCAAGAACGTTTTTATTTGCGATAACATCAACATCGTTTGCATGTCTGTTGAAATATTCCCACTTGTCGTTTCCGCTCAATCCTAATTCGTTGATTTTGTCGAATATATGTTCGGAATCCAATAATACCCCGTCAATATCGCATATAACCGTTTTCTTTCTCATTGAATAAACCTCATTTGTTCTATTTGTATATCTGCCATATTAAAAAATTTTGTTTGTCGTTTTGCTTCCGCAAATCTCTCGACACTTGCTTTGTGATATTCGGAATCTATTTCAATGCAAGTATAATTTCTGTCGAGTTCGTGGCAAGCCACCGCCGTTGTTGCGCTTCCTGAATAGCAATCAAGAATCAAATCATTTTTTTTTGACCGCAAATTCAAACACCATTTGAAAAGCGCAAGCGGTTTTTGCGTCGGGTGGATTTTCTTATCCTTTAACGCAAGCGCGCGGGGATATGTGAAAATTCGCATTGCTTTGTCAAACGATGTCCATGCAAGTTCCCCGTCTGCAAGCGAAAAATCGCGTTGTCCTTTGTCCCAACATAACCACCCTTGACTTGGTTTCAATAAATCTGCGAAATAGTTTCCGCCCCAAATTATTTGATTTTTTGAAACGCGTATCATTTCGCGGAAATCTTCCAACGTCGGACGGGCTTCGTCCCATGTTTTATGTTTAAATTGCGTATAACCATAACGTCCGTCAGGGTCTTTTTTGATTCGTTGTCTGATTATGTCTATTCCATACGGCGGGTCGGTCAATAGCAAATCAAAGCATTTGTCGGGAAGTTCTTTCAAAACGTCGCGAAAATCTGCATTGATTATTTGATTTTTTAACGCTTCTATTGATTGCATGCCTGTTTTTCCTCTTTTTTTATCGGTACGATACGATATTCAAGACAATGAACAGGCGCATTTTTCTTTACGCGTTGTATGAACTCGTAACCGTCAAGCCCTTTTTCGCGCGCTCTGCGGAATGCTCTATCTGCTGAACTTGACTTCAATTTTTGTTGCATTCCAAAGTTTGAAAACCAACCGCGCTTGCATAACGCGACGACTTGTTGTTCTTGCGTTAATTTCTTTACTTTTTGCATTTTTTCAAACCCTCTTTTTTCTCTAACTGCGGGCGGAAGAAGTGCCAAAATAGACACAAAGTCATTTTGCAATCAGCGGAAGAATCAATCATCACTTTTGCGAAAACGTTTCTTATATGAGTTCGTACCGTTCCCTCTGATACGCTTAAAATTTCCGTTATTTCTTTAACCGAAAAACCGCTTGCGTACATCTTCAAGACGCGGACTTCTCGCGAAGTAAGTTTCTTTGATAAAACGTCCGTTATTCTTTTGTTTTCAAAATGTCTTCTTATATTCATTTCAAGCCCTCTTTGTTGCTTAATCTTTGTTAGCGATTTTGATTTCGTCTACTACGATGTAAGTTTTTGTCCTATTTGTGCCGTCTTGCGCTTGGTATGTATTGACCGCCAAACGACCACAAACCATGACAAGACTTCCGCTTTTTGCGTATTCTGCGATAAATTCGGCTTTTTTGCCCCACGCGCGACAATCAATCCATGTTGTGCGTTCGCCTTTTTCTTGCCCTGCCCATTCTTTGATTGCTACGGAAAAATTACAAACACATTTTCCTGAATCAAAATATTTCATTTCAGGTGTTTTTCCTATGTTTCCCGTAATAAAAACTTGGTTAATATCTGACATTATTTCCCCTCTTTCTTCACGAATTGCACTTCGTAAATGGTTTTTGTTAATTCTGATAAACTGTTCAAGACGCAAGGTTTAACGTTCTTAAACTCTTGATATGATTCGCAATCTTCTTCAAAATATCTTTTGATTAGAAAACTTGCGGTCAATAGCGCATAAAATCCGATGTATAAATCGCTTTTTCCTCTGAATGCGAATTGAAGTACTTTTGACATTCTGCGAATTGTATTCTTGATTTTTCTTTGTTCAAGGTCGTTTAATTGCATTTTGTCCCCGCTTTCTTTCTGTAATCGTCGCCAACCATAACCGACAAAAAACAAGATTCGGTTAATCGGCTAATCATTGAAACACCTTTGTTGACAATCTTTTCATTGATTTCAACTTTGTAATTGTCTTCAAGGTCTTTAAGTGTCCCCTCTGTTGTGATGATTGTCGGTAATTCGTTTTCATAGCGTGTGTTAATGATTCCGTATATTTCGGAACATATCCACAAAGTGCCGTTTTCTTTGCCCATGTCATCAATCAATAAGACTTTGACCGTTTTTAATTCTTTTTTGAATGCGCTTGTAAATTCTTTTAATTCGTCCACAAGCACCGCAACGTTTATGACTTTGACGGGGATTCCCTGTTCAAGAACATTGTTTGCAATAGCGCAAGCAAGGTGGGTTTTTCCAGTCCCGACGCTTCCTTTGCCAACAAAAATCATGTTTGTTCCGTCTTCAATATGTTTTTTGATGTTTTTTGCATAGTCAAACGCTTTGTTGTATGCGCTTTTTTGCATTTCGTTTTCAATGTTGAATGTTTCAAAACTTCTTTTTGAAAAACGCTTGCTTAAATTCGCTTGTTTTCTGTATTTTTCCGCTTGCCGTGCGTTCCATTTTGCGATTAAAAAATCATTTACAGCATTTATATCGTTTGTATTATCAAAAAGCGTTCTTGCTTCTTTCGCGACGTCTGACGATTCATTGAAGTAGCAATAAGAAGTTAAATAAATCAAATCGCTTGATGATTTTATATTTTCGGGTTTTGCGCCGAATCTCATTTCAATTTTATTTGTCATTACATGCACCGACTTTCCCAATCGTCCGCGTCGTTCGATTGATTTTCGCTTTGCGCCTGTTTAAAGGCTTTTTTCTGTTCGGCTGATAAATCATAAATTGATTGCCAACCCCGCGCGATAGTGTTATCAACAAGCGCACGCGCGTAGTTTATATCGCCCTTTGACAATCTGATAAATTCTAAAAAAGCATTACGGACACCGCTTTCGGTTTTAAACTGCTTTTTAATTGCCGTTTTGTACTCTAAAAACTCGATAAATAAATCTTTAAAAGAAGAATATTTTTTAATTTCTTTATCGAAAGTAAAAAGTTTTTGAAAAAAACTTTTTGCAACAAAATTCTTTTTCTTTTCATTCTTCTTTTTCTTTTCATTCTTGTTTGTTGCCCCTTGTGTGTCGCCTGTTTGCCCCTTGTTTGCCTGTTGAATGTCTTTTGATTGTCCTTTGTTTGCCCCTTGTGTGTCGCCTGTTTGTTCTTCTTCCTCGTCTTGGTCGCTTCTTGGTGTGCCTTTTTCTTGATATTCCTCATATTTTAAAACTCTAATTATTGAAAAATGATTGTTACTTTCGATTGAAAGTTCTTCCGTTTTTTCAAGTTTTTTTATGGCGACACGAACTTTTTTCAAAGATAAATCAAGTTCGTTTGCAATTTTTCCGTAACTTGTTATTAAAGAACCGCGTTCGATGATATTTCCGCGCCACTTTGCGGTTTCGTGGTTAGCCATTATCAAACAATGCAAAAATACGCGCATAACATTCGCGTCGTCGTACCATTCCCACTTTGTAAATGAGCGATACAACTTGATAAATCCTTGCGATTTGTTTTCTTCTATTTGCTCTATTTGAAACCCGTCTTTTTGCATTCTCTCTAAATCCCGCTTTTTAAATTACGCTTGATTTTGCGCTTCATAACTGTTTTTAATAAATTCTTCTAATTTTGATTTAACGAAGAATAATTTTCTTCCGATTTTCATGGTTAATTCGCGGGGTAGTGTTCCGCTATACAACCAGTTGTCAACTGTCTTTCGGTTTTTTAAATGCAACATTGTCGCAACTTCTTCGACTGTTAAAAGCTCCATATTGCCCCCTATTCTTGCAAATCTTCGACGTCGTTATGTTCGATAAAATATTCGATAATTTTTCGACCGATGTCCGAACGTTTTGTTTTGAGCTTCGACGCAAATTCGTCTAATGTTTGAATTGTTGCAATTCTTAACGTTGTTGAATAACCCGTCTTGAACTCTTTTTCGTCTGCCATGTTGTCCTCTTTCTCTCTGTTTTCGCACCACAAAATAAGCACTAATATTGCGCTTTTGTTTTTTGTGTTATTATTTTAAATAACTAACTAATTAACTAACTTATTGATTTAATAAGTAATTAACTTAATTAAATAATAGAATAAAAATCGAATGTTTGTCAAATAAATATCGAACATTCATTCAAAAAGTGTAGTCAAGAACAAATAAAAGGGGTCAAAACTATGGATTTTAAAGAATTAAAGACCACATTACAAAACTTAACAAATAGTGAAGTTAGTTACCAAAAAATCGCGGACGTTCTTGGTCGAAAATTGTCAACAATAAGCACCCGTAAGAGTAACGGGTCAAAAGTTAAATTTGACGAATTAAAAAGACTGGAAAAATATTTCAAGGTTATTTTAACAGATACGGCATGTCAGTCTGCAAAAATAATCGAAGAAATAGAAGAAAATAGAAACAAAATCGAACTTGCACGACTTGAATTTTTCCCTGACGTTTATCTTTCGGCGGGTTACGGTTGCGAAGTCTTGGACGAAAATTCTGAAACGGTTGTCATTGATTCGCGCTTTTTGATGTCTGAGAGGGGCATGCGTGTTAATCCGAAAAATTGTAAAATGGTTTGCGTTTCGGGAAATTCCATGTTCCCTGAATATCAGCATGGCGATCGCGTAATTATAGACGAATCAGACACAAACTTGACCGACGGGCAAATATACGCGTTTAGGTATGACGGGCAATGCTACGTTAAGGAAATAAACCGCGCAGGAAATAAAATTAAGTGTATTTCCGTAAATAAAGAATATGAACCGTTTTTTATTGAACGCGATGTCGATTTCAAAGTTTTCGGGCGCATACTACCCCGAATAAGATTATAAAAGGGGTTTGACTATGTTTTATTTAATTTTATTTTGCGGAATCGTTGCATTTGCAATTTTTGCAATCAAAAAAGGAATTGAGGGACTAAAAAATCAAAATGCGACGTCTGACATCGAAAATTTAAAGCCTTTTTTGTGTTCGGTTAGTAAATTACGCAAAAAAGATGGAAACGTTAATCGTGGCGATTGTGCAATCACATTTGAAGACAATTTGTTCTTTATAATTCAAGACAAAGAAAAAATCGAAAACGAAATCGAATCAATTTACTATTTTGATATATGGGAACACAAAGACGAAACATATTTCAAAATTTGCATGCATTCGCATATTGAATATATTTTTAAATCCATTCGTTTTGAAGCCGACAAAATTGCGGACTTCTTGAAAACAAAAGGGGTTAAGATTGAAGACAACCGCGAATAAATAACAAAAAAAGCGACTGTCTAATTAAAGACAATCGCTTAAAGGAAATGTATGACAGTTAGAAAAAAAGGTAATAAGTGGTATTGTAGATTTCAAATTGACGGCGTGCGCTATGAACGACGGTGTCCGTTAGCGGTTGACGAACGTTCAGCTCTGCAAGCCGAAAAAATAATAGCAACGGAAATCATGCGTGGTAATTTGAACTATGCAAAGGCAAAAATCTTACCAAAATTAAAAGATTTAACAACAATTTATCTTAATTATTCAAAAACCAATAAAAATAGTTATCAAAATGATGTTAATTCTGTTAACGTCTTTTTGAAATATTGGGGAAATTGCGAAGCTAAAACAATCACATCGTCCAGTATTGAAAATTTTAAAGCTTACTTAAAGGATAATACCACCAATAAAAATTCAACGATAAATCGTCATTTGCAAGCCCTTAGTAAAATGTTTAATCTAGGAATAGCAAATGGGCTTATTGACAAAAACCCCATGCAACAAGTTAAAAAATTAAAAGAAGATAATTTCAAAATCAGATTTTTAGATAAAAAAGAAGAAAAACGACTTTTTGAAGCCTTAAATTATCACTATACCGTAACAACTCGCGAAAAAATAAAAAAAGAATTTTACCCCTATAAACATTTAGAAAATCTTATAATTTGCGCACTTCAAACTGGAATGCGTCGCGGGGAAATATTCGGACTTTTGAAATCTTGTGTCGATATTAAAAACGGTTATATTGAACTTTTGAAAACGAAGTCGGGCAAGGCGCGCAAAATTCCTATATCAAAAAAATTAAAACCTATATTAAAAGAAGCATTGAACGATAAAACAAATAAATCGGAATATGTTTTTATAAATCATGAAACGGGTACAAAATACAACGATATAAAACATGCATTTAATAATTTAATACTGCAGGCAAAAATTAAAAAATTCAGATTTCACGATTTTAGACATACTGTCGCCACGCGAATGGTTGAAGCAGGAATTGACCTTGCGGTTGTTCAAGAAATTTTAGGGCATGCAAACATTCAAACAACCATGCGCTATGCTCACCCCGTCCCCGAACGAAAAAAACAAGCAATAGACGCTTTAAGCTCTTTTTAATTCTTTTGAATACTTTTATTCACAAGTGGGGAAATAGTGGGGAAGTTTTTATTAAATAAGTTTCACCAATAAAAATTTTTGCAATAAAAAAGTGGCTAAAACCTTTGCCACTTCTAATTTTTTAAATTTACCCTGGATGCGATTCGAACGCATGACCTACTGCTTAGAAGGCAGTTGCTCTATCCAGCTGAGCTACCAGGGCATATTTTGAACATTGCAAAAGCAACATTCGGCTGTCAACCGTATTTATATCATACTTGATAAAACAAACTTTGCAAGTCTTTTTTAAAATAGCAAAAAAATTTTTTTACAAGACTTATAAAATCAACATAAGCACAAGGAAAAATAATGAAAATTCCAAGCATTTCTTCTTTAAATTTTTCAAAAACTTCTTTTAAAAATCAAACCCCTCCTATTATAGAAGCTCAAAATAATGATGAACTAAGGCTTTATACTATTCCTGTTGAAAAAACTATATTTTCAGATATTGAAAGTTCAATTTATGATGTTGTTGAAAAATATTGTAAAAACGCTCTGCCATTTAACTTTGCAACACTAAATAGAATTTTTAAAAAAGAAACAAAAACCACACCAATCGAGGGAATGTATAATATAATTAATTCTTCGATTGAAAAATTTGAAAAACAAAATGGTGCGTTGGATAGAAAATATTTAAAAGAAAATATGCTAGTTTGCGCAAAAAATAAGTGCTATGAGAGTAAAAAAGAAGAAAAATTATCTAAAAAACCAAACATAAAAACCGAAATTTATGAAGCATTTATGTTTGCTATTTTAAAATCTTTGGTTGATGAGGATGATTCCTTTGAAAATAAATTAAATTTATTTAAGCGGGAACTTCTGGATTATGGCAATAATAACGACGTTTTGAGCCTTGCGTATCTTAAAAAGTTAATTCAAGTTTTTGCTCCTGATGTTGAAGTTAAAAAGCAAAATATTTTCAAAAGAAGTTTTAAAAATGTTTCAGGAACGGCAAATGTTTTATGTTTTTATGAAATTAAGGATGGAAAAGTTCAATTCAAACCATTGAAAAAATCTTTTGAATTTCAACCTGATTTAGAAAAAGAGCCTATGCTGCGCTCAATTACCCATGAAATGACTCATATTTTGCAATATACAACTTTGGATAAAAGCTATTTTGGTATAATTGAAAAATTGGCAAATGAAAATCTTGATGATTTGGATAGTTTAATGGCGGGCGAAAATGTATTTTATGAGATTGAAGATGTTTTATTTTCGCTTCAAATTTCAGATTATAGGGATAAAATAATTGATTTGGCAAAACAAGATGGTGATGAGGTGTATATTGATGAAACATTTAAAAAACAGGTTTCAAACGCTCTAACCGTTATTTTAGATGATTACACTGAAGATATGCCAAATTTCAACCGCAAGGCAGCGTTAACTATTGCAAGAGCGAAAACTTTGGATGAAATTGAAGCATATAAAAATGAATTTTCTTTTGATTTATCAACTCTTTCAAAAGAAGAATATCTTGAACTTAAAACAATTATAAAAACTTTTGAAATTCTTCTTGAAATAATTAATTCCAAGCTAGCTTAAAGGAATTTGAATAGTAAATTTTGTTCTAAAATCTTCATTATCAATATTGCTTTCAAAATTGATTTTTCCATTATGTTTTTCAATAATTTTTTTGCAAATTGCAAGCCCAAGCCCTGTTCCTTGACCTTTCTTTTTAGTGGTGAAGCCTGCTTGAAAGATTTTTTCTTTATTTTTTTCTTGAATACCCTCGCCGTTATCCAATATTTCGATATTTAAAAATTCATCATCAATAAACGTTTTAAGTTTGAGTTTTCCTTGATAAGACGGGTTTTTATCCTGAATATTGTTAATTGAATGTACTCCGTTCATTAAAATATTTAAAAAGACTTGATTAAGCATGTTTGGATAGCAATTAACAAGCGGAATTTCGCCATATTCTTTTATAATTTTGAAATTTCTTTTAATTTTATGATGAATAAGACGAAGCGTTAAATCCAATTCATCATTGATGTTTGCCTTTTGTTGAGTCGTTTCATCCAGTCGCACAAACCTTTTTAAGGATTGAACAATATCGGTTATTCTTTTAATCGCCTCTTTATCAACAGAATTAATCTGTTTTAAAATATCAAGCGTGCTTATATCAAATTGTTCAAAAACTCTGTTCATCATCTCGTTATTAGCGTTTATTGCGCCTAATGGAGTATTAATTTCATGCGCAACAGAAGCAACAAGTTGACCAAGCGAAGCCATTTTTTCAGAATTAATCAGCTGCAATTGGGTTTCTTTTAGCTCTTTTATGGCGCTTTCAAGCTCTTCTTTTTTTTGCGAAATTTGAGAAAATAAATTAGCTTGGTTTAATGAAGATGATATTTGCATTGAAATTCCAACTAAAAGCTCTTTTTCAATTTCCGTTATTTCTTTTTTTGGGGTGAAAATAACCGCTATTCCTAAAAGCTGTTCGTTATTTAAAATTGGTATAATAATCCTGTTTGTTGAATTTAAAAGTGGAATAGAAGCGCCATCATGCTCTTTTAGACAGGTTTGAATAGAATTTTTGCCCGAGTGTAAATCGTCTAAAATATTTTTAGAATAGATTATTTTTTCATTAATTTGAGGGGCAAAAACATCAGGATAAGTATATTTTATAATAAATTCGCCTTGATTAAACTCAGCATAATAACTCTTATTCGCCCCGAAAACAACGCTCAATTCCTTTAGGGACTTAGTTATTAAGGTTTTAATATCAAGTTCGTTTTTAATACTTATCGAAATTCTATTCAAAAGCGCCATTTTAACCGCTTGGTTTTGAGCTTTTGAATTAGTCGAAGCAAATTCAATATTTTGAATTCTTAATCTTTCATTTTCTTCTTTTAGCTTTTCTGCTTGTTTTTCGTTGGTTATATCATAGAAATACACTACTCTGTAGCGGTTTTTAATGCTAAAAGCTTTTATCATAAAATGATAAAAAATATTTTCGTCTTTTTGATATGTTGCGAAAGTTGTAAAATTATTAGTAGCGCTAATCGCCGAAATAATTGGGTTATAGGTTCTAACATCTTCTGTTTTTAAAAAACACATTTGATAAGAAAACTTATAGCTGATTTTGTTTAAGCAATCCAAGCCTTTAGAATTGTTAAACTGTGCAAAAATTTTCTTAAAAGAAAGGTTGTGATATAGAATGTTTTGTTTTTTATCATAGATTATAATGGGTTCTTCAAGGTTATGATAAAAATTTATAAGTGCATTACTCATTTTTAAGTTTTAAAATAGTCGAAAGCTAGATATCTTTTTTTTCTGTTCTTTTGTAAAAACCAAAAGCCATAGGTTCAAAAGCTGCTAATTCGTTTTTCAAGATAAATACTTGTTTATTTAAGGAATTAACTTGTTGTCTAAGGTTTTCGTTTTCTGTTTTTGAACGGATAAGTTCAACAATAATCTCATCAAAACCGTCCATTTTTTCGCTTAATAATTCGCTAATTTTTGTAACGATATTTTGTTCAAATTGAGCAAGGCTTGATTGAACAATATTTGTAGGGTGTTCAATATTTGCAAGCGGTTGAACCATTTCTTTAGATTTAATTCTGTTTCTTGCTTTTGTTAAAAAATTAACTTTTTGATTAAGATTAACTTGATTTTGTTCTATTTGAGGAGCTTGTGCTTGGTTTTGGAGAGAATTGCTTTTAGAAAATAGTTCTTTCATTTTTTTAAGAACGCTAACATCTTCAGATGTAAAATATGCGTTTCCGTTTGAGTCGGTTTTTGGTTTTAAACATGCCTTTTTGCATAATTTAACAACTTCTTCAATGTCGCATTTTAAAACATATTCTAATTCTTCAACGTTTATTTTTTCTTCGTTTTGCAATTTCTTAACCGTGTTGAACAATGATTCTTGCACGATTTTTCTCCCCTTAAATAAAACTTTACTTTGACATTATAAGCTATAAAAAGATATATGTCTAAAATGTTGAGAATTGTTAATTCAAACTAAATATTTAACCCATAATTCTACTACATACTATTAAAACATTGAAATGTTGTAGTATAATAACGTTATAATTTTTGTGGGGTAATATGAAAAAAAGAATTATCGTAGTTTTATCATTATTTTTGTTTTTAACTTTTAACTATAAAACTTTAGCAGACGTTTCGCAAGCGGATATTCAACGCTATAGCGCATATTATACAAACGGCGTGCAATATTTAAGCAACAATCAATATTCCTCTGCTATTTTGGAATTTAAAAAAGTTTTAAGATTTTCACCTTATGACACCACAACCCAAACTTCAATTGCAAACGCATATTATGCAAGAGCGCAATATTATAAGCAACAAACTCGTGAGTTTAAAAAAGCTTTAACAGACTATAAAAGCGCATTATTCTATGCAAAATATTGGAAAAATGAACAAAATCAAACTTTAAATCAGCTTGCAAATAATTCTCAAAGAGAAATTAATGATTTAGAAAAAAAATTAAACATTCCAACTTCTGAAGCTGAAAGATTAAGAAATGCTAAAATCCTTAAAGCGCAAGGCGAACTAGCGGCTTCAGGCTATGATTTTAAACAATTAACAAACACATCTCAAAAAAATGTTGCCTATAAAAATCTTGGAAATATTTATAAAAACTTAAATAACAAGTTAATGGCAATGGATATGTTCAAAGTTGCTATAGATTTAAACCCGACAAGTCCTGAATTGCACTTTTTATACGGCGTTATGCTTGATGAAGCAAGCAATTTTGAAGCAAGCATGGAACAATATAATTTAGCTTTAAAATATGGGGATAAATCGCCCGAATTGCTTGAAATATTGGAAAATAAATGGACTCAAAATATTGTAAATAATCCAAATGATGCTCAAAGTTATGTTAATTTAGGGGCAATTTATCAAAAACAAGGAAACTATATAGAAGCTAAAAACCAATATCAAAAGGCTTATCAGCTTGATTCAAGCGATGAAACTATATTATATAATTTAGCTTCATTATATTCTCAACAAAAAGACTATAATAACGCATTAAATGTTTATAATCAAATATTGGCAAAAAATCCGAAAAATGTTGAAGTTTTAAATTATAAAGCTGATATTTTAAAAGCACAATCCAAATTCGATGAAGCATTGAGCCAATATGAAACAATCTTATCAATAAATCCTAATGATAAATCAGCAAAAGAAAACTCCGAAGATATTATCTATAACCGCTTTACAGGGACTAAACTTCAAAGTTATTTAGCTTCAAAAGCTAATCAAAATCCAAACGATTATGAAGCACAATTTAATTATGCTCTTGAACTTCATAAAAATAAAAACCTTGATAGCGCTATAACGTACTATAAAAAGGCTATTCAAGCTAACCCATCAAAAGAAGAAAGCTACATAAATCTTGCTCAAATTTATATTGATAAAAAAGATTATGAAAACGCAAATTCTATTTGCCAGCAAGCTTTGATTATTATGCCGAACAATCAAAAAATTTCTCAATATGTTAAAGATATAAAAGAATATTCTGTTTCAAATCAATACGAAGCAGCAACAAAATTGTTTGAAGCAAAAGACTATAAAGGCGCAATTGCTGAATATAACAAGATTTCATCTCAAACAAAAGAAGTAAAATTGGCTATTGCAAGCTGTTATTGGCAATTGGAAGATTATAAAAATGCTAATAAATATTATCTTGAAATATTATCTTCTGAACCGAATAACCAAGAAGTGCTTGAAAGTTCAGCTTGGGCATATTATCAAATGAATGATGTTGATAATGCCAAGAAAACTGCTTCAAAACTTTTATCTTTGAATAAAAACAATAAAGAAATGGCGAATTTATTAGCGACAATTGAAGAAAATGAATATGGAAATCTTATCAATGTTGCTGTTGAACAATATGAAAAAGGCAATATTAATGACGCCTTAAATCAATTTAATAAGGTTTTGGCTAAAAAACCAAACGATGAATACAGTATGTATTATAGAGCTTTATGTTTAGATGAATTAAAGAAAACAAGTGAGGCTATTAAGCAATATAAGGCGCTTTTGGCTAAAAATCCAAACTTTAAAGACGCATATTATTCTCTAGCGGTTGACTTGGATAATAGTGAAAACTACAAAGAAGCTGTTGCGAACTATGAAAAATATGTTCAATTGAAAAATCAAGCAGGCGAAAAAGACGAGCTTTCAGACTTTGCAAATTCAAGAATTAAAGAATTAAAAGAATATTTAGCAAGCTTGAAATAAGCTATAGGTCATAGTTTTGAATAAATCCGAAGCGGTTTGAATTGTCTACTGTGTTCATTCCGCCACGAAGTCTGCGCTTAAGATTTCTTGCTTCTTCTTCATATTTTTTAACGCTTAAACCTTTTTTTTCAAGCTCATTCACTTTTGGAGAAAATTTCATTAAACAATTTTTGCAAGTAAAGCCTGATTTTTCATCATCTTCCAGTTCAACTCCGCAAAAACGACACTTAACGGAAATTCTTGGAAGAATTGAAAAAAGTCTGCCTCTGCTTAACAAATCTTCAATATCTTCACGAGAAATATTTGTTCCTTTTGAAAGTTCATCTATAGAAATTTTTGCGTCCTTAAAGGATTTAACATAATTTTTAATCCCGTCTATAACCTCAAGCTCTTTATTGAAGCACTCTTCGCAGATTTCTCTTCCAGAGGTTTTAAAAAATAATGTTCCGCATTTTTTACAATTTATTAATCCATCTTTAGCCATAATTAAATTTTAGCAATTTTTTGTAAAAAATCAAAACATTTTTTTGTTAAAATTCTTAAAAAACTTGTATAAATTATAATTTTTTTGTAAAATATCTTGTGTATATTGATATATTTTGATAGTGAGAGTGTATTTATTATATATTGCCTATTAATTTAATTTATTGATGATGGGAACAGCAAAAATAGAAAGATTATTCTAATGTATACGAACAAGTGTATTAAATGCGGCAAAGAATTTGAAACTAAAAACCCAAAAAGAGTAATATGTCCTGATTGTTTATATCCTGAAAAAGGGTCAACTCCTGCTGCGCCAACAGATGAAAACGGTGCTGTAGCAGATTATTCAAGAGGATATAGCGCAGGGTCTGAAAATCCTGAAAGATTTCAAAGAAGATATAATAATCCTCGTCCTCAAAACGGAAATTATAACAGAAACAGAAATAACGGAAATTATCAAAGACATGATAATAATTTCCAAAATAATCGTGGCGGATATAATCAAAATCGTCCAAGATTTCAAAATAATAATCAAAGAGGCTCCTTTAACAGACGTCCTCAAAAACCAAAACAAAATCGTCCATTGTTAATTAATAAAGAGCAATTGGCTCAAATTGAAGAAATGTATAAAAAGATGTTGCCGCTTCCAAATCCTGACGCACACGAAGTTATAGCAGCGGCTATCAATCTTGAACCAAAAAAAGTGTTCTTTGGAATTAATTTAATCAGACAAAAAATGATGTTGCCCAAGGTTCAATTCCCAAAAAGAAAATTGGCAATTACGCCTGATCAATTAATGGCAATTAAAAACCTATATGAACCATTGTTACCACTTCCTCCGATTGGTTGTCATAAAATTTTGGCGGCTCAATTGAAAATGGATGAGTGGAGAGTTCACGTTGGTATTGGGCTTGTTAGAAAACAAATGGGCTTAGACAGATGGAACGAAGATAGAACGGATGTTCCGCCTGAATTAAGAGAAAAAGAAAAGAAAGCATAAGATAATATCTTTCATAAAGAAAATGGCTTCTAATATAAATTGGAAGTCATTTTTCAATAGTACACTAATAAAAGACTGGTTAGGTCTTGTTTTTTAAATTAATTTTCTTCGTCTTTATCTTGATAGCAATAAATTTCATAAGCGCAATCAGGTGCGTCTAATAATATTCCCATTTTTGAATATTGAGAATTTTGTGCTACGGCTTTTGGAGCTTTCAAAGCATTAGCAATTAAAGCTACAACAGATGTAACTATAGCTCCAATACCAACAAATTTGCCAATACTGCGTTTTTCTGCACGAGCAGCTGCTGCAGCAGAAGAAACAAACACATCAGCATTTTCTTTGTTGAACAAGTTTTTAAATTCTGTTTTTGTAGGCATTGCATAACGTGATGCGTAGCCTGCCACACCGCCTGCTAGTGCTGCAGGTACAACTGTAGCTGAAGTTCTTGGTCTTGGTTCGTTTAGTTTTACTATTGAAGCTTGCATATCATCACACTTTCTTCACAAGATAATCATGTCGACTGTTCGACACTACCTATTCACTTACTCATCTTGATTTGGTCAAAAAAAAATCAAATCACTTGGTTTTGAAAAACTTGAGCACCTAATCGTTTTCTCAAATTTTTTCTATTATATAACATAATTATTTTTGTGTCAACCCTTTTTTGAAAAAAAATTTTAAAATTGATTAAGCTTCGTTAACAAATTGCCTTTTCAAAATCTAAAATTATATAATATTTACGGATATTTATAACTAAAAATAGGTATTACGTGTCTAAAAAAGCGAAAAGTATATTTGATAATATCGATTTCAACGTTTTTCCAAACGAGTTAAATGAGTGTATTAAAAATTCTATTGAAAAATTTTGGGAAACAGACGTTGATATTACTGTTCGTGCGATAAATAATTTTAGAGAATTTAGAGATGAAAAAATCGCTTCAAATCTTGACTTTTTCTCAAGTCAAATAAAAGTAGAAAACCATAAACCTGTTATAATACGCCTTTCAAGCGATTTTGTAAGAGATTTTTTATCTTCAACTCTTGAAAGTTCAACCCAATTCAACCTATCTTCCATAACCCAATTGGAAGTTAGAATTTTAAACGATTTTACGGAATTTTTATATAAAAGAATGCAGGAAAAATTAATTCCTGTTAAAAATATTAAATTAAGCGAAAATAGCGATAAATTAATCAATCTGTTTTATTATGTAAAAATAGCGCAAAGTATGTCGCTGTTTGCTATTTCAATTCCGATGGATAGATTAAATTTAGCTCAAATTAAAAAGAAACAAACTTTTAACGATGAAGATTTTCTAACTTCCAATACAAATGTTAAAATTAAAGTAGGAACATCAAAAATAACTTTAAAAGACTTGGAAAATTTATCAAGCGAGGATATTATTCTTCTTGAAAATAGTGAAATAACTAAATCTACCTTAATTTCGGGCGATTTGGTTGAAAAATTTAATGTAAAAATCAATCCTGCTCTAATTTTGAATTTAGAAGAAGATGACAATGAAGAAATTAATGAACAAATAAATAATGAGGTAACAATGAATAAGAACCTGTGGGACGATATACAAGTTGAAATCAGTGCAGAATTTGACAAGGTTAAGATGTCTTTGGGTGAACTAAAACAAATAACTCAAGGCGAAATAATCGATTTGAATTCTATTTTTGAAACGAAAATTTCCCTTTTTGTTGAGGATAAAAAGGTTGCAAGCGGTGATTTATTGATAATTAACGATAGATACGCTGTTAAACTTGATGAGGTTTTGGCTGATACTAAAAAAGTTCAAACAAAAGCGCCCGAGCCTGAAAAAAAAGTTGAACAAAAACCCCAACCAAAACCCGCTCAAGCTGAAAAGCCTCAAGTAAAGGTTGAACCGAAAGCACAAAACACAGAAGAAGAATTTGATTATTCAGATTTTGAAAAATAAATAAAAGGATAAGAGAATGTTTACATATATAGCAGCTTTTATATTTTATACATTAGCAATGATAGGAATTTTGATGATAGGCTTCATTGTCTATAAAAAAATCGGGATAAATTCCTTAACAAACAACAATAAAGGTCTAATCAAGGTATTAGACACATATCCTATCGGCGCAAAAAAAAGTTTGATGGTGATTAAAATAAAAGATGAATGTTTTTTAATAGCGTCTGGAGTTGAACATACAACATTTTTAGCTAAACTTGGGGAAAATTCTTCTATTCCAAGCATTTCGCCTCGAGAAATTGAAAATATTGTGAAGGAAAATATAAATAAATCTCAAAAAAATGAAATAACAATAAATGATGTTAAAAATAATGATAATCAATTTTTGGATAAAGCGAATAAAACCGCTCAAATTCAAGATATGATTAATGAATTGAATAAACAAACTATGCAGGCTTCTAAAAAAGCTGTGTATGACGAATTGCAACAAGCAAGATTAAATAAGCTTCAAAAGCAATTTGATGAGCTGTATGAAAAAGAAGAATTAAAAGAAAAAGGGCAAGCTCCCCAAACTTCTGAGATTAAGATTGAGCAAAGACAAGCAAACAACAAAAGAATGTTAAGTAAAATTTTAGAAGAATTAAATTCAAGCAATTTAAAATCTAAAGGTGGATATTAAAAATGGAAAATGTTTTAAAAGATATTAGTCCTGTAATACAGATGATTATTGTGATGGCGGCTTTTTCGCTGTTGCCTTTCATTTTTGTTGCAATGACACCTTTTTTAAGATTTACAATCGTTTTTTCAATGTTGAAAACCGCAATGGGTACAAACTCTGTTCCACCTGCTTTGGTTATGATTGGTTTGTCTTTGATTTTGACGATTTATACTATGGCGCCAACGTTTGATAGCATGTATCAAGCTTATCAAGTTCCATATCAGAAAAATCATAATATGGTTGAATCTTTAAATGCTGCTTCTAAGCCTTTAAAAGAGTTTATGTTGAAGCAAACAAGACAGTCTGACCTTGCGTTTTTCGTTGAAAAAACAAGAAGAGTTGCGCCAAATTCGCCCGATGAGCTGACTATTTGGGAGGTTGCGCCAGCTTATATTATTTCGGAATTGAAAACCGCTTTTGAAATAGGTTTTATAATTTATGTTCCTTTTATAGTCCTAGACTTGATTGTAGCAAATATTTTGCTTGCTTTGGGGATGTTTATGTTATCTCCTCAAATCGTGTCGACGCCGTTTAAATTGCTGATATTTATCGCTGTTGACGGCTGGAGTTTAATTGTAAAAGGTCTTGTGGAGAGTTTTAACTAATGGAAGTTTTAGTAGAATACATGGCAAAAGGTTTTATGGTAATGCTTTCTGTTTCAATGCCTTGCGTATTGGTGGCGGCGGCTGTCGGGCTTGTTGTCGGCATTTTGCAAGCTGTTACTCAAGTCCAAGAGCAAACAATTGCTGCTGCGCCTAAAATTTGTCTTGTATTTTTGTCTATCGTTGTATTGGGCGGAATGTTCCTAAAAATTGTTACAAATTACTTCTATGAAGGCATGAATATTGCTTTTCAGGTTGTTCCAAAAAATGATACATACGTTCTTCCAAGTGAATATTATAAATATACAAAGCCATTTAGCGCTGAAATGCAAGATAAAATCAATGATAATGCTTCATTGAATAAGGCTTTGATGAACAAAGGAAATATTCCTTGGGATAAAAAAGCAACAAAAAATCAGATTTATATTAAATCTAACCAAGTTCCGACAACAGAACCGAATTTCATTGAAAGATTGAAAATTCAAAGTAACAGGTAGAGTTAAATGGATGAGATTTTAAAACAATTTGCAATTCTTTGTCCTGAAATTGATAATGCCTTAAGCGCAGGTATTATGATATTTTTGCGCCTTGTTGGGTTGTTTAAATTAGCTCCCGTTTTTTCAAAAAGCGAAGTTCCTGCTCTTGTTCGATTGGGTTTTGCGGTTATTTCAACAATAATTTTATGCGGAATATTACACCCATCTGCACCCCCTGCCGATTGTCCCATCGGGCTTTGCATGATGTTAAATTTCTTATTTGGCGCACTAGTTGGTTTTATAGCAAATTGTATACTATCTACAATTCTAGCCGGCGGAGATATGATAAACACGCAAATGGGCTTATCTTCAGCTATGATTATGGACCCATCCACAAAAACGCAAGTTAGCGTTATGGCAAACTTTTTTTCTGTTTTGGCATTATTGATTTTTATGTATTCAGGCGGAGTTTATTGGCTATTTAACGCTATAATCAAGAGTTTTACGGTGTTTCCGATGTATAGCGTTGATTTTCATTTTGAAAAAATAGTTAACATTCAATATTTATCCGAAGTCACAGCCAACATATTATTCACAGGCATGCACATAGCAGGTCCTATTCTTCTTGCAACGCTCGGACAAGACATAATTTTAGGTATAATTTCTAAAACCGCTCCTCAGGTTAACGTGTTTTCTTTGTCATTCTTGTTTAAACCCGTTATGGGCGCATTTATTTTAATTGTGATTTTACCAATGTTAATCAACGTTATAACCGACTTTTTGGTGTCATACGCTAATATTTTTTAGCTATAATAAGCTTTCAAAGCTTGTAACTTTTTCTTGATTACCCGTTAAAAGATTTTTAACGCTGTAAAAGCCTTGATTAATCTCATCTTCGCCTAAAATTATTGCTGATTTTGCAATTTTTGAAGCTTTTTCAAGTTGTTTTCCAAATTTTCTATTTTGCATGTCAAAATCGGCTACTTTTCCGTTTTGGCGCAACTTTTGGACAAGTTTTAGGGCTTCAGTAGAATTAGATGATACAACAAAATAGTCGATTTTTTCTTGTTCTTTCTTTTCAACCAATGTGAAAAGCCTTTCAGCACCCATTGCAAAGCCGATAGCAGGAGTTGGCGCTCCGCCAAGCATTTCAACAAGTCCATCATATCTTCCGCCGCCGCAAACAGCGCTTTGAGAGCCTAGTGCTGAGGATTTAATTTCAAAAACCGTGCGGTTATAATAATCCAGCCCTCTAACAAGCATTTTGTTTATTGAATATTTGATATTTAAAGCGTTCAAGTATTCTTGTAATTTTGTGAAATGTTCTTTGCAATCGTCGCAAATATAGTCGTTTAAAATAACTTTTTTAACTTCTTCTTTTTCAAATATTTTTTTACAATCCTCATTTTTACAATCTAAAATTCTAAGAGGATTTTTTTCGTAACGCATTTTGCAATCGTCGCAAAGGTCTTTTAAATATGGTTTTAAGACTTCTTTAATAGAATTTTTATATTCATTTTTACATTTTGTGCAGCCAAGAGAATTAATTTCAACTTCAAGGTCGCCCAAACCTATTGATTTTAAATATTCAACAGCTGTCATAATAATTTCAGCGTCTGCTGTAGGTTCTGCTACTCCAAACATTTCAACTCCAATTTGGTGGAATTGACGTTGTCTGCCTGCTTGCGGACGTTCATATCTAAACATTGGTCCAAAATACCAAAATTTTTGAGGGGATGGAGTTCTATTCAAATTGTGTTCAATAAAACATCTAACAACCCCTGCTGTGTTTTCGGGTCTTAGGGTAATGCTTGTAGCGTCTTTATTTGCGCCACCAACGCAAAATGTATACATTTCTTTATTAACAATATCCGTTGAATCGCCAACACCTCTGTTGAATAGTTCTGTTGCTTCAAAAATCGGGGTTTTTATTTCTGTAAAATCCGCATTTTGAAAAACATTTTTAGCATTATCAACAAGCCATTGCCAAGTTATTGTTTCACTTCCGAATATATCTTTTGTCCCACGTTGCGCTTTTATTACCATTTCATCTTCCTTAAAAATTACTTAATTATTATACTATAAAAATTAACAGCCGATTGAAAGCCCTGCGCAAAGGTTAATATTTTGCCCTGTTAAACCTTTTGCATCATCAGAAATTAAATATTCAACCAACTTTGCTATTTCATTTGGTTCAATAAATCTTCCTTGCGGAGTAACATCAAGCACTTCTTGAATATCTTCCTTATTTAAAGAAGTTTCAACAAGCGGAGTTTTAACCCATCCGGGGTTGATTTGGTTAACTGTTATATTATTTTGTGCAACTTCAAGAGCTAAAGCCTTTGTTAAACCGCCAAGAGCGGATTTTGTTGCGGAATATAATGTAGCATAACTTTCCCCAACGCAACCAGAGATTGAACCGATATTAACAATTCTTCCCCAATTATTTTTCTTCATATCCTCAATTACAAGGCTAGAGAGGATGTATCCGGCTTTAAAATTAATATCAATAAGATTATTAATCTCATCTTCTTTCATTTTTTCAATCGGTTTATAAATATATTGCCCTGCGCAATTAATTAAAATATCAATATCATTTTTAAAATATTCTTTTGCGCTGTTGTATAGCGTTTTACAAGCGCTATAAGAAGAAATATCCAAAGAAAGATAGTTATTATTATCAAGCTTTTTTCTTCCGCTTAAAAAAAGATTATAGCCCATTTTAGAAAGGTTTTTTGCGATTTGCTCGCCAATTCCTGAGCTTGCACCTGTAATTAAGACATTTTTATTCAATTTCATCTAATCCTTCTATTTTAATATAGTGCGAATTTAGAATTTTATCTGTAAATTCTTGAACAATAATATCTCGCTGCTCTTCCGTCAAATCCCTCAAAGATTCAATTGCAAGATGAATATTCGGGTTTTTATCATACCATCTTTTAAAATCTTTAGGATTAAACGTTGCAACTTCTTGAATAATCTTCGTATAATCCCTATCAATCATATTAGAAGCTTTTATAATAATATCAACTGCAATTTCGCACTGTTGTTCAAGAGGAATATCTTGCAATAAGTTCATGAATGCTTTTAGATATTCATTTTTTTCATACCAACGTTGGAAAAATTTCTTCGCCATATAAAGAAATTATACTAAAAAATAGCAAAAATGGACGATTTGTTCTAAAAATTGTATATTTTTTTAAAAAAAAGCTTGCAACCTAGACTATTTACCAATATAATCTATTCAAGAGATATAGAAAGGGGTTCATAATGAACAAAGAAGAATTAGTACAAGAAATTTCAAAAAAAGCTAAAGTTACTCAAAAAGAAGCAACTGAAGTATTAAATAGCTTAGTAGAAACTGTACAAAAAACTGTTGCTAAAGGACAAAAAGTTACTTTAGTTGGTTTCGGTACTTTTGAAGCTAGAAAAAGAGCTGCTAGAACTGGCAGAAACCCTCAAACAGGTAAAGAAATTAAAATCGCTGCTAAAACAGTTCCAGCTTTCTCAGCAGGTAAAAAATTCAAAGAATTAGTAAACAAAAAATAGTTTTTTGAAAAAATAAAATTAAAAGACGAAGCGAAAGTTTCGTCTTTTTTACTAGCATTTTTAAGGAATTAATTGTATAATCAAAGTTATGGAAAACGAAATAAATATAAGTATTGAGCAATTCGATGATTTGCTTAAATTATCAGGAATAGAAATAGCGGAAGATACAGAGGAAAATCCGCAACAATTAGTGTCAAGAGCATTAATCAACATTGAAAGAAAACTAAATTTTTACAGCTATCCGCTTAGTTTCTTCACTGCTGATGTTACAAGCGTTTTGATTGTTGATGATACTGAAATGTCAATTTATCAACTTACTACAATGCTTGAAAAAATCGGCATGAATGTTTATGTTGCAAGAACAAAAGAGGAAGCTTTTGCAGAATTTAAGAAAAAACAATTTGATTTCCTTGTAATGGACTTGTATATGCCTGATTATAAGGATGGTTTCGATTTAATTCAAGAAGCGAACAGAATTAAAAACGAAGAAAACAAAGACTTCAAAATTATTGCAATTTCAGGAACAGATAACCAAGAAATTATCCAAGAAGCCTTTAAATTGCAAATTGATGAATTTGTTCCAAAAGAACCTTTGTGGCATGAAAAAATTCTAAAATTCATCTCAAATGTTTCAAATAAAATTACAAACGAAGAATATTCAATATATTATGTTAACGACAATATTTGCACATTGACGCTTTATAAAGTTAACAATGAAAAATATGTTGATAAAATTATTAAAGAAGTTAACGCTAATGTTTTGAGCGGAAAGTCAAATATAATCTTCAATTTGGAACATATTAAAATCTTTTCGGATAAATATGCTAATCTGTTTTCGGAAGTATTCAAGGCAACAAGCCTTAAAAATGGCATTTTTGCAATTGTTAAACCTTGCGAAGAGATTTATAAAGCTTTGGAATTTGTGTTTTTGAATGATTCAATTCAAACATTTAACACAATGGAAGAAGCTATTGAATATATTGAAATGAATAATTTTATGTAAATTTTTTTGAAAAATAGCAAATTTTATTATTCATATTTTTTATATAGAAGTGTAATTAAATGGGTGTTTTAAATGCAATTATCTTCTATAAAAAATCTAAGTTTTAATAAAATAAATTTTAATACTCGAAAAAATAATTAT
The DNA here is from genome assembly GCA_934667125.1 of uncultured Candidatus Melainabacteria bacterium. GTDB lineage: Bacteria > Cyanobacteriota > Vampirovibrionia > Gastranaerophilales > Gastranaerophilaceae > RUG14156. The sequence goes on along the minus strand of CAKULF010000002.1, from coordinate 253,966 downwards.
GTAAAATTAGCCCCCTTGGCTTATGATAGCGTTTCTTTTCAAGGTAAACCCCAAATTAAAACAAATTCTGATAATGTCAGAAAAGCTAATAATTTAGGGAAAAGAACCTTAGAACAATTGCAAAGCGGAAAAACAAAACAAGAAACCTTGGCTTTATTATTAGAAGAATGCCCCGAATTATCAGTTAAATCTATTGACGAATTGCAAAAAACAGAAGGAACAAGCTATTATGCTTTCTTTACTCATAAAATTTCAAAAGATTTTGCTCCAATTAATTCTGTTTTATATCTAAATTTAAGCGAAGAAAAAGGTAATGAACATTCTGATTATTTTTATGCTTCAGACCTTGCGCATGAATACACGCACGCCTTGCAAGCGCTAAATGGCGATATTATGACTCAAATAAGAGATATGTCATCAAATGACAAGAAAATGGCTGAATTGATTGGCGGTTTTGGCGGTTCGATTTTTTCTTATTTTGATAATGCAGCGCAAACGCAAGCTGTACTTAAAAATTTATCAGGATATGATAAGAGTCAAATTTTGAGATACGGGCATGTTGTGCCTAGAAAACAAGATGTTGATGAAAAAACTTTTTTGAAAAATTTAGGATATAAAAATTTTGGCGATTATGCTAAATATGTAAATAATTTATTTGATAAATGTTTCGATTTAGCTTGTGCTCAAGTTGAAACATCAAGCGCCGAAAACGTTTTGCCTGAATTAAAAGAATTATATTTAACCTTAAAAGCTCAAGGCAGAATTGAAGAATTAAGACCCGTTGTAAAAAAATATTGCATTATGCAAGCTCAAGGCGAAAAAGAAGCCTATACAACCGAAGCAGAATTTGCACGACGCTATTGCACAACAAAAAGCAGCATTAATTTAGATAATTTTGTTATGTACTATAGCTTATTAGAAAAAGCATTGGAAAGATAAGCAGGTTTACACATATTCGCTACAGCTTTTACATACCATATTTTTTGTGTATTCAACAATTTGAAACTTGTTTTTTGTTCCGTCGTAAACTAAAAGTTTATTAAATAGTGGTTCGCCCGTATCTGTAATGACTTTGAGTGCTTCTTGGGCTTGCAAGCTTCCGATAATATTTGTCGTAGTAATCAAGCTTGCTTTTTTGTCCTCTTTTTTAAAGGTTACAGGTTTTTGAAGAACACAATTTAGGCAGCCCGTTTGTTTTGGAACAATTGTTGTAACTTGTCCCCAAAAGCCGTTTGTATTGCCATGGATTAAGATTTTATTGTGTCTTAAGGCGATTTCATTCAACATATATCTTTCTTCAAGCGAATTAAAGCAATCAATAATGATATCATAACCCATTATTGTGTTAAAATAGTTCAATTCGTTTAATTCAACCTTATCAAGTTCAACTTTGATGTCGTGGTTAAATTCTTGAATCCATTCTTTAGCTGAAATAACCTTGGCTCTGCCTATATTTGAAAATTTGTGGATAGTTTGTCTGTTTAATTCTTCTTCTTTAACGGTGCCTTTATCTATAATTTTGATTTGACCAACCCCAAGAGCAACTAAATTCATAATAACGCTTGAACCTAAGCCGCCTGCGCCCATAATAAGTACTTTTGCGCTTGTGAGCTTTTCTTGGGCTTCTGTGGTTAAACCATATAAACCAATATTTTCTCTATATCTGATTGATTTTGCCATTTTTCGTCGTTTTCATTGCGTTTTCGTCTAATATTTCGACAATTTTAATTCCGTAACTGTTTTCAATTGCAACTATTTCAGCTTTTGCAATTAAAATATCATTAACATATACATTAACAGGTTCATTCATAAATTTATCCAATTGAATAACGGAACCTTTATCATATTCGATTACGTCTTTTAAAGATAGCTGTGCCTTGCCTAATTCAGCACAAAGAGTCACTTCAACATTAGCGACTTTTGAAATATCTTTTAAATTCAATTCACTATCTTTTGTTAAATTTTCAGACATCACTACCCCTATAATATATATTTATATCATACATTTTGTAATGAACCTAATTATTACAAATTTTTACATTTTACCTGCGCAAAATTCTTGGCATTTTTCTTCAATTTCAGCTAATTCACAGTTTAAAATGTTCTTTTTAAATTCGATGATTAATCTAAATTCATTTTGCAAAAGTTCAAATAGTGAATTATTTTTAAAATCTTCAAAGCTAAAGGTTTTAAGATATTTAATCTTATCAATGTCTAAAATTTCAACTGAGTCAAGGTTCTCAAGTATTTCAAGAGTTAGTTGAATAAAATTAATGCTAACCCCAAGAGCTTGCGACATCCTTGTTAAATCAAGGTTTCCATCTAATTTATTGGCGCAATACTTAATCATTCCGTTAATTTGTTTGATATAGTCTTCCAAATTTTCGTTGATTGAACTGTTCATAAAATGGATTTTTTTGGGTTTAATCGAACTTATAATTTCTTCCATTTCGTCAATATTGCTTGGATAATCGAAAAACATTAAACCGTTATGAATATCATTATCATTTAAAATATGGTTTTTGATATTTTCATATTTCGATAATTTTTCTTTTGTAGCGGGAGTTTTCGCCCAAATTACAATATCAAGATTATCATTTTTTAAATAGTCGCAAATGCCCTCGAAAATCCCCGTTTTTTTTCTGTGGTCATAGATTTTAAGAGTTTGTTTTTTGTTTTTATTTTCAACGCAAGGAGCGAAAATATCAACAATCTCAAATTGAACGCTTTTTGTGTCGTTAAAAACGTTTAACCTTGGATAAAAAGCGATATCACACTTCGTATCAAATGGAATTTCAAGGCTATTTTCTTGCCATTTCATGCCTGTAAATTTCTTATTATCTTTTGAAAATGAAAAGCGAAGATGATTGTTTTCTTTTCCCATTGTTTTAAATTCGTCAAGATAAACGTCAAACATAGCGCATAACGGCGGCTCATTTTCCTGTCCAAACGGTTCAAATTTGTTAATCGTTTCAATTAAATCAAGGTTAATGTCGTCTGTGTTAAGCTCAATATCGCAATATAAGCTGTTATCGTCGATTGTATCATTTTTTGTTTCTTCAATTGTTTTAAGAAGAGCTTTTTTAACATCCTCAAACTTTGTTGTATCAAGCGAAAAAGAACATCCGCCTGCGAGTTTATGTCCGCCAAAACCCAAGAACAGTTCTTGATTTTCCTTTAAAACATTATAAACATTAATCTTATCATTGCTTCTGATTGAACATCTTGCATTATTGTTTTCATCAACAGTCATTAAAAAGCAAGGCTTATTAAAGTCCTCAACAAGCCTTGCGGCAACTATTCCGATAATTCCTACATGCCAGTTTGGGTTAATTAAAATTGTAGCAGGATAATTCAATTCTTCCTTATTATTTTTTAAATATTCAATAGCCTCGTCATACGTTTCAGCGCATTTTGCTTGACGAATAGCGTTAAAATTATCAAGTTTTTGAATAATTATATCCAATTTTTCATCATTATCTTCGTTTAAAAAATCAAACGACAATTGCGCATTGGAAAGTCTGCCCACTGCATTTATTCTTGGGGCTAAAATGAAAGCTATATCTGTGCTTGTGATTTGCCTATCTTTAATATTTTTGCTTAATAAAGTATAAATCGCCTTTGAAGATTTAAAAGCTTTTTCGTTTAAGAGCTTTATCCCTTCGTTTACTATAGAGCGGTTTTCGCCTAACAATGGAACAACATCTGCAACAGCACCGCAAGACGCTATAACAAGCAATTCATCTTTTAAATCATTATTAGAATTATCCTCTAATAAAGCCATAGCAAGCTTATAAGCAACAATTGAACCTGAATTATAAGTCAGGGATGTAATATCTTCAATTTTAACATCACTTTTAATCGCCCCTTTAACTTGAGGATTAATAATAGCATAAGCTTTTGGAAGCTCGATATCCGTTGTGTGGTGGTCGGTTATAATGATATCAACTTTTAAACCGTTTAAAAGATTAACCTCTGTTATGTTTGAAATTCCGCAATCAACGGTTATAACAAGTTTAACTTTTTGTGTTGCAATTAATTTAACTAATTCTTTAGAATTTAGCCCGTGACCGTGGAGCAATCTATCGGGAATGAATTTAATAACGTTTGCGCCCAATTCTTTTAAGGCTTTATATAAAACTGTGCTTGATGTTACGCCATCACAGTCAAAATCGCCCCAAATAAGGATTTTTTCGTTGTTTTCAATTGCTTTAAATATTCTTTCTTTAGCTTTTTCCATATCCGAAAATAAATATGGAGAAAGAAAATCTTTTTTTGATGGATTTAAAAACTTCTCTTTTTCTTCGTCTGTTAAGTCTTTTAAGGATAAAAGTCTATCCAAAATTGATTTATTGTTTTTTGTTTCTTTAACTTTAATTTTTCTATAATTCATATTTTCACCACAACAAGATTATACACTAAAAAAGCGTTTCCAAGAAATGAAAACGCTTTATTTTATTGACAATAAGAAGTTATTAGTATTTATTATTGACCAAGATATACAAGGGTTTCAAGTATATTGTTTGCTTTGTTGAATACTTGAGAGTTTGCTTGTACAAGTCTTTGAGCCAAAATCATGTTTGCAAATTGTTGGCTTAAATCAACGTTTGAAGATTCTAAAGCTCCTGAAGCTACTTGCCCTGTTCCGTTGATACCTGCTGCTGTATATGTAACTTTACCGGCGTCTACTCCTACTTCGTAACAGTTGCTTCCTGCTGCAACAAGACCGGAATCGTTTGTAACTTTAACAATTTGAAGTTGCATATTTGCTTTTTGTAAAATGTTAGGATCAACATACAAAGGCGCTTTTCCTGTGTTTCCGATGTCATCATTAATAATTATACCGTTAGCATCTGTATAGCTAAAATATGTTGATTTTCCGTCAGGATCTGCTTGAACAGTTAAAACAGAACCGTCTGAATATGTAACTGTCATCATACCATCTTTACCAAATGAAAGGCTTTTGTATAATTTTGTTGTTTCGTCTGTATAATCGTCAACTTCTGAAATTTTTGCTGTTACAGCAAGTGGAGTTGTTGTATATGTATTAACGCCCCCTTCGCTCACTGGCATAACAGAAGCAATGTTGGTTTGCGCTACAAAGTTTGAACCGCCTGCCATTGTTTTAAATGATAAAGAATCACCAGCGTTTGCTGCGCTAAATTTGATAGCACCATCAACAAGTTCAGCGCTGAATTTTCCGTTTGCTGAGTTGTTAATTAAGGTAACTATTGTGTTCATTGTAGTGTCATCGGTAATTGTTGATAAATCAACTTCAACTGTTTGAGCAGCGGCAGTTCCATCGTTAACTACTACTTGAAATTTACCATAATTAGCTTGAGTGTTATCAGAGCCTGCGGTGATTTTTTCAGCATTGTTTAATTGAGAAACTTTTAAGTTTGCAAAATCTGCTTTTGGCATATTATTTTCAACAACTTTAATAGCGGTTGGGATTTTAATTGGAGTGGTTGAACCTGTTGAAGAAGTTACAGAATCCATACCTAACAATTTATAGCCTTGCGCATTACATAAATATCCGTTTTCATCCATAGAAAATGTGCCATCACGAGTTAAAAGTGTTTGACCGTCGCCATTTTGAACAGTAAACCACCCTGGGCCCGTGATTGCAAGGTCTGTATTTCTTCCTGTTGAGGTTGTATTGGCTGCTGAAAAATCTTTTGTAATTGAAGCACATTGCACGCCAACACCGATTTGATATGGGTTAGTACCCCCCAATACGGCAGTTGAATTTGTACCTGTAGTTTTTGTTTGATACCAAATATCTTGAAAATCTACACGAGAAGTTTTGTAAGCAGTTGTGTTCATATTAGCAATATTATCTGAAACCACTCCTAACTGATTTGTTCCGGCATTAAGCCCTGTCATAGCTGTAAATAACGCTTGTGTCATTTAACTTTTACCCTTTCTTTATTGTCATTTGTTTTTTAATTTTTGTTTTATATCGTTTTATGAATTTGAAGAATTTGAATTATCGGGAGTTTGTGTGTTTTCTCCTGATGAATTTTTTTCAAAGTATTGATAAGCTTTTTGAGTAAGATAACCAATATTGTTTGCTATTGAACTTATAGCGTTTTTAAATAAATTTTTATCCTCATCAGAAGTTGAAGATGAAGAAGTGCCATATACTTTTGTAACCGAAGATAGTGGATAATTTGTTCCACCTATATTTACACTTGCACCTTTAGAGTCTGAAAAATCAACATAATCAACAGTTCCTGTTTTTGTTGCGCCATCAACTTTAACTTCAACTTTTTGACCCATCAAAGAATTTGCTTGATAAATTGATGAAAAACTTGTGAAACTGCTTGTTAATTGTTCCATTGATTCTAATGAAGCAAATTGAGCTTCTTGGGCTAACATTTGAGAGTTATCCATTGGATTTGTCGGATCTTGATATTGCAGTTGCATAGTCAAAAGATTTAAAAAATCTTGGCTTTTTATTGATGCAGAACTGCCAGCTCCTGTTGCTTGCTGTTGAGCTGCTTTTGCCATTGTGTTGTAATTTCGATTTGTAGTAATTTGTTCACTTACCGTTGACATAAATTTATCCTCATTAGTTTAAATTGTAATTTAATATATTTTTAAATACTCCCGAAAAGTCTTTTGTAGCGCCAAATTCGTATCCGAAGTTATTTGCGAAATATCTTTCATTATTTTCTTTTTGTTGTTGATTGTTTTGTTGATGATTATTAAAGTTTTCGCTATTTTCTTGGTTATTGAAATTTTGGTTTCCGTCGTAGTTTGTGGTGTTTTCTTGCCCCATCGTTTTAATTTGAATATTATTAACGTTAATTCCAGCGTCAGACAATTGTTGTCTTAGAGCGTTAATATTTTTTTCAATATAATTTCTAACATCTTCGTTTTGGGCTAAGATATTTGTGCTTAAGCCTTGTTCGTTGTTATTTAATTCAATTGATAATCTTCCAAGGTCATTTGGTCTTAGAACGAGAGTTAGTTTTTGTGAACCATCTGTATTTTGAGTGATTTTATCTGTAATTTGATTTAGAACCTGTGAACTATCGAGTTTTGAAGTTAATTGTTCTTGAAAACTAACGCTGGTTGGAGTTTTTGCCATAATATTTTTCATTATTATTCCGCCATTTGAAGATGGGTCATAGATAATATTTCCTTGAATAGGGCTTTGATTTAGGCTTCCTGTTTCATTTAGAGCAATTTTAGTTACTTCATCAGAAACGGATAAGCTTGTTGTATTTTCTTCAAAAGGCGATTGAACATCCGTTAACATATCGTCTAATATTTCGTTAATTGAAGCTAATTTTTCTAAATTTTCTTCAACTGTTTGAAGGTCTTCTTCTTTTACGATAGAAGAAGTTTTAACTTTCGTATCGGATGAATAATCGTTATCATCATTATTGCTATCAAAAGTGTTTTCGCTATTAAAATTAAAATCATCATCTTGAGCAATGTTTAATGTAGTGTCATCAGCTAAAGTAATTTCATTATCTTTAGTGCTAACTTTTATCTCAGATGAATTTAAAGGTTCAAAATCAACTGTTTCGGCTTGATTTAGGGTGTCTTGTGAAATAGTTATTTTTGAATTTAATTCATCTTTTTGGGCAATATCAAGTGGGCTTTTTTCGATTAAAGTTGCGGTTTTATCTAAAATTTCTTGAAGAGTTGAAACTTCTTCGTTTGTTAAAGAATTATCTGTTTTTGTTGAATAATCTTTTAAAATATCAGAAATTTTAGCTAAATCTTCTTTGCTTTGAGCAGATATATCAACATTTTTAAGCTCATCAAATGTTTGTGATAAAGTTGTTGAAATTTTATTCAAATCAAAAGTATTATCATCGTTTTTGTTGTTTGTTGATAAAATATTTTCTTTTATAGTTTTTAATTTTTCGGATATATCGTCCGCCATTTTGTTGATATCAGCTATAATGGTGTCTTGCGCTGTATTGGTTGTGTCTGAATTATCAACATTAATATCTTCACTTGTTTTTAAAATTTCATCTAATTTTTGGCTAATTTCATCAGTGATTTTTGAAATAGTATCGTTATCTAAGCCTTTTAAATCTTTTAAATCTTTAAAGTCTTTTAGATTTGAAACAATTTCATTAATATCATCACTAATAGATTTGATATTTTCTTTTAATTTATCAAAATCAACCTTGTTTAAGTCGTCTGTAAAAATATCAGATTTAATTTTTCCAATTTTATCAAAAATAACATCATCAATTTTTTGAGCAAAATCAATCGTATTTTGGTTATCGTCCGTTATAGTTGAAATTTTTTCATTTAAAGAAGAAATTATATTTTTAAAATCGTCTTTAATTTCAGATAAATCAGGGTTTTTAGAGCCGATTTTATTTAAAATATCGCTGATTTCATCTTTATAATCTTGATTAATTTGGCTATCGTCAAGTTTTGAAACTATGTCGTTTAAGATTTCTTTAACTTCTTCAACAGTTGAAATATCATCAACGCTTTTTTCAAGCTCATCAAAATCAACCTTATCATCAGCTGAAGAAGTTGTGCTTGCGCTTATAATTCCAACTATTGAGATAAGTTCATCTTTTAGAGTCGGATTTGTCGCAGTATCTGTTGTGTCAACTGTTTGATTATCGGAAGAAAAAACCGGTGATGGCTCTACTAATGAGCTATTATTTATGTCCGATAAATCTTTTGTATCTGTTGTATCGTTTTTGGCTTGAGATGTAGTATTAGTCGCATTTTCAACCTTGGAAGAAGTTGAAATAGTGTTTTGATTTTGCGCTTGAGATTTGGCTGTTACAGTGTTTTGCGCAACATTATTAGTATTATTTTGAACGTTATTTTTTGCAACTTGCTGATTTTGTTTTGGATTTTGAAGAGCGTTCCTTGCTGCTTGTTTTACGCTTTCTTTTGCAAGTTTTGCGCTTGTTGCCCCATTAGAACCGTTTTGTATAGCTTTTTGATTAATAGAACTTGTATTAGATTTTATTGCTTTATCAATAAAATTTGTTTTCGTTGCTTCTGTTTTAGCGCTAACGTTATTCATCAAGTTAGAAAACTCACTTGATGAAGATGTATCAATATTTTCAGCAGGATTTGCGTTAAGATTGATATTATTTACCATATTCATAACACTGTTATCTGATATATTTGAATTTTGTGCTAAAGCGTTTGTCATTTATCCTCTTTTAGTTATTAGATAGCTATTCTTCTTGAATTTACAATATCGTCAATAAGTTTAAATTCTTCCATCATTACTTCCCTATTGTAAGATTCTTTTTGTTTTTCTTTTAGCTTTTCTAACGTTTTCACCCCAATATAAGCTTCTTTTGTTTTAATTTGTTGTTTATTTACTTCAAGTGCCGCCTTTTTAATGTTATCCATTTGTTGAACAATTTTTTTATTTAATTTGTTGATATAGTTTAAATAACTTTCATAAACAACAACGTTCATTTGTTCTTCAATTGAATAATTTTCAAGCGCTGCTTCAGTTTTAGTTAATTCATTATTTAACTTCGCCAAAATTTCTTTTTGCTCGTTTAAATAATTCATAGCTTTTGCTAAAGCTAACCTTTCGTCCTCTAGGTTCTTTTCTTTAACCATTAAGACACTTTCAAGACTAAACTTGAACTTTTTCAAATTAAAATTCTATCCCCTTGTCTATTTTTATATATTAAGACTACTTGATAAAGCGATAACTATCATCATCTATTTTGTTGAAATAACTTTAGCAAAAATGTGAAAAAATCATTTATTTATATGACTAACCCATATAAAATAAAACATCAATAATTAAATCTGCAACAAGAATATAGACTGTGCTTGCAATAGCGGATTTTGTTGTTGATTCGCCAACGTTTTTAGCGCCACCTTTTGTATTATATCCCATCGTTGCGCAAACAAGCGCAATTAAACTTCCAAAAATTAACCCCTTTAAAAGGCTGATATTAATATCTTTTACGACTAACATTAACCAAACAGAGTTAAAATAGCGAAACGGATGAAGATCGATAGTGTAAAAACTAACTATCGCTCCGCCTAATGTGCCGAGCAACTCCGCTAAAAGCACAATAGCAACGCAAGACAAGGCTGCTGCTATAATTCTTGGAGCGAAATAATAGCCAATAGAATCAACTTTTAAAACATCAATTGCTTCAATTTGGTTTGTTACTTGCATATTCGCAACCTGAGCGGTTATTGCCGTTCCTGCTCGAGCAGCAAGAGCTAGAGCTGCAAACCCTGGGGCAATTTCTCTAATTAATGCAACAGCCAAAAAACCGCCTATATAGCTTTCTCCGCCGGACATTAAAAATTGATGAGCAACTTGAAGCGCTATAACGCAAGCTGCGATAAAAACAATAGACATACAAATTCCTAAAGAATCAAAACCAATAGCAGACATCTGTTCTACAACGCTTTTAAATTTAACGTTCCCTTTAAGAGTATATTTTGTTGCTTGAACAAAATTTATAACGCACTGACCTAGGAATTTAATCATAGATAAATTATATATTGTTTAATTAAAATTTGCTAGATTTTTTTCCTATTTTTATAGTAAAATACTTTTATGATAGTATTCGATACATTATTTTCAGTATTAATTATTTATCTTTTTATTTATTGCATTTACCAGCTTTTTTTCTTTTTAAAAGCGAGGGATATTGAAACTTATTTTGATATTCAAGAAAAAACAAGAAGCACGGTTTTAAATGCTAAAAAGCTTTGTGTGGTTATTTTTGCAACGTATAAAGATAAAAATTTAGATAAATTATTATCAACTTTGAATAATCAATCTTATGAAAAAGCAAACTATGAAGTTCATGTTGCTTATTATGTTGATAATGCTGATAATTCGCCTGTTAGAGAGTATGCTCTTGGCGCAACTATTCATAATATTCAAAATCCTGAATATAATTCAAAAGATAAAGCCGTTAATTTGGTTGTTGAAAAATTAGAACAAGACGAAGAAAAAAGCTTCGACGCTTATATTTTCCTAGACGCTTCAAGAAGTATCGGGGAAAGATATCTTGAAAATATCAATAAATCAATTCACGAAAATGGCGCATATATTGGAACAATTGTTCCTGTGAATGAAAAAAATCAGTTCGCCAAAAAAATCAAAAACAATATTTTATCTGCATATTTAAAATATACAAACAGAACAAAATACATTGCTCGTTCGATGTTTAATCTTTCGTTTTTCGTTGATGGGGGAAATGTTGTTGTAACAAAAGATGTTATTGAAAAATTGGGCTATGTTGGCTTAGAAAACAAAACAAGCCAGCTTGAATATTCGCTGGAATTAGTAACAAATGACATTAAAACGTTCTATTGCCCTTATATAATAAGCGCTGTAGATATTAAAAACTATGATTTTTCATCAGTTTCAATTAAAGATAAAGTTAATCTTTTTATACATTATTTTCCGCAATTAATTTTCAAATCAAATGCTTTTAGAGAATTTATCCTATTTTTATTAAGACCAAATTCCCTGTTTGTTTTGTTGGGTTTAATTTTGGTTTTATATTTATCGTTCTATAAACCAAACCACATAGCTTATGGAATGGTAACTTTATTGACTTTGTTTTTAGTGATTAATTTTGCTATTTCAATTAATGTTTCAAGAATGACTTTTAAAGAAATCTTGTGGCTTGGGTTGTATCCTGTTTGTTTATTATGGCAAAAAATAAAAATATTTATCAATAATCTTACAATGAATTCAATCAGAAATAGCTATTATGAAGAAGAAAACGTTAATTCTGCTACGATTAGCACGGTTGTGAACAATGGCAAAAAGGATTTTGTTTCTAAATTGGATTTGGTTTCAGAAGATGGAATGAAAAAAGTTATCTTTAGAGAAGGAAACAAGTTCGTAACTTCTTCTTCTTGCCTTAGAATGTATGACGCTTTGGCAGATATGATATACAAGCTTAAAAATAAGGGAATAACCCTTAAAACTTGTCAAAATTGTCAAAATTTTATCACAACTCCAAATGGAACTTTGGATTGTTTGCACGGCAAATGCAAAATTTCAGATAGCGAAATATTGATATGGAATGGTTGTCAGTATTTTTATTTGAAACCTGAAGATAATAATCCTATGAATCTTGATTAAAAATTTTGCCAAGCATATATAATGAACCGCAAAAAATCTTTAATTCATCATCTTTTTGATACTTTAATATCTCAAAAGGGTTAACAGCATTTATTGCGCCATATTTTTTATCTAATTCTTCAAATTTAAGAGCATTTGGATAGTTAAATTCATAAAAATATAGCTTATCTTCAGGACGAATTAAAATATCCAACATTGTTTTATAGTCTTTATTTTTCAAACATCCAAACAAAAATATCTTCTTTTTATTTTTAAAATTTTTATCCAAAAAATCTCTTAAAGCCTTAATACCAGAGGGGTTATGCGCCCCATCTATCAATATATTTTTGTTTTTATCATATTCAAGTCTGAATTTCCAATTAACATCATTTAGCGCTTTTTTAATCGTTTCTTCTTTAATATCAAGCCCGATATTTTTAACTATAGCAAGGGCAAGAGCCGTATTTTCTTTTTGGTGTTCTCCAAGTAGATTTAAGTTGTAATGAACATCATTTTTATCAACTTCAATCACTTTAGAATTATTTAATTCAGCCACTTTTTTAATAACTTCAAGCCCTTTATTGTCTTTTGAAATAACAATTGGAACATTTTTCTTAATTATTCCTGCTTTTTGCAAAGTAATCTTGCCTATAGTGTCGCCAAGGCGCTCAGTGTGGTCAAGGTCGATAGTTGTAATTGCGGTTATTATTGGATTAACGACATTTGTAGCGTCATATTTTCCGCCTAAGCCAACTTCCAAAATAACATAATCGACTTTTTGAATATAAAAATAATGCAGCGCAACAGCAGTTATAAGTTCAAATTCCGACAATTCTATGTTGTTATTTTTGGCAAAATTATCAATATCATTAACCAAGCGGTCAAAAATTTCTTCTTTAATATCAACATTGTTGATTTTTATTCTTTCGCAATACGAAAACAGGTGTGGGGAAGTGAAAAGCCCGATTTTTTTATCCGTGTTTTTAAAGTGTTCAATTAAAATTTGATTAACGGTTTTACAAGTCGAACCTTTGCCGTTTGTGCCTGCAACGTGGATAATTTTATAGTTTTTTTGAGGATTATCTAACAAAGCCAAAACAAGCTTAATTCTTTGCAATCCAAGGTTAATATGGAATTTATTATGACTTGTTAAAATTTCTTTAGCGGTTTTCATATTGCTTTATTTATTTGTTCTACAATCAATTTGCTTGCGTTTGGTTTTGCTAATTTTTCTGCGTTTTGTGCAAAAGTGCTCAATTTTTCTTTGTCATTAATTAAATTATTCAGTGCATTAAACAAACTTTCCCTGTTACAATCCTTATCTTCCAGCATAAGCGCAACATTAGAATTAACAAGGTATTGAGCGTTTTTCTTTTGGTGGTCTTGGCTTGCATAAGGATATGGAATTAAGATAGAGGGCAATCTTGAAGCGCAAATTTCTGATAAAGAAAGCGAACCTGCTCTTGAAATAACCACGTTACTAGCCAATAAAACAAGATACATTTTATCAAAATATGGTTGCAAAATAAGATTGTCGGGCAATTCTTTAAATTCATCCAATATTTTTTGAACAACATCATCAAAATTTTTCTTTCCTGTTTGCCAAATTATTTTAATATTCGGATTATTGTGATATTCTTTTAAAATCGTGAAAGATGAGTCATTGATTGTTTTTGCGCCAAGCGAACCGCCCATAATCAAAATTACAAATTCATCTTTCAAGGATAATTCTTTTCTTGCTTCTTGTTTTGAAATGGTTGAAAACTCGGCTCTGATTGGGTTTCCGTTTAAAAAAATGTTTTTGTTTTTAATATATTTTTTTGCTTCTTCAAAAGCAATGGAAACGCTTTTTGCGCCACTTGCAAAAGCTCTTGTTACAATCCCTGGTTGAATATCAGACTCGTGTAGAACATAAGGAATATTCAACAATCTTGCGCAAATTAAAATAGGGGCGCAAACATAACCGCCCGTTGCAAAAACAACGCTTGGTTTATATTTCATAACGTATTGAAGAGCCTTGAAGCTTGCCATAATTATCTGAAAAGCCCAAGACAAAAGCGCAAAGCCGATTTTTCTAGGCATTCCTTTGGAATTATAACTCAAGAAATTGTAGCCGTTTTTTGTTGCAATTTCGTATTCTAAGTTATTTTTGTTTCCAAGATAATATATTTCTTCTTTTTTAACTCCGCTATTTAATAATTCGTTTACTATAGCAACGGCAGGATAAATGTGTCCACCTGTTCCTCCGCCTGTTACAAAGTATGTTTTAGACATAATGTACAATCCTTTGAACTCTTTTTTGTGAAATATTAATTAAAACACCAATCATACACATTGAAACGAATAAGCTTGAACCGCCATAGCTGATAAACGGAAGCGGAATACCTGTTGCAGGAACGAAGGAGCTGGCTACAGACATGTTTGTGAAAGCTTGAAAACAGATAGAAAAAGTTATTCCGACTGCTAAAATTTTTCCAAACATATCAGGACATTTTTTAGCTATGATAAAGCCTCTGTGCAAAAACACTCCAAACAAGCAAACTAGGAAAAAACATCCCAAAAAGCCAAATTCTTCCCCTATGACGGCAAAAATAAAGTCCGTATGCCCCTCGGGAAGCCAAGAAAGCTTTTGTTTAGAATTTCCATAGCCAACTCCTAAAAGTCCGCCAGAGGAAAAAGCTACCATAGATTGAATTATGTTATATCCTGCGCCAAGTGCGTCTGAAAAAGGATTCCACCAAACTTTTATACGTTGTAATTGATAATCACGAATAGTTGCTGCAACTGCCGCAACACCGCCGCCAAGCGCCCAAGCAATTATTTTTGTTGCGCCGCCTGAAACGTAATACATTGCAATTGAAGTAACCAAAAGCAAGATTATCATTGAAAGATTGGGTTGTTTATAAATCAATAAAAGCATTGCGCCCAATAGAAAATAAAAAGGATATTTCTTTGAATCAACTATTGCGCAATTTTTTGAAAATAATGTTGCAAAATACAATACTAAAGCAGGTTTTGCAAATTCAGAGGGCTGAAATTGAAGTGGACCAATGACAAGCCATCTTTTTGCTTCGTTAACCGTTACCCCTAAGGGCGAAAATTGAACAAGAGCAAGCATAATCAACACAAAAACAGATACAAAACCTGCCCAAGGTTTAAGTCTTCTATAGTCAAAGCCTGCGAAGAAAAAAGCGCCTGCAACTCCTGCTATAAGCCAAATAATTTGTTTTAAAGTAAAGCTGAAAGGATTATCCCCAAGAGCAATAGCCTTTGGAGCGGAAGCTGAAAACACCGCCATAATGCCAAAAACGATGATAAATACTGATACTATAATTAAAATATTATCAGCGGGCGTTTTTGTGTAGGTCATATTTGTATAAGTATTAGTATTATTATTTTTTTGATAATACATAGTTTTTAAAGGCTTCTCCTCTTTTTTCGTAGCTTTCAAACATATCAAAACTAGCACAAGCAGGTGATAATAAAACTACGTCTGCTCTATCTAAACTTGCGATATCAATTGCTTCTTCAAGAGTTTTAGAACAAACAATATTAAAATATCCATTTTTAGATAATTCATCCCTGAAGCGTTTTGTTGCTTCGCCAATTAAAATTACTTTAGAAATTTTTTCCTTAACGGCTTTGATAAAATCATCCAAAGAAGTCAATTTATCTCTTCCGCCTGCGATTAAGACAACTTTTTTGTCTTTAAAAGAATTAATCGCAACAATGCTTGCTTCGGGGTTTGTTCCTTTTGAATCATTGTAATAGTCAGTTCCTTCGATTGTTCTTACAAATTCCAATCTATGTTCAATTGCTTTAAATTCTTTTAGAGCTTCAACAATTGTTTTAATATCGATTTTTAAAATTATAGCGCAAAGTATAGCGCACATTGCGTTTTGAACATTATGAGGACCAACGATATTAAGCTCGTTTATATCAATTATTTCTTCATTATTGAAAACAATCTTATTATTTTCAAGATAAATACAATTTTCAACATCCTGTTTTGTTAAAGAAAAATAGTATGTTTGAGCTTTAATTTCGCTGCCTAATTTTTTAGTATAATTATCGTCATAATTTAAAATTGCAAAATTATGCTCGTCCATATTTCTAAACATTTTAGCTTTTGCTTCAAAATAGTTTTCAATGCTCTTGTGCCAAGTAATATGGTCGGGCGTAAGGTTTGTAAATACTCCAATCAAAGGTGCAAAAGTGTTTGAATAGTTAAGTTGATAAGAACTTGCTTCAACAACAAAATAATCAACCTTTTCATCTAAAAATTCTATTGGGCTAATTCCAATATTTCCGCAATATGGAGCTAAATATTTTTTAGATAAGATAAATGAAGTTAGGGCGGTTGTTGTTGTTTTGCCGTTCGTTCCCGTGATTGCTATCATTTTGTCTTTTGCTAAAAATGAGCAAAATTCTATATCAGAATAATATGGAATATTTTTTTCTTTTAATCTTTCTAAAACCGGAGCTTCGGGCGGAATAGAGGGCGATAATAAACAAAATAGAGAGCCATCTAAAAATTCGTCGCTATGACCGTTAAATTCAATATTTATACCACTTTTAGCTAAATCTTCATAGATTTTTTGATTTTTTTCCTTTAATTCGCCACTTTCAGATAAATACACGTCCATTCCGTGGTTTTTAAAGTATTTAGCTGCCGCTATACCTGTTTTTGAAAAACCTAAAACTAATATTTTTTTATTTTTTAAATCGTTAATATTCATAAAATCTATGCCCCGAAGTAATAATTATAATAAACCAAAACAGTAACTACACAAGAAACTAGTGTAATTAAGCTAAAAACAGTAACAATTTTGTTTTCAGACCAGCCTGAAAGTTCAAAATGATGATGAATAGGACTCATCTTAAACACCCTTTTTCCTGTCAATTTATAGCTTGTAACCTGAATCATAACAGATAATGTTTCGCAAATAAAAACAATAGCAATAGGAATTAGCCAAAGTTCAAATTTTCCCATAATAGCAATGGTTGCAAGCAATCCGCCAAGAGCAAGTGAGCCTGTATCTCCCATAAAGATTTTTGCAGGTTTTTTGTTGAAATATAAAAAACCAAGGCAAGAACAGCAAGTTGCAAAAGAAATTATTGCTAAATCTATGTTATTGTTTAAAAAACAAATTATTGTACAAGCTAAAAATGCGATAACGCTGGAGCTTCCAGCAAGTCCATCCAATCCGTCCGTTAAATTTGTAGCGTTTGACGCTCCAACCATCATAAACACAACAAAAATAGGATAAAACCAGCCCAAATCAAAGCTGAAATTTAAAAAGCTTACTTCCGTTTGATTTGAAAAGATAATATAAAAAGCAGGCAACATTGCAACGGCAATCTGCAACATCAGTTTAGCTCGAGCTGAAAGCCCAAGATTTTGTTGAGCTTTAATTTTTTTGATATCATCTTCAAAACCTGTAAAAGTATAGAAAATCAAAGTCATAATAACGATAATTGCCCTTGTAGTGGTCTTTTGAGCCATAAAAAGAGCAATAATCGAAGCTATTATTATTGAAATAACAATAAAAACTCCGCCTGTAGTCGGTGTTTTTTCTTTATATGCGTGCATTGAAGCAACTTCTTCTCTTAAATATTGAGAATAAGCTTTTTTCTTCATAAAATCAATATAAGGAACTCCCAATAAAAGGCTCATTATTATTGCAATAAGCCCTGCTGTGCTAATCATTATCATATTCTTTTACCATTTCTATAATTTGTTCAAATTTCATAGAGCGAGAAGCTTTTAATAATATAGTCGTGTTTTCTTTGATGTTTTCAACTATATATTTTGCGCATTCTTCATTTGTTTCAAACTCAACGCTTTCAAGAGTTGTGTTTCTAGCTATGTGGCGAGCTAACATTCCAACTGTTAAAAGTTTAACATCAGAATAATTAGACAAAAATTCGCCGACTTCTTTGTGATATTTAATTTCATCTTTTCCAAGTTCGCCCATATCGCCCAATACAAGGACAATTGGCTTAGGATAAACTGATAAAAATGTTTTTAAAACAGCATTCATAGACTCGGGATTAGCGTTGTAGCTATCATTTATGAAAGTTAAGTTTTTAATAACTGTTTTTTCCCAGCGTTTTTCAATCGGTTTATAATTTAAAAGCCCTTGTTTAATGTTTTTTGGGCTAACTCCGTTGTTGAGCGCCGCTTCTATAACCAAAAGTGCGTTAGAAACATTGTATTCGCCTGTTTGAGTGATTTCATAGCTTTCGCCTTTATAATCGAATGTTGTTGAATTTAGCTTAATATCAATGTTTTTAGCTTCTTTTATATTAGTAAAGATTTTTTTGCCGTCATATTTTAAATTTTCTTTAATTTGAGGACAATCAACCCCGATAAAAAGCCCGTCAGGCTTAAGATTTGATGCTATTTCACATTTTGCTAATGCAATATTTTTTAAAGTTCCTAATCTTTCAACGTGTGCTGAGCCGATGTTTGAAATGATTGCTATATCAGGGTTTGAGTATTTTGATAATAGTTCAATTTCGCCTAAATTTCTCATGCCCATTTCAACAACCAAAACCTCGGTATCAAGCGGCATAGAAAACATTGTTTGGCATAAACCTATCTCGTTGTTGTGGTTTAGGATGGTTTTATGGGTTTTATATTGAGTTGAAAAAACGCTATACAACATTTCTTTTGTTGTTGTTTTTCCGCAAGAACCCGTTATAGCAATAACTTTCGGGTTGATTTTGTTTCTTATGTAACTTGCTAATTCAAGATATGCGATTAGAGAATTTTTAACATAAATTACAAAATCTGCGTCTTTATTGATTTTGAACTTATCTTGAGTAAAATATCCTCTTGCGCCTTGTTGAATTGCTTTATCTATAAAATTGTGACCGTCGAAGTTTTCACCCCTTAAAGGCAAGTAGCAATCGCCTTTTTCAAGTTTTCTTGTATCTGTTGATATATTAAAAAGTGTGGATTGGTCTATATTTTCTTTTTCAAATAGAACTTCTAAGTCCAAACATTCCTTAATTTCACTTAAACTGAACTGCAAAATTTTCTCCTAGCTTAAACTTTGTATAAGATAATTCTATATCGAAAATTCCATATCAACAAGTTAAATTTTCTATTTGATTTTAAATGCTACTGTTGCAACTGCTGTCACTTTTTTATCTATTGTTGAAGTGTCGCTTATTCCGTTGTCTGATACGTCTGTTGAATCAACGGGAGTAATTTGATATACGCCCATTCTAACGCTTTGAATTCTGCCAACTCTGTTGTGCGTTGGTTTTAGCATTGAAGTTGCTCTGTTTTTAGCGTCTGTTGAAGCTTTTTCAAGAAGTTTAACTTTTAAATCTCCCAATTTAGAATAGCTATAATTAGCAGGATAAACATTCATATCAACCCCTTCATTTACAAGAGAAGATATGTCTGTTGAAATTTCTTTAATTAATTCAACATTGTTTGATTGAATTTTAACATTTTGGCTTAAATGATAAGATTCTATTTCGCTTGTTTCAATTCCGTTTGCGTTTCTTTTGAAATTTGAATAGCCGTTTATTGTTTTTGCTTCAATAGAAGTTATTTTTTTCTTTTCTAAATAGTTTTTAACAATTCCCAAGTCTTTTTGAAGTTCTTTATAGCCTTGAGCTTTTGTTGGCGCATTAGTTACAATTTCAAATTCTAAAACACCTGAGTCCGATTTAACAATTTCATAGGCTGAACCTGTTACAGTAATTACATTTTGAGATAAAGATTTTGAAACGATTTTGACTGAAAATAATATAGCAACGGCAAGAATAACCCCAACTGTCACTATTTGTAATTCTTTAATTTTTTCTAAAAAATTTTCCATAATCCTTATCCTTTTTTTAAGCTGATTTTCTAAATTATTATAACCTAAACTTGCATATTTTTAAACTCTTGATAAGTATTAATAAATTGATTTCTAAGTTGCATTGCCATTTGCATTGCAAGCTTTGATTTTTCTGCTGAAATCATAACTTGGTGAACGCTTATATCTCCGCCTGAAGCAAATGTTTCAATATCGTCTTGAGCTTGTTTTTGAACGGTGTTCAAGTCTGATATCCCATCTTTTATGCTATTACCAATATCAGAAGCCATTTTAGCAGTTGGAGAAACATTAGTGTTATCAATTTTTTGAGCATTTATGCTATCCATCCCGACAAAACCTTGAACCATTGGGTTTGTCGCTTGTTCTTGAGGAGATATTGAATTAAATACCTCATCAAAATTAGATAGGTTGTTTAAGTTCTCGTTTGCTTGTTGAGTCGCATTATTTACTACTTTATTAAATTCCGTTATGGAATTATCGAAACCGGACATGTTAAAATTTGTATTTATATTAAAGCTCATAATTCTATCCTTTTACTTTGCACAGCTGATTATATATTAAGTGCTGCTTGAATCATTGTCTTACTTGTCTGAGCAAGCGTAACATTTGCTTCGTAGGCTCTTGAAGCATTTACCATATTAACCATTTCTTCAACAACATTAACATTTGGCATTTCAAGATAACCGTTTTCATCAGCGTCAGGGTGAGATGGGTCATAGACAATTTTTGTCGGGTTAATTGATTCTGTAATTGAATCAACCATAACACCTTTAGCGATTGAATCATTACCCATTGAAACGCCTCCTCTTAAATATGGCGCTTCAGGCGGTTCAAAACCAACGCTAACGTTGCCGTTTGGAAAACCAACCCCCTTTTTCATTGCTATTTCTTTGAAGTTTACTTCTTTCTTCTTATAAACTTCTTTTTCGCCTCTTTCATTACGAGTTGTGTTAACGTTTGCAATATTAGATGAAATTGTATCCATTTTTATTCTTTGAGCATTCATCCCTGTTGCTGCAATGTCAAAAACTCCAAAGCTCATAATTCTATCCTCCCAAAATTAAACCTTATTGATTAGCCCCTCTTATTACTTCGCCTAAATCAGTATATGAAGAGGCTAATAGTTTTGATAAAGCTTGATATTTCATCCCTGTTTTAGCTTCATCCATCATTTCAGCTTCTAAATTCACATTATTCCCATCAGACGATAACGCATCAGACGGGTCAGTTTGAACATCTATAAAAAAACCCTCGTTTGTTTGGCTGTTTAAAAATGAAATTTGTTCAGGCGTTTGAGTTAATGCCTTAGGATTTTTCATAAATTTAACCGAATTATCCAGTTTCATTTGCTCTTTAGCGTTTTCTCTTTCGATAACTTCTCTTAAACTACCTTCAAAAGAAACTTCTTTTCTTTGATAATTTGGAGTAAGAGCGTTAACCGTATTGGCTGAAATTGCCTTAGAGCGCTCATATAAGCCATCAAGTGCCATGGCTGCAATGTCTTTTGTTCTATTGTTAATTAAATCCATAATTCTACCCCAAGTTTTGTGAAAGAGGAATTGTAAGAGAGAAGATTGTTTCTTTTTTGTCGCTTTTTTCAAGTTTTAATGTCCCGAATTGCGAACCGATAAATCTCTTACAAACTGAAAGACCAACTCCCCATCCATCTTTTTTCGTTGTGTAACCTGTATCGAAAATCTTCTTTTGATTTTCAAGTTTAATCATTTCTCCGTGATTTGTAAATGATATTTTGATTTTTCCATCTATTTCTTGTAGTTTTATTGTAATTTCATCATTTTTTGTTGAATCAGACGCATTTTTAATAATATTATTAATCACAATTAAAAACTTTTCCTCATCAACAAAACTTTTTGCCTCAAGCCCCGCCATTTCATCAATCAGAACCAACTTGTTGTTTTTTTCTTTTAAAACATTTGAATATAATTTAATGCTTTGCGAAATTATTTCTTTAATATCTTTTTCTTGAAGATTAACAGTATCTATTTCCTTAAATTGCTCAATTTGAGATTTAATCAGTTCAATTGATTTTCTTAAAGGCTTAGTTATTTCTGTATCATTTGCTTTCTTTTCAAAAATTCTTGCATATATATCCAAAATGCTCAATTGATTTTTAATTTCGTGGGCAACAGCTTTAACATTTTGAATAATTTCGTTTCTGATTGTTGTATTTGTTTCATTAACGGAACGATAATTATCTCGAATTTTTGAATTATATTCACCCTCTTTAACTGTTTCTTCAAAATAATCCAATAAATTATATATAGCTTTATTCATTAAATCATTTTCACGACGCTCGGGTTTATATTGATAAAATTCCTCGTCATAATCAATTAAAAAGATATCTTTTACAATTTCATAAATATCAAAAACGAGTTTTGAATTTAGTCTTAAAAATATATGATATTTATTTTCATCAATTTTTTTATATAAAAATGCGCAGTTATATCTTTGTGAATTAATTATTACAAAATTAACCGCCCCATCTTCAATTTTTAAGAATTGAAATTGCGAAAAATCTTTTAAAAAGATATCAGACGAATATTCAAGCCTTTTGATTAAGCTTTCTATCCCTTTATTGTCGTCTGTTTTAAAAAGAACAACAGCCTTAGCAGAATTTAAAGTTATAGGCTCAAGTATGCTTCTTACAACAGATTTAACAATCTCTGTTGAATATACTTTAGAAATTGTTAAATCGTTGTTGTTAAAATAATTATTAAGATTTTTCTTAATTTTATTCATTTGTTATTTACTTACCATTAAAATACCCAAGCCCATTTCAAGTTAATTGACTGATTAAACAGCAATTTTAGATTTTTTAGGTTTAAATCCTTTGTTGATTGCATATAAAACAGCTTGTGTTTTTTCTTTAACTTGAAGTTTTTGGAAAATGTTGTTAACGTGTGTTTTAACTGTTGTTTCAGAAATAAATAATTCACGAGCAACATCTTTATAGGTTGAACCTTCTAATAATAAAGAAAGAACTTCTTCTTCTCTATTGGTTAAATAATGCAATAAATTTTCTTCGTTTTCGTCTGCTGAATGTTTTTGACCGTTTCTTTCAAAGTCTTGGAAATATTCAAAGAATTTAGAACATAAAACATTTGGAAGATAAATTTTGCCCATAGATACTTCATCCAACGCTTTAATTAATTGAGCTGAAACCATTGTTTTAAGAACATATCCGCAAGCTCCAACTTTCATTGCTCTATAAATCAAATCAGCGTCATCATAAGCTGTTAGAACAATAATTCTTGTTTTTAAGTTTAATTTTTCAATTTCTGCTATTGCGTTAATTCCGTCCATTTCAGGCATGTTGATATCCATTAAAACAATATCAGGTTGATGTTTTTTGATTAAAGAAATTGCAACATTTGCGTTTCCTGCGTTTGCAATAACTTCGTAATCATTTTCAAGATTAACTAACTCACGAACGCCTGCTGCATGCTCATACTTGTCATCTACTACAATGACTTTTTGTTTTCTTTTAAAATCAACTGAACTTCTCATTACCCCTCCAAAAAGTTTATTTTTTGTAAAATTTAATCTATTTTATGTAACTTACATATTGAATATACTTCTTTAAGCTTACTTCTTCATCAATAGTAAGGTTTAAATTTAGCCTATATGGAGTGGAACTAATTATCTAAATCTTAAGGTTTAGAAAAAAACTTTAAAAATCTCATACAAATAGATTAGCACTCTTTTTGTTCGTTGAGTTAATATTTTTGTATAGAATATGTATTTCGGAAATTAATTATGGAACACTGGACGATAACTTTAAATATATTGCAACACGCTATTAAGTTGAATTTAGACACATTAATTACAATGTGGTCAGCTATGATATTTTTAATAATATTATCAATAATAGCGACAAGAAAATTATCAATTTTTCCAAACAAACTTCAATTGATTTTTGAAAATGTTTTAGGATATTTTAAAGATTTAACGGATGGAATGATAGGAGCTGACGGCAAAAAGCATTTTCCTCTTATCGCTTCATTATTCTTATTTATCGTTTGTGCCAATTTAATGGGTCAATTGCCTTTAAGATTGATTGAATTAAAACATGGCGAACTTGCTTCTTGCACAAATGATATCAACGTAACGGCAGGGCTTGCAATCATTGTTCTTGTATATTACGTTAGCGCAGGTATTGCAAAAAAGAAAATCAAATTTTTCATAAACGGTTTTTCAATAACTTCAATTATTACTATGCTTGTTGAATTGTTGGATTTGGTTACAAGACCGTTAACTCTTGCACTTCGACTTTTTGGTAACATCTTAGCAGGTGAAATTTTAATCACTGCTATGTTGGGTCTATGCGCTTATGGGTTACCTCTTCCGTTTATGTTTTTTGAAGTTTTGGTTGCGTGTATCCAAGCGTTGGTATTTACTATGCTAACAACCGTATACATTGCAACAGCGGTAAATGAAGAACATTAAAATAAAATAATAAAATAAAATATAAAGGAGAAAAAAATGGAAACAGTTCAAACAATTTCAGATTTAGCACAATTAGGTGCAGGTATAGCAATCGGTTTTGGTGCAGTTGGTGCCGGTCTTGGTATTGGTATTGCAACAAAAGGTCTTATGGACGCTATTTCAAGACAACCTGAAATCGCAGGTAAAGCAATGGGCTTTTTCTTATTAGGTGCAGCTTTAGCAGAAGCTTGTGCTATTTATGCTTTAATTATTGCGCTAAAATTAAGTGGTATGATGGGCTAAAATAAATTATGGAATTTAATGGAACATTTATAGTAACCATAATAACTTTCATAATATTCATTGTTGTGATGAATAAAATTCTCTATGCTCCGATTTTAAGGATAATGGAAGAAAGAAAAAACTTCATCGAAGATAATTACAATGAAGCACAACACAACACTTCTCAAAGCGAAGAAATTTTAAAAGAAAAAGATGAGAAGATAGGTAAAGTTAAATCTGAAGCTAAAGAAAAGTTTTCAAAAGAAACATCTTTAGCTAAAGATAAGAAAGATTCTTGCGTTAATAATGCTAAAAATCAAGCAAAAGAAGAATTAAACAACAAGCGCCAAGACTTTCTTAATGCTAAAGAACAAACATCTCAAAATTTAAAAGGAGATATTGTTAATTTAGCGCAATTAATTTCTGATAAGTTTTTAAAAGCAAAAGAAGAAATTAAAGATGTCGATGACGAATTAATCAACAGAATTATGCAAAGGTAAGATTATGGAAATCTGGGCTTTAATCGTTAAATCTAATACCTTTAACTTTTTAATTATGGTAATTATTATGATTGCCGTATTAAAAGGAATTCATATAGGACAATTATTAGAAAATGCCAAAACAAAAATAAAAGAAAAAATAGATTTATCTTCTAAAACAAAGGAGGACTCTGTTTCAAAGTTAGCAAAAGCACACGCTGCAATTTCTAATATTGAAGATGAAATAGAAGAAATTTTTTCTAAAAACGATGAAAATATTGAAAATATAAAATCTAAAATCGAAGATGAAACTTCAATTGCTCTTCAAAAAATTGAGGATAATTCTAAAAAACTTATAACTCTTGAAGAAGATAAAATATTTTCAAATTTATCTAAACAAACGGCACTTGCTTCTATTGAATTAGCTAAAAATCATATAATTAAGACTTTAGAAGAAAAACCCGAGTATCACGATAATTTCATATCTGAAAGCATAAATGAACTTGATGAGGTTCAATATAATGAAAAATAGTAAAAATTCAATAATAGCCAAGCGTTATGCAAAATCATTAATTGAAATCAATAAGGAAGATAAGGTTTCTTATGATGTTATTCAAAATTCTTTAAATAACACAAGAGAAATTCTAAATTCTTCAAAGGAATTGTTTGAAGTTTTGAATAATCCTATTGTTTCAGCTGTTGATAAAGAAGAAATTGTAAATTCTGTTTTTCAAAATGATACAGATGAAATTACTCGCAACTTTTTAAAACTTTTAATTAATAAAAACCGCTTCAGCGCTATATATGACATAATTGAAGAATATAACGACGAAGTTGATATAGTGAAAAACATTAAAAAAGTTGATGTTATAAGCGCAGTTGAATTGAACGACAATAAAAAGGCTGAAATTCAAAACAAATTAAAAGAAAAATTAAACAAAGAAATAAATATAACTTATACGCTTGATAAATCGGTTATTGCAGGTTTAATCTATAAAATCGGCGATAACGTGATAGATACGTCATTAGCGCATAAGATAGAAAAATTTAAAAAAGAAATTATAAAATAAGAGGTATAAAAATGGTAGCAATTAAACCGGATGAGATTAGTTCAATAATTCGCTCTAAAATTGAAAACTATGAATCAAAAACAGAAATATCTAATACAGGTTCAGTATTGGAAATTTCAGATGGTATTTGCCGTATCTACGGACTTAAAAACGTTATGGCATCTGAACTTGTTGAATTTGATGACGAGTATAAAACACTTGGTATTACTTTAAACCTTGAAGAAGATAACGTTGGGGTTGTAATTTTGGGTAATTATACTCAAATTAAAGAAGGAATGACCGTTAGAGCAACGGGCAAAATCGCTTCTGTTCCTGTTGGAGAAAGTTTAATCGGAAGAATTATTGACCCAACAGGGGTGGCTATTGATGGCAAAGGCGAAATAGTTTCATCTTCAACTCGTCCGATTGAAAGAATTGCCCCTGGGATTATTGAAAGAAAATCAGTCCATGAACCGCTGCAAACAGGTTTAACCGCAATTGACGCTCTAACACCAATCGGTAGAGGTCAAAGAGAGTTGATTATTGGTGATAGACAAACAGGTAAAACCGCTATTGCAATTGATACAATCATCAACCAAAAAGGTAAAGATGTTATTTGTATTTATGTTGCAATTGGTCAAAAAACTTCAACAGTTGCACACTTGGCTAAAACTCTTGAAGAACACGGCGCAATGGATTATTCAATCATTGTTTCTGCTACTGCTGATAACTCTGCTCCACTGCAATATATCGCTCCTTTTGCAGGTTGCGCTATAGCAGAAGAATTTTTAGAACAAGGAAAACACTGTTTAATCATATATGATGACCTTACTAAACACGCTCAAGCGTATCGTGCAATGTCATTGTTGTTAAAAAGACCACCGGGACGTGAAGCATACCCTGGGGATGTATTTTACTTGCATTCAAGATTATTGGAACGTGCTTGTAAATTATCCGATGAACGTGGAGCTGGCTCTATTACTGCTCTTCCAATCATTGAAACACAAGCAGGGGATGTATCAGCATATATTCCGACAAACGTTATTTCAATTACAGACGGACAAATTTTCCTAGAAAGTAATTTATTTAACGCAGGGCAAAGACCTGCCATAAACGCCGGTATATCAGTATCTCGTGTAGGTGGTGCTGCTCAAACTAAGGGTATTAAACAAGTTGCAGGTCAATTGCGTTTGGATTTAGCGCAATATCGTGAATTGGCTGCGTTTGCTCAATTCGCTTCAGACCTTGACCCTGCTACAAAAGCTCAATTATTAAAAGGTGAAAAATTAACTCAAATCTTAATTCAACCGCAATATCAACCGCTTTCAGTTGCTCAACAAGTTGCTATCTTGTTCTGCGGAAACGAAGGATATATCAACGACGTTGAAAATAAAGACATCCAAGAGTTTAAAAAACAATTCTTTGAATATTTTGACGCTAATTGCGCTTCTTTAGCTGAAAAATTAAATGCTGGAGCTAAATTAGAAGATAATGATAAAGAAGAATTAGTTAAACATATTAAAACATTCAAGGAAACTGTTTTTAAGGTATAGAGGTAATTTTGGGCTAATTCAAAAGGAATAACAAATGGCAAATTTAAGAAACATAAAAGATAGAATAAATTCAATCAAAAATACTCAAAAAATTACCAAAGCGATGAAGATGGTGGCGGCAGCTAAGGTTAAAAAAGCTGAAAATGCCGTTAAAGCTTCTCGTCCGTTCACTCTTGAATTAGCTAAAATTTTCTATTGGGTTAATAAAGAAGCAAACAAAAACTCAACGGAAAAAATCCAAACCAAAGAAAGCATAGACAATTATCCTGTTCTTTTATCAAAAAGAGAAATCAAAAAAACAGGCCTTGTTATAATTTCGTCTAATAAAGGCTTAGCAGGTGCGTATTGCGCTAATATTGTGCGTTATAGCTTGAATATGATTAAAGAGCTTAAAAAACAAGGAAAAGAAGTTAAAGTCTATCTTGTTGGGCAAAAAGCCATTCCTGCCATAAAAAATCAAAAAGATAACCTTGGTTTTGAAATCAAAAAGACATATTCAAACATCCTAGATGGCATAAATTCAAGCTCTTCTTATGTTTTAGCTTCTAATTTGGCTGATGATTATGTTAAAGGCGAAATAGACGAAATTCAATTAATCACAACAAGATATAAAAATATGATGACCTATAGGGTTGAAAATTGGCAATTATTGCCTGCGCTTGATGATGAGGCTAATATAAAAGAGTTTCATAATGAAGAACTGACTCGTGAAGTTAAGGCGGATACAACTCTTCATACTATTGAGCCATTAAGCGAATACTTGCCTAATGTTAATAGTGTGTTGAAAAATCTTGTACCAATGTATATTACAAATATTATTTATCAATCACTTTTAGAAGCCCAAGCCAGCGAATTAGCTTCAAGAATGACTGCAATGAGCGCAGCTACAAACAATGCAACCGATATGATTTCATCTTTAACGATTGAATATAATAAAGCTCGTCAAGCAAAAATTACTCAAGAATTAACCGAAGTAATCTCTGGCGCAGGCGCTTTGAACTAATAGTTTTAAATTTTAACCTTCCTTAACCTTTCTTAATAATCCCTCAAGTCAGGCTCTATTGTTGCCGATAATACAATTGGGACAATAAAGTTTAGTTATGAAAGTAGATAGGATTGCTACAAATGTCTTAGGGACGACGACAAACATTAAATCAAATAACAAAGTTTGCCCTAAAACCATAGAAAAATCTGCTCCTGCTAGCGCTTCAAACGCTTTGGACTCAGCTGGAAGAGCAATGGTTGCAATGGGAAAAACTGAAAAAAAAGAAATAGTTAATCCTGATAAAATTTTAGCAGACGTTCAAGAATATGTTAAAAATTTGGATGACCCCATTCAAAAAGCCAAGGCAAAAGACCTGATAAAAGCCATTAAAAAGGCAATTGAGAAAAAAGAATTTGATAGCTTAAATTATGTTCAAGACGCTCTTGAAGTTTTAAATAAGGGTGAAAAATATAAAACTCTTGAAACTTATGCTAAAAAATTGAGCAAAAAATATAGCGAAAATGGCGGAATTTATACTAAAAATGCGCTAAACGAGTTATTAGAAACATTTTTTGATGAAAAAATAGAAACAAGAGTGGACGATGATGGCAAGGTTTTGGCTGATGTAGCAGGCTGCGGAAGCTTTAGCGCAAGAGCCAAAGGGGTAGATTCCGTTTTATCAAAATTAAGAAATAAAGTTATAGATTTAAAAGAAGCAGTACCGAAAAATGAGGTAGAAGCAGGCTATTTAATAGGTGACGCCCAAGGAATAAGGCTAAATCTTGACCCTTTGGATTTTTCGGGGCTTAACGATGCGCAATTATCTAAAAAAGTTGATGAAATAGTTGATTTTTATAAAAAAGGAAACACAGCAAAAAACATCACAATTGATGAATTAGAGAAAAATAAAGCTCAATTTCCTGATTTTATAAGGGGCGAAAAAGTTGACCCAAAGACCGAAAAGCTCTTTTTAGAAACTTTATCATATAGCCAAACTCAACCATACATTGAAAAATTGTGCCAAGCGATTAAAAGCGGAAAAGTTAGAATAACGGAAATTAACAATTATAGCGCAAAAGATGGCGTGCCTTATCTAAATTCAACTCAAGTTGAAAAAATTAAAGAAGCGTATGAGATTTGGTATAAATCTTTAAAAGATAGTGGTGCTAATGGTTATAAGGTATTCAATAAAGACACAAGCGAAGAATATATGTTCCAAAATGGCGTAAAATTTAAGGCGGATTTACCCATAATTTCAACAACAATCAACGACACATCTTCAGAAAAATTTAAAAAAGCAATCAAGGCAAACGGCTATACAGCAGCGCAATTCAACCTTGTAAGCCAAGATGGTTTTCAAGAAGAATTCCAACTAAGAGGAAAAGCGGTTGATAAAATAGCCGAAAGCGAGCATATTGTTTATGATGTGAAGTCTGAAAAAGATACGGTTCTTCACCCAATCTATGATAAAATAAAAGCAACAATCAACAAATTAAAGGAAAAAGACGAAAATCTTGATTGTTATAATAAATATTATCGAGAAGTATTTATGGCTCAAAGGAAGCAGGAACTGGGAATAAAGGCAACTGTTCCAAATTTAAAAGATTATGTAAATTTTGATAATTTGGATGAAGAAGATTATAAATTACTTGATATAGCTGGGATTAACGCCCTGCACGAAAAAGTTGAAGAAATGAAAGAACAAAAGCTGCTTTAAAATAATTTATTCAACTGATTTTAAAAAGCAAAAATGAAAGGATAATATGAATATACCTCCATATAGAAACGATAAAAACATTGATTTAAAAGGAAATACAGCCCCAATGAGCGAAAAAACTTTTGAAGAAATACAAAAAGAATACGTTAAAGCGCTTTTTGATAAAGTAAGACAAGAAGTTCCGCCACTGGGCGAGTTTGAACCTGTTTATGTTGTTCTTGAACATCCTGTAACAGGGGATGTTTATACTATGGAAGTTTTACCGAGTTCATTATATCTTGATAAAAGAATGTTGGATTTGGGAGTTGAAATTCCGCAAACGGAAAACGCTGTTTCTTCAACCCTTGTTAAAGGAACAAAACAAGAAATTCTTGATTATTTAGGCGATGAAAGAAGCTTGGATAATATCAACAACAGATTTTCCTCCCTAAAATCAAGAGCGGACGAAATGGACTAGCAAAAGCTCCTTAATTGAAGCGCTTGGGCGATATGAGAAATGTCTATTTTTTCTTTTTCGTCTAAATCTGCTATAGTTCTTGAAATTTTCAATAATCTATCGTAACTTCTTGCCGATAAATCAAATTTTACTATTGCATTTTTCAAAAATTGCTTAGTAGAATCATCTAAAGCACAATATTTTTTAATTAATTTTGCGTCAAGCTCTGAATTTGTTAAAATTCCGTCGTTTTTATATCTTTCAAGCTGAATATTTCTTGCTTTTATAACTCTTTTTCTAATTTCAGCCGAGGTTTCGCAAGTGTTATCAACATTTAAAAGCTCATCCTCATCAAGCCTTTGAACCTTGATTTGAATATCAATTCTATCTAACAGAGGACCTGATAATTTAGAGCGATAACGATTAATCATCGCTTCAGAACATGTGCAACGTTTTTTGCTATCGCCCAAAAATCCGCAAGGACAAGGGTTCATTGCCCCAATCAAAATAAAATTAGCAGGATATTTAACGCTTGTTTGCGCTCTTGAAATAGTAATAACGTTATCTTCCAAAGGTTGCCTTAAAACTTCCAAGGTTGAGCGAGGAAATTCAACCATTTCATCCAAAAACAATACCCCTCTGTGCGCAAGAGTAATTTCCCCCGGTTTAGGGTTAGAACCACCCCCAATAATCCCAACTGCACTTGCGCTATGGTGAACAGGACGAAACGGACGAGAAGTAATCAAAGGATTTTTATTATCCAATAAGCCTGAAATAGAATAAATTTTTGTTAGCTCTATTGCTTCGGATTTGTTTAACGGAGGTAAAATCGACATAAATGCTTTAGATAGCATTGTTTTGCCAGACCCTGGAGAGCCTGACATCAAAACATTATGCGCTCCTGCTGCTGCTATTTCAAGCGCTCGTTTTGCTTGGGCTTGTCCTTTAACGTTTGAAAAATCAATAGGAAAATTTTCTTCAGTATCTAAAAAGCCCTCTATATCTTGTTTTAAGGTCTTTAATTCGCCCTCTTTATTCAAATAATTAACAACTTGAGAAAGATTATCCGCCCCTAATATTTCAACATCATCTATAAAGCTTGCTTCTTTTAGGTTTTCGCTCGGTAAAATAATTTTTTTAATTCCTAAATCATTTAAACCGCAAACAATCGGCAAAATCCCGTTTACTGCTCTTAATGAGCCATCTAGGGATAATTCTCCAACAAAAGCTATTTCTTTAGTGTTAAATTCTTTAATAACTCCATCTCTGGCTAAAATTCCAACCGCCATAGGTAAATCATAACTTGAACCCTCTTTTTTAAGATCAGCTGGCGCAAGGTTGATTACAACTTTAACAGACGGGAAAGAATAAGAAGAATTTTTAATGGAAAGTCTTAGTCTTTCTTTTGCTTCGGAAATAGCAGTGTCCCCTAAGCCAATAATAACGACTTGGGGAATGGAATTAATTGTATCTACTTCAATATTAATCTCATATACATTCAAGCCGACTGTTGTAGCGCTTTTAACCGTGATTGCCAATTATATTTCCTCATTTACTATGTTTGGAATAAGTTTTAATATTCTTATATTAGCTACTTCAAAATTATTATTCAAGCTCAAAGAAGTTTTATAGAATTGCATTGCTTCTTTATTGTTATTTAAAGCTTGATTATATAGCCCGCAAAGATAGTAATAATAATAATTTTTTTCTAAAGTAAATGAAGCGTTATAAATTAAACCTTTTGCAAGTTCATATTTTTTATTTTTCAAATACAGCTCAACCAAAGCACCCATAGCGTTTTCATACAACGGATTGATTAATAATGATTTTTTAAGATATTCTTCTTTTAAAATATCATTGTTTTGAGCAAAACTCATTGCAGCTTTGTAATATTCAAGATAGTTGTTTTTTGTTTTATCAAGTTTTTGTTGATATTTTTTTAGTTCTTTCGGTTTTTTAGAATATTTTTTCTCGCTTTGAACCAATTTAATCAATATTTCAGGGTCATTTTTTTCTTTATTATAAACATTTTTATAGATTTGCGTGCTGTTTTTATAATCACCCTCAATATATTTAATATCGGCTAAACCAAGCAAGGTTTCTATGTTGTGTTTATCAAGTTTATAAGCTTCATTAAAGTGTGCTTTTGCTTTTTCAATTTCGCCTTGGGCAAGTTCGCTTTTAGCATAAATTGTTATAACTTTTGAATTATCTTTATCAAAATTCAAAATATTTTGACAATCTTTTTTAGCTTTTTCAAAATGCCCCTCTAAATAGGCTTTTTTAACTGTGTGATATTTTTTTTCTTTATCATTTTTTGTTGAAGAAGCGAAAAGAAGCTCTTTTTTGATTTTAATTGAATCTTCAAAATTTAACGGAAGCTTTGATTTTTCAAGCTTTTCAACAATTTTTAAAGCGTCAGAGAATTTTTTTGAATTTGCTAAGATATCAACTTTAAAAATTTCATATTGAAGATTTTTATTGTTGATTGAAATAGCTTTATTTATGCTATTTAGTGCTTCTTGGTATTTTTTTGTTTCATTATAAGCTCTTGAAAGCATAAAATAATAGTAATCATTTTTATTGTAATTCGCTTTTTTGTCTAAAAGCTCTTTAAGCGCTTCTTGAGCGGAATTATCAAAATATATGCTGCTATATAATTTTGCAAAATAAATCTCATCTTCTTGAGTTAAATTTGCTTTAATTTTATAGCTTCTTTCTAAATCTAAAAGATTGTCATAGTATTGGTTTTTATACGTAACTTTATCAACAGCCGTATTTGCCAAAGAAAAGAAACCTATTTTATAAAAAATATTCGATAAAGCAATCAAAGCCACATCATCATCAATTTTATCAATCAAATCTTCATACTCGTCATACGCAACCGTTGCGTTTCCTTGATTGAATTTTGAAGTTATAGAGATAAATTCTCTTCTGATTAAAGTTTTTTTATCAACGGGATTTAAAACGTTTGAATTTTTTTCTTTATTATCCAAAGCAAGCAAATTATCCATTAAATTTACAAGGCTAAAATGGTTAAAATTTGTTTTTGATTGTTCAATTTGATTAGTTGGGAAAGTTTCTTCAAAAGCATAGCTACAAGGCGCTAGGCACATAAGTGTCAGCAATAATAAAGAAAAACTATTTTTTTGTATCGATAACTTTGGCAAAACTAATTTTCCTTAACTAATTCACAGTGATAATATTTGTTAAAAATCTCTACTGCTTTCTCGTTTGAACTTTTCTTGTTACTGTTAAGGATAGCATATATTTTATCTAAATTAAACTCTCTTAATATATTTTTTTCATCTTCTTTCATTATATTTTTATTGTCGCCCAAAATTACATATAAAATTTCAAGCGAGGGGATATTTAAAAAGGCATTAACGATGTTTTCATCAAAATGTTTATTTTTGCCATCAATAATAATTTGAATAGCTTCTTTAATATCCATTTTTTCACGATAGTGTCTTTTCGATGTGATAGCATCAAAAACATCACAAATAGCCAATATTCTTCCGCCAAGAGGGATGTTTTCGCCCTTTAAACCTTTAAAATAGCCCGTTCCATCGTATTTTTCGTGGTGAGAAGAAGCAATTTTAGTCACTTCTTTAAATTCTTCCGATATATCAACTTGGCTTAAAATATTATGAGTCAAAATCACGTGTTCTTTGATGTGTGCATATTCTTCGGGGGTTAATTTTCCCTCTTTTTGAAGAACGCTGTCTTTTATTCCGATTTTTCCGACATCGTGTAAAAGCGCTGCATTTTTAATTATTTCTTTTTCTTTATCAGACAATCTTAAAGCGTCGCAAATTAAACAGGCATAGTTTGTAACTCGTTTAGAATGACCAGATGTTATTTTGTCACGAGCATCGATAGAGGCTGAAAGAGTGTTGATAAAGCTTGAAAACAGGTGTTTTTGCTCTTCAATCAGTTTTTTTTGTTTGCTGAACAGATTAGCATTTTCAAGCGCAATTCCGGCGGATGAGCCTATTGCTATAAGCAAATCTTCATCTTTTTGGGTAAAATCTCCGCTAAATTTGTTTAAAACCTGAAAAACTCCGACTATTTGATGGGATAGATTTCTAATCGGCATACAAAGGATATTTTTGGTTTTATAGCCCGTTTCAAGGTCGATTTCTTTGTTGAAATATTCGCTTTCATAAGCATTATTAATATTTATAGTTTCACCCGTTGTGGCAACGTGTCCCGCTAGACCCTTAGAGCTTGGAAATCTTATTTCTTTACTTTTTAAACCCAAAGCAACTTTGCTCCAAAGCTCGTTATTCTTATCATCTAAAAGAAAAACAGTACATCTATCTGCATTTAAGGCATGTTGAATTTGCTCTGCTATAACGGTTAAAAGACTATCCACGTTTGTTTCAACGGCGATTGTTCTTCCGACTTGCAAAAGCGCCAATAGAGCGTCATCTTTTATCTCATTTGGAATTAGAGATGGCGGGATGTTTGAAGCAAAATAAGCTCGATTTTCGCTCTCCAGCTTCTTTTGAAACTGCATTATTGCTTCATTTAGATATTTTTCATCGGGAGTTTTGATAAACAGGCATGCTCTTAAAAGATTTAAGGCTGATTCATAATTTTTTTCATAATATTCAATTAAACTTGAGCAAAAAGTGTTGATTTTTTGGGCAAGCAGCGAATTAGAAGAAACAGCTAAATATTTTGAATCGTTCAAAAGCTGAAAAGTTTGATAATAGCTTGTTCCTTTTTTATACTTATTAATCGCAAGATAAGATATAGCAATGCTTACAAGGTCAAAAGATTTAATCGCAATAGCTTTTTTATGAAGTTCATTCAATTTTTGTTGTTTGAATGGAACATTTTTCAAAATGTAATCATAAAAAATGTCTAAAAGCGAAGATTTTAACTCTTGATAAATATCAGTATCAATATTTTTAAGATTGTTTACCATATTCTATCCCAATATATATTTTAAGTCATAGAATGGCTATGTCAAACCAATATAGGCTAAAAGTAGGATAGAAAAATATTAAGTAATATTGCCAAAAAAAATTAAATTTGAATTTATGTTAAATTTAAGACATACTTATATTAGAAATTCTTTACTTATTTTTATATTTAAAATATAGTAAAGAAAAAGTAATTTTAATGAGGGTCAATAAGTGGACAAGTTCAAACTAGATAATTATGACAGACAACCAAGCGAATATCCTAAATATTCTTCTAATGCCAGAATCAAAGTAGTTGGTGTTGGCGGTGGCGGCGGAAACGCTGTTAATAGAATGATAGCTTCAGGATTAAGCGGTGTTGAATTTTGGGCAATGAACACTGATGCTCAAGTTCTTGAAATGTCTAGCGCTCCAAGAAAAGTACAACTTGGTACTAAATTAACAAATGGTCTTGGCGCTGGCGGAAATCCATCAGTTGGTGAAAAAGCAGCTGAAGAATCAAGAGAAGATATTACAGTTGCACTAGATAGCGCTGATATGGTTTTCGTAACAGCAGGTATGGGCGGCGGAACAGGTACTGGTGCTGCTCCGGTTGTTGCTAAAATCGCTAAAGAAATGGGCGCTTTAACAATTGGTGTTGTGACTAAACCTTTCGGTTTTGAAGGTAAAAAAAGATTAGCTCAAGCCCTAGCAGGTCTTGAAAAATTAAAAGAAAACGTTGACGCCCTAATCGTTATTCCAAACGATAAATTAATGGAAGTTGTTGAAAGAAGAACAACATTTAAAGACGCTTTCTCTGTTGTAGATGAAGTTCTATTATGTGGTGTTCAAGGTATTTCAGACATCATCCTTGTTGGCGGTTTAATCAACGTTGACTTTGCCGATGTTAAAACTATTATGCAATCTTCAGGTTCTGCTCTAATGGGTATTGGTAAATCATCAGGCGAAGGAAGAGCTTTAGAAGCTGCGAAATTAGCAATCGATTCTAAACTTCTTGAAACTTCAATCAACGGCGCAACAGGTATCATCATGAACGTTACAGGTGGTCCTGACATGACATTGTTTGAAGTTAACGAAGCAGCAAGCGTTATCCATGACGCTGTTGCAGATGACGCTGAAGTTATCTTTGGTGCTGTTGTAGATGATAGAATTCAAGGCGAAATTCAAATCACAATTATTGCAACAGGTTTTGAATTGAAAAATGGCGAAGTAGCAGCAGTAAATCAAAACGAAAGCAAACTTTCTCCTGCGGGATTATTCGGCGGATTTAACACTTCAAATTTAGGTAATGCTTCTTCATTGTTTGGCATGCCTCAAAGCTTATCAAACGAAAATGAAGTTAAGAGAGAACCAATTTCAAATGGTCAATCTAATTCATTAGATATTCCTGAATTTTTAAATCCTAAAAACAGATTATAATTTTTATAACAAGATATATCAAAAAGCGCTCATTGTGGGCGCTTTATTTTTATATAGCTTTATTTTTTCAAATATTGTAAAATTGTCCTATGAAAACAAAAATTTGTGTTATACCGATTGATAATCGCCCGATTTGTTATGATATTGTTGAAGATATCTTATCGATTGATAATTCTATAGAGCTTATTATGCCAAATATCAACGATTTAGGTGGTTTGGTCAGTTATTCAAATGTCGATAATCTTTTTAAATTTATTGAAAACCTTGAAAATGTTGATTATTTAATCGCTTCGCTTGATACAATCGCTTATGGCGGACTTGTTTCGAGCAGAAGAAACAATGACGATATTTCTTTAATTCAAAATAGAATGTTGAAATTTAAAGAATTGGCAATGAAAAAAGCGAAAAAAATCCTCGCTTTTTCTTCTATAATGCGCATTTCAAACAATAATATAAATGAAGAAGAAAAAGAATATTGGAATTTGTATGGTAAAAAAATTTTTGATTGGTCATATAATTTTGATAAATTGAATAAAAAAATTGAAAACAACATTCCGCCTGAAATTTTAGAAGATTATTTATCAACAAGAAAAAGAAATTTTGAAATTAATAAGATGTATCTTTCTTGGGCAAAAGAGGGGTTTTTTGATACTTTAATTTTTTCAAAAGACGATTGCGCTGAATTTGGTTTGAATGTTCAAGAAGCAAGAAAATTGGATGAAATTATTAAAAAAGAAAATATTCTAAACGCAAAAATCAAGACTGGGGCGGATGAGATACCGTTGTCTTTGATTTGTCGAGCATTGAGTTATAATCAAGATATAAAAATTCAACCTTTGTTTTTGGAAAATAATTCTATAAATTTAATTTCAAAATATGAAGATATTTTGATTAAAAATTGTGTTTTGGGGCAGCTTGAGCTAGGGGGTTGTAAAATATCAACAAAGCCTGATTTAGTTATGCTTGTGAATAATTTTAAAAACGAGCAGGGCGATTTGGTTTTGGGAGATGTTGTAAACAATATTAAAAAAGATGTTGAATTTCCTTGCTATAACTATTTTATAGCTGATGTTAATAATGCAAACGGCGCTGATAGAGGGTTAATTAAGCAATTGTTCAAACAAAAAACAGAAAATTTCTTTGGCTATTGTGGCTATAATACTTCCGCAAATACAATAGGCTGCTCCGTTTTGACAGCTATAGTTAAATATTTAGCTATAAAAAATAAAACTTATAATGACCTTGCTTTTAAAAAGATTGAATTTATAAGATTTTTGGACGATTGGGCCTATCAAGCTATTTCAAGAAAATTTATTAGAGAGTCAGCTCCAAACTTTATTGAAGCGCTAAATCAAAAACAAGAAGAGTTGAACAATAATTCAAAACTAATTTCAAAATTTTTAGACTATTTTCCAGCCAAAATCAGCTATAGCTTGCCTTGGGACAGGTCTTTTGAAATTAGAATTAAATTAGATTAATAAAAATTATTTAACTTTAACTTTTGGAACAACGCTCATCCCTGGGATTATGTTGTAGTTTGTGATATCTTCGTCAAATACGATTTTAACGGGTATTCTTTGAACAACTTTAACATAAGAGCCTACAGCGTTTTCAGGCGGGAATAGGCTTGCTTTTGCGCCTGAGGCTTTTTGAATAGAATCAACGTGTCCTTTAAATTTTTTAGAGCCGAATGTGTCAATTTTTATTGTAACTTTTTGACCTTGTTTCATATTTGCGATTTGGGTTTCTTTAAAGTTAGCTATAATATACACATCGTGCGGAACAATCGACATTATTGAGTTTCCGGCTTTTACATAGTTGCCTGTTTCAATATTTTTGTTTGTAATAACGCCGTCAATTGGTGAATATAGTGTTGTATAAGACAAGTTTAATTTTGCTTGTTCAACTTCTGCTAAAAGTTTTTTAATTTCGGCATTTTGTGAAATTTTCTTAGAAACAGTAGAATTTAATCCGCTTTTTGCTGCTGATAAGCCGTCTTGTGCTGCTTTAAATTGCGCTCTTGCAACGTCTAAGTTTTTAATTGCATTGTCAAGGTCTTGTTTTGTAACAGAACCGTCCTGATATGCGTTTTTATAGCGGATATAGTCTGAATTAGCGTAATCCAGTTTAGATTTTGCGCTTTCGATATCATTTT
Source organism: uncultured Candidatus Melainabacteria bacterium (assembly GCA_934667125.1). Classification (GTDB taxonomy): domain Bacteria; phylum Cyanobacteriota; class Vampirovibrionia; order Gastranaerophilales; family Gastranaerophilaceae; genus RUG14156. Next base: position 214,600 of record CAKULF010000002.1, on the reverse strand, counting down.
TCTTTTGAGAAGTCATAGCGCTCATTTTTTCGATATCATCATCAGAAACATTTAAGTCTGATTTTGCTTTTTCAAGTTTTGCTTGGGCTTGATTTAGAGTTGCAATAAAGTCCTTATCGTCAATTTTAGCAATGATTTCGCCCTTTTTGATTTCAGAATTATCATCAACATTTAATTCAACAATTTGCCCTGAAACACGAGGAGCAAAATATACCATGTGCGCTTCAACAAAAGCGTCGTCTGTTGATTGATAAAAACTTGAATAAATTAGTCCGTAAATTCCCAAAAAAACGAACACAATAGCCGTAAAAATCGGCACTATGACACGTTTTTTCTGATATGGTTTTCTTTTTTCTAATGCTTTTTTTCTGGTTTCGCTTGCGATTTTATTGTCTTTATTTAAACTTTTCATAATTCCATGATAGTATAAAGATAGAGCGTTAACAATATGAAAAAGATAATAGTTTTATTTTTAATATTCTTTAATATGGTTTTAGTGTCTTTTGGGGCTAAAAAACCCGTGCAAAAAGAAGAATTTAACTATGATTTTTTTAAGAATTTTAATGACGAAATATTAATAGAAAACATTGCTCGAGCAATTGGCAACAATTTAGATTTAAAGATTGCGCTATCTAAAGTTAAAGAAAGCGAAAGAATCGTTAAAATGTCTTTGGCGAATGAATTGCCGACAATTGATTTTGAGCCTTTGATTTCAAAAACCTTTTCATCAGGCGAATTAAGACGTGGCGCAAATAATTATATGATTAGAAGCTATAATCAATCTCGTTTTTTAATGCCTGTTTATGTTAATTATGAGGTTGATATTTTTGCAAAAAATCGTTTGAAAACAAAAAGCAAACAAGAAAGCTTGAAAATGGTTGAGCAAGATAGGAAAATGACCTATATTCTGCTTGCTTCTTCTCTTGGGGTTGAATATTTTAATTTGATTAGAACAGATGAGCTTTTAAAATATGAAAATGAGCTGTTGGCTTTAAATAAAGAGCTTGAAAATTTAGCGACAAATAAAGAAAAATACGGTTTATTGTCTGAATATGACGTTTTAAACGCAAAAGAGCGAACCATAAACAATCAAAATCGAATAAATGAATTAAACAATAGAAAAGAAATTTTAGTTAATCAAATTGGCTATTTAATGGGCGATAAGCTGTTTTCAGACGTTAAAAGGTCGGAATATAATACTTCGACATATAGTCTAAAAACGCCTGATAGCTTTAATTCAAGCATAATTTTAAATAGACCTGACGTTATTTCTGCAACAGAAAACGTTAAAAGAGCGCAATATGACGCTAGAGTCGCTAAACGTGAGCTTTTACCATCATTTAACGTGTATGGAACTTTTGGTTTTAATGGATATGCTAATTTTAAAGGTATCACAAAAAATCACACAGGAATTGCCGAAATTGGCGTAAATCCAACGTTTAACGTTTTTGATGGCGGAAAAAAATGGCAAATGATAAAATTGAAAAAACAAGAACTTGAGCGAGCTAATTATGAATATGAAAAGACTGTAATTGCCGCTCTTCAAGAAACTAACGACACTTTGGCTGTTTTAAAAACTTCAGATAAAAATTATTCTCTTTCAAAAGATATTTTAGCAATTCAAAACACAAAATTAAAACTGAAAGAAAACAATAAAAACGACGGTTTAGCAAGCAATGTAGACTATATTTTCTATAAACAAAATGAAATTATTGCTTCAATCAACGCTCTAAATAACGATATAGATAGGATTATAGCTTCAATCAATCTGTATCGAGCTCTTGGCGGATATGATTATGCTAAAGAAAATTTATAATTTTTCTAATATGCAAACGCTTTCAATGTGGTGAGTATAAGGAAATAGGTCAACTCCTTGAACAAATTTTGGCTTAAGACCAAATTCAGCCAAGCATTTCACATCTCTTTTTAAAGTTTGAGGATTACAAGAAACATATATAATATTTTTTGCTAAATCGGCTAAAACCTCTAACCCCTCTTTATCACAGCCGCTTCTTGGCGGGTCGAGAATGATATAGTCAAAAGTTTTCTTTTCATTTTTAAAATCTATAAAATGTTTTTTAGCGTCCCCCGATAAAATTTCATAATTTTCAATTTTATTTAATTCAAAATTCTTTTTTGCCATTTCAATAGCATTAGCGTTTTCTTCAACAAGAGTAATCTTTTTAGCCTTATCAGAACAAAATATTCCAATTGCCCCAACTCCGCCATAAGCGTCTAATAGAGTCGAATTTGGCTTAATATTTTCTTTAACTATGTTGAATAAATTTATTGCGCTTTTTGTATTAATTTGGAAAAAGCTAACAGGTCCTATTGCATATTTTTTATCTTCCAAAGTTTCAATAAGATAATCATCGCCCAAAATTTTTATAGTGTGCTTGCCTAAAATCGTGTTTGTTTTATCTGTATTAAAATTTAAAAAACAGCCTTTTATTTGCGGAAAAGCAAGCATAATTTTGTTGAAAAAATCCTTATAATCATTTTTGGAACAGTCTTTTTTCTTTGAATTTACGATTAAAGTCAACAATATGCTGTCTAGCGCCGTATTTATTCTAAATAATACATTTTTTAATAAACCTTCGTTTTTGTTTTCATTGTAACAAGTTTTATCCCAATTTTTCCTTATAAATTCAGCTATATCGTTGATTATAGCAGGTTGAATTGGGCAAAATTTAATGTTTGTAAGGTCGTGGGAATTATTTTTATAATAGCCCATTAAAATTCTTTTAGAATTTTTGGTTTGACTAACGGGAAATTGAATTTTATGCCTATATTCCTTTGTAACAGGCGACTTTATGGTATTTTTAACAGGACATAAATTTTCAAAAATTTCTTTTAAAATAGCGGTTTTTTGTTCAAGCAAATAATCATAATCAGCTATTTGCATATCGCAGCTTCCGCAAGCGTTATATAATGCGCAAAAAGGCTTAACCCTATGAGATGATTGTTCAAGAATTTCAACAACTTCGCCTTTTGCAAAATGTTTATTTTTAGAAACGATTTTTACTTTAACTTTTTCATTTGGCAAAACATTTTTGACAAAAACAACAAATTTATCTTCGCCAAATCTGATTATTCCTTCGCCTTGATTAGTTAATTTTTCAACTATTCCTATTATTTCATCGTTTATTTTAAACATTTTATTGAATTTCTTTATACAATGAAGAATATTTCATATAGTATTCTTCGGGGTTTTCTTTTGCGGCTTTAATAATATGCTCAATTTCTATGAATTTTTGAGCTAAAGTCGGGTCAAATTGCGCTCCGGCGCACCTTTTAATCTCTTCTATAGCAACTTCGTGGCTTAGAGCTTTTCTGTATGAGCGAGTAGATGTCATAGCGTCGTAAGTGTCTGCTATAGCTATAATTCGAGCTGAATATGGGATATCTTCGCCAGCTAACTTATCAGGATATCCTCTTCCATCCCATCTTTCGTGATGGTGCTTAATTCCTGGGGCAACTTCGTGCAATTTTTCAATACTCGCTATTAGTTTTTCTGAATTAACAGGATGGGTTTTCATAATCGTAAATTCGTTGTCGTCCAATTTCCCCGGTTTGCACAAAATTGATTGAGGAATGGCGATTTTGCCTATATCGTGCAATAAACCTGAAATTTCAATCATTTCCAATTGATTTTCGGGAACATTTAAGTGTTTTGCCAAGATAATTGAATATAATGTAACTCTAAGCGAATGACCGTGTGTATATGGGTCTTTAGCGTCCAGCGCAGAGGAAATTGATTTGATTGTTTTATAAAATAATTCTTTTAAATCTTTTAAAATAATCGATTTAGAACTCACTAAATCAAATTTATCTATTCCGTTTTTAACGATTGTTTGAAGCTCATCAGGGCTAAAAGGTTTTAGGATATATTGAAATAAATTACATTTATTAACGGCGTCCGTTATAATTTCAACGTCTGAAAAGCCAGTCAAAAGGATTTTTATAACATCAGGAGCAATAATATTTGCTTCTTCTAAAAACTTTGTACCTTCCATAATAGGCATTTTATGGTCTGATACGATTAGAGAAATTTCGCTTAAATTTTCTTTTAATGTTTCAAGAGCCTCAAGTCCGTTTGAAGCTGTTAAAATTCGATATTTTCCTCTAAAAGTTCTTTTTAAAAGCTGTAGATTATTGATTTCATCATCCACAATTAAAATTGTGTGGTCAGTTGATGTTGAATTTGTGCTAATTAAATCCCTAACGCTATCCAAAAAGAAGTCGTTTTTTACATTTAACATATTTTCCTCTCAATATCATTTTAATATATCGGCAGAAAAATTTAAAACTTTAATTTTTTGTAAATTTTTGTATATTTTGAATTACAATTATAGTACTATTAAATAAGCCTATAAAAAATTAAGGAGAAAAATGCAAACAGAAGAAGTTAAACAATGGCGACATTCAAGCTATAAGGCAATAATCCCGTTTATTGTTTTTGTTATTTTTTATTTTGGATTTTCAATTTTAACAAGAGATTTTTCAAAAGTTCCGATGACTGTGGCTTTTATTATTTCTTCTGCTACTGCATTAATTTTAAATCATAAAGAAAAATTAAACCGAAAAATTGAAATTTTTGCTCTTGGAATGGGCAAAAAAGATATTATGATTATGTGTTTAATTTTTATTTTGGCAGGTGCTTTTACTTCAATAGCGAACGCAGTTGGCGGAGTTGACAGTGCTGTTATAATTGCTCAAAATATTATTCCTCCAAAATATATAATTTCAGGAATATTTTTAATTTCTGCTTTAATTTCGCTTGCGGTTGGAACTTCTTGCGGAACAATTGCGGCGATTGTGCCTATTGCAGTGAGCTTATCGCACAATATATCAATAAATCCCGCCTTTTTAATCGGCGCAGTTGTTGGCGGAGCGATGTTTGGGGATAATTTATCTTTAATTTCCGATACAACAATCGCAGCAACAAGAACTCAAAATGTTCCAATGAAAGATGAAGTCATTGCAAATGCTAAAATAGTCTTAATTCCAGCGATATTGTGCGTTTTATTTTATCTTTCTCCATATTTTGAAAACGAATTAACAAGCTATACAACTCAAATTGCAACTATAGAATTTAGCTCTTATGTTAAGGTTTTTCCTTATATTTTGCTTCTTGTCCTTGGTATAGCAGGGATTAACGTTATGTTTTTGTTATTAATCGGAATAATTTTGAATATCGGAATAGGTTTATATTATTCAATTTTTAATATCTATGACGCTTTTTCATATATAGGTGATGGCACGGTTAGTATGGCAAACACGTTGATAGTAGCCATTTTAGCTGGTGGTTTGTTGCAAATGATTAGATATAACGGCGGAATTAATTTTATAATTTATAATTGCTGCGCTTGGGTAAAATCCAAAAAGACTTGCGAGCTTGGAATTTGCCTATTAACGGCGATAATCAATCTTTTTACAGCGAATAACACTGTTGCAATCATAACTTCAGGACCAATTGCAAAAGAAATGTCCTTAAAACACGGGGTTAAACCAGTTAGAACCGCAAGCCTTATAGATACAACATCCTGCATAATTCAAGGGATGATTCCTTATGGGGCGCAAATTTTAATTGCAACAAGTCTTGCTTCTGCCGTTGCAGTAAGCTCTTTTGACATTATGAAAGCTCTGTTTTATCCGCTATTCATTGCTTTTGGGCTTATCATATCTTTAATATTCAATAAAGATAACTAATTTAAGAGCTATACATTATTAGAATGATGAAAAAAACTTGCTGACAAATTAAAATTTTGGTTAGGAATAGTATTGTGAAAAATAGTAGAAGAAAACTTGCCATATCATTGTTAGCGGGCTTTTTGGCTCTAAATAGTTTGAATTGTTTTGCTATTGAAGACAATGACGCTACAAGCGCTAAAAATTCAAAAAAATGGAGCATAACAAACTTTTTCAATAGAAAAAATAATCAACAAATTAAAAAAACAAAAGCAAAAAAAGTTCGAGTTGAAGAGATAAAACTTCCGCCCGTAACGTCTAATCCGCCGCATAATATAGAAAAATTGTCTGTTATGTCTATTGAAGATTGCGTGGATTATGCTATAAATCATAACCCTAATTTGTTTTCAATGAAAGCTAAGGTTGAAGCGGTTAGAACGGGTGCAGGGCAATATAGAGCGAATTATGCGCCGTCTTTGTTTGGAAGAGTGAATTATAATCACAACTCAACGAGCGCAAAAAATAACAATATAAATGAAAACACGGTTGGTTTTAATGTTGGAATTTCTGAAATGATTTGGGATTTTGGAAGAACAACGGCAAAAATCAAAATGGCAAAATATGACACTGAATCCGCTCAATATGATTATGATTACGAGCTTTTAAAGGTTATATATGACGTTAAAATCAATTATTACACGGTTTTATCAAAGTTGGCTTCTTTAGATATTTATGAGCAAAACGCAAGAATTCAGACTCTTAACTTTGAAAGAACAAAGGCTATGTTTGAAGAGGGTTTGAGGTCTAAAATTGATGTTGTTAATGCAGAGGTTAATTTAACGGACGCAAAAATTCAAATAGTGGACGCTCAAAAAGAGCTTGAATTGGCGATAATTGAGCTTAAAAATTCTATGTATTATCAAGATGATGAAGATTTTATCGTTAAAAATACTGAGAATTTCGGCTTTTTAAAAGCAGATTACAGAAAAAAAGTTGAAAGCTTTACAACAATTAAAACATCAGGAAACTTCAAAAAAACCGCTGATGGCTTGATTATGTTGACTTCTGGAATTGAACACAAGGACATTATTCAAAATTTTGTGTTTAATCCTTTAATATTATCAAAGCAAGATGCCGTTAAAGATGCCCTTGAATTGCGCCCAGATTTAAAATCAAGCTATATGCTAACAAAAGTTCAAGAAGAATCGCTAAAAGCAATTAAAAGGCAATATGCGCCTGAAATAACGGGCGATTTGAGCTGGGGTTATACAAAATATGAAAGTTCAAAATATTCTTCTCCTTTGACTTTGGGGGCGGAAATTGGGATAGGCTCGATTAATCCTATGAAAATCCATTATCAGGCTAAAGAGGGCGAATATTATCTTGATGTTGCGTATCATAATTATAACATTGCAAAATCCGATATTTTTTGGGAAGTTCAAAATAATTACATAAATATGCGCCAACTAGAGCGAAAAATTCCTTTAATGAATTCTAAAGTTAAAGCTACACTTGAAAACTTTGAATTGGCAGATGGCAGATATAGTGTTGGTTTAAACAATTATGTCGAACTTCAAGACGCTTTAACAAATTATAATACATCTCAACTAAATTTTGTTGATACAGTATTTAAGTATAATGTTGCAAGAGAAACCTTATTAAAATCAATGGGGGTTAGATAAATGAAAAACATTAAAACAAGATATTTGATAATTGGTTTAATTGTTTCGATTGTTGTTTTTCTTTTCTTAAGTTCAATTTTGAAAGGAAAAACAGCAAAATATGTAACTAAACCGCTTGAACTGGAAACTATAACTCAATATGTTGAAGCTTCCGGCACAATTAAGCCGATTAACACGATTGAAGTTGGTACTCAAGTATCAGGAACTGTTGCAAAAATATATGTTGATTATAATTCGGTCGTTAAAAAAGGACAGCTTTTAGCTGAATTAGACCCGAGTTTGTTTCAAGCAAATGTTGATCAGTCTTCTGCTAAGTTAAATAACGCAAAAGCGGCTTTAGCCAAAGCCAAAGCGACATTAGCATATAAGAAAAATAATTATGAAAGATACAAACATCTTTATCAAAAGAATTATGTTTCAAGAGATGATGTTGAGCTTGCTTTATCAAATTATTTAGCCGCAAAAGCGGAAGTATCGGCTGCAAGCGCTGAAGTTAGCGCAACGAGCGCAACATTGAACAATAATTTAACCAATTTAAGATATTCAAAAATCACTTCTCCGGTTGACGGTACGGTTATTTCAAAAGAAGTTGATGTTGGTCAAACCGTTGCAGCAAGCTTTAATACACCGACTTTGTTTGAAGTGGCTAAAGATTTAACAAAAATGCAAATTGAAACAAGCGTATCTGAAGCGGATATCGGAAAAATTAAAGTCGGTCAAAACGCTGAATATACACTAGATGGCTATCAAGATAGAGTTTTTGAGGGAAAAGTTACCCAAGTTCGTCTTGCTTCAACAACCACAAACAATGTTGTAACATATACCGTAATTGTTTCTGTGGATAACTCTGAACAATTGGCTATCCCTGGGATGAGCGCCAATGTTTCAATTATAGTTAACGAAGCAAAAGACGTTTTAGCTATTGATAACAAGGCTTTAAAATTTACACCTGCTGATAATAAGCAAAAATACGAGTCTCAAGGGCTTTGGGTTCAAACTTCAACAGGTTTAAAAAGATATAACATTAAAACAGGGGTATCTGATGATAATAAAACTCAAATTATTTCAGATGAATTAAAAGTCGGAGATAAGGTTGTAGTCGGTTCAAAAGACTCTAAAAACAAGAAAAAAGACACTCCTCCACCAATGTAGAAGAAAAATATGGCATTAATTGAAGTAAAAAATATAATAAGAACATATCAAATGGGCGACGAAACGTTCTATGCCTTGAATGGCGTGAGTTTCAGTATTGAGCAAGGTGAATTTGTTGCGATTATGGGAACAAGCGGTTCAGGAAAATCAACCTGTATGAATATGCTAGGAACGCTTGATAAGCCCACAAGCGGCGAATATTACCTTGATGGGGTTGATGTGTTCAGCTTGAATAGCGAACAATTATCAGACATCAGAAACAACAAAATCGGCTTTGTTTTTCAAGGATTTAACCTGATTTCAAGAACAACGGCGATTGATAACGTGTGTTTGCCTATGATATATAAGGGAATTGACGAAAAAACAAGATATGAAAAAGCAAGTGCGGCTCTAAAAATTGTGGGTTTAGAAAACAAGGAAAACAATCTTCCATCTCAAATGTCGGGCGGTCAGCAACAAAGGGTTGCAATAGCAAGAGCCATAGTTAATGATGCACCTTTGATTTTAGCGGATGAACCTACAGGAAACCTTGACACTAAAACAAGTATTGATGTGATGGAATTTTTTGTGAATTTGAATGAAAAATATAATAAAACCGTTGTGCTTGTAACGCATGAGCCTGATATAGCGGAATATACCAAAAGAATAATTAAATTTAAGGATGGAAAAATCGTTTCTGATTTATTGAAAGAAGATTGGCTAAAACAACGAACGAGAGAAACCTAAACTTAATAAAATTTTACTTTAAATCGGGTTTGGTTTAGTTTATTCTTACAATAGATAAGGAAAATGCCAATGAAAGTTTCACCCGTTAGTTTTGCTTCTAAAAGCAATTTAAAAACCAATAATTATTCTAAAAATCCAATAAGTCCAATTTCAAAACAAGAAAATGATGTTTTTGTTTCGTCTAAAAAGGCGCAAAACCCTTCTTTTGCGGGTTTATTTAAAACAAATCCGATATTAACTTCAAAACATTATACAGATGATGATTTGTCAAATTTTATAAGTTTTCTTTATCAAAAAATGGATGAAGAAATTGGTGGGATTGAAAAACAATCAAAAACAGATGTTAAAAAGTTAAGAAGCTTTATTAAACTTGGTCAAAAGCAAGATTTTAAGGGCTATGTTAGAGTTAAAAATTTAACGCAAGACGGGCGTGACGGATTATTGAAATTCGGCGATTTAGATGAATATAATTTGCCATCAAGAATTGATATATCCTATCCAAATGACCCATTAAAAGCCGTTCAGACGTATAATTTTGATGATATGTGTCATATAACAAGAACTTATATAGATGATAATGGAATAAAATCCATAACCGTTTCACAAGGTGAAAAACCTTGGAGCGCAATTCAACGTTATCCGGATGATAATTCATATAAAGAAATAACATTCTATCCAAACGGTTTAAGAACGGTTATTTTGGGCAAAGGCATAGAAAATAGCGAAAAAGATACTGAAATATTTTTAATTTTTGATAAAAAAGACCCACAAAGATGTCATTATTTTGAAGTTAACGAAGATGATGCTGATAAAGTTGAACATTACACATTTAATACAAAAACAAATAAATGGGAATTGGCTGAAATGCTTGACGCTAGCGAAGCTCAAGAAGCTTTTTCTAATACAATTTCCTCTTTAATACCGATAAAATAGTTTAATTAGGTTATTTATTTGGTTTTTGGTCGATTTTTGGGCTGATATTTAGTAAAATTATTGATATGATAGATTTTAAGTCCACTTTAAATATTGCACTAAATTCTCTTAAAATTAATAAAATGCGCTCGATATTGACTTCTCTTGGGATTATTATCGGGGTAAGCGCTGTTATTATTATGCTTGCGATTGGTTCTGGGGCAAATAAAAAAGTTCAGGAAAATATGGAATCTATGGGCTCAAACCTTTTGACTATCCGCTCTGCAACGGCAAAATCGGGCGGAGTTTCGCTTGGGATGGGTACAAAACCGACTTTAAGCTTAAAAGATTCCTATGCCATTAAAAGGCAAGCAAGGGGAATTGAAGAAGTAGCGCCTGTTTTAAGCTCCTCTAAACAAGTTATGTATGGAAATCAAAACTGGCAAACAACAGTCTATGGCATAACAAGCGCTTATTTATATGTAAAAAACTATGAAATAAATATGGGTCGCCCGTTTAATCCTGAGGACGACAGAAACGCAGCAAAAGTTGCTATAATCGGCTCAACAATTGAAACAGAGCTTTTTGGAGATGTTAATTCAATTGGAAAAACAATAAGGGTTGGAAATATTCCTTTTAAGGTGATTGGAACGCTGAAATCCAAAGGACAGATGGGTCCTATGGATCAAGATGATATAATTTTTATTCCAATAACAACAGCGCAAAGAAAGGTTTTTGGAACGGATTTTCCGGGGTCGGTTAATCAAATTTTGGCTAAAGCAACATCTGTTGATGACGCTACTATAGCACAACAAGATATTACAGAAATCTTGCGCCAACGTCACAATTTAGGTAAAACTCAAGAAAATGATTTTGAAATTAGAAATTCTGCAGAATTTCAAGAAAAAATGAAATCAACTGTTCAAACTTTTGCAATATTATTAGCTTCAATCGCTTCTGTATCCTTGCTTGTGGGCGGTATTGGAATTATGAATATTATGCTTGTTTCGGTTACTGAAAGAACAAAAGAAATTGGAATTAGAATGGCAATAGGGGCAAGGGCAAAGGATATTAGAGAACAATTTTTGATTGAAGCGCTTGTATTGTCCTTGTTGGGCGGATTAATCGGGGTAATATCAGGGATTATTATCGCTCTTTTAATCGGCGCAATTTTTAAAACTTCAATTGTAATATCAATCTTCCCAATATTATTGTCTTTCGGCTTTTCTGGGCTTGTTGGAATTGGTTTTGGGTATTATCCTGCCTATAAGGCCTCTTTATTAAATCCGATTGATGCTTTAAGATATGAATAAAATTTAATTTAACACTTCTTTACATTTGACCAAAAAACATTAAAGAAAATATGAAATCGTGTCGTATATAAAATTAAGGTCGAACAATAAAGGAGAAAATTATGGCAGAAAATTTTAGTTTCTTAAAACCATTCGGGATGAATGTTGCGCCTAAAAATGCTCCTGTTCAACCTAAAATTAAAGAGCCAAGCGTTAATATCAATGAAACAGTTAGCAATATTTTTGATTCTATGACAAGCTATATTGCTGATAATGAAGATGTATTTAACGGAAATGTTGCTCATGAAATTAATATGTATTCTCGTCAATCAATGATTGTTGGGATGAATATGAAAGCGGCTGATACAAACGTTCATCGGTTCGATATGAATATTTAAACTAAATGCTAATTGAAAAATTTATAAAAAAATGTATAATTACCTTGTAGTCTATAAGGTAATTTTTTTATGAAAGAAAGATTTTTAAACGTAGGAAAAATATTTTTAATGGTTTTGGGTATATTGTTTTTAATTCAATTTTTCCTAATAATTGGGGCAATTATGGGGCTTGTGAGCTTTGCAAATTATGGTTTTAAAATGCCCAAGAATAATGAAATTAAAGAAATTAACCCTATAGCTGAATATGTTGATAAATATAAGCAAGAAAACGGCTACTATCCCTCTGATATCAGCGAAGTTAAGCTAAATAAAAAATATGATTATAAATATGAACTTTCAAAAGACAAAAATTGTTATACTGTAACTTTAAAATCCAAAAAAGACGCTACAGTTAAGCAATATCAACAATGTTCAACTCAAGACGAAAATTCTTCATCACATTCTGAAGTTTATATGTATCATAACTAAAGCTCTTGATAAAGGCTCGCCGCTTCTTGAACGGGGACGTTCGTTGTTGGAATAGTTAAAACTTTATAATTTTTTGTCATATTTTTATATTCAATTGTGATAATATCGCCCTCTTTAAGCTGTTTAGCAGGCTTTGCAGGGTTATTATTCACGAAAACTCTTGCGCTGTCGCAGACTTCGTTTGCAACGGTTCTTCTTTTTATTAATCTTGAAACTTTTAAAAATTTGTCTAATCTCATTTTATTTTACCTGTGATTACTCTTTCAATTCCTGCTAAATCCTTGTATATCTTGATATCTTCAAAATCTTTTTCCATAAGTTCTTGAACTTTTTTATATTGTTCAATTCCAAGTTCAAAGGCTAAATAGCCCTCTTTTTTGAGGAAATTTGGCGCAGTTGCTATTATTTTTTTATAAAACTCAATTCCATCCTCATCAGCTGCGTATAGCGCTTCTTTCGGCTCAAAATCCCTAACTTCTTTTTGAAGATTGTTTTCCTCTTTTTTAGGGATATATGGCGGATTTGAAACAATTAAATCGAACTTTTCAATATCTCTTATTTTTGAAAAAAGGTCAGATTTTCTTATTATCACTTTTCTAACTAAATCAAGCTTATTAATGTTTTCTATTGCGACTTCAAGCGCTTCAAGGCTTATATCAACCCCTAAAATTTCAATATCTTTGTCTTTTAATTTTTTAGCCAAAGCGCAAGAAATGCAACCGCTTCCAAGCCCGATATCCAAAATATGGATTTTTTCGGTTTTATTTTGCAATAATTCAAAACATTTTAAAACAAGAATTTCGGTTTCATCTCGAGGAATTAAAACGTTTTTATTTACGATATATTTTTCGCCCATAAAATAGCTATAGCCCAAAATATGCTGTATTGGGGCTTTTGATGTTGCTCTTTTTTTAGCAATTTCTTCAATTTTATCGGCATTTGGAATATCATCACAAATCAATAATTTTGCCTTATCAAGTCCTGAAATTTCTTGAATAATCAAGTCTGCTTCTTGCTTATATTCTTCAATTCCGCCGTTTTTTAATATTTCTTCTATTTTTTTAACTAAATTCATTTAATATTTCTGTTATCCAATTTTTTAAGTCTAATCTGCTTGCTGTTGTTGTGTCTTTTTTTTCTAAATTATGGTTCTTAACCAGCCTGTCATAGTAATAGAGCTGTTTTTTGGTTGGTTTTAATTTAGACATCTTATACTCTTGAGCCTTTTTTCTCATTTGCTTTGCAAGCTCTTTTTGCTTGTCGATATAAGGTTGAAAATAGGCTTTTTGCTCTTCTTCATATTTTAAAAAATCAAAATATTTTTTCAATTCATTTAAAAATTTATCATCCTCAAGATAATCTTTAACAAATTCAAAATGGGGTTGAGAAATATCAAGATAATATTTTTCATCTTCCATAAATTTATCAACAAGATCAAGGCTTGATAAATCTTTAAATTTTAAATTATATGCCTTTAAAGTTCCCAAAAGTTGGGATTTTTGGCGAGGTGTTAAATATAAAAAAAGGATACTTTTAATATTTTGCATTATAATAAGTCTTTTGGATTTATTTCTTTTTTGGTTTTTTGAAAAGCCAAAAGCTTTGCCTGAATAGGATTTTGAACAGCTTTAGATAATTCATCAAAGTTTTTTTGAGCTTTTTCTTTGATTTTTCTTTCAGCTTGCTTTTCTTTAATTGAAACTAATTTTTTGCTTTTCATAATTCTATTATAATACTTTTTAATATCCTGTATATATAAAGTATTTTTTCAAATAAAAATTGCTATTTTTTAATTTCATACATAGGATAAACATTTGGTTTAATTGTTCTCATTTGCCAACCGTCACGCATGATTTTTGCAGCACAAGTTTCGCCATTTGAATCAGGTGAACAATTTTTTTCAACCTCATCTTTATCTAAATTATAGCCATAGGGCATAAATCCGCCAAGAGAATAAACCCCAAATAAAAATACATCATAACCTAATTTGTTCGGTAAATCCTTGTTATTTATATCTACGACAACAATTGCGCACAAAGTGTTTTGATTTTTTTCGCAAGGATCAACTGTCTTAAGGGCGATATGGATTTTTTCTTTGTTGATTAAAAATCTTGCATATTCATCTTCCTGTCTGAAATTGGTGTAATCCTCACCGTCCATAGAAGAATATCCCCCAACGCAATTTAGAGGATTGGAACAATTAACAGCGTCAGGATAATCCACAAGAAGATATTTTGTTAAAATTCCATAAGCAACATTATAGCTATCACCTCGCCATAACCAACTAGCGACGCTATTATCGGTTGATTCATTGAAAAGGATTGATTTTGAAATTGTTGCTTGAAGGTCTTTTAGGATATTAACTGTTTTATCTTTTTTGGAAAAGCTGTCTGTAATATTGACTGCAAGCTTAATACAGGCAAAAATCGTTATTGTAACAACAAGTAATTCTATCATCGTAAAAGCTAATTTTTTCCTCATATTACCACTTTAAAAAACTTAAATTAAATTTACAATAATATATATATTGGAATTTTTTGTTGATATTTAAAAATAATTTTTGTTATAATCCTAGAAAGGAAGATGGATAACCAATGCACACCTTAAAGAGAAAAATTCTTAATTTTGTAAAAAAGACAAATATTATAAAAAAAATTAATTATAATAAATTTGTGTTTTATTTTCTTTTTGGTTTGAAAAATCAATTTGAACAGTTGAAAATAAATATCAACACAAAATGTCTTGTTTTTTCTCAATACCCTGGGGCTGA
Source organism: uncultured Candidatus Melainabacteria bacterium (assembly GCA_934667125.1). Classification (GTDB taxonomy): domain Bacteria; phylum Cyanobacteriota; class Vampirovibrionia; order Gastranaerophilales; family Gastranaerophilaceae; genus RUG14156. The sequence continues at coordinate 199,509 of CAKULF010000002.1, read as the reverse complement.
AATTAAGGGCTTGGGCGGATTAATCGCTCAACATCCGAAAAATTTTGAAATTCTTTGCCTGACAAACGGTTCAAATCTTTTGAATAATCATAATTCGCTTGAAAGCGCTATAATTAAAAAACAACAGTTCCATGAGGTTATGAAAACCCTTAGAGTCAAGGGTTCTAAGATTTTTGATATCAATTCAACAACTCTAAAAAACCATTATTTAACATTTAAAAAAATTGATATATCAGACGCCGATTATATTTTTCTTCCGAATGTTTATGATAACAATGTTGATACGATTGCGCTTTTGAAGCATTTTAAGCAAATGTTGGAAGAAAAAGAGTTTAAAGACGATTTAAAAATTATAATGTATGAGCCTGATTATCCTTTGTGTGCTATAGATTACTTTGCAAATATAAGTTCGATTATTGAAACAAAGAAAAAGATGTTGAAGATTTATTATCCTGAGGATAAATTCCCGTCTTTGGCGGAAAAAATCGTTGGGATTAACGCTTTTCGCTCAATCCAGTTGGGATATGATTATTGCGAAGCTTTTATGTGCTTTTCGGTGGATGAGTTTAATAAGATACCATTGATATAAATGCGTGAGCCAGTGCGATAGCCAGCTCTACCTCAAATATTACAAAATGTAACAAAAATATATAACTTTGAAATACTTAATCAATATTTGTTTTTATTTAAGTATAGGATATCGTTAATCTATAAAAGGCAAAAGCAATGGACAGCAGAACAACATCAATTTTATTAAACTTAGATTTGAATTTAGATTTGGCAAAAGGTATTGCAAATCAATATTCAGATTCTAAAGAAAAAATTAAAGAATCAATCGATGAAAAAATCAGAAAAACAAAGACATACAATAGCCTAAAATCAACAATCAAAGAATGCTATTTGACAGGTTCTTTGAAATATGGCAACAACTTTGTTATGTAATTAAATCACGTTTTTAAAAAGGTTATACGCAAGCTCCAACTGTTGCGGATTTTCCTTAATGTTTTCAAGCTTTTCGCTAATATAATTATACATTTCGTCTTTAGTTTGAATTGAGATAAACTGAAAAATTTCAGCAGGCTCGATTTTTAAAACTTCGCAAATTTTTTGCATAGTCGCAAGGGTCATAAACCCACGTCCGGTTTCGATATAGCTCAGGGAAGTTGTTGCTATATTAATTGCTTCTGCAAATTTTTCTTGGCTAAAACCTTTTTGCTTGCGCAAATTTTGGATTTTTTTGCCAATTTGAATGCCAAGTGTGTTTTTTGTTGATTTCATATTTTGAATTATATTTTTAATTTTATCTATTTTCCAATAGTTTTAATACTGTGAATAATATATTTAGTCTATTGTTTTATTAGATTAAATCTATATAATTTATTGTAACTATATATTAAATATATTGGAGAAATAATGAAAAAAGGCTTTACTTTAGCTGAGATTATGATAGCTCTCGTGGTGATTGGTATAATAACTTCAATCCTTTTGCCTGTCGCATTTAACAACATTCCAAATGAAAACGTGATGAAGTTTAAAAAAGGTAATGCAACACTGGCTAAGGTTATAAATGAATTAGTCACAAGCGGAGAATACTATAAAGAGGGGGATTTGGGGATTAAGGCGGATGGAACAGCGCTTGATTCAAGCAATCTTGACAATTATACGTATTTTTTTAAAACATTTAATGAAATTGTTTCGTCTAAAAATTTCAACACAATAAAACTTGAACAAGATGTTGGCAGTTATCTTACACTTGGACAAAAACAAAATATTCAACTCGGTGTTGCTTGGTCAAAAATAAATGATTGCAATCAAAATTACCGCTTTGAAATAACCGATGAAGATATCGAATATTTCAAAGAGCAACTTGATGGCGTTTGCGCTTTGAGAGAAAAGAAAGGGGAAGAATTGACCACTATAGATGACATTGAATATTTTGAATCAGGAGTTGGACCATTTGGTATAAAAGGTTTTACAGTGAATGCAAGTGGCACAAAACAATGTTCTAAAAGATTTTTGTCCTCGCCATCTGAAACTGCTTTTATTGGTGATAAAGATGGTTTTGATATTGTCTATAAAGTTGTGTGTATGGATATTGATGGATTAAACAAAGGCGAAGAACCTTTTGGTTACGGTATTCGAGCGGATGGAAAAATAATTTTAGGAAAACGTGCAACCGAATGGCTTGAAAAAAGTATTCAAGACAAGTAGGTCGGATTTACCAATCCGACAACCAATTTAATAAACAAGGAAAAAATTTATGAAAAAAGACGAAAAAATAATCATAGCCTGTTTTTTAATCATGTTCTTTAGCATGTTAATTTCATACATCTACACCTGTAACAAGCTAAAACCCAGCGATAAGGCTTTTAAAATTCAAACTCTACTTTCAATAGATAAATTCTACTCAAAATAGAGTTAACCAAATCTTAAACCCTCCAAAACCGTCGCCCTGAACCCCGTTTCAGGGTCTTTAGATTGTTGAGAACCAAGCAAAAATCTAAAAAATTATTAATTCTTCGATAGCCAATTCTTATTCTAATGTTATTTTCATAATTAACTTGACGTTTGCTTTATGTAAAACAAAGCAAGAGAATAGTATTTGTATTAACTCTTTGGCTATCAAAGAAAATCTATAGCATGGTAAAAATTACAACCAACTAACCAAAACCCACAAACGAAAGGTGGGAGGGCAAGCTACCCTCATGAAAAACAAAACATGAAAAGCGCAACTGATGTCTGTTAGCTTTATAGTGCGCCCGACTCTCCTTTCGAGGGTTTTGGTCAATGTTATCCAAGCCATTTTCTTTATTCTTTTGGTTCTGTTTTCTTTTTCTTTTCTGGCGAAAAAGAGTGCGAAGCCAGAGTTAACAAAAGACAAATGATGAGTTTGGCTTTTGTTTAACTGTTGATAGGCGACGTTTCAAATCTTTGATTTGACAGGAGCAGAAAAAGAAAATGAACAAACTAAAAGCGTGATTTGTAGCCGAAGAGAGGTTATAAACTTGTGATTATCGATGAATTTCTTATTTTAGAATTTCTTTGATAGCCAAGGTTTTCATTTTTATTTCGTTTTTTAAATTCTTTGATAGCTGGTTATATGAATTATGATTGAAATAATTAATAATACAGTTTTATAAATTTCTTTAATAGCCATTTTCTATTGTAAGGTTTATATCTTTAGCAATTAATGTTGAAATAAGATTTTGGCTATCAAAGAATTGGTTGCATTAAGTTGGTCATCGAAACTTTCGCATTTTATTTGTTCATTTTTCTTTTCTTTGTTCAGACGCCGATCAAAGAAAAGAAAAACAGAACCAAAAAGGAAAAGAAAGACGGCTTAAGGCTTATGCTTTTGTTAAAATTAATTTCTCAAAATGTTCAAAATGAGCAAAGCTAAACGGAAGTCATTCTTTAGTTATTGTTGGGAAACTAATAATTACCTTGGAGCAACGTTTAGCTTTGCTTGAACTTTGTTGGTGAAATTAATTTTAACAAAAGCAAATGTTTATATGTCGAATTAGAAATTCGGCCGTCGCAAAGATTTTGAGTTGCGTGAATGAAAAATATCAAAATTAAAACTGGCTATCGAAGAATTATTTATTTTATGATTTCGTCTGGTTTTTAACAATCTGAAGACCCTGAAACGGAGTTCAGGGGGACGGGTTAGAGAGGATGATGAGTTGGTTAAAGGTTTAAAAGAAACGTAGGTTGGATTTACCAATCCGACAATAATTATCTTTTTGCTATAATCATAATATGAAAAACACGATAGGTTTTTGGGGTTACCCAAATAAAAGCACAATTCAAGAATACAAAACTCGATATCCAAGCGCTAAATTTGTTGATTTAGATATTGATTTTAACTATCCAAAGCTTTCTCTTGCGCCTGATGCGTATTGCACGATAATTAAAAACATAATAAATAACGCATATTATCTAAAAGACGATTTAATCGCCATTCTTGCGCCGATTGGAAAAGATAAGTGCGATAGTGCTTTTTTTGTTGCGAAAATATTAAAAAAAGATGGATTTAACGTTGTTGAAACGGTTTTTGAGGATAAATGTCCTGATATTTCAAAATTGAGTTTGCCGATTTCAAAAAGCAATTTGCCCCTAAAAAGAAAAATTGAATTAATTACAGCAAATATTATTGAACAAAAAGACTATTCAAACTTGCCTCAAACTAAAGCGCAGTTTGGCTTTTGGGGCGTTCCGCCAAATGACCTTGATTTATTAGACCTTTTTCCGAATGAAACAGAGGTTTTTGGCTGGTGTCGGGCGGTTGAGGCGAATTTCCCAGGGGATTACGAGATTGAAAGTTTTGTTGAGCCGAATTTGCCTACTATATTTTTTACTCAATCTTTCTGTTCCAAAACATTGTTGGCAAAACACCTTGCAAACAAGTATCAAGGGCTATATATCGATGTTGACAACACTCCAAACAACAGCATAAAAGCAAAAATTGAAGCATTTATTAAATTAAGATAACAAATTGCTTTTAAATTTTATACGCCATATAATAAATTAAAAGGGGTTGAAAAAATGAATTATCACAATATCACAAAAGACGATATGCTAAATGGCGACGGTTTAAGAGTTGTATTATGGTTAGCAGGTTGCACTCATCATTGTCCTGAATGTCAAAATCCTCAAACTTGGGATGTTGCAGGCGGTTTGTTGTTTGATGAAGCAGCAGAGCAAGAGCTTTTTGAAGCATTAGATAAAGAACATATTTCAGGAATAACTTTTTCGGGGGGTGATCCTATGCACCCGTTTAATAGGGATGAAGTTTGCGCTCTTGCTGAAAAAATTAAAGAAAAATTCCCGAATAAAACCGTTTGGTCTTACACGGGTTACCTTTGGGAAGAACTAAAAGACACTGTTGATTTTTCAAATTTTGATGTTTTAATTGACGGAGAATATAAAAAAGAATTAAACGACAACACCTTGCATTGGGTTGGAAGTTCAAATCAAAGAGTAATTGATGTTCAAAAGAGTTTGAAAGAAAATAAAGTCGTTGAATTTTGCAAATTACGTTAGAATTTGAATATTAAAATCATTTTTCAAAGATTCAATAACATGCGGATTTACAAGGAAATTTGAGCAATCTGATAAATAAAAATCAATTTTGTGATTTAAAAGATTGAGCAAAATATGTAAATTATTTAAGGTGCATTGATAGATAAATAGTGAAATTTTGATGTTTTTTTCTTCAAGAAGCTTTAAGGAATTATATAAAATATCATTTTGAGATGGGGTTGAAAAATTCAAAACACTTTTATCTTCAATTTTATCTATCTTTTCAAAATTGTTTGAATTGCCGATTATGACTATGATTTCGTCGTTTTTATAATTTTCAATTAAGGAAGAGATTTTTTTAAAATCGTTTTCAAGTTTGATATTTTCCTTGTAGCTTGTGTTTGTTTGGGTTTCATTCAAATTCAAAGACGTTTCAATTAGTTTTGAATAGTCATTATCAATAATATCCACAACTTTTTCAAAAGAAATTATCTTATTTGAAAAAATTTCGCCACGATATAAATTATCAATTTTTTGAACAAAATTTTGAGTAATTAAAATTGCTCCTTTAAAATTTGAAAAATCATATTCGGCGTTATCGCTCTCTATATGCCCTTTTATGTGCTTATTATGTTTGAAATAAGGGTATGAGTGCGCTGTTATCAGTTGAGCATTCGTATATATATTAATGTTTTCAATTTTCTTTTCTTCAATTTGTTTTAATAAATTTTCCAATTCATTTAGGTCATCTCCCGTTATTAGAATGGAATTGCCGTTTAAAATATTGGTATTTATCGTCGTTTTTTCTTTTTTGCCATAGCGTTTTTCTAAAATATCATTCAATTTTTCTTGAATTTTATAAGATATATTTGAAAAATCGGTTATTCTTCTTTTTATTTTTTCATTTCTGATTGAATATCCGTTTGTAAGGGCAAAAAATCTGATTATTTCAAAATCATATTCAGTATATTGCGCTTCAAATTTTTTAATTTTAACCAAATCAACGCAAGCCAACTTAGAAAAAATTGTTATTAAAGAAAAAAGATATTCCTTGGATTTATCTTTAACTTTTTCTTTTTTTGCCATATTATTTTGCGCATGTTCAATCAATTTTGAAATTGTTGTTTTATCGTCCATTTCAAAATTTGAATTGATTGTTTCGCTTGGATATTGATAGTTTTGGCAAAATTTTAGATATTTTTCTTTAACTTCCTTTTTTGAATTATATATTTTTCCTAAATAATTCAAATAGTTTTTTTTATTAAAATTTGTATTGATTAAAAAGACGGAAAGCGCTTCTATACATTGGTTTTCAATCAAACTATTGGAAATATTGAACTCTTTTAATTTAACCAAATAAAAACAAGTTTCCCTAACTTCATCCATCAATATTTCATATAAATTATGAACGCTCGGATGTATTGAACAAACGCTGTTTATTGCGCAGGTATTTTTCTTCGAGATTTTTTTAAAATAATTTAGCATAATAAAAGTCTAAATTCTTTTTGATAAAAAAATAATTGCCGAGTTGAACAATTTTTTAAATGTATGTAGTACATTTAATGGAGAAATTTGAAAAAACGACAAATGTAGTGCATAATAGTATTATTAGATTTACTAATGCTTTGGGGAAAAATTGTTTAAAGGTTACGGACAAAAAGAGGATTTTTTTGAATGCCAAACAAATGGAGTGATATCAAACTCCATTGTTCAAAACTGGACTATTCAAGCTTTAGAATGCTATAAATTAAATTGTGATTGCAAAAAATGCCCGATTACAAAAGCCCATTATTCTTTTAAATGTCAAATGAAAAAGGTTGTTGACGTTCTATTAAAAACAAAAGGCAAACCAAATGAAGCCCTTATTATGAGCCAAAATAACCTTGAAGATGATGTTGTTGCTTAATCTTTTGTTCGATTTAAAAACATTTTTAGCGCTTCCTCTTTGTTTTGAGGAGTTGAAAGGCTAAGCTCTTCGTATTCGTCTTCTTCAATTGTGTTAAAAGCACTTCCATAGAATTTTTTAACAAAAACAAGGATAAGATAAAGCAAAATTGCGCAAATTATAACGCCTGACATCACTTTAAAAAAGTACACAAATACCTTTTTGCCCTCGCTTTTAGTATCGACTGCCACCTCTTTTTTAACTTTTTTAGTGTTGAGCGGGTCAATATCTAAATCATTAACTCGAACATCATTTTGAATTAAATTAGTTTGAGCGGGATTTTCGCTTTTAACTTCGATATTATCAGCTAAAACGCAAGGTGTCGCTAAAGCTAAAATCATTAATATTGTAAAAAATGCTCTATGAACTTGTTTTAGCACTTTTTGTTCTCCTTGGTCTTCTTGTTGGCTTCTTTTCAGCTTTTTCAGCCTTTTCAGCGTTTTCTGTGTTTTCTTCCGCTGGAGCTTCGCTTATTGTTTCAACAACTTCTGTTGGCTTTTCTTCAACGGTTTCAGTCGTTTCAGCTTCTTTAGCTTTTGTTTTTCGTTGAGTTTTTTTAGCTTTTCTTGGAAGTTTCTTTTCTTCTTTTTCAGCCTTTTGTTCAACTACTTCCGCTGTTTCAACTTTCTCTTCAACTGCTTCAGTTGGTTTTTCGCTTTCAATTTCAACTTTTTCAGTTGTTTCAACAACTTCAACCGCTTCAGGAGTTGTAGTTTCAACTTTTTCTTCAATATTAATAGGTGTATCTATTGAAATATCTTTAATTAAATCATCAATAAGCTCGTTAACTTTTGATTTTGTAAGCTCTTCGGTTGGTTGAGGAGTGTTTTGAGGATTTTGATTTTCAAAATTATTGTTTCTATCATTATTATGATTTTGACGATTTTTGTTTTTATCTTTTTTCTTATCAAATTTATTGAATTTTTGATTTTGCGGCGCAGATTCGGTGTTTCCGCTGAAATTAGAGTTAAATGGTCCTTTGATTTTATTCATTTTAGCTCTATTTTCGCCAACGCTTGTTGGAGTTGAATATTTCATATCGTCAATGATGAAGCCTTGTCCGCCGCATTTGTCGCATTTTTTAGTGAATATTTCGGATAAGCTTTGTCCTTGGCGATGACGAGTTAATTCAACAAGTCCAAGGTCAGATAGTTGACCAATTTGTGGTTTAGCTTTATCTTTTTCAAGAACAAGCTCGAAATGCTCTAATAGAGCCAATTTATCCATACGAGAAGCCATATCGATAAAATCTATTACAACCATACCGCCAATATTTCTAAGTTTTAGTTGACGAGCAATCTCATCAGCCGCTTGAATATTGGTTTTTAGGATGGTTTCAGCTTGATTTGAAGATGATGTGAATTTACCGGAGTTAACGTCAACAACGGTTAGTGCTTCTGTTTGTTGGATAAATAAATATCCGCCCAAAGGCATATTAACCCTTGTGTTTAAAGCGTTTGCAATTTCTTTATTAACTCCTGTTGCAACTAAAAGCGGCTCACTTCCTTTGTGCATAGTAACTTTTACTTGCATATTCCAATGTTGTAATAATTGAGTTGTTCTATGTAGCGCAAAAGCAGTATCCACAACGATTTCTTCAACTTCGCTATCGCAAGCTTCACGAATAACACGATATAATAAATCTTGGTCACGATATAATAAAGTCGGCGGAGTTGCGCTATCTGCGGCATTTACAATGGAATTCCATTTTTCTAATAAAATTTCTAAATCTTCTTGAATTTCAGCGTCTGTTTGACCTTCGGCTTCGGTTCTAACGATAACCCCCACTCCAACAGGTTTTAAAAGGCTAACGATTGATTTTAGTCTTGCTCTTTCTTTTGTTGAAGTGATTTTTTTAGAAACATTCACCCCTTTTTCATCTGGCAATAATACCAAAAAACGCCCAGGGAGTGATAATGATGTTGTTACTCTAGGACCTTTGTGTCCTGTTGGTTCTTTAACAACTTGAACGATTAATTTTTGGTTAGGTTTAACTTTTTCTTTTAATGTGCCGTTTCCTTGAATATCGTCAGTGTGGATAAAGCCCATTCTATCAGACATTCCGACATCTACAAACGCTGCTTCGATTGAAGGCAAAATATTATCAACACGAGAAAGATAAACATCTCCCAATAAGACATCGCCTTTTGAAACAAAAAATTCTGAAACTTTGTTATTCTCGATTAGTGCTGCAACATTATCTTTTTCAGATATAACAATTCTTTTTGACATATAAAATTTTCCTTTAAACTTAAAACTCTTTTAATTTTTTAAATTACATTGTTAAAGGCATCGAAAAATTTGGTTCTTTTAATTTTAAATATATTGCTGTTTTCAAAAATCGTTTTTAAAAATTCATCAGCCCGAAGCGCAGGAATTTCTTCGTTTTGTCCAACTTTTAAAATAAAAGTTATAACACCATCCTTAAACTCTATTGTTTTTAGGGAATTTCTGTAATTTATTGTTTTTTCTATACCTTTTTTAGTTTTCTTCGTGATTAAAATATTTTCAGAAGATAAACACTTTTCTATAATATAACGTATTTTTTCTTCGTTGTAAACATCTTTTTTTAAAACCGCCTCATATTGCGCCCATTGGCAATAATTCTCTAAAGATTTCGGCTCAGAGGAGTTTTCAATAATTTCTTTAACTTCAATTAATTCAACTCCGTTTGGCGAAAATCTTTCAAAATCCTCTTTAAAACTATCTTTTAAGGGTTCATAAACTTGAAAATTAACAAGCTCACAACAAGATTCGATAAATATCGGCAAAGCGGGTGAATATGATACTTTTGGCATTTTATTAAAACCGCAAGACAACACAAGATTTAAGTTACATCTTCTAAAAATTTTTAAAATCAAATTTTGCCAATCAAGATGCGAAATAAATCTCAATTCCTTGTATTTCTTGAGTTTCAGTCTATATTTATATATTTTTTCCATTATTTCTTATGTGATTTTTAAGCTCGTTTTTATGTTGTTGAGCTATTCCATATTGTTCAAGAACGTGCTTTTGCAATTCGTTAAGGTAATTAATTTCTTTAATTGTCCTCTCGAGCTGCTCCTTTTTAATCTCACGGGTAAGGCGAGTCAAAACCATTTTATTGATATATTCGTCTTGAAAAAAAGTATTCATATTTCAAGATTACAATAATTATTTTTTCTAGGCTAAAAGATTACAAATTTTAATATTTTTTCCTATTTAAAAATATTTTTTTCGTTGTAGATTATAATTATAAATTAAAGGAGAAAAAATGATTAATGAAGAATTAAAAAATGCTTTTTGTGAGCAAATAAATAAAGAATTATATTCTGAATATCTATATTTAATGATGAGAAATAGATTTCAAGAAATGAATTTGGCTGGTTTTGTTAATTGGTTTGATGTTCAAGTTCAAGAAGAAAGAGCGCACGCTATGGGAATGATTGATTATATTTCTGCTCGTGGCGAAAGCGTTGATTTTAAAGCGATTGAGCTTCCTAAAATTGATGGCACTACTCCATTAGAAATTTTTGAACAAGTTTTAGAACACGAACAATATGTAACAAGTTTGATTAATTCATTGGCTGATGTAGCTGAACGCACTAAAGATAGAGCGGCTTTGCGCTTTTTGGATTGGTATATTAATGAACAAGTTGAGGAAGAAGAAAGCGTTGGAAGCGTTTTAACAACTTTAAAATTAATCCAAGACGACAAGCACGCACTTTTAATGTTGGATAAGGATTTAGCGACTCGTGTATTTAATCAACCGGTAATCAGATAATTTTAAAGGAAAAAACTATGGAAACAATCAGCTATCAAACATACGGCACATGTTGCAAGGTTATAAATGTAATTATTGATAACGATAAAATTAAAGATATTGAATTTATTGGCGGCTGTCAAGGCAACCTTAGAGGCATTAGAAGCTTGGTAATCGGAATGAATATTAATGATGTTATTGCAAAATTAAAAGGAATAGATTGTAACCAAAAAGGCACAAGCTGTCCTGACCAATTAGCAACATGTTTAATTCAATACCTAGAAAAAACAGCTGTTCGCAACTAATTACACATTATTTATATAAAAAAATCCCTGTAAATTTTGTTTTACAGGGTATTTTATATTAAATTTTTTCTTCTCTCTCTATAATCCTCAAAGCCTCAACTGACCTTATCTTAAGCGTCATATTAAAACTTTTTCGTTAATTCTTTTTTTAATTTTTATCACCCTTGTGCATAAAAATTATTTTATTTTTTTACCACCCTTGTGCGTAAAAAGTTTTTTGTTTATCTTGCGATTTTGAAGTTTATCATTGCTTTATGGTTAACTGCGATTAATTCCATTGAGTTCCAAAATTCGTTTGGGCTGATTGTTGATTTAGCTTCAAGATTAACAGTTACTTTAGATGAATAAAGTTCGTTTAATTTTTTATCAAAATCATTTGTAATTTGAAGAGCCATCTTTTTATCCTTTAGTAACTGCTTACATATATATAAAGTATATACAAAGTATTGAATTTCAATTTTAATTTATTTTGTTACAAAACTTAACATGTTCTTCAAAATGTCTGTTTTTAGAAAAAATAAAAGCCACACTATATCTATCGAAAAGCCAATTATAAACCTACGATTGAAAAATCTCCTAAATAATTTCTCGCACCCGCATTATTAGCCTTAGAGCTGCTATGTTTCCATCCTGACTCGGTTGGGGCAACAAGACGCCGCAAAAAATTAAATTCTCAACAATTTTTCAATTTTCAATTTATAACCAACCCCCCTCACAATATACTCTGCACCCGACATAAGCTTTCGGTCAAGAGCTCGCAAAGCCCCGTGAAGTGTGGCAATAGTATTTTATCATAAAAAAAATTTTTATTGTAAAATAAAGAAAAAAAGGATAAAAAATGGAAAACAAAGTTTATAATTTCAATAAAATTCAAAATTTAAAACACGGCGAAAACACTTTTCAAAGTGCTGCTTTATATAATTATGACAAGGAAATTGACTGGAACTTGGTTCAAGGAATTGAATTGAACTATAATGATATTTTAAATGCGACAACGACAATTGAGATTTTAGCTGAATTTTATGATGTTTCAGCTTTTGCGGCGGTAAAATTCAATAATCCTGCTGTTGTTGCGCTTGGAAGTGACGTTAATATTGCTTTTGAAAAAGCAATAGATTCAGACCCGATTGCGCTTTTTGGCGCTACGGTTGGCTTTAGCAAGGAAATTTCGCCAATTTTGGCAAGAAAATTAATCGAGTTTCAAATTGATACAATTGTTGCTCCCGAATTTAGCGAAGAAACAATTAGAGTTTTAAATAAACACCCTAATATCAAGGCTATTCAAATAAATACGCCACTAGAAAAAATTCAAAATTTTACAGATGAGGAAATTAAATTGACTCCTTTTGGCGCTTTAATTCAAGAAAAAGATAAAAAAGAGCTTGATGTTAAGAGCTTCAAGGTCGTGACAAAGAAAAAACCGGAGCAAAAAGAAGTTGAAGATATGATTTTTGCGCATAAAGTGGTAAAACATGCAAAAAGCTCCGCAAGCGTTATAGCAAAGGATTTAAGGACTTTATCCATTGTTTGCGGACAAGCAAATCAAGTTGACAGTGTTGAAGTTGCTTTGAACAAAGTGTGCGATAGTGTGAAAGATAGCGTTGTTGCGGTTGATTTGGCAATTGAAAATATCGGATTTGTTCAATCTGCTGCGCAAGAAAGAGTTTGTGCCATTATTCAACCTTTTGGTACGGCTAAGGATGAGGATGTTGTTGAATGTGCCGATAAACTTGGAGTTAGCATGATTGCTACTGGCGTGGCACATTTGAAAGGATAGCGCTGGTAGTCAATTTTATAAACAGTTAATAAGTAGGTTGGATTTACTAATCCAACAATTACTTATTGGTTGTAGTTGCCCCAAACATCCCCAAAACCGTCACCCTGAAACTGGGTTCAGGGTCTTAAAATTATTGAGAACCAAATAAAATTTAAAATTTAATCATTCTTCGATAGCCAAAACCTATCTCAACATTAACCATTCAAGACATAATTTTTGCAACAAGAACCGACTATCAAAGAAATTTAAAACCCCTGCAATTAATCATTTTAAACATAATTCTTTGTAATAGAAAACTGTTATCAAATAATTTTAAACATGAAATAGAAAAATGAAAAATCTTGGCTATCAAAAAACTTGTAACAAAAAATTTATCGATAGCTAGAGCTTTCAACTTCTCTTTGGCTATAGATTACGCTTCTAATTTGTTCATTTTCTTTTTCTGCTCCTGTCAAATCAAAGATTTGAAACGTCGCCTATCAACAGTTAAACAAAAGCCAAACTCATCATTTGTCTTTTGTTAACTCTGGCTTCGCACTCTTTTTCGCCAGAAAAGAAAAAGATTTCTTAGCTCTTGGCGAGGAACGAGCCTTGGAGATAAGTTATGCTGTGCAGGAAAAGAAAGACGGCTTAAGGCTTATGCTTTTGTTAAAATTAATTTCTCAAAATGTTCAAAATGAGCAAAGCTAAACGGAAGTCATTTTTTAGTTGTCGCTGGGAAGCTGATAATTACCTTAAAGTAGCGTTTAGCTTTGCTTTGAACTTTGTCGGTGAAATTAATTTTAACAAAAGCAGATGTTTATATGTCGAATTAAAAATTCGACCGTCGCAAGGGTTTGGAGTTGCGCAAACAAAAAACATCAAAATAATGGCTATCGAAAAACTTCAATTCTAAGAATTTCTTCGATAGTCTGTTATCGACCGTATGGAATTTATTGCTCAATCGATATTAGAATGAAGATTGGCTATCGATAAAGTTGTTATTTTACCAATTCTTCGATAGCCAGTTGTTGTTCCAAGATGAAATTTGACGTTTGGATGATTAAATTCGGAATACACTTTGGCTATAGATAAATTTGTTTTTTGCTAATTCTTTGATGGCAATACGGTTATTTGCAATTTGTTTATATTTAAAAATCGTTGCTGGATGATTAATTCTGAAATGAAAGTGGCTATAAAAGAATTATTTATTTTTTAGATTTCGTTTCATTTTCAACGAGCCTAAGACCCTGAAACGGGGTTCAGGGCGACATTTTAGAGGGGATGTTGGAGCATACAAGGGTTTAAAAGTTTAGCAATTATTAAGCAAAAAATGCTATTGATAAAATTAATACTTAAACAAAAACTGGCTATAGAAGAATTGTTTATTTTTCAAATTTTCGTCCTGTCCTCAACAATCTTAAGACCCTGAAGCGGGGTTCAGGGCGACGTTCTACAGGTAATGTTGAAGTGTCCAAGAATTTAGGAGTTCAGAAATCATTAAATAAAAAAATAACACTAATAAACCAGCTATCGATAAATTTTCTATTTTAAAAATTCTTCGATAGCCAACTGTTCTTTATATGAAAATTGTTATTGAAATTATTAGCGATTGAATAAAATTGGCTATTGATTTTGTTGGCAGATTTGAGGTGAATATTAATCTAAAGACTTTACAATCATCTCGCATTGGTTGCAATCAAATTCCAGTCCGAACTTACAACCTTTTTCATCAACCAAAAACAGTTCATTTTCGGCAATTTTAACCCCACAGCCGACAAATTTCCTTTTCAAACAATGTTTCATTCGCATAAGTTCTTTATTTTTATGATTTTTAATGCTTTCAAAGCTATTTTCCTCAACCTTGCAATTGCAAAGTTCATAAAATTCCCTCGCTTTTTTATTATGAACATTTAGCCTATAATCGCCCTTTTCAAGCGGAAATTGGGCAATATCAATCGGTTTTTGTTTTTTGGTTTTATAGCGAGAAAGAATTTTTTTAATCAATTCTTCAATCAGCGTGCGCCTAATTTCATTCAATTTTGAAACAGGAATGAATTTAATGGCTTGGGTTTGAAAATCAATATTCTTCACAATAAACGGGCTATCAGCGGTTTTAGAAAGTGATTTTATATAGTTTTCTTTCATTTTGATTTGATTTTGCGCAATTTCGTCGCTTTCAAGCTTTAAGCTGACTTTATTTTTATTAACGTCATAAAGCGTTATCTCATCGTCCTTTACAATGTATTCAACCTCTAGTTTCCTTGTGGTTCTAGTGTTTTTCAAGGTTTTATTAAATTCAAAATCCAAATTTCGATAAACTTTTGCACCTTTTTTCAAGGTAATTTTTTTGTTTGGAAAAACTTTAAAACCCTCTTTAATTTTTTCAACAGAATTTACCAAAATTCCGCTCAAAGCGTTATCCAAAACAAAACACAAGCCATCTTGCGGATTAATTTGGGCTTTTGTTTTAACTGTGAAAAATTTTTCATTTGTTGATGTAACTTCGCCAAGCTCCTCGCCCATTGATTTTGGGGTCAAAAAGTTATAAATATCATCTTTTTTATTAAACAAATAACTATATGTAAAACCTCGGTTAAATGTTTTTTTAATGTCGGGCGTAAAGTCTGAAGTAATTTCGCCAAAAGAGGTTCTGGGGTATTTTTTTAAAAGATTATGATAATATAAAACATTATTTTTTACATAATTTTCATCTTTTAATCGTCCCTCGATTTTAAAGCTCATGACCCCCGCTTCAACCAATTTATCAAGCTGTGAGGATAAATTATTGTCTTTTAGGGATAATAAATATTGATTTTTTGCTAAAAATTTCCCGTTTTTATCAACTAAACTGTATTTTTTTCTGCAACATTGTGCGCACTCGCCCCTGTTTGCGCTTCTTGAACCGATATAACTTGACATGTAGCATTGACCCGAATAAGATACGCACAAAGCCCCTGCGACAAAGTGTTCAAGCTCGATTGAGGTTGTTTTTCTTATTTTTTTAATATCCTCAATGGACAATTCTCTTGCTAAAATGACTCTTTTTAAGCCGATATTTTCAAAAAATTTAACTTTTTCAACATTTCTAATATCGCACTGTGTGCTTGCATGTAGCACTATTGGCGGAAGTTCACCATTTAAAGCTAAATTTAAAATTCCAAAATCTTGAAAAATTATAGCGTCAACTTTTATTTCATATAAATCTTCAATTAATTTTTTGGCTTGTATAAGCTCATCATCAGTTAAAATCGTGTTTAAAGTAACATAAATTTTCACATTAAAAATATGAGCATAATCAACCAGTTTTTTAATTGACTCTAAATTGTTTTTAGCGTTCGCCCTTGCGCCAAAGGCGTTTGCGCCAATATAAACAGCGTCTGCTCCGCAATTTATAGCGTCAATTGCGCAAGCATAATTTTGAGCCGGAGCTAATAGTTCAAGTTTTTCCATAAAAAAATTATATAATGAAAGTAATAAAAATTGTTACAAATTGGCTATTTTTTGTGCTTTTTTGTTATCATATTGTTATTGGGGATATAAGGAAAATTGTCAAAAAATGGTAGATAATGTAGAAATTAGATTAGACCAGTTAACTGAAGCCATCAAAGGTTTGTATGCTAAATCATCAACTTCGCAAGGCGAAATTTATAATGTTTTAACAAGTTTGTCTCAAAGATATGAAAATTTAACAAACGTTTCAGGGGAAAAAATTGCAACAACCCTTGTAACGGAATTTAGAAAAACAATTGATTTAAAATATAATCAAACAAATCAATACATAAAAGACCTTGAAAATGCGCTTAGAAGCTTCATTACAACCCATTCTGCGCAAAATCCTAAAATGTCTGCTGAAGTTACAAAAGTCTTAAATGATGTTTCAGCAACATATTCCAAATTAAATTCCCTTGATTTAGCACTGCAAAAAATTTATTCAGTTGTTGAACAAAATAAAAATTCTGATACATCTGCTGAAATAACAAGACTTTCAGAAAATTTTCTTGCTTTTTCAAGAGGTTTTGAAAATATAACAAGCACTCTAAACAAAAATTTTGCAGATTTTCTATCCCAAGTTAAAAGTCATAGCTCAAAAGAAGAATTTAACGCTGTTAAAGACGAATTGGACACAATAAACGGCAATGTAAATTCCGTAATTTCGGCTATTTCAATAATTGATAATAAATATAAAGATTTGGGCAATTTGGTTAATGTTGTTCAAAATCGTGAAAACCTGTTTAATGACGCCCTTAAAGAGGTTCGCTCTTTAACTAATATGATGGCTGCGGTTAATGATAGCGTTAATCTTTTAAACCCAAAACAAGATTTGCTTGCTTTTAGCGAGGAAATTAAAAATCAGTTTGAAACAATCAAATATGAAATTCAAAAAATCGTTAACACAGCAGGCGACGCAGGCGTTAAAACCGAGGTATACAACCTAAATTCAAATATAAATACTGTTTCAAACAATCTTCAAAATCTTTCAACAAGTGTGATGAACACTAAAGACGAGGTTAAAACCCTAAGCGGAACTATTCAAAACCTTGGCGGAGAATTGAAAGATGTTCATAATTTGATTAATGATGAAATTTTATATAAATCTCATCAACATCAAGCTGAATACGAAAAATATTTAGCAAGCGCAAAAGAAGATATGAAGGTTCTTCTTGCGGGTTTGACTCAATTTAAAAAAGATTTAACAGCAATAAACGAAGGTAATATTCAAATTCTTCAAGAGCCTATTGTTAAGGCTATGGATGAGCTCAAAAATCAGGATTTGGGCAAAAATATTAAAGAATTGTCCGATAATCTTCGTGATGTTACTTTTGAAATTCAATCTTCAATTCAAAATATGCAATCAAACTTAAACGATTTAAACGGCGTTTCAAGTATGCAAATTTTAACCCAAATTTCTGAGGCTATTCCAACCGTTGCAGATAAATTGGAAATATTTAGAACGCATGTTGTAGCTGAAAATAGCGCTAATTTGGGCGAAATTAAGACAACTTTTTCAGAAGTTGTGGCTTCTGTTAAAGATACTTTGGCGACTTCTGTTGCTAAAATTCAAGATGACACAAAAACAATTAATATTGAAACGTTGGATACTCTAAAGCTTGATTTACAAAGACTTTCAGACCATTTGGCGGATAGTGTTGAAAATGTTTCAGATAGAGTTCAAAAAGAATTTATTAATTTTAAAGTCGATTTTCAAGAATTTTCAATCAAACAAAATGATAATGCTGAAAAAATCGCTGATAAGCTTTCCAGCCTTGAAGTTGAGCTTGAAAATTTTAGCAATGACACAATTGATAAGTTAAATGACACTCTAAATGCTAATAACGCCCATGCGCAGGACGTTTTAAACGAAATTAAAAGCGATATTTTAGAGGGAATTGTTAATATTGATAAATCCAACAAAACCTCTCTTTCTCAATTTGAACTTAAGGTTGATAAGCTTTTAGATAGCTACATTGGGGCTGATTTAGATAATATCGTTGAAAAGAAATCTTTAAGAGAAACCGTTGTAGATATTGAAAACAAGATTGATAGAACAAATCTTCAACAAATTCACAACGCAAAAGAATTATTAGAAGAAATTCAATCCAGCGCTTCAAATTTGTCTATGAAAATAGCTACAATTGAAGAAAGCAAGTCCATGGCGCAAGTTATGGGCGCAATTTCCAAAATTTCTGAAAGAATACAAGCAATTGAAGAAGAAAATAGCGAACTTTCAGACGATTTTGTTTCAATTAGAGAACATATTGAACAAAAATTAAAAGACAATGTTCAAAAAATTTCAGCGCTTATTGATAAGCCTGCTGATACATCATTTTTGGATAAGCAAAACACAAACATAGACAACCTTTCAGCCAAAGTTCAAGAATATCTTTCAAATTTTGAATATTTAAAAGGAAATATTTCTCAAGAAATTAAGGAAAATTTAGCAAGCGAGTTTGCAAAAATTGAAAAATCAATAAACAGAATTAGAACTCTTGAGGAAAATTCAAGCTATACTTATACATTAGAGGATGTTGAATCTGATTTAGCAAAAATCAGAGTTTCAATTGAAAAAAATGCTCAAAATAATGACGATTTTAAATCTTTATTTGAAAAAGTTATAGAATTAAGAACCGTTGGACTTGAAGGCGTTAAAATCAATCGTGATGTAGAAGCTGAAATCGGGCATTTATCAGGTTGGTTTAGAGATACGGTTGAAAAAATCAATGACCTGTCTGAAAGAGTTGAAGATATTCAAAAAAATTCTTTTGAGGATATTAGACTTCACTTAATTCAAAGCGAAAAATCAAAAAATGCGACTCAAGAATTTAATTTGAAAGTTGAAAATGCCCTTAAATACTTGATTAAGACGGGTAAGGAAAAAGATTTAAAAATTAATGATCTTTCAAGAAAAGTTGAATTATTGACTCAAGCGCAAAGCGAAAGATTTAATCCTGCGCAATTTATCGACATTTTCTATGAAAATGTTTCTCAAACAAAAATGTTATCAAACAGAGTTGAAATAATTGAAGATAAAATTAATTCAATTCAAAATGCAGTTGATAAATTGTTGGGATATGTTGAACAATAATATTTTGATTGATTATTCAAATTTAAAGCCGTAAGGGAAAATATCCTTTAGAGAAAGAACAAGAAGCTTATCGTCTTTGTCTTCTAGGATTATTTTTGTTTCGGTTTCATCAATTGCAAATTCTGTTAACCATTGTCTGCATGCGCCACATGGCATACATCTTTTTTGATTTGGTGAATAAATTGCAATAGCTTCAATTTTGCTTGTTTCGCCTTGAGCAATAGCATTTGACATTGCGTTTCTTTCGGCGCACAAACTTAAGCCGTAACTGGCATTTTCAACATTACAGCCTGTGTATTCTTTTTTGTTTTCGTATAAAATGCAAGCGCCAACTTTAAATTTTGAATATGGGCAATACGCATTTTCACTTGCTTTTTTAGCTTTTTCAAATAAATCGAGATATTTTTCGTTCATAAAAACCTCAGTTTCTTTTTGTGTAAAATATTATACCTCATAATATTTTATTTTCAAAGCAAAAAAACAAAAACGCCTTGGAAAAATTCCAAAGCGCCTTGTTTTAAAAAAAATTTTAAAGAACTATTTTACTAATTCTTTGAATTTTTTACCTGCAGAAAATGCTGGAACAGTTTTAGCAGCGATTTTAATTTCTTTACCTGTTTGAGGGTTTCTGCCAGTTCTAGCAGCTCTTTTTCTAGCTTCAAAAGTACCGAAACCAACTAAAGTAACTTTTTTGCCTTTAGAAACTGTTTTTTGGATAGTTTCGATTGTAGCAGCAATTACTTCTGATGTGGCTTTTTGAGATAATTTTGTGCTAGTGGCAACTGCTTTTACTAATTCTTCTTTGTTCATATCTAACTCCTTATTAATAACACACCCTTATTATACACATTTATCAAGATTTTACAAGGGTTTTAACAATTTTTAATCATTGTTATTGTTTTTAAATCTAATCTTTGAAAAGTTGATATCTTTATAAAAATAATTTAAAATTTGCCTTGCGCTAAACCCTTTATTAGCAAGGTTATTCGCCCCATGCTGACTCATGCCGACTCCGTGTCCGCTTTTTTTCGTTCCTTTGTCAAAACTGTCAACCGATTGAATATAAGGTAAATCATGCGCCCAAACTTGCCCTGCGGTTTTAGTTTCTCCGCCTGCTGAGGCATGGTAGTAAGCTGGAATTATTTTATTATCATAAGTTAAAACTTCGCCACGAGTTGATAAAACAGCATAAGTTGTTTGGGGAGTTTCGCTTGTTGCGCCGCCATAGGCTTGGTCTTGCGGAGTGTCTTTAAGGTCATAACCTTTTGAATTTCTTTTGTTTAAATTGGCAAGAGCATAACTTCTTGCGGCTATTGCTTGGGCTTTGTGCGCTTCAATGTTCCATCTTGATGGCATTTCAGATGGCACTACACCCATTAAATACTCTTCCAACGGCAAATTATTAACAATAGTCAATTTTCCATCTAAATTATAGATTATGATATCTCCTCTATACCATCTTTTTTTGGTGGCTAAAAACCCTTTGCTATCGGGATTTTTAACTATTATTGCATTTGTTGAACAATCATAATACAACCCTTTAACCTTGATTGCTATTGAATTTCCGTAAGCTTTAATTGAATATGGAAAATATGAGCGAGAAATGAATAAAACTTTTCCGCTATGAGCGTCAATAAAATTAGCGTTTTGGCTGCTTCCAACATAAGTTTTACTTACGCCTTCATTTAAACCTATTCTAATTGCAAAGGATTGGTGGTTAAAAGTAAGCAAAAATAGTGTAAACAATAAGATTTTTATGAAATTTAATCTAATTTTTTTCATAGTTTTACGCTAATTAGAATATAAAAAACTAACTCTATTATCAAGATAATACCACAGTATTGTAAACAAGTGTATATCTTTATTGCGCTAAATTCCAATGATTTTTAAATTTAATTTTCATACAATGAAAACAAAAGTGGTGTAGTATGCAAGAATTTTTTGAAAGTGAAAAAGACGAAAATTGCTTTGAAGAAAGAAAAGTCAAAGAGTATATAAATCGATACTTAAAAGAGCTTCAAAGGCATTTTGATATGTCTGATAGCCGCATACGAACAATTATATTCAGTATTTATAAAGATTTATCACCCTATAATTTTATAAAGCTCTATATTAAAAAACAGCTTGATATGTTAAAATCCTTATATAAAAAATGTTTAAGAGGTAAAAATGGAAATTAAAGCATATCCAAACGGAATTTATGGAGCAACAACATATCTTGTAGCTGACAAGGCTTCAAAAGAAGCAATATTAATAGATTGTACATCATCGGTTGATGAGATTGAAAAAGAAATTAAAAATAATAATTTGAATTTAAAATATATTTTAATAACCCACGGGCATTTTGACCATTGTTATTGCCTTTCTAAGATGAAAGAAAAATTTCCTTTAGCGCAAATTTTAATTCATAAGGATGATATGTCTTTAATTGAAAGAATGGATTTGCAATGTCAAATGGCGGATATTCCTGCTTTTTCGCTTCCTTGCGTTGATGGATTGGTGGATGAAAATACTAAAAATTTAAAACTTGGTGAATATGATATTAAAGTTATTCACACAAAAGGACACTCAAAAGGCGGAGTTTGCTATTTAATCAATAATGTTCTATTTTCTGGCGACACTTTGTTTAAAGATTCAATCGGGCGCTATGACCTTTTTGGCGGAAATTATGCTGAAATCATTTCAAGCATTAAAGATAAATTATTTACTTTAAATGATGATATAAAAGTGTACCCCGGACACGGAGAATCTACAACGATTGGATACGAAAAGAAATATAATCCGTATTTTCAATAAAAAATAAGTGTATAAAATGTTAAAATTTGCCTTTAAATTTGATTTATTATAAAATTAGGCTATGAGAACATTTGCAGAAACTAAAACTCACGAAGTTACGGTCGACGTTGTAATTTTGACAATTCATCAAAATAAATTGAAAGTGCTTCTTGTAAAACGTGAGAATGAACCGTTTAGAGGTCGTTGGGCAATCCCTGGGGGATTTATCAGATTATCTGAAAATATAGACGACGCTGCTTTGCGTGTTTTGAAAGAAAAAACAAATGTTCAAAATATCTATCTTGAACAATTATACACATTTGGCGACCCTCTTCGTTATCCGAACGCTCGTGTCATCACTTGTGCGTATTTTGCGCTATTAAGAGCGGAAGACATCAAGCTTGATATTAAAAAAGCAGAAGGTGTAGCCGATATTCAATGGCATGAGGTTGAAAAGCTTCCTCCGCTTGCATTTGACCACAAAGAAATCATTGAATATTCTCTTAAAAGAACTCGTGAAAGATTGGAATTATGTCCGATAGCGTTCCAACTTTTGCCTAAAAAGTTTACTTTAACTGAGCTTCAAAAATCTTATGAATTAATTTTGCAAAAAGAATTAGATAAAAGAAATTTCAGAAAAAAAATGTTATCTTCAAATATCCTTGTTGAAACAAATGAAGTAACAAAATCGGTTTCTAAGCGCCCTGCGGCATTATATTCTTTTGATAATATTACGCTAAATTCTAAAAGAGGACATTTTTTCTCTTAAATATTTAGCTGATTTTGTGCGATTTTAATGAGCTTTCTTTTGGAATATAGTCTATATCATTCAACATAATTGCTCGATACACAGAACTACTTACAACCCCAAAATGTTGTGCTATTTCAGAATAAGTCAGCTGCGGATTATTTTCAATAAATTCTTTTAATTCTTGAATATTAAGTTTTGCGTTATATGGGACTTTTTCAGGGCGAGTGCTTTCGCAAGGGCAATATTTTCTTAAATATTCTCTAACTTGCGCTATTGATATTCCAAAATGCTTTGCAATATATTTTGGGCGAGTTTCGCCGCTGTTGTAAAAATCCATAAATTCTTTTTCAGAGGGCAATTTGCTTGCTTTGTTTTCTATTTTTATGGTTTTTAAAATTTTACTTTTTTCTTTTCCATAGTCAAAACCTGTTTCAGCACAAACCCTTTGAAACCCTCTTAAATTGAGGTTAAAATGCTTGGCAGTTTCCACTAAAGAAGCATTAGGATTGCTTTTTATGTATTTTTTTATGTCATTAGGACAAATTCCATAAAAAGACTCTCCTTTAAAGCTTATCATTGCTTTGGAGTAGTTAGCTTTAGCAATGTCATAAGAAGAAAAATTATTGGAATTTTGTTTTTTAAATCTGTTTGATTTTTTAATTGAAAAATTATTCAAATCTTGCAATTTAGCTTGGGAAAAAGTGACGTTCATAGTAAATCCTTTAATATATTTTTTACAAAAACGAAAAATAATATTTTTTGCTACAGGAAAAAAATTTTATAGTAAAATGATAGAAAAGAGGTAATTATGGCAGAAAATTATATTAAAAAAGGAAAAGCTTTTAAATTTGGCGACAACATTTCAACAGACCATATCGCCCCAGGGCGCTTGTTTCACTTAAGAAACGATTTGGTTGAATTTTCTAAACATGTTTTAGAAGATGCCGACCCTGAATTTGCTTCAAAAGTTCAAAAAGGCGATTTTGTTGTTGCAGGTTCAAATTTTGGACTAGGTTCATCAAGAGAACATGCTCCTCAAATCATTAAAATCGCAGGCGTTGGGGCAGTTATAGCTAAATCCTTTGCAAGAATTTTCTATAGAAACGCTATAAATATCGGTCTTTTAGCGATTGAATGTGATACAGATAAAATTGACGCAGGTGATGAATTAGAGCTGGATATTAAAAACGGCATTTTAAAAGATTTAACTAAAAAAATTGAACTAAAAATCACTCCGCTTCCGGATGTTATGATTAAATTATTACACGATGGTGGTTTAGTCGAACATCTTAATAAAAACGGCGATTTTAAATTGGTTTAGTTTTTTTCGGAATGTAAGGAAGCTTATATTTTATAATTATTTTGTTTATATAAGCTTGCGATAAGCCGAAATGCTTTGCTATTTCTTTTTGAGTTGCTTGCGGATTATCTAATATATAATCTTTAATTTCTTGTGTTGGAGCTATCCCTTGTCTATATTTTTTATGATATTTAATATTATTTCCGATAATCATAGCTGAAATATAAGATGCAGAAACCCCAAAATGTTTGGCTATTTCATCAAGATTAGCGTCTTTGTGGGTTTTGATATAGCTTTGTATTTGCTTAGGAGTAACATTTGTTTTTCTTTTATTTTGATATGGAATGCTAAATCTTTCAATCAATTGTCCGATATAAACTTTTGTAACCCCAAAATGTTGTGCGATTTGTTTTTGGGCTTCATCCGGATGATTTAAAATATATTCGCTCAAAACCTCTTTGCTTATCGGACTTTTAGCGTATTTGCTTGAATATTCAATATTGTATTTGCGAATTAAAGTGCTGGTTGTGCTAACGGATATTTTAAAATGCTTTGCTATTTCTTTTTGGGAAGCATTTGGGTTTTGAGCAATATATTCTCTAAATTCATCTTCGTTAACTTTTTTGATAGCTCCAAACGAAATCGTAGCTTTTGAATAATTTGACAAAATATTCTGTGCAAGAGAAAAATTGCTATTATTTGAAACTTTTTCAATCGGATTTTGCGCCTTTTCTTGGTTTTTTAATATTTTATTTTGATTGAAATTAACTAAATTAATTTTCAACATTTTTCCTTGCCCTCGGTTTTTTGCGGGTATATTCAATTTCGTAATGTCTAATTGTATTAGAAATAGTCATTGGTGTGACATTAAAATGTTGGGCTATATCTTTTAACATTGCGTCCGGATTGGCTTTTATATAGCTTTCCAGTTCTTCTTTTGAAATCCCGTATTGTTTTTTGTTTTCATATTCAATTCCATAGATATTAATTAATCTATAGATAGTTGCTGCGCTTGAATTAAAATGCCCTGCCATTTCTCTTATAGTCGCTTTTGGATTGGCTTTTATAAAGCTTTCTAATTCTTCTTTAGCAATGGAGGGTGCTGGGTATTTTTTTGAATAATCTATTTTATGGTGTCTAATTATTTTTGAAACGGTTGCATCCTCAACCCCAAAATGCTCTGCTATTTGCGCTAAATTCGCATTAGGGTTTTGAGTAATATAATTTTCAAGCTCTTCTTTAGAAATTGATGGAGGTGTACATTTTTTTGTATAGTTTATTCCATATTGTTTAATTGTGTTTGAAATGATACATTGATTAACCCCAAAATGCTCCGCTATTTGCGCTTGCATTTCATCAGGGTGGCTTGCTATATATGCTTTAAGCTCGTTTATATTTATCTTTTTGCCAAACGAAATCATAGCTTTTGAATAGTTGGATATAATATTTTGCGCAAGAGAAAAATCGCTCTTGCTTGGCGCTGTTTGAGCTGGTTTTTCTTTATTTATCGGGTTTTTATATATCTTGTTTTGAACTAAATTAACTAAATTAATTTTCATTTCTTTTTCCTATTGTTTTTTTAGAAACGTACGGAATTTCATATTTTTTAACTAAAGCGCTAATGGCAACATCGGACGTGCCAAAGTGTTCGCCTATTCGTCTTAAGCTTTTATCGGGGTTTGCTTTAATATATTCAGCTAATTCTTCTTTTGAAATAGTTATGTGACTAGAGTTTGTTTTGATTTGATATGGAATACCATAAACTTTAATTGC
The DNA here is from genome assembly GCA_934667125.1 of uncultured Candidatus Melainabacteria bacterium. Taxonomy (GTDB): domain Bacteria; phylum Cyanobacteriota; class Vampirovibrionia; order Gastranaerophilales; family Gastranaerophilaceae; genus RUG14156. The sequence continues at coordinate 173,554 of CAKULF010000002.1, read as the reverse complement.
ATGTCCGATATAAGCAGCTGTTGCGTTAAAATTGTCGCCTATATCGCTTAAAGTTGCCTCAGGATGAGCTAAAACATAGCTTCTTAATTCTTCTTCCGTGAATAACAGTTGGGCTTTTTTCTTTAGATATGGAATATCAAATTTTTTAATCAATATGCCGACTTGCGCTTTTGTTACGCCAAAATGGCTTGCAATTTGTTCATGGTTTTCATTTGGGTGAGTTTTAATATATTCCTCTAAAACTTCTTTTGAAATCATAGAATGAAATTTTTTATCAGCGTACGGAATATCGTAAGTTCTTATTAATTGGCTTATTTGCGAACCTGATGTTTGAAAATGTTCGCCTATTTTGCTTTGAGTTTCATCAGGATGAGCAGAAATATAATCTCTTAATTCTTTTTCGGGAATTTTTGGCAATCTTTGTTGAGCTTTGCTTTCATAGTGAATGCCATATAATGTAATCAGTTTGCGAATAAAAGGTGTAGAAACATTAAAATTTTCAGATATTTCTTCTAAATTTTCATCAGGATGAGTCATTATATAATCTTTTAGCTCTTCTTCCGTTGGAGGTTTGGGTTTTGCGGCGGCTGGTTTAAGGTTGTCGGCGCAACAAGGTATATAACTTGAGTGTTTCGTTTTTTGAGCTGAAAGAAAACTATCAATATCATCAAGATTTATATTAAATTTTCTTAAAAATGAATCTAAATACACTGTTGAAACGTGGAAATATTCTGCCATTTCATCAATATTAGTTTTAGGGTGTTTTGTAAGATATGAGATGATATTTTCTTTTGTAACGGGCAAGCTTTTTAGCTTTTTAATTGGTGGTTCAATTCCAAGAAGAGCTTGAACATAAGCGATTGATGTTTCAAAGTGTTGCGCTGCGCCTTTTAAGCCTTCATCAGGATGATTTGCCACATAATCTCGCATTTCTTGTTTTGTAGCATAAATTGCCTTAAAAGTGACTTGGGGATTGGAATAGCTATAATTAGCTCTGTTAATAAAATTTATTTTCATAATTCAACCTATTGTATGGGATATTTATATAAAACAGGTAAAAATTTTTTTTGCTATATAATATATTTAATAGTTAAAGGTGAAAAAGATAATGGATGAAAAAACGCATAATATCACTCTTCTTAAAGGGGATGGAATAGGGCCTGAAATAGCAGATTCTGTTGTTAAAATTATTAATTCAACAGGAGTTAAAATAAATTTTGATGTTCAAATAGCAGGTTTGACTGCTCTTGAAAAAGGCTTAGAAGTTTTACCAAAACAAACGTTGGAGTCTATTGAAAAGAATAAAGTTTGCCTGAAAGCTCCAATCACAACTCCAATTGGGCACGGTTTTTCATCTGTTAATGTTCAACTGAGAAGACATTTTGATTTATATGCAAATGTTCGCCCAAGCAAAAATATCCCAGCAATCAAAACGCCGTTTGATGACGTTGATTTAGTTATAATTAGAGAAAACACAGAAGATATCTACGCAGGGATTGAAGAAGTGGTAGATGAAAATACTATTCACGGAATTAAATTAATAACCAAAAAAGGTTCAACAAGAATAGCAGATTATGCTTTTAAATATGCGATTGAAAATAATAGAAAAGAAGTTGCAGTTGTTACAAAAGCAAATATATCTAAAAAAGCAGATGGAATGTTTTTAAATTGTTTTAGAGAAGTAGCAAAAAACTATCCTACTATTTCAACTCGAGAAATTTTAGTTGATAATTTATGTATGCAGCTTGTTCAAAACCCCTCTCAATTTGATGTTTTAGTTATGCCAAATTTGTATGGCGATATCGTTTCAGACCTTTGCGCAGGGCTAATTGGCGGGCTTGGGGTGGCACAAAGTGCTAATATTGGGCATAGTATTGCTATTTTTGAAGCGGTTCACGGAAGCGCTCCTGATATAGCAGGGAAAAACCTTGCAAATCCAACTGGGCTTTTAAGAAGCGCTGTTATGATGTTAAAATATATAAAAGAAGATGAAGCGGCAAAAAAAATAGAAGACGCATTGTTTGAAGTTTTGGCGCAAAAGAAATATTTAACTAAAGACCTTGGCGGAAACACTGGTTGCAGGGAATTTAGTGAAGAAATAATTAGAAAAATAAAAAATAGAGTATAAAAAAGGAGAAAAAATTATGACAAAATGGGTATGTGCGGTTTGTGGTTATACTGTTGAAGCTGAAAATGCTCCAAGCGAATGCCCTCAATGTAAGGCTAAAAAATTCAACAAAGCTGGCGACAATACAGGTTTTGCTTGCGTTCATGAAGTTGGAATTGGCGCAAATGTAGATGCTGTAGTTCTTCAAGGTTTAAAAGACCACTTCAACGGCGAATGCACAGAAGTTGGTATGTATTTAGCAATGTCAAGAGTAGCTGATAGAGAGGGTTATCCTGAAGTAGCTGAAGCATATAAAAGAATAGCTTTTGAAGAAGCTGAACACGCTGCAAAATTTGGCGAATTATTAGGCGAAGTTGTTAGCGCTTCAACAAAAGAAAACCTACAAGCAAGAGTAGACGCTGAAACAGGCGCATGTGCTGCTAAATTAGAAATCGCAAAACGTGCTAAAGAATTAGGATTAGACGCAATCCACGATACAGTTCATGAAATGGCTAAAGACGAAGCTCGTCACGGCGCAGCATTCAAAGGCTTATTAACAAGATATTTCGGTTAATAAATAAATTATAACTATAATTTTAAAGCAACTCTTGAAAATAGGGTTGCTTTTTTAATATTTAAAAAGCTTGCAAATATGAGTTTAAAGGTGTAAAATATTAAGAAATATAAATTTTTGGTGGAAATTATATTTTTTTACGGAACAACTAGCAAAAAAATTTTTTGTCATGTTTTGTACAAGAAATACTTGTTAGGATGTAAGATAAAAGTTAACACTAATGGAGAGTGCTCAATGAATAATGAAATAATGCCAAAATTTAATAGCACAGTGCAAAACAACATTATTCCGCCTGTCAAAAATGACACGGCCGTTGAAGCACAACAAAAAACAGAAGAAAAAAACTCTGATTTTGCTCAATCTATGGATTATTTAGGAGCAATAAACAGGGCCTCTTTAAATATTAATCAAGGAGTGGCAAAATCTGTTCAATCATATTTAGCCAATCCTGAATTAGTTGAAGATTATAATTATTTTTGCGATAATTTAGTAAAAAGCGGTGTTCCGTTAGAAAAAGCGGTAATACTTGCTGAGGAATTAAGGAAAAAACAAACATATCAAAGTTAGGAAAAAACGATGGAAGTATTGACAGAAAATAAAGTAAAAGTTTTAAATCATCCGATTATTAGCCACAATCTTTCTATTATCAGAAACGAAAAAAGCGACTGCGAACAGTTTAAAAACGCTGTTAGAAGAATTACTTATTCTCTTGTTTATGAAGCAACTTCCTCTCTTCCGATGATGAAAAAAGAGGTAAAAACACCTTTAACTACAACAACTTGTGATGTTTTTGATGAAAACGCACAATTAATTATCGCTCCAATTTTAAGGGCAGGCATGATATTTTGCGAAGTAGCTCAAGATTTGTTGCCTTTTGCAAATGTTCATCATCTTGGAATGTATAGAGATGAAAAAACGCTTGAACCTGTTTGGTATTACGATAAAAGAAAAGAAATAAAAGAAGATAAAGACAAAGTCAAGGTTATAATTCTTGACCCTATGCTAGCAACAGGAAATAGCGCCGTTTATGCTATTAAAAACTTCATTGCAAAAGGCGTTAAAGAAGAAAATATCGTGTTTATGAGTTTGATTTCTTCTCCTGAGGGTGTTAAAAAAGTGACTTCTTCAACACCTAAAGTTCAAATAATCACAGCAGCGCTTGATGAAAAATTGAACGAAAAAGGCTACATCGTCCCAGGGTTGGGCGATGCCGGAGATAGAATTTATAATACTATTGACTAATTTAAAAAGTCGAAAAACTTTTTCTTACGATAATTTGTAATCGTGTCATAAGTCAAAGGTATTTTCTTATCGTAAACTCTATATGCTTTTAAAAATGCGCTCGCTGTATCAATACTTGTAAAGCTTGGTATTCCATAGATTTGCGCTATGGTTCTTATTTTGAAGCCTGCATTTTGAGAATTTTTCCCTGTTGTCGGAGTATTTATAATAAAGCTCAAACGTCCGTTTTTCATACGTTTTTGAAGCTTATCTATCATAAATTTTTCAATCATTTTGGATGGAATTCCGTTTTTTTCAAGGAATTTGTGCGTTCCCCAAGTTGCCATTATGAAAAAGCCTTGTTTAAACAATTTCTTAACCATAGGCAGCGCCTGTTGTTTATAATGATCATTTAACGACACCAAAACCCTTTGTTTTGCGGAAGAAAACTTATATCCGCCTGCCAAAAAGGCTTTATAGAGCGCTTTTTTATAGTTTGTATCAATTCCTAAAACTTCGCCTGTAGATTTCATTTCAGGAGCTAAAGCAGGGTCAATCCTATTCAATTTTTGCCAAGAAAAGATAGGCATTTTCACGCAAACAAGGTTTGATTTTTTATATAATCCGCTTCCAAAACCTGCTCTTTTAACGGATTTGCCCAAAATAACGTCAAGCGCAATATCAACCATTGGAATTCCTGTTACTTTTGACATAATAGGAACGGTTCTGCTTGCTCTTGGGTTAACTTCAATAACATAAACTTTTTTATCTTTTATGATAAATTGAATGTTCATTAAGCCTTTTATATTAAGCTTTTTGGCGATTTTTGTTGCATATTTAACAAGAGTTTTTTCTTGGGAATGTGAGATATTTTGGCTCGGATAAATGCACATACTATCCCCGCTATGCACCCCTGCACGCTCGATATGCTCGCAAATCCCTGGGATTAAAACATCTCTGCCGTCTGAAATAGCGTCAAGCTCAACTTCCATCCCCTCTAAATATTGGTCAATTAAAACAGGGTGGTCTGATGAAAATTTAAAAGCTTCATTGATATATGTTAAAAGCTCGTCATCATTATACACAACCTGCATTCCACGTCCGCCAATAACATAGCTTGGGCGAACAAGAACGGGATAGCCTATTTCTTTTACAACGCTCAAGGCTTGAGTAACGTTTGTAACGGCAGAACCCTTTGGTTGTGGGATATTTAGTTCTTTTAAAAGTTTTTCAAAAACGTTTCTATCTTCAACAGCGTTAATACTTTCAATTGAAGTGCCTAGAATTTTAACGTTTTCTTCTTTTAATTTTTCAGCCAAATTAATCGCCGTTTGACCGCCAAATTGAACCATAACGCCTTTCGGGTTTTCTTTTTTGATTATGTTCATAACATATTCAATGTTCATCGGCTCAAAATATAATCTTGTTGCAATATCAAAATCGGTCGATAAAGTTTCAGGATTTGAATTTATCATAATAGACTCATAACCCCTGTTTTTAAGGGTTTGAGCGCAATGAACAGAACAATAATCAAATTCTATTCCTTGCCCTATTCTAATCGGGCCTGAACCCAAGACAACAACGCTTCCTTTGGTTTTTTTGTCTTTATTTTCTTTTGCTTCTTGCTTAAATTCTTCTAATTCGCATTTTTCCCCATAAGTTGAATAAAAATATGGAGTTTGGGCGCTAAATTCAGCTGAACATGTATCAACCATCCTATAAGCAGGCTCTATGTTAAATCTTTCTAATTCTTCTTTTGGAGTATTTGTTAAACTTGCAATTTCGCTATCTAAAAATCCAAATTCTTTAGCTTCAAGATATAAACTTTCTTCTAATGGACTGGTTGCCATTTTTAATTTGTTTTCAAAATCAACAATATCTTTAATTTTTTTAATAAACCATTTATCTATTTTTGTTATGGCGCATAATTTTATAACATCATTTTGATTTGCCAAAGCTTGAGCAAGCCTAAATATTCTTCTGTCGTCTTGAATATATAATTCGTTTAAAAGCTCGTCATTTCTTAATTTTTCAAATCCACGATGTAAAAATCCCGTGTGTTTTTCTTCTAAGGATACAACGGCTTTTTTAAAAGCAGAAACGAAAGTTCTTCCAATCGCCATAATTTCGCCCGTTGCTTTCATTTTTGTTCCTAAAATTCTATCGCCTGAAGCGAATTTATCAAAAGGCCATTTTGGAATTTTAACAACAACATAGTCAAGCGCTGGCTCATAAGCTGCGGTTTTATTTGTAATAGAATTTTTAATTTCGTGAAGATTATAGCCTATTGCGATTTTTGTTGCGATTTTTGCAATAGGATAACCCGTCGCTTTGGAAGCCAAAGCAGAAGAGCGGGATACACGAGGGTTAACCTCGATTACATAATATTGTTTTGAATTGGTATCAAGTGCAAATTGAACATTGCAGCCGCCCTCGATTTTTAAGGCTCTGATTATTTTAATTGCTGAAGTTCTAAGCATTTGAAATTCATTGTTTGTAAGAGTTTGGCTTGGTGCAACAACAAAACTATCCCCTGTATGTATTCCAATCGGGTCGATGTTTTCCATATTGCAAACCGTAATGCAAGTGTCGTTTGCGTCACGAATTACTTCGTATTCAATTTCTTTAAAACCTGCGATAGATTTTTCAACCAAAACTTGATTAATTGGAGATTGATTTAAACCTGTTGCGATTATTTCTTCAAATTGCGCTTCGTTGTGCGCAATTCCGCCCCCTGCGCCGCCTAGAGTGAAAGCAGGTCTTATAATAATTGGAAATCCGATTTGATTTTTAAATTTCACAGCTTCTTCATAGCTTGAAACCGTCTTGCTTTGTGGAGTCGGCTCACCTATTTTTTGCATTAAATTCTTGAATAATTCTCTATCTTCCGCCCTTTTAATGCTTTCAATTTCTGTACCTAAAAGTTTAACGTTATATTTTTCTAAAACGTCATTATCATCCAATTCGCAAGCTAAATTCAGCGCTGTTTGTCCGCCAAGCGTTGCAATTAAGCCTTGAGGGCGTTCTTTTTTGATAATTTCTGTTAAACATTCAACTGTAAGTGGCTCGATATAGACTTTTGAAGCGATTTTTTCGTCTGTCATAATGGTTGCAGGATTTGAATTAACCAAAACGACTTCAATTTTTTCTTCTTTCAAAGCTCGACATGCCTGCACTCCTGCATAATCAAATTCGGCTGCTTGTCCGATTACGATTGGACCTGAGCCAATTACAAGAACTTTTTTAAGAGATTTATTTTTCATTTCTGCCACCTTTAATTTCGTTTAATTTTTCAGCATTTCTTTTAATAATATTTACCCAATCATCAAAAATTATACTGGCGTCGTTTGGCCCTGGGTGCGCTTCGGGGTGAAATTGAACGGCATAAATTCCAAGACTGTTAATTTCAAAGCCCTCAAGCGTATCATCCGTTAAATTTTTATATGTAGCGTGCATTGCCTTTGACATAGATTTAATATCAACAGCATAGCTATGATTTTGGCTTGTCATCATAACTTTATTGTTTTCAAGGTTGATAACGGGGTGGTTTGCGCCTCTATGACCATATTTCAATTTATATGTTCGACTTCCGTTAGCAAGAGCCAAAAGCTGATATCCAAGGCAAATTCCAAAAATCGGAAGTTTATTTATCATTGTTTTAATTTGGCTGATTTGAAAATCATAATCAGCTGGATCCCCTGGGCCATTTGATAAAAATACCGCATCAAAATCGTTTTCTAATATTTCATTTGCTTCAACAGTAGCTGGATACACAGTCAACTTGCAATTTCTTTTTGCAAGAGAGTTCAAAATTCCTTTTTTAGCGCCATAATCAATAAAAGCAACATTATAAATTCCATTTGGATTTACTATGTATCTTTGTTCGGTGCTAACTTTTTCAATAATATCGGCTGGGATTTTGAAGTTTTGAAGCTCTTTTAATTTTTTTGTATAAAAATCATTATCAACATCATTTGAAGTTATAAAAGCGCTCATAGTGCCGACTTCTCGGATTTTTTTGATTAAAGAACGAGTATCAATACCATCAAGTGCGATAATTCCTTTGTTTCTTAAGTAGCTATAAATATTTTCTCGAGATTGATAGTGGCTTTCGTCTTTGCAGAAATTTTTTGCAATAAAACCAACCAATTGCGGATTATCAGATTCAAAATCAAAATCGTTAATTCCGTAATTTCCAATTTCAGGATAGCTCATCACAACGATTTGTTTGGCATAAGACGGGTCGGTTAAAATTTCTTGATAGCCAACCGTTGAAGTATTAAAAACGATTTCGCCCTCATAGCCTCCGTTTGCCCCAACGGAATTGCCTTTAATCATTGTACCGTCTTGTAATATTAATGTTCCCATATTCTTATCCTTGCCCTATTTCTTCATAGATTTTTTTAATTGCTTCAATTTTGTTTTCCGCTTTTGTTATGGCTCTTCCTAAAACGATAAAGTCGCTGCCGTCTTTAATTGCTTGAGATGGCGTAACTATGCGCTTTTGGTCATCTTTTGCGCTCCAAAGCGGTCTAATCCCTGGGGTTAGAACTAAAAAATCTTCTCCAAGTTCTTTTTTGATTGTTTTAACTTCTCGAGCGGAAGCCACAACCCCGTCTAATCCTGCTAATTTAGCGTTTTTTGCATATTGAATAACCAATTTTTCAGCAGAATTATTATTCAAAAGTTCATTTTTTAATATTTCATCATCAATACTTGTTAAAACAGTCACACCAAGGATTATAGCCTTTTTCTTATTGAATTTTTCGCTTGCTGAGTCTGCTCCTAATCTTGCTTTTTTCATCATTTCAACACCGCCCGATGTATGAACATTAAAGAAATTAGCCCCGTTTTTAACTATGTTATAGCTTGCTTTTTCGACTGTGTTTGGAATATCGTGAAGTTTCACATCCAAAAAGAAATTAGAATTTTTTTCTTTTATATAATTAACAATTTCAAGCCCATAGCCGCAAAAAAGCTGAAGTCCAACCTTGAACGTTTTGATATAGGGGCTCAATTCGTCAACCAAATTTTTTGCTTCTTCTATTTCTTCAACGTCGAGCGCTAAAACAAGCTTGTTTTTAATTTTTTCATCAATCATTAATTACTACTCCTTTTAATTTCATCCCTTTGTAAGGCGAAATTTTGCATTTTGAATTTGATAAACTTGGCGCAACTATCCAAGTTTCCTCGGGCGCTATTTTTATCATTTTGTTGTTTTTAATTTGCAAAATTCTTCTTGGATTATAAGCCATTTTTTCAAGAGTTTTATCCAATCCCAACAGCTCAAAACTCAATGAAAATGCTGTTTCAAGCCCGATTATGCCGTTTGGACTTTCATCATACGGTTTTAATTTTTCTTCTGTTGAATGCGGCGCATGGTCGGTTGAAATAACATCAATCGTATTATCAAAAAGCCCGTCCATAATTGCTCTTTTATCCGCTTCATCACCTAATTTCGGATTCATTTTAAATACGCCCGTTAAATCAACATCATCCTTTGTAAAAGTGAAATAATGTGGGCAAGTTTCCGCTGTCAGGTTTTTTAAGCCCTCTCGTTTTGCTTTTCTTATTGCTTCAACACTTTCTTTTTTGGATATATGACAAAAATGCAGACGAGGTGAAAACCCTTGTTCCAGCGCTTTTTTAAACATTTCTATTTGCCAAATGACTTCTTTTGTTTCTTCTTCGCAATGAGATAAAATAAGCTCCTCTGATTTCAGCGCTTCAAGAAAAACATTTTTATCCAATAAAGGCAGACCATCATTAGAAAAACCAACAGCTCCAGCCTTTTTCAACTCCTTAAAATCAACAAGCTCAAGGCTATCGAGGTTTTTTGTAATTGCGGCTATAGGATAAATTGTAAAATTATATTTTTTGGCTTTTTTAATTATTTCTTTAACGATTTTTGGATTATCGCAAACAGGGTTCGTATTTGGCATAGTGCAAACTGCGCTATAACCGCCGAATTTAGCACATTTTATCCCTGTTTCAATTGTTTCTTTATAGCAAAACCCCGGCTCTCTAAAATGCGAGTGCATATCTATAAAAGATGGAATTTCAATAGTTTTCGGTTTTTTCAAAGCCATTATAATCCGTATCCTGCTAAAATCATATCCAAAATTGCCATTCTAATCCAAACGCCGTTTTGGGCTTGTTTAAGGATTGTTCTTGCGTTTTGGGTTTCTAAAACATCACTTCTTATTTCAATATTCCTGTTAATTGGCCCTGGGTGCATTAAAAGCGCCGCATAGGGCAAGTTTTCTTTTGTGATTTGGAATTTTGAAATATATTCATCAAGGTTATATTTTTCTTCAATTCTTTCCTTTTGAATTCTCAAAGCCATAATAATATCGGCATTTTCAAAGGCTTCTGTTAAAGAAGTAAAATATTCAACCCCTTCGATTTTTTCACCCATAAATATCTCATCTGTTAAACATCTGATATTTACGTTGAATTTCTTTAACAGCGCAATATTAGACTTTGCAACTCGAGAATGTTTTATATCCCCAACAAAAGTTATTGTTTTTTGGTTTAGGTCTAAAAAATGTTTTTTCATTGTGTAAAAATCAAGCAGGGCTTGGGTTGGATGGGCATAACAGCCTGAGCCTGCGTTGATAAATGAAATATCTTCGTAATATTTTTTTTCGCTCAATTTTTTAACTAAAATATTGTCGCTATGCCTTAAAACAATAATATTCATCCCGATAGCAGAAAGATTATTGATTGTGTCATACAAATCTTCCCCTTTATTTAAAGAAGAAGTATCGGCGCAAAAATCATATTTATTGGCTTTCAGCTTATTTTCAGCCATTTCAAAAGACATTTTTGTTCTTGTTGAATTTTCAAAAAACATATTGCAAACATGAGCATTTGAATGGTTGGATTTTCTCATTCCTTTTTCAAATTCAGACGCTCTATTGTATATTTGGTTGATATCTTCAACAGTTAGAGAATTTATATCTATTAGGTGTTTCATTTGCGACTCCCAGGTTTTACTAACTCAATTCCTTCCTTGCATAACGGGCAATTATCAGGTTCATACGTAATTGGAGATTGTTTAAGCAAAGAATAAATTTTAAAATCATCTTTAAATTTATCATCCGTTCTATCAACAATACAGCCAACTCCAACTATTTCACAGCCAAAATCTTTCAAGGCTTCTTTTGTTTCAAAAACGGTGCGAGCTGTTGTTATAACATCTTCAATTATCACCACTTTTTCGCCCTTTTCAAGGCTATATCCTCTTCTTAAGCACATTACATTGTCTTTTCTTTCAACAAAAAGATTTCTTTTCTTTGCTTGTCTTGCAACCTCGTAGCCGAAAATTATTGCGCCAATAGCAGGAGCTACAATCGTATCAAATTCAACATCCTTTAATTGGCTTGCTAATTTAATAGCTAAAGCCTCAACTATATCGGGGTATTGATATAATTTTGCACATTGAAAATAAGTATCGGAATGTAATCCGCTGGTTAAGCAAAAATGCCCAGTTAACAAGCCATCCGCTTTAATTAAAAAGTCTTTTACATCAATTTCAATGTTTTCATTGTTTGCCATTTATTGCTCCTTTTAATTCGTCAAAGTTTTTGAAATTGTTTTTTGCGATAAATTCGCTTAATTCCTTAGCCAAAGATGTGCATACGGAGGGGTTTTTGAAGTTTGCAGTTCCAATTTGAAAAGCGTCTGCTCCAACGGCGATAAATTCTAATAGGTCGTTTAAGTTTGAAATTCCGCCAATTGCAATTATTGGAATATCAACGACGTTTCTTATCTGATTAACCATATAAAGCGCAACATGCTTAACGCACTCGCCGCTTAAACCCCCTTGTACAAAGGATTTTATAAATTTATTTCCAACTTGTTTAAGTTCAACTCCAAGCCCTCTTAGGGTGTTTATTGCGCTGATACAGTCTGCTTCGGCGTTATAAACGGCTTTTGCAAGACAAGTTATATCGTCTGTGTTTGGAGAAAGTTTTACAACCAAAAAGCCGTCATAATTTTGCCTTATTTGGCTGATTAATTTATATAATAATTCAGGATTTAGCCCAAATTCTATGCAGCCTGATTGAACATTAGGGCAAGAAACATTAACCTCAATTGCTTTTATATTGTGCTTTTGGGCGATTTGAGCAAGTTTAGTATATTCTTCAATCGTGCTTCCTGCAATGTTTAAAAGAAAATCTATATTTTTTTCTTTTAAAATCGGTAGTTTTTCTTCAATAAATCTTTTTATGCCAACATTTTCTAAGCCAATTCGATTAATCATTCCGCAATGGGTTTCAAAAATTCTGTTTCCATCATTTCCCATTCTTGCTTCAAGAGTTATTCCTTTTGTTGAAATAGCGCCCAAACAATCTAAATCAATAAAATCTTCAAATTCAACATTATAACCATAAGTTCCGCTTGCGCCAATGATTGGGGATTTTAGGGCAAGTTTTCTGTTTTTATTTTTTAATACGGTTTTAATGTTTTCTATTCCCATATTACTTCGCTTCCTTTAAAAATCGGCCCGTCCTTACAAACGGAAACAGGTGTAATCTTATTATCTTTCATCAATTTAATTACACATCCTCTACATACTCCAATCGAACAAGCCATAATTTTTTCCATTGCTATTTCAACTTCTATATTGTGTTTAAGCCCGATTTTGCTGATTTTTTCTAAAACAACAATAGGTCCGCAGCAATAGATTAGTTTGATATTTTTTTCTTTGATAATATCTTCAACATAATCTAATACGCTGTTTCCTATTATTGTTCTATCACTCCCTTGTATCGCTTCTTTTTCGCTCTTAAAGCCCGAAATTAAATAGTTTTTTATATTTTTTTCATCTAATTCTTTTTTAAGAAATAACATCGGCGCTATTCCAATTCCTGCCCCAACAAGCAAGGAATTTTCATTTTTAATTTCAAAACCGTTACCCAACGGAGCTAAAAATTCGATTTTTTCTTCAACTTTTAAATTTGAAATATATTTTGTTCCATCACCCTTTCTTTTAAATAGAATTTCAATGATTGAACCTTTTTCTTCTTTTTTAAAATCTGAAATTGAAAAAGGGCGGCGCATTGTTTTATTTGGAATTAAAATTGAAACAAATTGACCTGCTTTAGCGCTATCAAGTTCTGAAAAAATCGATATTTTAAAAGTATCGTCGTTAATTTGTTTTATAGATTTAATTGTTCCAATATAATTTTTTTTCATTTTTCCCTTTTTCATAAAAAAAGAGAAGTCGACAAAGACTTCTCTTTAATGTGTATATTTTAAATTATTTTTCGATTTTTTAAACATTTTTTATCCTGTTTTTAATGATTATACACTATGAATTATAATTTTAACAATATATGTAACGAAATGTAACAAAAAGGGCTTAAATCCTAAAGTTTTGAACTCATCATGCCGAATAAAATAGCATAAGGAAACAGTTAGAAAAGATAAGGTGGAGATAAGGAAACTATGGGTCTTGAATTAAATACAAATTTATATAATTCATACGGGATTGACAAAGCCTCTGTTAACCAAGTTGCAAGTCAAATTCTTAAATCTTCAGCTAATCAACAACAAGCAACTGTTCAATCTATCGATTATTCAAAATTCAATAGACCAACTTTAGGCATAGACTTGTATTCAGGAAGAACAAATCTTGAATTACAAAAACAAATCGCAATGACTCAAGCAGGTCTATATGCTCAAAGCGTTAATGTTGCAAAATTAAATTCTCAAGCAGCAATGAATCTTTATTCAGCAGCAACTGTTCAAAAAAATGTTGAAATGACTCAAAGTGTTACAGCAGGCGCTGAATTAACAGGTGTAAATAAATTAGAAAACAATAATAACGTAATTCATTTGTTCAACATTCAAGATAAAAACCCTAATTCTTCAAACGGATTTAATCCTTTTAAATCTGAAAAAGAAGAAGCTAAAGAGGAAAAAGCTGATAAAGAAATGAAGCTTTTTGCTTAAAAAATTTCTATACTTTTCCTTTCAATAACATCAAAGCTCTGGAGTTTACAGAGCTTTTCTTTTTAACTACTTTTTATTTGTATCATTTTTTATGTTAGTAATATAATTTAGGTAAAGTAGTTTTTAGTAGTTTGAAAAAGGAGAAAAACAAAAATGGCAAAAACTATTACAGTTGATGGTAACTACGCTGCAGCGCATGTTGCCTATGCTCTAAGTGAAGTATCCGCAATCTACCCTATTACACCATCTTCAACAATGGGTGAGTGGGTTGATGAGTGGTCTTCTCAGCACAAAGAAAATATTTGGGGAAAAGAAGTAAGAGTTGCTGAAATGCAATCCGAAGCAGGTGCAGCGGGTGCTGTTCATGGTTCTCTTGCAGCAGGTGCTTTAACTAGCACATACACAGCTTCTCAAGGCTTATTATTGATGATTCCTGTTATGCACAAAGTTGCAGGTGAAATGCTTCCATCTGTTATCCATGTTGCAGCTCGTGCTTTAGCAGCTCAATCTCTTGCTATTTTTGGTGATCATACAGACGTTATGGCTTGCCGTAACACAGGTTATGCTATGCTTGCTGCTAATTCCGTTCAAGAAGAAATGGATTTGGCTTTAGTTGCTCACTTAGCAACATATAAAGCAAAAGTTCCTTTCCTACAATTCTTTGATGGATTTAGAACTTCTCATGAAATTCATAAAATTGAAGAAATTTCTTATGAAGATATTAAAAAATTAGTTGAACCAAAATACATTGAAGAATTTAGACAAAGAGCTCTAAGACCTGAAAAACCTGTTTCAAAAGTTGGTGCTCAAAATACTGACGTATATTTCCAAGGTCGTGAAACAGTAAACAAATACTATGATGCTGTTCCTGATATTGTTCAAGAATATATGGATAAAGTTGCTTCTGTAACTGGTCGTCAATATCATCCGTTTGATTACGTTGGGGCGGCTGACGCTACTGATGTTATTGTTGCTATGGGTTCAGGTTGTGAAGCAATTGAAGAAACAATTAATTACTTAAATTCAACTCGTGGAACAAAATATGGTTTAGTTAAAGTTAGATTATACAGACCATTCGACGTTAAACGTTTCAGAGAAGCTCTTCCTCAAACAGTTAAGAGAATTGCTGTTTTAGATAGAACAAAAGAACCTGGTTCAATCGGCGAACCATTATACTTAGATGTTGTTGCAGCTGTTGAAAACAAAGACATCAGAATTATCGGCGGTCGTTATGGTTTATCTTCTAAAGAATTTAGCCCATCAATGATTTTGGCTGTTTATAAACACTTAGAAAACAATGGTTTCCACGGTTTCACAGTTGGTATTAATGATGATGTTACTCATAAATCATTGAAAGTAGATGAACACATCGTAACAGAACCAGCTGGTACTACAAATTGTATGTTCTGGGGCTTAGGTTCAGACGGTACTGTTGGTGCTAATAAAAACTCAATTAAAATCATTGGTCAATATACAAATAAAGACGCTCAAGCATATTTTGCTTATGACTCTAAAAAATCTTTTGGTGTAACTGTTTCACACTTAAGATTTTCAGATTCTCACATTAAATCAACATATTTAATTACAGCACCTGATTTTGTATCTTGTTCAACACATGCTTATATCGGAAGATATGACTTATTAAAAGGTATTAAAGAAGGCGGTACTTTCTTATTAAATTCACCTTATGAAGCAGACGCTGCTTTTGAACATTTAACTCGTGATATGCAACAAACAATCATTGATAAGAAAATTAAATTCTACAATGTTGACGCTGAAAAACTTGTTAAACAACAACCAGGGCTTCGTGGTAAAGGTGCTAACACTGTAATGATGGTTGCATATTTCAAAGTTTCAGGCGTTATTCCTTTTGAACAAGCTTATGAAGGTATGAAAGAAATGACTAAAAAGACCTTCAAGAAAAAAGGTGATGACGTTGTTAATATGAACCTTGCTTTAATCGACGCTGCTATTGACGCTTGTAAAGAAGTTAAAGTTCCAACAAGCTTAGATGGCGTTAAATGTATTGAAGATGTTAAATTATTACCAGATGACGCTACTGAATTTGCAAAGAAAATCGTTGAACCATCAATGAGACAAAAAGGCGACGATATTCCTGTTAGCGCAATGAGCGTAGATGGTGTTATTCCAACAGGAACAGCAGCATTAGAAAAACGTGGAATTGCTCCAAGAGTTCCACATTGGAACAGCGAATTTTGTATTCAATGCGGTATTTGTGCTTCTGCTTGTCCACATGCTGCTATTAGAACAAAATTAGCTGAAAAGAAAGATCTTGCTTGTGCTCCTGCTACATTCAATACAATCGATGCTAAACCAGCTTTGGCTGATGAACAATTCAAAGTTCAAGTATATTGCAAAGATTGTACAGGTTGCGGCGTTTGTATCGATCAATGTCCTATGACAAAAATGGAAGGTAAACAAGCTCTAACTTGGTCTTCAATTGAAAAAGAATTAGAAGCAGGCGAAGAAGAAAATGAAAAATTCTTCGACGAATTACCTGATAACGTAATGGGTAAAAACACTACAGCAACACTTAAAGGCGTTATGTTAAGAAAACCATTATTTGAATTTTCTGGCGCTTGTGCAGGTTGTGGTGAAACTCCTTATGTTAAATTGGTTTCTCAATTGTTCGGCGAAAATGCTGTTATAGCAAATGCTACAGGTTGTTCATCAATCTATTCAGGTACTTTCCCAACAATTCCATACACAACAACTAAAGAAGGCAGAGGTCCAGCTTGGGCTAATTCATTATTTGAAGATAATGCTGAATTTGGTTTTGGTATGAGATTGGCTATTGAACAAAATAGAGATACTTTAAAAACATATTGTCAAAAAATATTAGATAGTGAAAAAGCACCTTCTGATGTTAAAGAAGCAATCACAGAAGCTTTATCTCATTGGAATAACTCTAAAACACCTGAAGCAGTTGCTGCTCAAAACAAAGTTAAAGCAGTTCTTGCTAACCACAAAGATTGTGAATGCGAAGTATTCAAAAAAGTTGTTGAACTTCAAGACTACTTTACAGATAAATCACTTTGGATAATCGGTGGTGACGGTTGGGCAAACGATATCGGATACGGCGGTATTGACCATGTATTAGCTCAAGGCAAAAACGTTAATATCCTTGTTCTTGATACTGAAGTATATTCAAATACAGGTGGTCAAGCTTCTAAATCAACTCCAACAGGTGCTGTTGCGAAGTTTGCTACAGGCGGTAAAAGAACATATAAGAAAAATATGGGCTTAATGTCTATGTCTTACGGATATGTTTATGTAGCGTCTGTTGCTCTTGGTGCTGATAGAAACCAAACTCTAAAAGCATTCAAAGAAGCTGAAGCTTATGATGGACCATCTATCATCTTTGCTTATGCTCCTTGTATCGCTCACGGTATCGATATGAGCAAAACTCAAACAGAACAAAAACGTGCTGTTGAAGCTGGTTACTTCCCACTATATAGATACAACCCAGCAAATGAACAACCATTTACATGGGATGCTAAAGAACCAAAAGGAAACTACCAAGACTTCATCAGAAGCGAAGGTCGTTATAAATCATTATTGAAAACTAACCCATCTGCAGCTGAAGAATTATATGCTCAAGCTGAAAAAGATGCGGCTAATAGAATGAATGTATATAAAGCTATTGGCGAATTAGTTAAATAATGACTGATTGAAAGCTTGAAAAGGAGTGCTATTGCACTCCTTTTTTTTATATAAATTTATTCAAATGGTGATTTTGGTTTAGCTTTTTTTAATAAAGCGCCGCATTTTGAACAAGCCAAAATTCTTCCTGTTGAATCAATAGGCACAAAAAGATGGTCGCATTTTTCTTTTTCTTCGGGCGGCTTTTGCGGTTTTTTCTTAAATTTTCCGTTTTTAATATCTTCTTTAAGTTTATAAAATAATTCAATTATATACATAATATTCTTTTTTAATTTATAATTTAATTATGGAACAAAAATTATCAAGATTTATATCCTCAACTGTATCATATCACGATTTTAAAGAAGCGGTAAGAATTGCTAATGTTTTAAATTGTGGTATTGAAATTTCAAGATTTGGAAGATTAGCTGATATTGATGTTAATTTTGAAAAAAATAAAAAAGAATATCGAGCAATTTTAGACGATTTTGATGGAGATGTTACTCTCCATGGGTTCTTTTCAAATCTTAATATTGCAGCAAAAGACCCTGCGATTAAAGAGGTGAGCATAAAAAGATATTATCAAAGTCTTGAACTTGCGGCAGAATTTGGGGTTAAAACCGTTGTTTTTCACACTTGTTTTAACAATCTTTTAAAACAAAAACAATATCAAGAAATGTATTTTTTAAATAATATTGAATTTTACAAAGGTTTTATTAAAAATTTTGAAGATTTAGGAATAACAGCAACAATAGAAAATGTCCATGAACCGCATTGGGAAATGATTAGAAATCTTATTGCAACAATAAATTCACCAAATTTAAAAGCCACAATCGATATAGGTCATGCTAATTTACATTCAAATTATCCTGTTTCAGATTGGATTAGGGCTTATGGAATAATGTTACATCACATGCATTTTCATAACAATTTTAAAGATGAAGACTCGCACTCTTCGCTTTTAAAGGGAAATGTTGATGTTAAGGCGGTTTTAAAGACATTAAAAGAAATACAACTTTATCCGCAAATTACTTTTGAAATTTTTGATAAAACAGCTCTATTTGAATCAGTGAGCTATTTTAACGACTTGTGCGACGAATTAGAAATAAAATATTAAGAATTGTAAAAAAACGTTTATAAATCCTAAAGTTTCATTAAAACAAATCCGTAACTATATATGTAAGTAAACAGATGATGTAAATCATCACAATGGAGGCAATGACAGTTATGGGTTTGGCAGCAAGTCAAGCAAGATTTCTGGGACTAACCGCTAGAATGAGCAATACCGAATACCAAGGTCAACAAATTAACCAACAAAGAACTGCTCTATCTAACGAAAGTGCTAATATATATAATCAAATGATGGATTTGACAGTTCCAACTCCTCCATCTACTTCTGATTATATGAAAACAAATTATGTATTAGAAGATTCAAGTGTTGGTTCTAGCTCAAATTTCACTATTAAAAGCGCTGTTAAATATGGTCTTGTTCAAGATAAATATACTGTAAAATTAGGCTACACAAGAACAGAAGCAGTTGGTGCTTCTAATACTGATACTTTGAGTAGTGTAACAAGATTTCAAAATAAAGAAACTGGAAAATATTCTTATAATATAAAAATGGCAGACACAACTGTTGCATGGGACAGCACAAAAGTTCCATATACATATCAAGGCGAAGGCGAAAATAAAACTACTGTTCAAGCAATTGAAAAAAATAGACTTTATTTAGTTGATTCAACAGTTCAATCATTTAATTTAGCAGGTTATGATGAAACCAAAGCTAAACTTAAAGAAGATGGCACATATAAAGATGGTCAAAATTTATACTTCTACGAAGGAACAGATGGCAAAAACTATTTTATAACTCAAGATCAATTGAATACTTTAACTGGCTATACTTTTAATGAAAATGGAGTATATGAACCAAAAAGTCCTCCTGAATATGTTCAATTAGGATACTCTATCAATCAAACAAAAGATTACACAGTTGATGTTAAAGCTTCTATTGCTTCTGCTTCAAACGGCAGATACAGCACAATTACAATCGATTCACAAGAAGGTATTCCTACAAACTTAAAGGGTGCAACATTTAGCATTACAACAACTCAAACTAAAGATGAGGACGCTTATAATGACGCATTCAATGATTATGAATATCAAAAAGCATTATATGAACAAAATATTTCAGATTTGAACGCAAAAACAAAAGTTATCCAACAAGAAGACCAACAACTTGAATTAAGATTGAAACAGTTGGATACTGAACGTAACGCTTTGAATACCGAAATTGATTCAGTTAAGAAAGTAATTCAAGATAACGTTGATAAAACGTTCAAAATCTTTGCTTAAAAATTTATTTCTCCTCTATTTACACACATTTGTTTACTTAAATATTTTAAGTCTTTTCAAGCTTGGAAAGACTTTTATTTTTTTAATATTTTTTCAACTTTAAAAGCCTTGTCGTGCGGTTTTAGTTGGTAGCAGGTGTAGATGTATGATATCAACAGACTGATAAATGTTATTAAAAAGTAAGCTATGATTATTTTTTCGTTTTTTTTCATAAATTATTCCTTGTCTTGTAAACTTTTTTGACTCCACTCCTGCGCACGTTTTCCTAAAATAATCTTTCCATCTGCTCTTATTCCGTAGCCAAAAGGCTCTTCACCTTGATTTATCCCATCGATATCCATACAGAACGACTTATAGACGTGCTAAAAAGCCCGTCTTTGTATTGTCTTTATACTATGGCGCAACGATTTGGAGTTGAGCTTAAAGATTTGTTGGATATTAAAATTAAATAAGCCCTATTCCTGTGGAATTCTTATATTAGCCTTAACATCCTTAGAAATTCCAACGCTTTCAAATAATGAATTATATAAATCCGCTTCGTTATTGGCTTGTAGGAATTTTCCTCTTGTCATAAGCGCTGTGCAACGCAGTTGATTATTAGCCTCGTCATCCCTAATATCAAAAGCGATAACGTCAATCATAATGTCATCTCTTGTTTTTAAAAGGTTGATAACATAAGTGCAAGGGCTTTCGTCGCAATTTTCTCCGCCGTCGGTTAGAAGAATAATATGTTTTTTACCTGAAACTCCTGCTAAATCGCTATTTATAGCTTGTTTAAGCGAATAAGTTATAGGAGTCCAACCCGTTGCGGATTTTGAATACAAAGCTTGCATAATGCTCTCAAAATTGTTTGCCGCAATCGGAACAACAAGATTTGTCGCTTGACAGCCTTGAAGATAAGTAAAACCTGCTTTATGCCCATAAATTCTTAAACCAACTTTTGTTGAGGGCGGAATTTTTGGAATAATTTCTGCTAGAGTGTTTCTTGCCATATCCAGCTTGGTTTTTGAACCTATCGTATCATTCATTGAGTTTGAATAATCAACAATAAAAAGAATTTCAGAGCTTTTTTGGCTTGAAGTTATTTTATCTGTTAAAGTTGAAAGATTTTGCGGTGTATAAATTCGATAGTCATAGTTAGGTTTTGAAGTCGCAAAATGTGCTAAAACCATTGAAAATACTGCAACTAAACTAAATATGATTAATATTTTTTTTCTCATAAGACAATTATATATCACTTTTTGAAATATTTAATTAAATTAAAGTTTAACTAAAAAACTATCAGACAGTTCTTTTTTCAACTCGTCGCTTGTCACAACGACAATAGGCGAATTTTCATCTTTTTTAAGATAAATTGTTGAAATTCCTGATTGAACAATGAAACGTTTGCACAAAATGCAGATAAAATTGTGTCCATATATATACATAGTGGCATTTTGACAACGGTCTTGTCCTGCTTGAATTATAGCGTTTTGTTCAGCATGGATAGAGCGACATGTTTCGTACATTGTTCCTGATTGAATATTGTTTTTAATCCTGTAACATTCGCCAAGTTCCATACAAGAAACAACTTTTGTTGGCGTTCCATTGTAGCCTGTTGCTTTAATTTTTTTATCAGTCCCGACAATAACCGCTCCAACGTGCGCTCTTAAACAGTTTGAGCGTTTTGAAACAGTGCGTGCTATTTCTAAAAAATAATCATTCCAGTCTATTGGTTTTAAATTTTCGTTTTCCATAACGACATTATAGCAAAAGGCATGCTCATAAATACACAAAAACCGTTCATATTAAGAAATATTAACAAATATTACAAACTTCTATTCATGCTCAAATCATGCCATGGAGCATGTTTCGACATGTTTTTAATTTTTGTAAAAGCGAGTGTTTTTAATTTTTTGCAACTTCAAATCATTACTTTATAATTAAAAGTATGAGCTTTTTGTTCATAAAAGATGTATTGGGGAGTATTTAAACTTTTAAATGACGGTTAAAGAAAATTTAAAAGAGGTTTTGAAAGAGGCTGAAAAGTACAACCCGACTATAATTGCGGTAACTAAATACTACAATGAAGATAAAATGATAGAAGCGTTTAACGCAGGATTAAGGAACTTTGCGGAAAGTAGAGCTGTGGAATCTATTGAAAAAATCAACAAAATAGATGATACTATTAAATCCCAATCGATATATCATTTTATAGGACATTTACAAACGAATAAAGTAAAATATGTTGTCGGATTTTTCGATTATATACATTCGGTTGATAGTCTAAAAGTAGCACAATGTATTGATTATGAGGCAAAAAAACAAGGCATTATTCAAAAGATATTTTTGCAAGTAAATAACGCAAATGAGCCTCAAAAGTTTGGAATTAGTCCAAATGACCTTGAAAATTTAATAGAAGAAGTTAAAAAGATGGACTCTGTTGAGCTTGTGGGCTTGATGAATATAGCTCCTCTAACGGATGACGTGGCTGAACTTCACAGACTTTTTTCTAATATGAGAGAACTAAAAGAAAAATATAATCTTAAAGAACTTTCAATGGGAATGAGTCACGACTTTAAAATTGCGCTTGAAGAAGGCGCAACAATGATTAGATTAGGCAGAATTTTATTTAAAGATAACTAAAAGGAGAAAAAATGGCACTTTCAGAAAAAATTAAAGACATCCTAGGTGATTTAGTTGGTTCTATTTCAGGAATAGGTAATGACGAAGACGATTTGTACAACGAAGAAAATGAATATGATGCAACATATCCAACAGCAGATAATGCTGCTCTTCAACCAAGCTTTGCTGAAACTCCAATCAGAAAAAGCCGTTCAAATTTAAGAGTTTTACCTCAACCAAAAGCAGGCGCTCACGAAGTTGTTGTAATTGAACCAAAAGCTTATAATGAATCAATTTCAATCGTTGAAGCTTTAAAAGAAAGAAAAACAGTTATCTTAAATCTACAATTATTAGACAGAGAACAATCTCAAAGAATAGTTGACTTCCTTTGCGGTTGCACACACGCTCTTGACGGTTCACAAAGAAAAATCGGTGAAAACGTATTTATTTTCACTCCATCAAACATCAACATCTCTCAAGAATTTGTTAATTCAAAATTAACATCTGATGCTATGTGGACTAAAGCGTAAGCGAAGTTGAAAAAGTGCCAAAAATGAACAAATCCCGTGAATGGGTATTTGTATTACGGAAAAAAGAGGAATTAAGTGCGCATTTTGCGCACTTTTTTTAATATAATACAGTTTTAAATTAGCTATAGCCTAAAAATTATTCTTGTAGTAGAATTTGTTTATGTTAGATTTAAAAGCAAAATATGAAATACTTTCTTTCTCGGTTGGCGATACTAAAGCCGGAACAAAAATGGGAAAGATGCAACTAAAAAATTTAAACGATAATTCAATTATGAATTGTGTTCTTTGGGAAGAAACACTTAATCGAACCGAAGATATTGCGACAAGAAGCGGAAATATTATTAAAATAATCACAGCAAGCTATAATGACAAATATAATAATTGTTTGTTGAATAATTTTGAAGTTATAGAAGTTGCGACTCTTGGAATTGACGAAAATAAAAGAGAAGAGCTTTTTAATAAATTATTAGCTTATGTTGACGGTTTTTCAAATGAAAAATTGAAAGATTTCGTTAAAGAAATTTTATTAAATAATAAAGAGCAAATCAAAGTTGCGCCTGCTGCAAAACAAATGCACCACAACTATATAGGCGGACTTCTTGTCCATACGGTTGAATGCATTGAAATTGCTTTAAGCGTATTACCTAAATTTAAAAAACAATTGAATAAAGACGAGGTTTTGGCTGCTGCAATATTACATGATATTGGAAAAATCTTTGAATATACGATAAATCTTGATTCTGGAATGATTGATTATAACGAACAATTCAGAAAAGATTGGATTAGCCACTCTCAATACGGTTATACATTATGTATGTCAAATGGATTTTTGAATATTGCAAAAATGATAGCCGCTCACCACGCAAGAACCGACTGGGGCGCTATGATAGACCTTGGCGAAAGAGATTTAGAGCCGTTTTATTATATAATTCATCATGTTGATGATTTATCGGCGAAATTCGGCGCTACAAGCGTGAATGATGTAAAAGAAATGAATTAGAATTAGTTGGAGAAAGATATGAGAATTTTAAAAACTTTATTAATCTTTTTTAGTTTGATGTTGCTTCAAAGCTTTGCAGCACACCAATTATACGCTGATATTGATGGGATTAGTATTCCCGCAGGAACAAAATTAACCCTTGTAACTTCTTCTGATATTACAACAAGCAGAATTTCTCAAGGCGATATGTTCCAATCATATTTAAAAAATGATTTATATGTTAATCGCAAGCTAATTCTCCCATCTCGCACAATTTTTCGTGGCAGAGTTGGCGAAGTTAAGCCATCAAGACGTTTATCAAGACCGGCAAGCTTATATTTAACTCTTGATCATTTGGTTACAAAAAAAGGTACACAATTGCCAATCGTTGCCGGAATTTCAACCAATTTTAACTATGTTTTAAAATCAAACGGAACTTTAACAACTAACACCAACTATTTCACTGCTGTTAGAGATGACGTTAAAAGAGCAGGTCAAATCGTTCCAAGAACAATTAAATGGGGCGCAACATCAGGCGATAACTTATTTACAGGTGCAAGATATGTATTTATCCCTGTTTCAGCTTTGGGAGGCTCAATTGCTTGTGTAGGCTCAAGCGCTTATAATACTATTGCTGACTTATTTAGAAAAGGCGAAGAAATTGTTATTCCAAAAGGAGTTGAATTTGATATTATCTTGACTTCTCCGCTTGAAATTCCAAATTAATTTTAAGATTAAATATTAGTTTATATATATGATGGAAAACCTCTTTTAGCATATTATAATGACTTGTTTATTATATATCAAAAAGAGGTTTCCCCTATGTTGGCTGATGTTGCACATTTTAATCATGTATTTTTTTACACGGGAGTTTTTTCAACGGCTATATTATTAATCAAAGCCTTTATTCCGTTTGATTTTGGTTCAGAAGTTTCAGGCGACTTTAACTCGATGGTTGATAGCGACGCTTCGTTTAATTTGCTTTCGCTTGAGAGCATTTTGTCGTTTTTAATGTGCTTTGGCTGGATGGGATATTATAATCTTCATTACTTGAATAACCCGATTAAAACAACGCTGATAATTTCCCTTGTTTGCGGGGCAATTGGGATGTTGTTTTTTGCGTTTATGTTTTCTTTGATTAAAAAAATGGAATTTGTTCCAAAAACTGATTTAAAAGATTTGGTTGGAAAAAGCGGAAAAAGCTATACAAAATTTAACCCCTGTTCAAAAGGTCAAATCCAAATTGAATTTAATAACGGTTTAAAAACGCTCGACGCTATAAATAACAGCGATTGCGAGATAGCTTCTTTTGAACTTATTAAAGTTGTAAAAGTTGAAGATGATGTTATATATATAGAAAAAATGTAATTATAAAGGAGAAAAAAATGCCATTAGTATTATTGTTGGTAGTAATTTTCTTTGTTGTGGTATCTTTGGGCGCAAGCAGAATTAAAAGATGTCCTTCAAACAAAATTATTGTAGTTTACGGTAAAGCAACAGGTTCAAGCGGGGTTCGCTGTGTCCATGGCGGAACGGTTATTGTTTGGCCTTTAATTCAAGATTTTGGAGTGTTATCACTTGAACCCATGACAACGGATGTTGACCTTAGAGGCGCGCTATCAAAAGGAAATATCAGAATAGCAGTTCCTGCGACATTTACTTTTGGTGTTTCAACTAATCCAAAACTTTTGCAAAACGCAGCAGAAAGACTTTTGGGCTTAACTAAACAAGAAATTATAAACAAAGTTTCTGATATTATTTTGGGTCAATTGCGTTTAGCTATTGCAACATTATCAATTGAAGAAATCAACCAAGACAGAGAAAAATTCTTAGAACAAATTAATGCTAATGTTAATCCTGAATTGAATAAAATCGGTTTGGAAATAATTAACGTTAATATTAAAGATATAACCGATGAATCAGGCTATATCGACGCTATCGGTAAAAAAGCGGCAGCAGAAGCAATCAACAAAGCAAAAGTTGAAGTTGCTCAACAAGAAAAATTGGGTGCTGTTGGTGAAGCAGAAGCAAACAGAGAAAAAGAAGTTCAAGTTGCTAATCAAAAAGCGCAAACAACCGTTGGACAAGTAAATGCGCAAAAAGAACAACGTGTTAGAACAGCAAGTCTTGAAGCTCAAGCAGTTGAGGGCGAAAACATCTCAAAAGCAAATATTGCTGAATATAATGCAACGCTTGCTGTTAAACAAGCTCAAGCCCTAAAAGAGGGTGAAGTTGCAAAAGCAAACGCTCAAAGAGATATTTTAATTGCGCAAAAAGAACAAGAAGAAGCTCGTTTGAAAAAAGAAGAACTTGTTGAACAAGAAGTTGAAAAATTGAAAATTCAAGTTCAAGCAGACGCTGAAGCAGAAAAAGCAAGAAGAATTGCAAATGGTGAAGCTGACGCTATAAAAGCTAAATATTTCGCAGAAGCAGAAGGTGTTAAAGCTGTCCTAGAAGCTAAAGCACAGGGTTATGAAAAACTTGTTTCAATTTCAAATAACAAACCCGAAGTTGCAACAAGCTTCTTGATGATTGAAAAAATCGAAGATATTGTTGCTCGCCAAGTTGAAGCAATTAAAAATATCAAATTTGATAAAATCACTGTTTGGGATGGCGGCGCAGGCAGCAAAGACGGCTCAACCACAGCAAACTTTATGAAAGATTTAATCAAGGCTCTTCCTGCTATGCACGACCTTGCAAGCCAAGCAGGGATTGAATTACCAAGTATTTTGGGTAAAGTTGAAGATTGTCAAACAAAAGCGGAAACTGTTCAAAATGGTCAAAGAATTGAAAATCCTGATGGAGCAAAATATGTTTTATGTCCGCACTGCCAAGCTAAATATAGGTTGAAAAATGTGGACGGAAAAGAAGTTGTCGCAGGATTTAGCGATATAGATGATGAGTTGGATGGACAACAAATTCATTGTATTAAATGCGGAACGAAATTTACTGTTTAGGATAAGTTGTAGATAGAAAAAAGGGGCGATTTTCGCTCCTTTTTTATTTTGGCTTTATTCGGGGTTATGCTCCTGTCAAATCAAAGATTTGAAACGTACCCCAAGGGCACTTCCATTTTCTAAGCCTCGGAAACTCGGCAAGAAAATTTAGGGCGTCGCCATGGTACGGCTTAAAAAAGTCTGAAATTCATCATTTCAGCCTTTTTACGCACACCTTGTGCCCTCATTTTGCTCGTTAAGTGCAGTCGCACTAAAACTCGCTTTATTCGGGTTTAAAAAAACGAGGGCAAAGCCCTCGATAATACATCAAACACAAAATAAATTTATTACAATAATCCCCTTAAAATCACAATTCCACCCATGCTTCCATTTGCTTTAGTTCCACCATTGCCCGTATTATTGTTTTGATTAGAATCAGAACCAACATTACCATAAGTTGTAAGGCAATTTGTCTCATTTGATTCATTAAAAAGGCACACACTATTGGATGTTTGTCCTGAACCGCCAGAAGCGCTAACGCCAAAGGCACTAGAGGGATTTCCTGCCTGTATTCTACAATTCACCGAACTTACACCAGCTCCAATAACAATTGGATAATCTTTGCTTGTTTCAACAGATATACCTTTAGAAATATTGTACGCCCCACCTCCGCCTGCTAAAGAAGAACAATTGTTAGCCTTTTGACCAGCAGCGCCGCCGCCCACAACAAATACATCAATTTTATCAGAAGCAAGTTTTTGAAAGGAAAGAGTACCGGATGCTGTTAATTTTAAATACCAATATGAGCCAAATTTGGTTAACATAGAGTTTTTTAAAGCAATGTCAACACCAGAACTGTTTTTAAATTTATACACAGGAAAATTATTTGAAACTGTTTCTGTTGAAGTTGTCTTCCCTCTGAGAATCACAACGCCATCCATACTGCCTTTTGCTCTTGCTCCACCATTTCCAGTATTATTATTTTGATTAGAGTCAGAGCCAAGATTTCCATAAGTTGTTGTACAAACAGAACTTGATATGTCGTTAAATGGGCATTTTTTTTGATCTGAAGAATTTATCCCGCCATAAGCAAACATTCCAAAAGCGCCCGTAGTTGTACCAGTTGTTATTGAACAATTCGCATAGGACGTACTTGATCCGATAGTAACCGGATAAGAAGTTCCCAAAGACACATAAACATCTTTTTCACTAACGACATTACCACCACCTCCAGGGGCAGAACCATGACAATTATTATCCCTTTTGCCTCCGGCACCGCCGCCAACAAGAAACACATCTATAAATTCAGAAGGAAGATAATTGAATAAAATTTTTCCCGAAGCAGTTAATTTCAAATACCAATAAGAGCCGTTAACGCTTAATATACTATTTGAATTAGTAACATCAGTTCCAGATGTATTAAAATAAGTATATATAGGAACAGCCGATAAAGAACTCATTGGCTGGCGTTTGCCTCGAATTATGACAACTCCATTCATACTTCCTTTTGCCTTTGTTCCTCCATTACCTGTATTGGAATTTTGGTTAGAATCTGAGCCTACATTTCCATAACTAACCTCGCAGCTTGAAGCGCCAAACGGACATGTTGTGTGACTTGCTTGATATATTCCGCCATGGGCATACAATCCAAAGCCGCTGGTTGTATTGCCTGTTGTAATAGAACAATTTGCAGTACTTACGCTGGAAGCTATTGTAATTGGATATGCTATTTCAGTTGCTATCTGCACATTTTCCTCGGTAACAGTATTTCCGCCACCACCTGCAAGAGATGAACAATTATTTGCTCTTTGACCTGCAGCGCCACTTCCGACAAGAAAAACATCTACAGAATTAGTTGGCAACGTACTAAAAGAAAGAACGCCTGTTTTAGTTAATTTTAAATACCAATAATCTTTATCTACAGTTAAAACGCTATTTTGAGTTGTAACGTCAGCGCCATTTGAATCAATAAATTTATACGAAGGAATCGTGCCATCTATAATATGAGTCGGGTTATTTTTAAGCCCACGAACAATAACAACTCCTGTCATACTGGCTTTCGCTTTATTTCCGCCATTTCCGGTGTTTGCTTGTTGGTTTGAATCACTTCCGGTTTCTCCATATTTAACAGGACAATATGAACTATCACCAAAAGCACAAGTCGAATGGCTAGCCTCATTAACTCCACCATAAGCATACAAGCCAAAACCGCTAGTTGTTTTTCCAACTGTAATAGAACAATTTGCAGTACTTACGCTTGCGCCAATAGTAATAGGATAAGCTATATCCTGCATCACATGAACATTTTTTTCGGTAATTATATTTCCGCCGCCACCTACAAGAGCAGAACAATTATTTGCTCTTTGACCTGCAGCGCCACTTCCGACAAGAAAAACATCTACAGAATTAGTTGGCAGGGTTTGAAAGGATAAAGTTCCGCTAGTTTTAATTTTAATATACCAATAATTACCATTTTCGGTTACTTCTGTTGCTGTTTCGGTTACGTCATCTCCCGAAGCATTTTTATAACTATATAAAGGAACAGAATCAACACAACTGCCATTAACTGCTTTAACCGTACCAGCGCCACAGCTTTCACATCCATTTTCTGTTTTAGATTTTTCAGCGCAATTATCTGCAGTATTTTCTAAGCATTCGCTTGCGCCATTTGCTGAATAATATCCGTCAGGACACTCTGCACATTGAGTTTGCCCTTGTCTTGCGTATGTTCCAGCCAAACAAAGATATTTATTTGTACCATCACAGTGATGTCCTTCTGGGCATATCACGCATTCATTATTTTCAAAATAATATCTACTATCGGAGCAAGTTTTTCCTTCGGCTGAACCTCCGCCAAAAGTTCCAAGCGTTATAGCACCGTGCGACAATTTTTTGGTTATAACAGGTGCAAAGGCTGCTGTTATTAAGCTAACAGTGATTAAGCTAATCATTAATTCCACAAGCGAGAAAGCTGAAAGGGCTTTTAATTTTTTAAACAAAGTTTAACTCCTTTAAATCTTTAATATTTATCTTCAAAAACAAGCAAATAGAGATAAATTCCGTGGCTTTAAGGTTTCTTTTTCCTTCTAAAACCGCCATAAAATCTTTTTCATTTATCCTAAGTTTTCTTGTTAGCTGTTTTGTGTTGATTTTTTTATCTTTTAGAACTTTTTTTATAAAAATCTCAACGTTACTTTGTGTCGTCATTTTTTGTGTTTCCAAGTGTCGATAATATAAATTTAATTTAGTTTTATAAATATAAATTATAAATCTAATTTACGATAATAATTTGGATTAGTCAATATTTTATTAATTTAACTAATAATCCTTGATTAAATTTAGACTATGAATTACTATAATAAATGAGGGATTTATGACAAATAAGAAAATTTATACAGCTAGCGCCATAGAGAAAATTCTTCCTGAAAAATTAAAAAAATTTAGAAAAAATGCAAAATTAACAACTAATCAGGTTGGAGAAATGTTGAACAAAACTCCCTCTGCAATAACACTTTGGGAAACAGGGAAAAGCTTGCCCGATGTTAATACTTTGTTGAAATTGTGTGATATATATAAAGTTGCGGATTTGAGCGAATTTGTAAATCAAGATACATCGCTTGAGGTTTCTTCCCTTGCAAAATCTGAACAAGAAATAATCAGACTTTGGCGAAAAACGCCGTCTGACGTTAAAAATGCCCTAAAATGTATATTAAAAAAATTTGATAATTAATTTAAAAAACTTAACAAAAGCAAAAAAATAGGCAATCTTTTTTTTCAGAGCTCTTATTTATTTTGTAAAAGCTCAATCGAAAGGAAAAATTGTGAATACCGTTTCATTAATTGATAGTCCAAAATTTAAAGAATGTTGTTATAATGCTGTAAAATCTGCTCATAAAGAATTTAAAGCTCCAAGCGTTTCTATTGATGAATATGCTAAAATAACAAATCAAGATATATATAGTGCTTCTGAATTGGATTTTAATTCTGATGAAAAAATTTCAATTTGGGAAAGAGCTTCTGAAATGGTTGCAAGACACTTTTTCTGCAACAAAGAAGATAATATTGTTCCATCTATGTTATCAAATTATGTTTATGTAAGATCTGATTTATCAAAAAGCGACGTGTTCAACAATCAAAAAACCCCAACTTGTACGTTAGACATTTTTTCATAAAAAATTATTAAAAAGATTATATACAATAAGACATTAGTCTATTAAAAAACCTCGAAATATATTTTAAATTAAAAATAATATGTGCGAGGTTTTTTATGCTGATAAACAAATTTGAACAAGAACAATATTATTCTAACGAATTTAAAAATGTTTCAAAAGAAATGATACCTTGGCTAGAAAATTTGGCGTGGGAGTGTCGTTGTAAAATTGAGAAAAAGGAATGGAAAAGCAAGTATAATAACTATGTTATATATGACTATGAGCCTTTTTGCTCGGATGGTTTTGAAATAAATTTAACTTTGTCTTCAAGACAGTGTGAGTATTTGAATTTTGTAAGATATTTATATGAAAATAAATTACAAAAAATCGGATATTTGAAAACCTGTATGAAATTATAGTTGGATTATAGATAACACTTGAATTCTTGACCTGTTACGCCTGCGTATAGTTCGATAAATTCTTTGGCAGGTGAGGAATTAACTTTGGTTAGAAGTACTTCTTCGATTTGGAAAAAGCCAACATCTTGCGACATTTCGATGCAAATTTTGATTGGTTTTCTTTCGCCATGGTGTATTCCGACACGAGTTATTGCATGGGCAGAGTATTTATGAATATCTCCGACTTTCGGCGTTGTGTTGATTGAAAGAGGTATTCTTGCTCTTCCTTTTGTCATGTCGCAACCGTCTGCAATTAAGATTATTCCTGCTTCAAGGGAGTGAATTTTGTTTGAGCCCATGTGTCCGATTATTGTTTCAAGGGCAAGAGAGCGAATTACGACTTTTTTGTGTAAATCGTCTTTAAAAATATGTTCTAAGGTTCTTTGAATTAATGGTGCAGCCAGTAATACAGACATTTTTTCATGGTCTTGTCTTCCGATAGACATTCCAACGTCATGCATAAAGCTTGCGATTACAACGGCGCAAAGGCTATCTTCAAAGCTTCCCATCTCTTCTTTTTCAAGAGAAGTTTTGATATCAAAATCGTGTAAAATATTTAACATTTTAATAGCGTTGTTTGCAACTTGGCGCATGTGGACAGGTCCGTGGTCATTGAAGCCAAGGCGCTTGATTGATACATTATTGGCATAGTCTTGTAATTCTTTTAATTCAGGGTCTGTTATTAAAAATTTAACAAGCTCCGTGCAAACCGGATATTTTTTAACTTTGTCTAAAATTCTGTTTTCCAGATTAATTTCTTTTGCTGATTTCATAATTTTTTCACTCTCTTATATTATTCTAGCATATTACATATATTTATTAAATTCCACTAATTTCATTAAATATATTTTTTAATTTATAATATTAAGTATGTTGGAAGATGAAATTAAAAAAGAAATAAAAAAATGTTCAAGATGCGCATTGTGTGTGCAAAATTGTCCTATATTCAACGTTAAAAAAGATGAAAATAATACTTCTCGTGGCTTGATTTGCAAGTTGTCGGGTTTTGAAAAGGGAATTTTGAGCGAAGAGGATATTAAAAAAGATTTTAAAATCTGCCTGAATTGTTCAAAATGCAAGCAAAATTGCCCATCTAAGGTTGATACGGTTAAAATTTTTACATATAAAAATGCTCAATTTTTTCCAAGTTTGTTGAACCAAAAAATGGTTTTGTTTTTAAAATTTTTGCCTATTAAATTTCTATATTTTTTAAATCTTTTTAAGAAAATCAATTTTAAGGCTAAAAAAAATGATGAAAAAATTTTATATTTTAAAGGCTGTATGGCTCAAAGTCAGCATAAAATCAGCTATTTAGATAAAAATTTTGAAAAAGGCGATTTTTCTTGTTGCGGTTTGCCTTATTTAACAAGCGGGGATTTAAAGAGCTATAACAAAGTTAAAGAAAAAAATATAAAATTAATTAAAAGCGCTTCAAAAGTTGTTTTTGATTGCGCTAGCTGCATTTCGGCGGTTCGAGAATATCCTGAACTTGATGAAGTCGAAAAGGAAAAACTTGTATTTTTTGTTGATTTGATTGATGAAAAAACGATTTCAAAATTGAAATTAAAGAAAAATTCAAAATATAAAAATAAAACAATAACTTTCCATAAGCCTTGCCACATGTCTAATAGGGAGTTTTTCGAGATAGAAAATATTTTAAAAAATATCAAAGGAATTAACTATAAAAGGCTTGAAAACTATGATTCTTGCTGTGGTTTCGGGGGTAGTTATTTTATTTTTCATCCGATAATTTCAACTTTAATTTCATTAAAAAAAATGAAAACAATTAAAAAATCTTGTGCAGATTTGGTCTTAACTTCTTGTCCTGCTTGCACTTTGGGGTTAAGATATGGGCAGATTATATCTTTTAACTTTAAAAAGACGCTAGAGCTTAGAGATTTTATTGAAAAAGAGCTTGAAATATAGTTATTCCAAGCTCTTACAGGGTTTATTATTGTATTAAATTTATAGTTTTTCAAAGTCGCAAACAACATCGAATTTTGCTTTCAATAGGTTCAAAAGCGCAATTCTGTTGTTTTTGATGTTTTCATCTTTATCCATAACAAGAACTTTGTCGAAAAATTCTGCTATAGGTTGAATTAAGACAAATAATGATTTGATATAGTTTTCAAGATTGTCTGCTTTTTCGTTGTGGTTTTTAATTGCCAAATAAAGATTTTTTTCTTCTTCAAGCTTGAATAAGTTTTCATCTACTGTATTAAAACTGTTGTCTTTTAAAATTCTTTTAACACGAGTAGCATTTTCCTTAATTAAGCCAAAATCCTTGTCATTTTTAAGTTTTTCAACCAGTTTTATTCTTGAAATGAAACCTTTTAGGTCTGTTAAAGCGCCAAATTCCACGCAAGAATTAAACACATTTGTTGAAATTTCTTTTTCAAACATATAATTTAATCTTGAATCGAAAAATTCTTTTAACTCTTGAACGATAGTGCTTTCAAGGGTTATATCAAATTCTTTTGATAAAAGTTCAAGCGATTTAATTATTAAATCTTCAAGATTGATATTCAATTCTTTTTCGATT
This sequence comes from uncultured Candidatus Melainabacteria bacterium, assembly GCA_934667125.1. Taxonomy (GTDB): domain Bacteria; phylum Cyanobacteriota; class Vampirovibrionia; order Gastranaerophilales; family Gastranaerophilaceae; genus RUG14156. Next base: position 139,474 of record CAKULF010000002.1, on the reverse strand, counting down.
ATTGTTCTTAAAATACCTATTGCAGCGCGTCTTGCGCCTAATGGGTCGTTTGAGCCTGTTGGACGTTTTTTCTTTTTGTCGCCTTGAGTTGAAACAAATAAAGCGCAAATTGTGTCGATTTTATCGGCAATTGAAACAATTTGAGAATTAATGTCGCTTGGAAGCTCGGAATTTGCTGCAAGTGGGAAGTAGTGTTCGGATATTCCTCTTGCTACTTGCGGTTTTTCGCCGTCTAATTCAGCATAATTTTGACCAATAAAGCCTTGTAGTTCTGTAAATTCAAACACAAGTTTTGTTGAAAGGTCGCATTTTGCTAAGGTTGCGGTTCTTAATATATCTGTTTTATCTTGAATATTTAAGCTATCAGCGATAAAATCAGATAATTTAATCATTCTTTGAGTTTTGTCAAACAATGAACCTAAGTTTTTTTGGAAAGTCATTCCTTTAAGGTTATTAAGTTTGTCAATTAATTTTGTTTTAGTATCTTCTTTATAGAAGAAAATACCGTCGTCAAGCCTTGCTACGATTACTCTTTGGTTTCCGGCTTTAATGTTTGAAAATTCATCTCCGACATAGTTTGCCATTGTGATGAATTTGTTTGATAATTTGCCGTCTTTCCAAAGCGGGAAGTAGCGTTGGTGTTGAGTCATGACCGTTGTTGTAACGATTGATGGAATTTCAAGATATTTTTCATTAAATTCGCATAAAACCGCAACAGGCCATTCTGTTATGTATGTGATTTCTTCTAAAAGGTCGGCACAATCAGAAAAATCGATAGTTAAACCGTTTTCTTGAGCGCATTTTTCGGCTCTTTGTCTGATTATTTCTTCTCTTTCGTTTTGGTCAACTATAACGTTTGCGCTTCTTAAAAGCTCGATGTAATTTTTAGGTTCATCAACCGTTATTTCTTTGATTGAAGAGTATCTATGACCTTTTGTTTTGTTATTTGCTGTTTTATCAAGAACTTTAAGCCCTACAACGTCAGAGCCTAAAATAGCTAAAACATTTTCAATCGGGCGAGAGAATTTTTCGTTATTATAGCCCCAACGCATAAAATGTGAGCCTTGAAGTTTTAAAATTAAGTGTTCAACGTTTTCTTTTAAAACGTCAGTTGCGTTTTTGCCTTTTATTTCAACTTTTGCCCAAATGTAGTTATCTTTTTCATATAAAGAAGATAATTCTACATTATTTTTCTTTGCAAAACCAATAGCAGCAGGAGAATATTCCCCATCTTTTTTAGCTATTGTCAAAATAGGACCTTTAACGTCTTTTGAAATTGTTTCTTGTTCAAGGGTTAAATCATTAACTAAAACCGCTAAACGTCTAGGTGTAGCATAAACATTGATTTTAGAATAATCTAAACCGTTTGATTTGAATAAATCACTAAATGACGCTTCAAGCTGCTTAATTGCGCTTGGAATGAACTTGTATGGAAGTTCTTGAACCAATATTTCTAATAAAAAATCTTTTTTCATAATACTCAAATTATATACTAAAAATAATAGTTTCAATAATTTTTTATTAAGAAAATGCAACAAAAACTCTTTTTATTTAACAATTTTTTTGAAAATTCTTTTTGTATGTGTCAAATTATATGTAGGAGAATGTTTTAAATGCCACCTGTTGATATTATCGAGATTAATGATGAACAAGCATATAACGCCAAATTATTAGCCAGTGGACTATCTGAAGCGCATTTAAGAAAGCGTGGCATGATTGATATGCTTGGGATTAATTGTGCGATAAATTATCTTGCGGCAAAAAAGATTAAAACTTCAACCCAAAGAAGCGTTTATAAAATTCCGTTATTGTTTGAGGAATTTAAAATTTCAGATATATATTACGGAAATTATCGAATTGACGTTATTACTTTATACAAAGAAAAAAATATAAAAATTCCGAAAATCCATGTTGAAATGGACATTTTGCCGAATTTTTATTTTATTGTGCAAATTGGAAGTAAAATTAAAGAAGCTAAAATGATTGGATTTATTGATGGCAAGAGCATTTTGGGCTGTTCTTGCGATTCAAAATATTATTATCCAAACTTAAATATGATAATCGATATAAATCGATTTTTGGAAATGACAAAACATTCTATTCCGACAAAAACCTTATTGGGAAAGCATGTTGACTGCATGGGTTTATTTTTAAAATTTATCGATAACGACCTTTCTTCAATTTATAAAAGGCAATTAATTCAACATTTAATGAACTGTGACGCTTGCAGGACAAAATTCATAGACACTATGGATTTTGAAAAACTTGCAAATAATATTAAATTCTACCCTGATTTAATTAGAAAAGCGGAAACCCTAACCCAAGTTCCTCTAATGCACTTTGATAGCGGTTCAAACGGGAAATTTGCAAACTTTGAAGAAAGCCTTAAAAACGCTGAAATTAAAGATTTTAAGGCAAATGTTTCAAAAGAAGATTTTATTGATATAGAAAAAAAATCTGAAGATAATTCCGAAAATCAAAATCAGCAACAAGAACAAAAACCGATTTCAACGGTTGAAATGTTTGATTTGATTGATAAAAAGGATGGAAACTATAAGAAAAACGTGATTAACGCTATATTTAACGAAATTCCAAAATTTGAATTTCAATCTATAGCTCAAGTTGTGAGCGCAAAAAATCGAAGAATGATACTGATTAGTATTCTAATGTTCTTGATTTTAGGCAGTTTTGCTCTAATTTCAATTAAAGGAAGCGACACAATCACAGACGAAAACGAAAATATTGAGCAAATGGAAGAATATAATTCTTTGGATGATAATGTTTCATCCTCTGAAACCAAGCAAAACACCATAACTGACCCATTTACAATCAAACAAGAAGTTTCAAATAAGCCAAATTACAGTCCGACTGTTGCTAAAATTTCTTGGGAAGCGCCCGAGAATTTGGTTAAAAAAGATGAATATATGAATTTTCTTAAATTAGCAGGCAAAAACGTTAAATTAAATTTGCAAAACGATTTATTGCTTGTTAATGATTTTCCTTCTAATAAAATCGCCAAAGCCGATATCAATATTGATTCTTCAGGAAAAATCAACGACATAAAAATAACCAACACATCAGGCTCAAATGCTATCGATTCAACAATAATTAAAGTCATAAGCGACACAATGAAGTACATGAAACCGCCATCTGTTGGGCTTATTAACAAATCAGCAAACATAACATTAATTTTGGAATTAAAATAGTTGACCTATTTTTGAGGTTTTGTTACGCCGAAATTCTTTGTTTCAGATAGCTCCACTCTTGCTGACTTAATTTTATCTTTAACTTCATCTGAAATGCCATTACCCATAACAAGCCTATCGATAAAAGAGTTGTTAAGCTTGATTGCTTTGGGAAGCGCTCCAATTTCTTCAAGAGTTTCTTTAATTTGAGAAAAGTCGTAAGAAAAAGTCTTTTTGTGGTTATAAGTTAAGATTTCACCAGTGTTAGAGTGGATTTCTTCTCCGCCTTTTTCAAAATATATTTTAAAAATTGATTTTAAATCTTGAATTTCAGACTGCATAGTGTTTATAGCGCTTTGAAGTCTTAAATATCTTTCAAATAAATATTCAACGTTTTCAATTTGAGAAAGTTGCCATTTGTATTTTTGAAAATATAATTTTTTAAGTTTTGGATAACATAAAGCTAACGCCATAGCGTCCCCCATTGCTCTATGTCTTTGCTCGTTATTAGCTCCAAAAACATTAACCAAACAATCAAGTCCGCAAGATTCATATTGTGGATAAACTTCTTTAAACATCATTTGAGTGTCAACATAGTTGTTTTCAATCGGTTTAGAATACAATCTTTTTGAAGTTCGATTTAAAAACGAATAATCAAAAATAGCATTATGCGCAACTAATGTTGCTCCTTCAATAAATTCAAAAATTTTAGGATAAATTTCTTCTTCAGTCGGTGCGTCGGCTAAATCTTCTTCTGATATGCCGTGGACTGCTTGAGAGGATTTTCTTATGTGTTGATGAGGATTAATTAAAGTTTCAAATTGATCTTTAATTTTTCCGTTTACAAGCTTAACACCTGCAAATTCAATAATTTTTTCTTTTGTATAGTCAAGTCCCGTTGTTTCAACGTCGATAACTACTTCTATTTCTTTTGTTCTTGCCATTTTTACCTCTCACGAGTAATCATAACACAAAAACTTATCTTTTAATAAATTTATTAATTTTTTCAACATTAACATCCATTGCGTCAATCTTATTTTTAAAATCGTTTTGTTTGGTTTTTATGTTTTCAATAGTTTTCTTTTGAGATGTGTTAAACTCGCTCATATTGTCGTTTACAGACTTAATATTATCAAGTTTAAAATCTACAACGGTTTCAAGAAATTTTTCCATTCCTGCTTTATCAAGCCCTTTAACATATTTTTCAATTTCTTCCACAACCCGAACCAATCCTGCTGCTTCGTGGATAATATCTGCAATTCTGATTGTGGAATCGGTTAAAATTCCAACGTCACATGAGCCATCCGGCGGCATTAATTCAACGGATTTTGAGCCTCCAAGCCCATAGAATTCTATTCTTGCGACTGTTCCGTTTGGAATTTTCATATCTTTTTTTGTGATTAAAATTTGAACATTAACATGTTTTGATTGAGATTTTAATTTCCTAACATAGCCGACATTAAGCCCCATAAAGCGAACGGGCGAACCTTCCGTTATTCCATCGATATCTTTAAATTGAATTGTATAGATATTTGGTTCAACGAAAATTTTGGAATATGTGAAAATTATTCCGCTAAAAATTATGGCTAAAAGTATTGTCCAGATTATAATTTCGATTAATATCGGTTTTTTCATAAAAGAAATTATAAAACAATAATTTAAAATTGTTATCCATTTAAACAAGTATTTTTATACGATAACGCCGATATAAATTAATATATCGGCGTCTAAATTTGTTTTTAAAAGTCCTAACTTTAGCAACTTTTATTTTATTCAATTTTTAATTTTAACTAATCTAGTAAAGCTTCTAAGATAGCTGCATTTTTGTTTGCTAAGCCGTTTTCACGGATTTTTGTTTTGTTAATATAAGTTCTCAATGCTTCTCTGATTAATTCGCTTCTTGTACGATTTTCGCCTTCAGCTACTGAATCGATTTGTGTTAAAAATTTTTCGGGCATTGAAATTAAAACTCTTGCCATTGTGTGTGTCTCCTTTTATATCTTTTATTTTATTTACGACTTACATATATATAAAGTATATAAGGTTTATAAAATTGCTCATTATTTTTCGTTTTGTAATATTTCTTAACATGCCAAAGCTTGAGTGGGCATGGATTCTAGCTTTTTCAATAAAATTTTGTGTAATATATTTTTCAATATGCTAGTATTATTAATGTTCATGAGTCTAGAATATGGAATGTAGTGTTGTCGAAGCAAGTTCAAATTAAGGATAATTTTTATAGATATAATTCTTCAAACATTAGAAAAATAAACAATAATTCAAGAAGAATAAAGACAAAAAAAAGAAAGCGCAACGGTTTTATCGCTTTTGTGGTGGCTTTAATATTTTTTGGAATATACGGCTATTTTATCTGTCCTTATGGCTATAGACACTTTGTTGAGCCATTATTTGTAAATAGATTTTTAAATCGCAACACAAATTTAGATGTTAAACCTTTTATTAGCCCGACTCTTGCATATTTGCATAATTCCTATTTGATGGATGAACCGGCTTTGGTTGGGGTTGATAATAAAGCAAGAATTTTAAATAATATTTCCGTGACGGGTTCGATGGAGTCTACTAAAAACAAGCTTTTGAACCTGTTTAAGAATTATCCGTCTATGCACCCTGCGGTTTTTGTTTGGGATTATTCAACGGGAAAAGCTGTTGAAATCAATGCTGATGAGATTTTTCCAAGCGCAAGCATTATAAAAATTCCTATTGCTTTTGAATTGATGAGAAAAATTGATGATAGCTCTAAAACCAAAGAGCCGATTACTCTTCAAGATAAAAGAATGTATACGGATGAATTTAAAACCCTAGGCTCAGGCAAGCTTCAATATACTCAAAGCGATGTTAACTATTCCCTTAATCATTTAGCGGATATTATGATATCAGAATCTGATAATTCTGCTACGAATATGATTTTATATGAGATAGGCGGAGTGGACGGATTTAACCGAGCTATGAGAAATTTGGGCTTAAAAACAACCTCTATGGGCGAATGGCTGCCTGATATGGACGGAACAAATAAGATAACGGCTCGTGAAATTTCAACAATACTATATAATATAGATAACCCTTTGTATATTAACCCAAAATACAAAAATAGCTTAAAAGAATATTTAGGAAACACCAAAAACATCCATCTTTTAAAGGAAAAACTTCCCCCAAACGCAATGATATTGCACAAAACAGGTAATATAGGCGAAATGTTGGGTGATAGCGGAATTGTTTATACTTCATCAGGAAAAAAATATTTAGTTACAATTTTAGTTAAGCGTCCGAAAAATAACTTGAATGCTAGAAATTTAGTGCAGGACGCATCTTTAATTATATATAATGACATAAACTATTCAAAATAAATTCTTGACTATAAGCCAATACTGTAAGATAATAAATCTGACTGACTATGTGTTAGGAATGTTATAAGAATAGGAGTGACTCAATGAACAAGACAACAAAAGCGTTATCTGCTACATTAGTTCTATTTTTATCTTGCAGTTCAGTATTCGCTAAAGAATGCTGCAAACAAGAAAAAATTCAAGTGTATGCTCACCCATCACTTATGAATGCAGATGCAACAGAAATTAAAGATGCAAACCATGTATACCGTATCGGCGGAAAAGTTTTAAAACAAAAAAACAGAATCGGCTTGAAAAACAAAGATAACGTATATGTAAACGCATGGGCAAAAGATTTATTAAATACTATGTCAGTTAGACAAGGCGGAAGAGATTTCGATATTAAAATGCCTATTTCAAGATCTGAATTAGCATTTATGTTATCTCAAGGCTTAAATATGAAAGAAGCTACAACAACTAAAAAATATACAGATGTAACTAATGCTTACTGGGCAAATGATGAAATCACAAGAGCTACAGCAGCTGACGTTATGATTGGTTATCCAGATAAATCATTCAAACCAGACCAAGCAATTACAAAAGCAGAAGTATTTGCTACAATTGCAAAATTAATCAATGTTCCATATACAAATGATGGTTCAGCTCCAACATTAAATGGCAAAACAATCGAAAATATCCCAACTTGGGCTTATGGATGTACTAAAGAAGTTGTTGCTTCAGGCTTAATCAACAATTTACCTGATTCAAAAGCTTTATATGAAAACAACTACTTATCAAGACACCAAACTGCTGTATTAATCAGCGAATTAAGACTAAGATATGCTAACCAATTAGCTGGCGACAAATTCAACGTTGCTGCTGGTCCAGTTGCTGTTAAAGTTAAATTATTAGATAGAATTGACGCTAAACACTCAAACATTGGCGATACATTCAAAGCTAAAACAACTGAAGCAGTTTCTGTTGCTGGTCAATCTTTCCCAGTTGGTTCTGTTGTAACTGGTAAAGTTGTTACAGTTCAAAGACCAGGGCTTGGAACTCACCCAGGATCAATTACTGTTAAATTTGAAAAAATTGCTAACGGCAAATGCGAAGCTAATTTCCCAAAAGAATTATCTTCAGCAGAAGTTAATACTCTTAAAAATCCTAACATCGTAGCTAGAATTCTTGGCTTACCTCTAACAGCTCCAGCTAGAGCCGTTGGTGTTGTTGGCAGAAGCGGTTCTCAAATCGTTGAAATCACAGGTAACGGTTTAGAAGAATACGGCGACAGACTAGGCGATACACTTGTTGAAACATTCACAGGTCACATCGGCAGAGGCGCTGCAAGCTTCGGTAATTCATTCGTAACTCTTGGAAAAGGCGTTTACGGAATTGTTAAAACTGTAGTATCTGGCACATTTGGTGTTATTTACGAAGTTGGTGATGAATTATTATACACAATCGTTCCATCACTTTCAAATTCTTCAGCTTTAAATCCAAACGAAGAATTAACAGTTATTTTCTAGTTTGAACTAAAAAATAATTAATATAATTAAAGCGCTCATTATTAAGTTAATGGGCGCTTTTGACTTCATGATTGCAAAACAAAAAAAGTGGTATATAATATAAGTATAGGGGGAAGCCCCAAAGAAGAGCAAGTTCTCTGAGGCTTCACTTAGTACCCTATAAAAATAATGATAAAATTTCTAAAATCGCTATTATTGTCCTAATAGCGATTTTTGCTATCAGTATTTTCACAGTTGTAACCCTCCTTTCTAGCCAACTCTTAGTAAATTGTCTGTGCTAGTGGTGGGTTTGTACTACCCTTATATCTATTCTATTAACAAATTATTCAAAATTCAAATATTTAACCATTTTATAAATGTATTCAACTTTGCTTTGGCTAAATTTTTTTAAATACATATTTATTTCTTTAATTAACTCACTTTTTTCTTTCAAGTGGTCGTTTGAAAACAGTTCTTCTGTCGTCACATCAAGCGCTTTAAGGATTTTTTCAAGAGTTTCTGCTTTAACAAAATAATTCCCTAATTCAATCCCTGATAGGTTTCTTGAAGATATATCAATCATTTCCGCTAATTGTTCTTGGGTAATGTTTTTACTTTTTCTTATTCTTTTTATTTTTTCGCCAAGTTGTTTTTTAACGTTCATAATTTACCTTTGTTCTATATCAATTTTTTTAAAAAATTAGATGTGTGATTTCATAATATATTACAAATTGTTAAGCTTAAACATAGCACTATATCAAGATTTTAAAAATTTTTGATATACAACATCAAAATATTTAGCAATTTATATTAAAAGGATGTTTTTATAAATACACAAAGGTTTACTAAACAATATAAGGAGAAAAAAATTATGAGTATTACAACAATTGCCGGAGTTACAGGAAAATCTGCTGAAGCTGTTAAAAACATTGCAAACGGAGATGCAACTGCTAAAGATTACGCAAATAGAGAAGTGACAAAATTTAAAAATTTCTTAAAAACTTCTGCTAAATGGGGTGCAACTTCAGCCGTATTCGGTGGCGCTGGCGCTGCTCTTGGAGCACATATGGATGGTGTTGATTTAATATCAAAATTACCAAAATTTGCTCAAAATGGAATTAATAATTTATTAAATAAAGATTCTGTTAAAAAGTTTGCAAATGCTACTTCAATTGGAATTGAAGTTATCTATGGTACACTTCTAGAAAATGCTAAAGCTCATCCAATTGCAGCAACTGTCGCTGCAGGTTTGTCAGTAGTATCTTCATTAGTTGGCTTAAAAATACTTTATGACCACGGTAAAGCAAACGGAAAAGCTGATCAAAAATTTGATGATACAGTTCAAGTTAACAAAGAATTAAGAACTCAAAATCCTCTTAATGCTTAATTTGAAATCAATAACATAAGATTACACTAAACTAATAAAATAAATAGCCTAAAGGAAATTCCTCTAGGCTATTTTTATATAATAATTTATTTATAATTTATAATAAACTAATTATCTCATTTTCAACATTAGCCAAAATCTCATCAATTCCTTCTTGAGTTTTGCCCATGCCTTGCGCCATTTGCGGTTTTCCGCCGCCATTACCACCAAGCGCTTTAGTTATTTGTCCAACCAATTTTCCTGCTTGAACAGCTTTAGTTAATTCATCTGCTACTTTAGCAACTACAAAAACTGTTCCGTCTTTTTTCATTGAACAAAGCACTATGACTGATTTTCCAAGTTTTGATGATAATAATTCAATACCTGATTTAATAGCGTTCGGGTTAAATTCTTCAATTTTTGAAATGAATAATTTAGCGCCATTAACATCTTTTGCTCTTGAAATGAACGTATTGAATTGGTTTTTAGCGTTCGCTGCTTCCATATCGCCTAATTTGCTTGATAAACCCTTAACTTCTTCTGTTAATTTATCAATCTTATCTTGAATTTCGTTTGCAGGCAGTTTATTTGTTTTAGATAAATTATCTAAAATATCAGATTTTTCGTTTAATAATTCAAAACAAGCATCTGAACAAACAACTTCCATTCTTCTAACACCAGCCGAAGAAGCGCTTTCAGAGATGATTTTAGCCATTCTAAGCTCAAGCGAATTATCAACATGGCAACCTGCGCAAAGTTCTTTTGAAATACATTCGTCATCTAAATCAAAAGAAACAACACGAACAAAATCGCCGTATTTTTCGCCAAATAAAGCCATAGCGCCTGTTTGATTGGCTTCATCCAACGACATAACTTTCGTTGTGCGCTTGTAGCCTTTTTTAATCCAAAGATTGATTAAATCTTGAACCTTTTTGATTTCATCCGTTTTTAAGGCTCTTTCAAAAGTGAAATCGTAGCGGGCTTTGTTTTCTTCAACATAAGAACCTGCTTGGTGAACTTCGTTTCCAAGAACTTTTTGAAGTGCAGCTTGTAATAAGTGCGCTAAAGAGTGATGTTTTGTGATTTCTTTTCTTTTTGAAACATCAATTTTAGCTGTTAAAGAGTCATTAATTTTAATTGAATTATCTTTGATGATGGTTCTATGAACAAAGATATCTTGAACTTTGAATGTTTTAATAACTTCAAGTTCTTCATTGTTGATAGTTAAAACGCCGCTATCGCCGACTTGACCGCCGCATTCAGCGTAGAATGGAGTTTTATCTAAGATAATATCATATACGCCATCTTGAGCGGTTTCAACGTTTTTACAGTTTTCGTCAACAATAGCTAATATCTTGGCCTCGCAAGAGTTTTCGTCATATCCGACAAAATCTGTCGCAGGATTTTTGATATATGCAAGGTCGTCTGTGATTGTAACTTTTTGCATAGCGGAACGAGCTCTGTCTTTTTGCTCTTGCATAGCCTTTTTAAAGCCATCTTCGTCAACTTTGATATTTTTTTCTTCAGCGATTTCTTTTGTTAATTCAAAAGGAAAACCGTATGTATCATACAATTTGAAAGCAATTTCGCCAGAGATTGTTTTGTTTGTTTCGTTTGCTCTTTTGATTTCTTCATCAATAAGCTGATAACCCCTGTCAACCGTTGCTTTAAATCTTTCTTCTTCTTTTTGAATTGTGGATAAGATTTTTTCTTCATTCTTTTTCAATTCGGGATATTGAGCCGAATATTTTTCAATTACCGTTTCAATAATTGGTTTTAAGAAAGGTAAATCTAATCCTAGAAGATAACCGTGTCTAAGCGCACGTCTTAAAATCATTCTTAAAACATAGCCCCTGCCTTCGTTTGATGGCATAATTCCATCTGCTATCATAAATGATACGCAACGAGCATGGTCTGTTACAATTCTAAGCGAAATGTCGGTTTTTTCGTTTTCTTTATATTTTTTGCCTGAAATTTCGCAAACTTTATCAATAATATGTTTCAAAATGTCTGTTTCAAATGTGCTTTCAACGCCTTGGCAAACCATTGCAATACGTTCTAAGCCCATTCCTGTATCAACATTTTTCTTTGCTAAAGGTGTTTGATTGCCTTCTTCGTCTTGGAATAATTCTGTAAATACCATATTCCAAATTTCAACCCAGCGGTCGCATTCGCAAGTGTCTATGCCACAATCGGGTGAGCATTTTAAATGTTCGCCAAGGTCATAGTGAATTTCGCTGCATGGTCCGCAAGAACCCGTTGGACCGGGGGGACCCCAGAAATTATCTTTTTTACCTTTTCTTATAATTCTTTTTGGGTCGATGTCTGTTGAATTTTTCCAAATTTCATAAGCCTCGTCATCAGTCTCAAAAATTGTAACCCAAAGGCGGTTTTTATCTAAGCCTAAATATTCTTTGCTTGTAACAAATTCCCAAGCCCAAGGAATAACTTCTTTTTTATAATAATCGCCCCAAGCAAAATTTCCCAACATTTCAAAGAATGTGTGGTGGCGAGGAGTTCTTCCAACATTTTCAATATCAGAGTCTTTTCCGCCCGCACGAGCGCATTTTTGACAACTACAAGCTCTTGCAGGTTTATACGGCGGTTCTTCAAGCCCTAAATAATATGGAACAAATTGAACCATGCCTGCGCTTGTTAATAATAAAGTCGGGTTATCGGGAACCAAACTTGAACTTTCGACACGAGTCGAATTGTGTTTTTCTTCAAAAAACTTTAAAAAACCTTCTCTTATTTCATCAACTGTTTTCATCATAATACCTTGATTTTATCACAAAAAAAATATTTAAAACAAAAGCGAGAATAAAATCTCGCTATATTATGACGTGTATAAAAAATTAAAAACTAAAATAAAATCCTATTCTATTGCCCATTCTGTTCCAAAAACCTCCATTATAGCCATCATAGAAAAATCCGCTATGATTCATTCTTGGCGGCATTGGGCGCATGTTGTGTCTTGGAGGAGCTGGTCTATAACAATTGTTACATCCTCTTGAATAGCCGTAATAACAATCTTTGTGTCTATTGTGCGCATAAGTTGGAACAACTAAAAATAGAGATAATAATCCTAAAATCAACATCTTTTTCATAATCCAATCTCCTTATTTAACAGATTCAAGGTAGCTCAATCTTTCTTTTTCTTTGGCACGTCTTGAAATGGCTCTTGATGGTGTTGAAACATATCTCATTCCTGAAGTCATTAAAACTTGGCGTCCATTAGCGCAAATTCCGCCCCCAACTGTGCACATAACATTTGAAGAATAGCCTTGTTGTGCGTTGTTGTTAATAATAATGTTCACGTTTTGTGCGCTACAAGTTGTTCCTAGTAATAATAATGCTGAAAAAAATAAGTACATTTGAGCTTTCATATTCACCTCTAACCTTTTGATTACATATTTTATAACGAGGTTTTTTTATGATTGTTCGATTTTATTTTTTAAAAAATTAATATTTGTTTACAAAAAATAGATAAATATACTTGATTATTTTTTTTGATATTGTATTATAAAAAAGCAAGTTAAATATGCGGGAGTAATTCAGTGGTAGAATGCTTCCTTGCCAAGGAAGATGTCGCGAGTTCGAGCCTCGTCTCCCGCTCCATAAAGAGAGTCATCATTGACTCTCTTTATTTATATAGGATGTTAAGAGGTTTTAATTGATAAGAAAAAGAACAATAATTGCAATAATTATAACAATAGTTACTATTATTGCAGCGAATAAACTATGGCTAATAATTAGACCAATGCCTGTTGATTTTGATATAAAAGGCAAAGGTCAGTGTAATATTGAGGTTCAACTAAATAAAAAAGATAATAATGAGTTTCAAAAAATAAAATCTCAAAGTATTGTTTTAGATTTGAATAATGATACCCACGCAAGTTTTAATATAAAAAGGTCAAAGTATCCTAAACGTATAAAATTTGTTATAGCTGCTTTGGAAAACAATTCTCCAATTGAAATATCAAACATTACATTAAAAAACGGCAAATACAATCTTGATGATTTAAAGCAGTTTTCTGCTTCAACAGGAAAATTGGTTATAAAAAATGATAAACTTGTAATTTATCCAAGTAATAATGTTGTAAATTTGGAATATAATAAAACTTTAAAAATAAGAAGCGCAGTAAAATTTGATTTTAAAATATTTATAATAATTTTAATTTTAAGCTATCTATTTGCATATAAAGTATCAAATTATGTAGCAGATTTTAAAACGGTTAAAAACAAATCAAGGATAGAAATAATCTTTTTAACAATATTTTTTGTATTTTTGTTTATTCCAATGAGCAATATCAACAAAGATGAAATATCAACACAAGAAAACCGAAGATTAGCTCAATATGAGCCTTTTATAAATCAAGATGGGCAAATCAATTACGATTTTGGGAAAAATTTTAATGAGTGGTTTAATGATAGATTTTATTTAAGACAAAAAATCATACCCATTTATCTAAAATGTAAATATATGCTTGCAAGTGATTATGCAGAAGTTCCGCTTGGTTATATGTATAAAAAATCAGGTTGGATGTTTTATAATCAATCCCAAGGTGATGTTAATAATTCTTTCACACCTCTAACAAATACAGAACTTCAATTGTACACTAGAAATATTGGCAAGTTGTTATCTTACTGCAAGCAAAATAATATAAAATTGTATATTGTAATTGCCCCTACAAAAGAATATTTATATCGAGAGTATGATTACGTAAAATCTGTAAAGACAGTTGAAAAAACTAAGAAATTAGTCGATACAGTTGAGCAAGAATTAAACTATAAAATTATATATCCAATGCAAGAGTTGGAAGAGTTAAAAAATAAAGAATATGTTTGTTATAAAACAGACCATCATTTAACAGATCCAGCTAACTTTTTAATATATAAAATGTTATTAAAACAGATAAAACAAGATTTTAATGATGTTCCAATTTCTAAAGAAAAAGATTTCAATATTACTTACAATAATTTGGTAAGATGGGACGGTGGTCGAGAATATATGGCGGGTTTCAATTATCTAAGAGCAGATTTGCATGATGAAAATTTGTTAAAAACAAAATATAAGTATTACGACTATAAAAAACTGTCAAATATTACTATAACCGGACAACAGCCATATTATTTGCATAAAAATCCAAATGGCAAGTATAAAGTGCTTATGATAGGAAACTCTTTTTGTGAGAAATTATCATATTTTTTAAATACTTCTTTTAAAGAAATTCACAAATACAGATTTAATTCCAGACTTGATTTTCCGAAACGAAATGCTTGGCTGGATATAAGTGGTTATGAGCCAATTATAGAAGAACAAAAACCTGATATTTTATTACTGGTTCTTTCTACTGGATATGTAGATGTTTTAAAAGATTTGTACAAAAATTAGGAGTAATAAATGTTATTTAGTTCAATGACCTTTATATATTTTTTCTTACCAATCGTACTTTTGTTATATTTGGTAACAAGGAAAGAATTACATAATCCGATACTTTTAGTTGCAAGCATTATCTTTTATGCTTGGGGAGAGCCAAAGTATTTAGCAATAATGTTATTAACAATATTGTTGAACTTTTTAGGTGCAATTGCAATTGATAAATATAAAACACATAAAAAAACTTTCTTATTACTAACAATTCTTGCTAATTTAGGATTTTTGATTTATTTTAAATACTTTAATTTCTTGATTGATAATTGTAATAGCTTATTCCATTCTCACATTTCTGCATTAGATATTGTTATGCCGATTGGAATTTCTTTTTATACATTCCAAGCATTATCTTATGTTATTGATGTTTATAGAGAAGAATGCAAGGTTCAAAAAGATATTTATAAATTAGCATTATATATTTGTTTGTTTCCTCAATTAATTGCAGGTCCTATTGTAAAATATCATGATGTAGCTGAACAGATTGATGATAGAGAAGTTAATTTTGATAAAGTTAATTTAGGGGTTAAAAGATTTATTATCGGTTTATCTAAAAAAGTATTGATTGCAAACACTATGGGAGCAATCGTGGATAAAATATTTGTTCAAGACCCGCATAATTTTTCTCATGCCGTTGCTTGGATTGGGTCTATTGCTTATACTTTCCAATTGTATTTCGACTTCAGTGGATATTCCGACATGGCAATAGGTTTAGGCTTGATTTTTGGGTTCAAATTTATGGAAAACTTTAACTATCCGTATATATCAAAATCAATTACAGAATTTTGGAGAAGATGGCACATCTCGCTTTCTACTTGGTTTAAACAATATGTCTATATTTCCCTTGGTGGTAACAGATGTTCAAAATTAAAAACTTTAAGAAATTTAGGCATTGTATTTTTATTAACAGGTATCTGGCATGGCGCTGAATGGACTTTTGTTATTTGGGGGATTTGGCACGGATTTTTTATTATTTTAGAAAAAATACTAAATATAAAAGAATTTGAGCAACAAAAACATAGCTGGCATGTTAATATCTTAAGACATATTTATTGTATTTTCGCATTTGTTATAGGCTGGGTAATATTTAGAGCAGAGAGTATAAAATATGCTTGGGATTATTTGATGAATATGTTTGGTCTATTGCATTTACATCCGGAGCAATTTAACTATGCCTTTTTATACTATGTTGATAAAATTGAAATTATAACATTTGTTGTAGCAATTTTATGTTGTATTCCATTGTTTAAAAACATGATTTACCAACAAAATAAGATTGTAAAATGTATTGTTAATATTTGGTTACTGGTTTTGTTATTTTTGTCAACAATGACAATAGCAAGTAGCACATACAATCCGTTTATATATTTTAGGTTTTAAATTTTTCATGCTAAAATACACTCTATGAAAAGGTTTATTTTAATCCTAGCTTTAACTTTAACAACAACCGTATTTGCCGATGTCATAAATCTTGACCTTGAAAGTCTTATAGACATTGGCATTAAGGAAAATTGTGAACTTAAAGCGAAAAGGATGGAGCTTGAGGCGACTAGGCTTGATATCAAAATCGCAAATCAGCTTAAAAATCCTCAAATTCAATCTAATATTGTAATGGGAAATGTTGCGCTTGGAAATTCTTCGCAGGCTGGAATAAATTTGCCGATTGAGGTGATGAAGCGTGGAATTCGGAAGAAAAAGGCGCAAGATGAGTATAATATTAAGGAAATTGAGCTAAAACAGGCTGAGCATAACTACAGGCTTCAAATTATGCAGGCGTATTTTGATATTTTGTATGCAAAATCTGAATATAAAATTCAAGAAGAGCGCCTGAAACGCTTTAAGGACTTGGTTCAAATCACAACTGATAAGCCGAAATACCCATCTTACGAGGTTGATAACTTAAAGGCGGATATTCAATACGCTCAGCAGCTAATCGTTGTAAATCGAGCAAAATCAAACCTTTTAGCTAAACAGTTTGAGTTGAATAAGATTTTAAATATTGGCGATGATTCAAAGATGTATGATACTAAAGAAGCGTCGCTGCTTGGAAAATGGAAGTTTTTAGAAATTAAATTGCCCAATTATGACGCTTTAGAAAAAATTGCCCTTGAAAATAGTTATATTATAAAAATTTCGGATAAAAAAATAATCGACGCAAAAGATTCAATTACTTTAGCAAAGCGAAATAGAGTTCCGGACGTTAGCATAGCGGGCGGATACGCTTGGCAAGCGCATAGACATGCCCCAAATGATTACGGAGGAGCGTTTGTCGGCTTTGGAATTGATTTACCTGTTTTGTATAATTACGCTTCTGATATTGCAAAAGCAAAAATTTTCCTTGAGCGCAATAAGGTTAATAAAAAAGCCTATGAACACCAGCTTAAATATGAGTTGAAAAAGGATTATAATGTGTTTAAATATTCGGCTGAAAATATTGAACATTCTAAAAAAATTCTTGAAGATTCGGCAAAAATTGTGAAATTGACTACTCAAGGGTATATAAAGGGTAAAAACTCTTATACCGATTTGGTTATTAACGAAAATGGACATCAAGAGGTCTTGAGTCAATATATGACAACGCTTCACAGACATTTTTATTCGTATTTGGAATTAATTCAGGATATGGGCTGCGATGTTTTGGCTGGGGAAGATTTGTAGGACGAATTTGTAAATTTTCCAACCTCGATAAAATCATAAAATAGAAAAATTACAAACAACTAACCAAAACCCACAAACGAAAGGTGGGAGGGCAAGCTACCTACATGAAAATTATTGTGTGAAATGCGAAACTGATGTCTGTTGTCTTCCTAGTGCGCCCGACTCTCCTTTCGAGGGTTTTGGTTAATAGCTTCCAAGCCATTTTCTTTATTCTTTTGGTTCTGTTTTCTTTTTCTTTTCTGGCGAAAAAGAAAAAGAAAATGAACAAACTAAAAGCGTGGTCTATAGCCGAAGAGGGATTGGAAGTTTTGGCTATCGATAAATTTTTTACTTTAGAATTTCTTTGATAGCCAAGGTTTTAATTTTTCTATTTCATGTTTGAAATTCTTTGATAGCAGTTTTCCATTACAAAGAATTATGTTTAAAATAATCAATTATGAGGTTTTTTGAATTTCTGCGATAGCCAGTTTTTATTGCATAATTATATCTTTGAAATAAATTTTGGCTATCGAAGGATTGATAATTTTTAGATTTTAGTTTAGTTTTTAATAATCTAAAGTCCCTGAAACAAGTTCAGGGCGACGTTTGAGAGGGGATGTAAGGGTGGCTATGGGAGATAAATAATTGTTGGATTAGTAAATCCAACCTACGATTTTAAGGATTTCTTTGATAGTCAAGGTTTTTTATTTTTTTAGCATTTAAAATTCTTTAATAATTATTTTTATCTTTTTGCAAAAAATTGCGTTTGAAATAATTAATAATAGGGTTTTTTAAATTTCTTTGATAGTCATTTTTTATTGTAAGATTTATATCTTGAGCAATTAATGTTGAAATGGATTTTGGCTATCGAAGAAAGGCTTGTTTTTCAATTTTCGTCCAGTATTCAACGATTTCAAGACCCTGAAACGAGTTCAGGGTGACGGTTTGGAGGGGCTTGCTTTATGAGGGTACGGTCTACGTCCTGTCCGCCAGACCTCATCGGTCTGCCGTCACGGACTTCGCACACCTATGCCCTCATTTTACAAACCTAGTCCGTCGGACTACGGTTTGTTTCATTCGGGGTTAAAAAAAGAGGGCAAAGCCCTCAATAATACATCAAACAAAAATAACATAAATCCTTAATCGTTAGCACACACAGTATTGCTGCAAAAAGCACATCTTGCATTTCTGATTAAAATAACGCCCGATCCGCCGCTACCCGATTTGCAAGTCCAATTGTAACAGCCACCGCCTCCGCCGCCGGTATTTGCTATTCCATCAGAAGCGCTATCATATCCACCTGCGCCACCACCGCCATCTCCGCCGGCACCACCATTTCCGCCTCCACCTCCGGCATAAAGTTCGCCTGAAGCTTCTGCAAAAGCACGAGTTGTGGCTGTTGAATCGTTATTCAATGATTTAATTCCTTTACCGTAGCCAGCCTTGGTTCCATCTCCCCCATCTGTGCCACCGATTCCACCATCCGTACCTCCACCGCCAGAGCCGCCATCTGCTCCGCCATGACCATAAGCACGAGCTTTGCCGCCAGCACCACCTTTGGCAGATATACATGAAGAAAATTTTGTTTCAGCACCGGTATTGCCGTCGCTACCACTAGTTATACGTAATCCTCCTGCTCCAATTGTTGCATTATATAGTCCGTTAACCGTCAAATTTAATTGTGTACTTACATAACCTCCGCCAGCGCCGCCGCCTTGTCCTCTTCCGCCTGAACCGCCACCGCCAACGGCAAATATATCAACATTTAATGCGTTTGGAAAATTTACTTGAGTTGTGCCTTTTATTGTAAATATCCAATCACCTGCCATATCGCCATCAAAACTGCAAACTTCCGCCGTTGCACATTGTGGAGGGTCAAGATCATCTTTTTTACATGTATTGTTTTTATTACTATAGCCACTTTTGCAAACCAAACATTTGTCTTCATTATCTGAATATAAAGCACAATTTGAAACTTCTGTTACTTTGCTGCATTGATTGTTTTGTAGGTAATAATTTGTTTTACATGCGCTGCAACTTCCAACACCATCGCAAGTGTTACAATTTGAAACAATTTCAGAACATGATTTACACTGTCCGTTTTGCCAAAATTTATTATCAAAAAAGCTACAAATATCTTTCGTTAGAACACTTGATGTTGCATTAGAACTTGCTATTGTTATATTATTTTTTGATAATTTTTTAGTTATAACAGGCGCAAAAGAAGCTGTCAGCAAAGATATGACAATCAAGCTAACCAAAAGCTCCACAAGGGAAAACCCTTTTGGATTATTATTTTGTGTTATCATGTTAATTTGTCCTTAATTTCGACACAAAAATCAACACTTTTGCAAAGAAAGTGGTTTTTGTAGTATATTCATAGATGTAATTAGGTATATTGTTTCTTACATACATTATATACATAAATTACAATACTTGTCAATATGTTTACATACAAATAGGTAATTTATGTCAACTCAAGGTAAAAGATTAAAAGCAATAAGGCAAGCTCTAAAGCTCACGCAAGAGCAATTGGGGAGCGCTTTAGGAATATCTAAACAGTTTTATTCTAATATAGAAACAGATAGAACTTTATTAAATAATGAAAAATTAGTATTGCTATTAAAAGACTATAATGTAAATCTAAATTATCTTCTTGGCGGTTTTTTGCCGATGTTTAACGATGAAAACTCGATTGAGGATGATTTCGAGCTAAAAGTTAAAAATATCTTAATTAAAGAAGGTTTGATAAAAACTAATCAATAAAAAAGCCCCAAAAGGGGGCTTTTTAATACCTTGCAACTGCGCAATTATCGCCTGTTACGAAAGTCATTTTTTTGATGTTGAGCTTATCTTTTAATAAATCATAAAAAACTTCGATTAAATTTTCTGCTGTTGCAACTTTTTTAACAACAACCAAACGAGCCTTGGGATAAGCTTTTGCAAGATGTGTATCAAATTCAACACCAAGATTTCTATTCGTTTCGGCGCCATTAAAAATATTTTGATTTTCGTAAACTTCTATAATTTTTGGCAAAATCGGGTCATTTTCCTGCAAAATCAAGGCATGGTCAAAATTCATCAAATAGCTCCACGCTATTTTTTTGATATCTCCGCAAGGGAACACAAAGCCCGTCCTATCGTCGATTTCGCCCCCGACTTCAATTGTTAAATTTCCTGTATGACCATGTAAATACTGGGCTTCGCCCTCATAGTTTAAAAATCTGTGCGAATATTGTAAATCTAGTTCTGCTATTGAGCGCATTTTTTTCCTCCTTTTTTGAAAAATATCGCACAATTTTTTCTAAATTTAATTATCAATTTGGGGAATTTTTATTTTATTCTTCTAAATGCTTAAGAGCATATTCGCAACATTGCACAATTAAATTATTTAAAGATACCCCTTGATTTTGCGCTAGTTCTTGCAAGCGGTTTACAAGTGCTAATGGCATTCTAAAGGTTTTATTTATCATTTCAGGTTTTTCAATTTTAAACATACACACACCCCATTAAAATTTTATGTGTATCTCTGTTGAATTTATACACGTTATTTATACACTATAAAAACTATGTGCAAATTACACTCAATTATGATATAGTATTTTCATACATCTTGGAGAACACAAAAAAACATGAGAAATATTAAACGCAAACAAGCCTTTTCGCTTGTTGAATTGATGATAAGTTTAATAATCATCAGCCTTATAACTGCAGCTTTTGCACCTGTTGTTACAAAAAGATTATCAAGAGGTTTAACCGCCGTTGGGGCGCAAGGCGCAAAGGGCGACAAGGGTGATAAAGGCGATAAAGGCGACAAGGGAGATGCCAGTAGCGGCGGAAGCACGGATAGCAATGTTTGCGGAGGTAAAACTTGCAGGGATGGGTACTATGTAGATGAACAAGACTGCCAATGCAAGGGCTGTCCAACCAATTGCACAAAATGTAGAGATGCTAAAACTTGTATATATTGCAAAGATGGTTATGATTGGGCACCGCAATTAAAAAAATGTGTTAAAGATAATTGCACGGAAACAAATGGAAAGCCTAGTGAGGCTTGTTGTCATGGCTTAAATGCAAAATATCTTCCAAGCAGCAAAACAGGTCTTGGATATGACTTATGTATGATGGAATATAATTTTGGAGATGAGCAATACACATCTTATGATAATTTTAATTTTAGCAAATATGCCGTTGCCTTATATCCTGCCGGTTTAAATTGTGATGCTAATAATTTATGTTGTTGGAAAGGTCAAACTTCTTCTTCGGGTAATACAACTTTTTCGATTAAATATGATGGTACATACAGAACCGTTTGTACATATCAAGCTACTGAAAAATTATGCAATAATGCAATAATAGGAAACTCTGTTCAAGGCTCATGGCGGCAACCAACAAATAGCGAACTTGGCGCTATTGCGACGGTAATAAATGCCGAAACAGCCGGAGCAGGGGTTTTTTCAAGATATTTAACAAATATTTTAGATGATGAAGAAAATATAGATTATTCAAAATTTGGTCTTCAACTTTGCGATGGCCAAACAAGTGATAAAGGTTCAAATAAATGCGCAGGAGCTACTGTTTGCAAAGGAATGACTTACAATAATTGTATTCCTTATCAGATATGGGGCAACAAAAATTATTATCCATATCTATTGAAAAATGGTGTGTTTAAACAAACCTATAATTCAAGGGAAAATAGCGATGGTCATACAGTAGCTGCAAAATATGCAAGTGGTGTAAGATGTGTAACCAAAAATATATATACAAGAACCCAAGATATATCAACAGAAGATACATCATACACCACAAATGAACCCAGAAACCAAGCGGATTGCGAACAATATAATGCTCTTTTTATAAATAAAAAATATACTAAGGCTGCTAAAAACTTATGTATGTTATATAAAAATTTTGGAGATACGGAAAGTACTTCCAATCAAGCTCATTTCGCAGTTCAAGACACAAATGGTCAAGGAATAAAATATGTTACAACAGGAACAAGTTGTTCAGGTCAATACTGTTGCTGGCAAGGTACAACAGCAACAGGTACCGGAAATATGCCATACGGCTCTTCAAATAGAACAGTATGTATGTATGGTGCTGCAAAAATATTATGCGAAGAATTTAGCCCAAATATCAATATAAATGGTAGTTTAGTTGCCGATACTGTTTCCGCAAAAAAATGGCGATTACCAACCAACGATGAATTGCTACAATTAGCATACTATATTACTGCTGAAACAAAATATTCTTATTTTATTAGCAAATATGTAACTGTGGAAAATGGAGGATTGCAACTTTGTGATAGTAGCAGTGTAGACTATGGTGCAAACAAATGCGCAAGTAGCGGAAAGTGTAATGGCGCAACATACAATGATTGCAGCCCATCATCAGTATGGGGCAATAAAAATTATTATCCATACAAATTGATAAATGGTGTGTTTGAACAAGTCTATAATTCAAGGGAAAATAGTAGCGGACATACTGTTAATGCACCATTTCCAGCTAGTGTAAGATGTGTAACTGATACTGTACGGCGTGTAAATAAATAAATTTTATGTTTGATGTATTATTGAGGGCTTTGCCCTCTTTTTTTAACCCGAGTCAAGCGAGCTTAGCAATGCTTTGCTTAGCAAGCGCAGACGAGGGCATAGGTGTGCGAAGTCCGTGACGGCAGACCGATGAGGTCTGGCGGACAGGACGTAGACCATACCCTCATAAAGCGAGTTCTAGTGCGACTGCGCTTAACGAGCAAAATGAGGGCAAAGGTGTGCGTAAAAAGGCTGAAATGAAGAATTTCAGCCTTTTTCAAGCCGTACCCTCATAAAGCAAGCCCCTCCAAACCGTCACCCTGAACTTGTTTCAGGGTCTTAAAACTATGGACAACCAAATAAAAATCCAATTTTTCCGTTTTTATTTATCTCATTAATAAATTTCAAAAGATAAACCGCCTATGTCACTAGAATATCAAAACCTACTAAAAAAGCCCTCAAAAGAGGGCTTTAATCTATTTAAAACTTAACTAAACTTCTTCAGTTTCGTTTTCTTCAACTTCAACTTCTCTATCTTCTTCATCAATTCCTGTTTGAGAAGTTTCTTCTTGAGCTTCCAAAGCAATTTCATCAATAGGTTCGTCTTCTTCAACATATTCTTCTGTTGGTTCTTCTTCTGTGTATTGATTTTCAACAACTTTAGATTCCATTTCACGAGCTTGTGATTCAGATTTGATATCAATTTTCCAGCCTGTTAATCTGTGAGCAAGACGAACATTTTGTCCTTCACGACCAATTGCAAGAGAAAGTTGATCATCAGGAACAATAACGAATGCTTCGTGTCTATCTTCTTCGTCAGCTAAAATATCAACAGAGATAATTCTCGCTGGAGAAAGAGCGTTAACGATATATTCAACAGGGTCTTCAGAATATCTTACGATATCAATTTTTTCATTTTTAAGTTCAGAAACGATTGTTTGAATTCTGTTTCCTCTTGGTCCAATACAAGCGCCAACAGAGTCTACTGATGGGTCATTTGACCAAACGGCAAGTTTTGTTCTGAAGCCTGCTTCACGAGAAATTGATTTAATTTCAACAATTCCATCTTCAATTTCAGGAACTTCAAGTTCAAATAATTCTCTAACGATTTCAGCATGTGCTTGAGAAACAATAACTTGAGGAAGTTTTGATGTTTCTTTAACGTCAAGAACAAAAACTCTAATTCTGTTTCCGGGTTTATAATATTCCCCTGGGATTTGTTCACGAGATGGCATAATAGCGTCGGTTTTGCCGATATTAACAATAACCGCTCTATCTGTTCTTCTTTGAATAATACCTGTGATTAGAGTGCCTTTTTTAGACATAAATTCGTCTAAAACCATTTTTCTTTCAGCTTCTCTAATTCTTTGAGTGATAACTTGTTTAGCGCTTTGAGCAGCTACTCTGCCAAAGTTTTCAGGAGTAACTTCGATTTTAACTTCATCATCAAGTTCAACATCTTCATCAATTTCTTTTGCATCTGTTAAAGAAATTTCAGTATTTTCATCTTCAACTTCATTAACTACAACTTTTGTTCTGAAAACGCCGATTTCGCCTGCTTGTTCGTCTAAAATTGCTTCAACGTTTGTAGCGTCTTTATCTTTAATATGTTTTTTATAAGCTGCAACAAGAGCGTCGCAAAGTGAAGAAATTAAAACTTCTTTTGAAATTCCTTTTTCACGTTCAAATTGTTCTGCTGCTTCAAATAGAGCTGTACCTATTTTAATCATTATTACCCCCTTTATTTTTATTTATTTCGATTTTGTCATTTAATTTTGTATAGTGAATTTTGTTCATCGGAATTATAAATTCCTTGCCGTTATATTCAACTTTAATTCCGAAACTTTCGTTATAATCTAATAATTTAGCTTCAAAAGTTTTAGTTTCAATTCCTTCGATTGAATTTTCAAGTTTGATAATAACATCATGGTTTTTAAATATTATATATTCTCTTTCGGATTTGAATTTTCTATCTAACCCCGGAGAAGAAACTTCAAGATAATATTTAAAAGGTATTAATTCATCCAACATATCGCCCATTCCACGAGAAAGATTTTCACAATCAAGATGTGAAACATTGTGGTCTGTTGAATAGATAAAAATTCTTAAAAACCATCTGTTGCTTTCTTTTTCAAGGCTAATTTCAAGCGGAATAAGATTATATCTCATCGCTGTGTTTTCTATAACGGGTGTTATTGTTGAAATTAGCTCGTGTCTGTTAAAATGTTCTTTCAAAATTTTTACCTCTTTAATAAAAAAGAACGCAAGCTGTTGCTAACGTTCTAGTTTTATTTTATTAAACTAGTTTTTCTGTGAATTTCTCCACAAATTTATTATAACATTAAACTTAAATTTTTTATATAAATATTTGTTAATATTTATTAACTTTTTTCAAAATTTTGAAATTTTTTGGCGCAAAAATACTTTATTTATATAGAAAAATATATATTTATTATATATAAAAAACAAACGGATATTAAGATGATTCAACTAAACGTAGATTTTTCGTTATTAAATAAATATTTCGGTATATCGCCCTCTAAAATTCAGCAATATGCCAATAAAGACTTCGAGGAAATAATGAAGCTCGAAGCTCAACAGGGCAACGAAAAAGCAAGAAATTATCAACAAATTTTATCTGACCCTGATAAATTAATGCAAATTTTTAAACTTGCAAATGTTGAAAATAAGTTTATGATTTTACAAAATTTATCCGAACATGATTTGGATAATTTATTGCCATATCTATCCCAAGAGCAGTTGACTATGGGATTGCAGTTTTTTAATGATGAAAAAATATTAGAACTTTGTAAACAACTTCCAACCGAAGAACTTTTGCTTATGGTTTATCAAAAGTTTTCGCCTTATGAAATTATAGAATTAATGCCCCAAGAGTCTATGGATAAGTTTTTGGCTGAGCCTGATGTTGAAAGAAAATATATTCAAAAATATTTTGAAACTTTAGACCAAGATGTTTTGTTTCAAATTATGCAAGCGCAATTCCCTGATACGGACGAAAATCAAACAAGAGGGGATTTTCTTAGTCAATTAGAAAGTATGGATGATACCAAGTTCAACAGTTTCTTGTTGAAAATGGAACGTAATAGTAAAATAGCGCTTATAGCAGGAGTTGTGGATGAACAGCCTGATTTAATGTTGTTATTTAATAATGACGACATTGCTCGACCGCTTGAAAACTTGATGAAACAAGATAATATTGAGCTTATGAGTGCATTAGACCCTGAATTTTTAATTCCGATGATTCAACAACTTCCGATGGATTTAACTCAAATCGTTCTAACTCAAATTGACGCTAACGATTTTAGCGAAATATTGGCAAGCGAATATCAAGATATCTTGAAAGATGTTGTCTTGTTTGCGCCATCTATGATGTAGCTACATCAAAAGGATGATTTTTCTGATTTTGTCTAATTATTTTAGATGATTTTAATTTTTCGCTACATTATTTTACATATAGTATTGTATAATTTTTCTATGATATACTTATAATATGGCTATTGGTGTATCTATAGCATTTTAGGAGAAATAGAATTGTTTGACTATAATTGTGATGTAGCGCAGGGTTACGGCATATATAAAAATGAAAACGAATTGGAAATAGCAAAATATGCCAGTTCCATCAATGTTTCAGCAGGGTTTCACAGTGGTGATCCGATATCTATCCACAGAGCCTTGATGTTTGCAAAAGAACATAATATTGCGCTTGGAATACACATAGGATACCCTGATATTCAAGGTTTTGGTAAACGTGCAATGGAAATGACGGATGAAGAATTATCTGCTACTGTTATTTATCAAATTAGTGCGGTTATTGCTTATGCTAAAACGCTTGACCTTGAAATAGAACAGGTTAGAGCCCATGGCGCTTTGAAAGATAAGATTAATAACGATGAACATACAGCTCTTGTTGTGATTGAGGCGATTAAAAAAGTTTCTCCTTGGTTGAATTTGATTGTTCAAAATCCTGCTATTAAGGATTTGGCTAATGAAAACGGCTTAAAAGCTGCGCTAGAGGTTGAATTTAACAATCAAACAACAATAAGAGAAATTAGAGAATTGCCATTTAAGCCCGATACTCTGCATTTCAAGGAATTAGAGGATATTAAAAGAGCTTATGACGTTGTAAAACCAACGCCAATCAACTATAACAGAGTTCAAAATCAGATATAAAAAGGAAAAACGAACAATAATGAAAATGTTTAACAAAAAGGTTAAAATCCCAAAAGACGCTATATGGTTGGTTCCGGGGTTAAAAGTTAAAAGATGGTTTGCCCTTAGTATAATAGGCTCAGTTTTGGCTGTCTTGGGCGCTACTTTTGTGTTTAAGCTTGAACCTTTGTATTACATAGTTAAAACCGCAAAAGAAATTTTCCATATTGTTCCGCCCGAACCGGTTGGAATAGCGTTTATTATTTTGGGTGCGTTGTTGTTTATTTTTGCTTGGAAAAAGACAAATCTTTCAATGATGGACACAAATGACGCTGACTCAAGAAGAATTAAAGATTCAATCGGCGAAGTTTTATATAGAAGAATGAAGTTGAACCATGGTCCTAAAATCGTTGCTATTGGTGGCGGAACTGGTTTATCTATGCTTCTTCGTGGAGTTAAAAAATTAACAAATAACATTACAGCAATTGTAACCGTTGGGGATGATGGCGGTTCATCAGGTCGTTTGCGTGAACAAATGGGTGTTTTGCCCCCTGGGGATATTAGAAACTGTATCGCAGCTTTGGCGGATGATGATAATATCGTTACAAAATTATTTCAATATCGTTTTAAAGCAGGTGAGGGCTTGGAAGGTCACAGCTTTGGAAACCTGTTTATCACGGCTATGACAGCGATTTGCGGAGATATGGTTTCTGCTATTAAAGAATCATCAAAAGTATTGTTGATTAGAGGAAGAGTTTTGCCTGCAACGTGTGACGATATGAAATTATATGCTCAAATGGAAGATGATTCAATAGTTAAGGGCGAAAGCAATATTCCTGAAGCTGGTAAAAAGATTATGAAATTGGGTTGTGAGCCTGCTAATTGCAGACCAACTCCTGATACTGTTGAAGCTATTTTAGACGCAGACATTATTATAATGGGCCCTGGAAGCTTATATACATCAGTAATTTCAAACTTCTTAGTTAAAGATATAACAAAAGCGGTTTGGCAATCTAAAGCTAAAAAAATCTATGTATGTAACGCTATGACACAACCTGGGGAAACCGATAACTATTCGGCTTCAGACCATGTTAAAACAATTTTTGACCATGCAAGAATAGATGGAATTGATGATTCAAACAAAAATTTCTTCGACGCTGTTTTGGTTAATAATTTTATTCCTCGTAATCTGTCTGAAAAATATGAACAAGCCGGTTCTTTGCCTGTTGAAATCGATATAACTGAATTAAGAAAATTGAACGTTGAAGTTGTTGAAAGAAATCTTCTTGAAGATAATCACGACGGATATGTTAGACACAGTTGCACAAAAATAGCGAAATCAATATATTATTGGTATAAAAAATCTTTAAAAAAGAAAAATTAATAAAAAATAAAAAATCAGAATTAGTATTAAGCAGATGAGAAATAGTATTCAAAAAATTCAAAATTTCAAAAAAGAGGGTAAAAAGATTACCGTCTTGACTGCTTATGACTATTCAACAGCGAAATATATCGATGAAGCGGGCGTTGATATGATTTTGGTTGGCGATTCATTAGCGCAAGTTGCTCTTGGATATGAAAATACGACTGATATTGGCATGGACGAGATGTTGGTGTTCACTCGTGCTGTATCAAGAGGGGTGAATAAGGCGCTATTAGTTGCTGATATGCCTTTTATGAGCTTTCAAATTGATAAATTGCAAACAATGAGAAACGCTTGTGAATTTATTAAAGCAGGCGCTAATGCAGTTAAAATCGAGGGAAGCTCGGATTTAATTATTGAAAGCATAAAACATTTAACTCAAAACGGAATTCCTGTTGTTGGACATTTAGGGTTCACTCCTTTGAGCATAAATTCTCTTGGCGGACACAAAATTCAAGGAAAAGACGCCGATAGAACAATTCAAATTTTAAAAGACGCTCTAAGACTTCAAAGCGCAGGTTGTTTTGCAATAGTTTTAGAATTAATGCCCCTGCAATCCAGCCAATTCATTTCTCAAAGACTTAGAATTCCAACAATCGGAATAGGTGGCGGAAGATTTTGCGACGGACAAGTTTTGGTTTCAGATGATGTTTTTGGAAAATATGACAGATTTAAACCAAAATTTGCTCGCCAATATTCAAGCTTAAAAGATATTATATTTAATGTTGCTCAAGCGTTTTGCACAGACGTTGAATCGGGCAATTTTCCAAATATAAAAGAATCATTTACATTAGATGTTGCGGAGATTGAAAAACTTGAAAATTATAGATAATGTTAAAGAATTAAAAGAAGAAATTAAAAAATTAAATGGCTCTATTGCCCTTGTTCCAACAATGGGAGCGCTTCATAACGGGCATAAAAGCCTTATAGATAGAGCAGTTAAAGAAAACGATAACGTTGTTGTGTCTGTTTTTGTTAATCCTATTCAATTTGGGGTTAATGAAGATTTGGATAAATATCCTCGCCAATTGGAAAAAGATAGCAAATTATGTGAAGAGGCTGGCGTTAAGATTGTTTTTGCTCCAAAGGTTGACGAGATGTATGGCGAAGATAAAAACAATTTAACCCTTGTAACTCCGCCTTATTCTGTTGTTGATATGTTGTGTGGAAAATCTCGCCCAGGGCATTTTGACGGGGTTTGCACAGTTGTAAATAAATTATTCAACTTAACAAAAGCAACAAAAGCTTATTTTGGAAAAAAAGATTATCAACAATTCTTTATTTTAAACAAAATGGTTAAAGACTTAAACATAGATATAGAGCTAATTCCTTGCCCAATCGTTAGAGAAGAAAGCAATTTAGCTTTGTCTAGCAGAAATAAATATTTAACCGAAAATGAAAGAAAAATAGCTTTAAATATTTCAAAATCTTTGTTTGAAGCGGTTAAATTATATAAATCTAAAACCGCAACAAAAAGAGCAATAATCGACAATTGCTTAAAATTAATGGAAGAATTAGACGTTGAATACATTGAATTTGTGGATAAAACAACATTTAAGTTTCAAGAAGAAATTAACGACAACACATTAATTTTAATAGCAGCAAGGACCCCAGAATCCAATACTCGTTTGATTGATAATATTGAATTATGCGAAAATTAGTTGATAGTTTAAAAAAATTACTATTGTTTGTTCAAAGTTTTTTCCCTTTTCTTGCGTTTTTTAATCTTTTAACGTGGTGTCTTGGGATTATAAATGAATCGTGGGCAAAATCTTTGGATAATTTTTTGGGCTTTTTTCCGCATTTAATCGATAAATTTTTTCATATAACTCTTGATATTTTCGGTCAAGACGTTGGAATTGGCTATTTAATCGTTTGTATTATTTATCTTGCTTTGACTTTTATTTTCACAATTATAGTAAATAGGCTTGATAAAACTTCTAAAAAATTGATTTTCCTAAAGCAAACAAAAGAAATCAGGAAAGATATTGAAAAGAAAGAAAAAATCTATGAAATAAAAGAAAATAAAGTCAAAAAAATCAATAATTTCTTTGGGTTGATTGAATTAAAAATTGAAAGAATGGAAGATTTATATTCTGCTGAAGAAGATTTTTCACCTTTAGAAAAAGAGATGATTAAAACTTTTTCAACAAGAATTAAAGAACTTTATCCAAATTTAAAAATTTCAACTTCGGATAAAATATTCTTCTATTGCCCTGATTTTACAATGTTTTCGACGTTAGTTAATAATATAGTTAAAATCCATAAATATGTTTCAAAATTGAATAAAAATCTTCAAACTAATCTTCTTTTCGCTATTTGGACCGATATAGAAGAGGTTAAAAACGAAATTGCTTATGGAATTTTAAAAAACATCAATAAATTGAATTTTAAAAACAAGGTGATTGTAAGTGAATTTATTAAAAAACGTTATGATTATCTTGATGAAAACGCTTTTGTATTCAACCCTTTGGGCGAATCAAGATTGTTTTTAAGTAAAACCGATAAAAATAATTATATTGATGTTGAATTGTTTTATTTAAAAAATAATAAATAATTTATTTTATGCCCATTTTTCCGAGCGGAATCATAAATAAATCCTGTCCGTATGTACCTGAGCCGTTTTTAAAGCCATATAAAATATATCCGCAAGTTTCTTGAACATTTCTTTCGTTCAATGGATTATTTAATTCTAAATATTCTATAACAGGAAGCCCGTCGTCCTCGCCGTCGCTTGAAGCGTCTGCTTCACAATTTTCATTATATTTAAACCCTGCAATTATTTTAGAAGGAAAATCTGAACATGTGTCGGGTTTGTATTTTTTCATAGAATCTTCAACGATTAAATCGTTGCAATCATCTAATTTATCACCATCTAAATATGCGCTAAAAGCTTCCATGACATATTCAGTCGCATTAGAGCTTCCGCCTTTTAAATTTGCAAGGCTATAGTTTGTTGTGTATTTTATTAAAACATCGCTATACACGCTTGTAACGTTTGTGTAGAACGTTTTTGACGTTGCTGAAATTTGTTTTTCTTTTAATTTTGAAGAATTAAGTGTGTTGAAAGCAGTAAGAGTCACAACAATTCCTAAAACCGTTAGAACGATAAGGGTTTCAGAAAGTGTGAATGCTTTTTTAAAATTACTAATTCTCATATACATAATATACACTATTTATCCTTAAAAATACAAACCCTCTTACTTTAAATGAATGATTTTTTAATAGCCCTATCTTTTGACTATAAAATCTAGTATAATATTTTTAAGTATGGAATATAGTATATACAGGAAATGTGCTTTTACTTTGACGGAAGCTATTATAGTTATGATAATGTTGGGTATCATAGCTTCTTTTATCATAGCTTCTTGGCTAAAAAGCGATCCGAATGAAAAATCTAATCATACTTTGGCAAGCAAAGTTGAAGTTGTTTTTGAACAAACATTCTTAGAAATCTTAACAAATGACGCTAGTATTGATGATTTAACAAGAATAAAATGGAAAAATGACCATTTTGCTATATCCGACACAGGAAAAGAAGAAACTTTTTCCGAATTAACAAGAAAATATATCCAAGACATTACTCTTGGAGTTGAAGTTGATAAATATAAAGATTATTTTGAAAGCAATATAACAGATAGCGTTAAAATAAGTGATTTTACAGGCTATTACTATCTTTTTGACGGCGTTCTTGTTGGGTTTAAAAACCTTGGAAGTTGCACAAATACAATAGATTACGCTTATTTACCAAAATCTGAAAAAAGATACACAGTTTCTGATATTTGTTCTGTTGTTTTTTATGACGTTAACGGACCAAAAAAACCGAATAAACTTGGAAAAGATCAATTTATTATGCCAATCGGTATTCGTGGTATAAAATATATGTAAGGATAAGTTAAACAAAAAACGGAGATAATATGAAAAATTTAAAATTGAAAGCGTTCACAATGGCAGAAGCCCTTATAGTTATGACAATGTTGGGCATTATTGCAACAATTATGTTGACAACCCTAAAACCTGCTGAATTTAGAGATAAAGGTCTTAGAGTTGCAGCAAAGAAAATCTTATCCGAAATTGATACAGCTACAACTCAAATTTTGATTAATAATACACAAGACGGTACTTTAACAAGAGTTTACAAAGCAGACTCTAGCGATGTATTGAATTTAGGGGCAGCAGCTAATTCAAATACTTATTCAAGTGAATTTGCCACTTTGTATAAAAAATATTTAACAGCTACAAGAGAAGCTTGTAATACATCTACTTGTCCTTGCAATAGCTATACTGCAAAATTTTATTTGAAAGACGGTGCTTGTGTTGGTATTACAACAGGTGCAATGACTGCTAATACTAAAACAATTTTCCCTGGGGAAAGCACTGTTAACGATGCTATAAAGCCATCATACGGTGTATTATTCTTTGATACAAACGGAGCAGAAGAGCCAAACTTAATCGGTAAAGACCAATTTGTTCTTCCGTTAAATGCCGGCGGTATTCAATACGATTAAAAAGAAAAACAAATGTATATCAAAAAAGAAGCATTTTCCTTAATGGAAACAGTTTTAGTAATTATTGTTCTTGGCTGCATTGCAACTGCAATGTTACTTGTGTTAAAGCCTAACAATATTAAAACAGAAGCCATTTTGAAAAATGCTTCTAATATGATTGGGCAAATTAATTTTGCAACAACAAATATCTTGGCTAAATATTCTAAATCGTTCTCTATGACTGATTTAATAGCTCTTGATGGCACAAGTTTTTCTATAACTGATGATAAAGCAGAAGAAAAATTAATCGCTTTATATAAAAAAAGTTTAATAGCCCTAAGAAGCACAAATATCCCATCTGATTATTTGTCTTCTGAATTATCCGCAGGAAGTGGAAAAGTTGCAATTAATGAAACAACAAATCTAAAAATTTCAGATTTTAGCCAATATTTTGTAATCAGAAACGGCACATTTTTTGCTCTTAAATTAAATAAAAGCTGTTTGATAACCGAAACTTATATATATGACCCTATGACTCCAAATAGAAACAGTGTTGATAATAGCTGCGGATTGATATTTTTTGATGTTAATGTTGAACAGCCGCCAAACGTGTTGGGAGTTGACCAATATATTATTTCAATTGGCAAAAGAGGAATAAAATAATATCCAGCCTTATCTCGTACATATAGATGATTTAATCTTGGATTAATTAAAGCATAATTATGTAAAATCGATTGTTTAATAGTATATTCCGTTAGGCAAGGATTTTTTAAATGATAACAAAAGAGAGTATTTCCCCAAAAGAAGAAGACGATACGATTATGACGCAAGCGCAAGAGACTTTAGACAAGGCTACAAAAGCCCATCAAAGATATTTATTGAAATCTACTAATGAAGATTTAACGGAAGCAATCAATTGTTATATTGAAACAATAAGCGAAAATCCGCAGGAAACAAGCGCTTATTATAGACTTGCTATGTTATTACACAAAGATGGTCAAATCGGTTTAACAAGCGCTATAGAACAATGTCGAAAAGCAGTTAAAATTAATGACGCTGACGCTAATGCGCACATGTATCTTGGATATTTCCTTTCTTTAAATACTCAATTTGAAGAAGCTAAAATAGAATTTAAAAAAGCAATAGAATTAAATCCTTCTGTTTCAAGAACTCGTTTGGTTTTAGCTCTAACTTGTCTTGAAAAATTAAAAACAACACATAAAAAATCTTTGCTTGATGTGACAAATGCTCTATATTATGGCGCAACGGGCGCTTTGATGAGCTTATTTGATAAAGCAAGTATAAAAATGTTATGCCAAAATATTGCAGATGATATCAATTTTGCAAAATATAAAACAATCGGCACATTTTTTGAAAAAATTAATTCAGATAAAAAAGCATACAACCTATATCTAAACGCAGTTGACAATTCTAAAAAATCAATCGGATTGTATGAAAGAATGGCAAAAATTGCAATTAAAAAGAATAGATTAGATATTGCTTTTGATTGTTTGAATAATGTAGTAATTTTATCAAACAACGACCCTATGAAAGTTGTTAACGCTATTGAATTTGTTGAACAATATCAAAGCGATAAAGTTAACGAATTGATTGATTATTATACAATTCTTGCAAACAATTATCCTGAATTATCAAAATGTTATTACGAATTGGGTCATTTATATCTTAAAAAAGATGAAAAAATCAATGCTCTGTCTGCTTTTAAATTAGCTTTAAAATATGATAGCGAAAACCCATATTATCAAAACTCTCTAGCTTATGCTTATGTTCAACTTGAACAATATGATAGCGCTATTGAATTATATAAAAAAGCTCTTGAAACAAATCCGAATGACGAATGGTCAGCTGTTGTAGCGCAAGCTTTGGCTGCTATTTATCATCAAATTAAAGGTAATAGCGAAGCTGCTATTTCAATGTTGCAAAATAGCTTGTTATTAACAAAAAATAAATCTCAAATCCATGAAGCAATTGCAGATATCTATTATGATAATGAAAAATTAGATAATGCGATTGAATATTATCAAT
The DNA here is from genome assembly GCA_934667125.1 of uncultured Candidatus Melainabacteria bacterium. Classification (GTDB taxonomy): domain Bacteria; phylum Cyanobacteriota; class Vampirovibrionia; order Gastranaerophilales; family Gastranaerophilaceae; genus RUG14156. Next base: position 104,346 of record CAKULF010000002.1, on the reverse strand, counting down.
TAGCATTGAAAGAAGATGAAAATAACCCAAAAATCTATTCAAGACTTGCTATGGCATATTGGGAACAAGATTGCATTGAAAAATCTATTATTTTCTATTCAAAAGCAATTGAATTGGATTCAAGCTATGATATAGCCTATAACAATCTTGGAGTTGTGTTCTTGGATGGTTTGGGCGACGCTAATCGTGCTATGGATTATTTTAAAAACGCAATAGGAATTAATCCTCAATATGTTCTTGCATATTTCAACTTAGCAAGAAGCCACGAAATGTTAAATGAAAAAATTGCAGCAGCAAAACAATATCAAAAAGCTTTAAATCTTAATAAAACAAGAAATGAACTTGATAACAAAATTATCGAAGAAAGATTATATAAACTTTTTGAAGCATAATTATTGTCATAAATTAAAATGAAAAAACTAAAAGAAATATTATCATCAACAGTTGGGAGAATTGTAAGCAGCGTGCTTATAATATGCTTTGTTTTGAGTTGGTTTTTTTGTTTTGATATGTATAAAAGAGAATTTAACAAATTTAAAGCATATTATTATATTTATAAAGGCGATAAAGCATATAAAGAACATAACTTGCAAGAAGCGGTTAATTATTATGAATATGGTATAAAGCTTCATCCAAGGCATTATAAAGCTATGTATAACCTTGCAAATATATATGTAGCTTATGAAGATTATTATTCTGCTTTAAAAAATTACGAAAAAGCTCTTGAAATTAAGCCTGATTATGATGTTGCAAGAATAGACTATGCGATTATTTTGTCTGAAACATATAGGGTTGATAAAGCGATAGAAGAATATAAAAAAGTAATAGATACCAAGCCGAAATTTATTAAAATTCCGTTTTTGGTTGATAATAAAAAATCATATAACCACAATCGAGGCGTTGCTTATTATAATATGGGTTTGACTTATAGGACAAAATCCTTGCTTGCGGGTTTGAATGATTATGCTCGATATAATTATTTGAATAAAGCTTCAACATCATATAAAAATGCGGTTGATATTTTAAATTCTTATAATTCTAATTATAATTTAGGTTTAATTCATCAACTTTTGAAAAACAAAAACCAAGCAGGTTTCTATTATTGCAAGGCTATAGCCCTCAGTCCAATGGAATATGAGGCGCATTTTAATCTTGCTGTTTTGTTAAATGATTTAGAAGAATATCAAGGCGCACAAGAAGAATTTAAAAAAGCAGGTTTGATATTGGATTCTAAAGGCGAGGGGGTTAAAACCGCTTATATATATGATGTTTTAGATGAAGTTAATAAAAAAATAGCAATATTGACTCCAAATACTGTAAAGAAAAAAATTGAAGAAAAAGAAGAAGAAGCAAAAACTCAATCTAAATATAAAGCCGGAAAACTTGTTATAGATTCACTTTCGGAAGATGATTTAAAAGAATATTTCAGCGTTTGTGCTAAAAAAGAACTATTCTTAGGAGATATGTAGCTTGGAATTTAATAAATTATATAATTTTTCATATTCAATTTTAAAAGGCTACGAGCAAGCTATAGGCAGAAATGAGCTTGTTGAAGCGTTTAAGAATTCTCTTTCTCAATTTTTCAATGTTGAAGAAATTAAAATTTTTATGATTGATGAGTATTCTTTTCAATTGAAAGATTTTGTAAAACCTTGGGAAAATTTGGCTACAAGCGCTGAAAACGAAAAAATAAGACAAGTTTTTGATAGTTTTTTAATTCAAAAAAGCTCTTATGTTTTAGAAAATAATAAAATATTTTTCCCTTTAAGGCAAAATAACAAGCTTTTAGGCGTTGCACAATTAAACTTAAGAGAAGAAATATCTTCAAATGATGAATTTTTCAATATTTTGCCTTTGATTGCGTTGAATATAACAATTTTATGCACAACGATAAAAAATACTGAAAAAGTAAAAATATCATCAAAATTCCACCAAACAGTGAGAAATATAGCTAAAATAACCGAAACTCAATATGAATTGGACTATATTTTACCAATCATAGGTGAAATGATAGATGGCTTTATTACAGACCACTTGATTTATATTTTTCTTAAAAACAAAAATAAAAAAGAATATAAACTGATTTGGCCGAATAATTGTTCTGATAATAAGATATACGATTATTTAGAAGAAATTACTCCAAAAACAACAAACATAATAAAACAAGACGGAAAAATGGGAATATTTCCTTTAATTATCAACTCTAAGCCTTATGGGGCGATTGTTGCGTATAATTATTTTGATAAAATTACTTCAAAAGAAATAGAATATTTAACAGAAATTGCTTCTCAAGCAACAAGCACTTTGCAAAGAGCAAAATCATATATTGAAGTGTTGGAATATGCAACGCTTGACGCTCTGACGGGATACAATAACAGACACCAATTTGAAAAACGTTTAAAAGAAACAACCGCTTTTGCAAAAAGAAATAATCAACCTTTATGTTGCATTATGTCCGATATAGATTTCTTTAAAAAAGTTAATGATACGTACGGGCATGCAGTTGGCGACTGTGTTTTAAGGACTGTTGCTAAAACAATTAAACGAGAATTAAGAGAATCTGATATAGCTTCAAGATATGGCGGAGAAGAGTTTATTTTCTTGCTTCCTCAAACAAATATAGATGAGGCAACGGTTGTAGCCGAAAGGTTGAGAAGCGCTGTTGAAAAGAAAAAAATCAACATTGAAGAATATAATATTGAAAACGTTAAAGAAATATCTGTTACTATTTCAATTGGGGTTAGCGAATATAATAAAGCCGATAAAGACCCAAATGCCTTGTATGAACACGCTGATAGCGTATTATATCAAGCAAAAGAAACAGGCAGAAATAAAGTTGTAGTTTATAAAAACTAGTCTTTTTCTTCAAGTTTTGGAAGATTTGTTGTAGTAATTCTAACTCCAAATCTATCTTCAATAACGATAACTTCGCCTCTGGCAACAAGTTTATTATTAGCATAAATTTCAACTTGTTCTCCTGCAACTTTATCTAATTCAACAACAGAACCCTCTTTAAAAGACATAACTTCTTTAATTGATGAGGTGGTTTTGCCGATTTCAACAGTTATGTGCATTGGAATATCTTGCATAATATCAAGATTTCTTTTAATGCTTCGATTAACGTTGTTGTCTTTAAATTCTTCAAATTTAACAGGGCGAACAGTGATTAGATTGTCTGTTTTGGCTGAAGTATTTGAAGTTGAAGTTTCTTCGATAGCCACGCTTGGTTCTATTGCCGCCTTTTCTTCTATTGTTTCTTCAACAGCTTCTTCAACAGCTTCGCTTGGCTTTTCAGTCACTTCTTCAACATCAATAACATTATCTTGCGCTTCAATTTCGCTTGGAATTTCATCAAACATTGAAGCGCCGCTATCGCTTGAAAACATACTATTTTCAAGGCTATTATCTATATTATCGTCGTTATTTGGATTTATTTTGTTCTCTTCTTCCATAATTTTTCTATTGGATTATAAATTGTCCGAAACTAATTCTTTGTACGCTTCTTTGACCCTCAAAAATTCCATTAACCATTTCAAGAATTTCTTCTTTGGCAATTTCTTTTCCTGTCGGAGTTGAAAGTTCGTCTGAAGTTTTGTTAGATAAAATTGAAATAACAGCATCTCTAATTGCAGGTTTATATCTTTCCATTTCTGTTGCAATAGCAGCATTTGGATCAGCCGCAGCAGATTCGCCGTGTCCTGATGGTTTAGCTTGCGGAGCAGCGCCTGCTTCGATTTCAGCTTGAGTTTTTGTTAATTCGATAGCAAGCCCGACTTTTAAATATCTTCTTTTATCAACATCAGCCAAATTCAAGATAAAATCGCCCAAATCAAGCAATATTCCCTCTTCTTTAGCGGCGTTATCCTCGTCTGTTTCGTCTAATTGTTCTTCAGATGAAACAATTTTAGATAATTTTTTGTCCATAGAGCTATCTAAAAGAACATACATAATTATCATTGAAACGATGATTACAATAATAATCACAACGTTATTAATCAGCATTGCTGTATTTGAGTCTATTTGTTTTTTATTGTTTGGATTTTTATCGTCTTTATTATCAATAGGTTTAGCCATATTTTCTCCTTTTAACATTATTATACTTGTTTTTTATGGTTATAACAATTCTTTTTCTTTAACTTTTCGATTTTTTCCTTTGATAAAGCCTTTAACCTTGCTAAAGCCAGATTGGCTGTGGGCTTTAATTTTGCCAAAGCCTGATTTTGTGTGGGTTATAGCTTTATCGGTCTTATCTTTAATATTTTCTTTGGTATCTTCGATTAATTTTTCGGTATCCCATTTTTGTCTTTCAATTTCGGATAGTTCCTTTTTAGTTCCAATATTGTGCTTATCTTTAACATATTGTTTAACATTTTCTCTTGTAATATATGTCGGAGGTTCAACATAATTAGGATTAATCGTTTTCATCTTAACATTATAAGCAATATCGGGGCTTATGTATCTTGAATATTCTTTTAGGCGCAACATCCCCTCGTAGTTATTAGAAACCGTTGTATCAAGGTTTTTAAATTTATTATTTCTTATGTTTTTAGCGTAAATGCTCTCCCAAAGCACCATTTCTTTTGCTGTATCAACATAACTAACATAAACACTAACCCTATGAGTAGGATTAACAACATCGTTCCCTGGGTAATTTACAATATTCCAAACAGTATTTTTAAGAAAATCTCTTTGAATATCCATTCCCATAGTCACAACAACAAGCTTTTTAACCCCTATTCCTCTTGCAATTTTTTTAAGCAAAGGATATTCAAGATTATACCCTTGTTGAAGAGAAGTTAAGGCTTCTAGGTCTTTTTGGGTTACTTTATTTCTTTTAAGAGCATTAACGGTTGTATCAAAAGATACGACTTGCATATTTTTTTGATATAGTGCGTGTCTTATGTCTTGAGCAAAAAATTCAGGAGTTTTAAAATATGCGTTATAATTATTAACGCTTGATAGCATAGAATCCGTTATAATTCCGATTTTTTCAAGTGCCAAACAGTTAGAAAAAAGCGCAAAAGCTATAATAAAAATAAATTTATATACTAATCCCCTAATCATAGTAATTACATTATCAAATATATATTTAATATTATTATCATATATTTGAAGTATTTTTTTGACTTTATTCAATTTTTTATTAAATAAAAATCAATATCTTCCGAAATATTTATAAATAGTGTATTCAAAGGTCGAATTATGCCTTTTCGGTATAGATTACAAAAAATATTAGAAATAAGAATAAGAAAGCGTGATGAACAGCTAACAGTAGTAATTAAAGCCCAAGAAGAAGTTGATAGAATTGAATTATTGATAATTAAAAATAGAGAACAAATCAAAACTCTATCGGCCCAAATGCACCAAGCAGACCCAAGAATGTATGACCAATATGATAAATTTATTAAACATTTATGGGAAGAAGACGAAAAACTTCAACAACAAAAGCAAGAAGCGATTGAAAATTTAAACAAAGAAAAAGAAGTTTTAAAAATCAAAGAACAAGAAGTAAATGTTTTAGAAAAGCATAAGGAACACCAAAAAGAAGACTACGTTAAAGAACAAAAAGCCCTAGAATTGAAAGAATTAAACGAAATAGGTTCTCAAAAATTCTTTATCAAAAAACGAGATGAAAAAGAAGAACTAGAATTATTAGAACAACAAGAAAAAGAAAATGAATACAACAGTTGAAAAAATCCAAAATAATAATAACCCCTATCTTCAAGGAAATATTGAAGAAAGCAGCTATGTAACGGCGAAATCTCAAAGCTTTATGGACATAAAAATGAAGCTGCAAGAGATTTTTGACGGTTTTTTGGTTAAAGATGATAAAACTATTGAAGAAAGAATAGCAGACAAGTTTTTGGATTTGGATTTTGGCGCAGAATTTGACGTTAATGCCGATAAAATCGGGGTAAATGACGCTATATTTTTTGTCGGGCTTTTAAATCAACAAAACATAATAAGCTATAATGTTGAAAACAACAATCTTTCCGTTTCAATGGATGGAAAAGAAATCAAAACAACAAATACTTTATTAAATCTATTATCAACTTCACTTGACACTAAAAAGCCCATCAGGCTTGATTTTGATAATAATGTAACAGTTATTTTGAAACTTAATCACAAAGGAGAAATTCAAACTCATTTTCTCCCGGGGACAGCGGAAGTTGAAGCTTACTTAAAAAATAACTTACAATGTTTAAAGCAAGCCTTTGACGAACAAGGAATTAATTATTCAAGTTTAAGTTATTCAAAATATAAAGAAAATCAACAAAACCAAGAAAATTCTAAGAAAAAAAGAGGTAATAAATAATGAGAGATGCCTTTATTAATGCAATGAACACCCAAAAGTCAACCGTTAAGTGGCTGGATACTATTTCTGAAAACTTAACAAACCTATATACCCCGGGGTATAGAGAAAATCAAATGACTTTTAAAACATATTTGGATTCGGCTATGCCTGATAGGGTTTTAAAAAACACAGGACAAGGCAAAGCAATCCCCGGAACTTCGCCTGAAAACGTGTTCTTGGAGGGTAATGGTTACTTTGTTTTAAGAAACGATGAGGGCAGGCTTGCCTATACTCGTCTTGGCGAGTTTAAATTTGATGGTCAAGGCGTTTATAAAGCCTCTGACGGCTCAAAAGTTCAAGGCTATATCTTAAACGACAAAGGCGAAATTATGTCTGGAACAAAAAGCTTAGATGATGGCGCTTTTGCTGAATCCATCGCTCAAGGCGGCGCTATGGCTGTTCCAACAACGGAAATCAAGCTTTGGATTGACCCTGATAATGGTAAATATTTAGGAAAATATGATGAATTTGAAATAAAAGCAGACGGAGTTTTATATGGAAAAACCAATAACGGCAAGGAATGCACGCCATTATATAAACTTGCTTTAATGAATTTCCATAACGCTCAAGAACTTTTTGAATATAAACCTGGGCAATATCTTGAAACGGAATATTCAGGAAAACCAGTTATAGGCAGAGGCGAAATCAAAAGCGGATGTATAGAATTGTCAAACATCGATTTTAAAGCTAATGCTACATATTGGAAACAAGCAAATATCGAAATGAATATTTCAGATAAAATCATGTCAACCTATAAACAATTACTTGAATCTGCTATGCAGTTATTAGACTAACTATGAAAAAAACTTTAATCTCTTTTAATATACTTTTATTAACTTTATTCTTCACCATAACCCCTTCTTATGGTGAAGAAGATTTTTTCATAGACGGAAATTTCACGCCTGCTGAAAAAGCTTCTTCAATTCCAGTTAATGTGAGCAACAAAATTGAAAAAGTTAAACAAAAGGCAAAAGATGTTAAAAATAATTCAGGATTTTTTTCAAGATTTAAAAAAGAAAAAAAAGATAAAAAAGACGACGGAAATTTAAAAGGATATTCTGGAACTTTGCCTGAAATATACAGGGATTTTCGCTATAAACAACAAACTCCAAAACCGCCAAAAGAAGAATATAAAGTTCCAACTGTTGAAGAATTAGAAGAAGAAAACCTTAAAAAAGCGCCTTATGAGGACACTTTATTTTTAGATAACATCATAAAAAAAGAAAAAACTTCAGATTATGTTAACTATCTTCAAAGGCCAAAATATGCTCTAACAAAGCTAAAAGAAGCTCTTGAAGATGGCGATGATATTCAAAAAATCAACGCTTCAATTAATATGTTGGATTTATATACAACAAATTTTCAAAACAGATATCAAGATAAAACAGAAGCTTTTACGGACAGTTATAAAGAAATTTTGTTAACAAATTATGAAGCTAAAATTTTTGGAAATATGTTATACGATTCTAATTATTATTCTCAATTTGTTCCCGTTAGCGGAACCAGACACGATAAAAGCAATATAATGGCTCAAAAACAAAAACTTTTAAATAAAATTAATAAAACTATTTTGTTAATAATTCAACAAGATTAATCTTAAACGGTTGAAAAACTAAATCATTTGCTTTATAATTATTACAGATTGTAAAGTGTTTTACGCTGTATTAGCAAAAAAAATTTTTCACATGTTTTGTTAGGATATAATGAATTTATAAGAAAGTAAGGTGTTAATATGTCTATCGGAAATGTAACTCCAGCTCACGTTAAACCATCAACTCACAAAGCTGCTAAAATTGCTGTAGGTGTAGTTGGTACTGCTGCTGTAGCTAGCGTTGTTGCAGCTGCTATGATGGGAAAAACTGATAAATTAACTTTATCAACTGCTCCAAAAGCTATTCAAGCTGGCTATGGTAAAATGGGCGCTGCTATTGCTCAAGGCGCTACAACTGCTTGGGCTAAAATTTCAAGCACTGCAGTTAATGCTTTTGAAGCTGTAAAAGCAAAATTTGCTAATGCTCCACAAGTTATTCAAGAAGCAGCAGCAGACGTTGCTGAAGCCGCTGAAGCAGCAGCTCAAAACGTATAATAGTTAAGACATATAATATATTAAAAAGCATGCCAGAATATTGGTATGCTTTTTTATGTTAAAATTTTTTTATAAAAATAAGTTGGAAAGGAGTTTTAAAAATGGAAGTTTTAAATAAAATTAATTCACCACTTGATGTTAAAAAATTATCAATAGACGAAATGAAAACTCTTTCAAATGAAATAAGAGAAGGGATTTTAAAAAGAGTTAATAAAATAGGCGGACACTTAGGACCTGATTTAGGGATTGTTGAAGCAACAATAGCGCTGCATTATGTTTTTAATTCTCCTGTTGATAAATTTGTTTTCGACGTTTCGCACCAATGCTATCCGCACAAAATGCTAACAGGAAGAAAAGACGGCTTTTTTGATGAAAATCAATATTCAAAAATTTCAGGCTATTTTGCCCCATCTGAAACAGACCATGACTCTTTTATAATTGGTCATACCTCAACTTCTGTTTCTCTTGCGACAGGTTTAGCTAAGGCACGTGATATTAAAGGCGAAAATTATAACGTTATAGCTTTAATCGGTGACGGTTCTTTATCAGGCGGCGAAGCGTTTGAGGGCTTAAATAATTCATCTATATTAAATTCTAACTTTATTGTTATAGTTAACGATAATGAGATGTCAATTGCTGAAAACCAAGGCGGATTGTATAAAAATCTTGAAGAATTGAGAAATTCAAACGGCGAGTGCGAAAATAATTTCTTTAAAACTTTTGGATTTGAATATAAATATTTAGATGATGGTAATGATATTGAAAAATTAATTGAATTATTTAATTCTGTTAAAGATACGACAAAACCAACGGTATTACATATTCACACCCTAAAAGGCAAGGGTTATGCGCCTGCTGAGGAAAACAAGGAATTATATCATTGGCATTTGCCTAATTTTATTGAAGAAAACGAAAAAGAATGCTTTAAGGATTTTGTTGAAACTTATGATTCGGTTACAGTTGATTTTCTTTTAAGAAAAAAAATAGAGGGCGAACCTATTGTTGCAATTAACCCTGCAACCCCTGGGGCGGTTGGTTTTAGCCAAGATTTTAGAGAAAAAATGGGCAAAAACTATACAGATGTTGCAATTTCAGAAGAACATGCCGTTGCTTATGCTTCAGGACTTGCTAAAAACGGCGCAAAACCTGTTCTTGCCATATTAAGTTCATTTGTTCAAAGAACCTATGACCAACTATCTCAAGATTTAGCTTTAAATAACTCTCCTGCAACGATTTTGGTTTATTGGGGAGCGATAAGCGGAGCGGATTGCACGCATCTTGGGGTTTTTGATATTCCTTTAATTTCAAACATCCCAAATATCGTATATTTAAGCCCGACAAATAAAGAAGAATATCTTGCAATGCTTGAATATAGCTATCAACAAAACGAACACCCCGTTGTTATTAGAGTTCCTTTTGGAAATATTAAATCAACGGGAATTAAAGATGAAACAGATTATTCTATTTTAAATAAAGCAAAAGTGCTTAAAAAAGGCTCATCCGTTGCGCTGTTTGGAATAGGTAATTTTATGGAATTAGCTCAAGATGTATCTGAAGTTTTGAAAAAAGAATATGATATAAATTCAACAATAATTAATCCTTGCTATTTAACAGGAGTTGATAAAGAATTGTTGAACGAATTAAAATTAAATCATAAACTTGTCGTAACGCTTGAAGATGGCTGTTTGGATGGTGGTTACGGCGAAAAAATATCAAGATTTTATTCAACATCCGACATCAAAGTTTTAAATTATGGCGCTGAAAAAGAATTTACGGATAGAGTTCCATTAGATAAGTTATATGCTAAATATGGCTTAGATAAAAATTCTATTGCAAGCGAAATAGTTAGAACTTTGAAAAAATAAAAATAATAACCAAATCAAAAAGCCTTGAAAAGAAGTTTTCAGGGCTTTTTTTAGTGATGTTTTACAGTGGTTAAACTTATATAAATTGTATTTTCTACAATCTATATGCTTCAATTGTTTAATACCCGAATTGTAATTTTTTCTAACAAATTGGACAAAAGTCTATTTAAAAACTTCTCTTTTTGAATTAAAATATAAATCCAATCGCTAATAATGTGTTGTCTGTTTGGAGAATTATGTTAGAAAAAATTAATGTAAATAAGAATAATATTGTTTTTAAGGGAAATTTATACCAAAAAAATCTCAAAAAAGTTGAAAGAAATAAATATCAAGCAAATCCTATTTCTTTTACAAACTCGATTTTTCCTATGGGAAATGTTTTTGGAATAAATATTTTTAAACATAATGTAAATTCTGTTGAAAAAATTTATTCAGCTTTAACTAAAGGTGCGCCTTTTAAGGCTGATAAGTGGACTCTTCAAAATAGGTATTTTGGCTCAAATCGTCCTGATAAAGTTTGGGTTGCAGGGGTTGAACCTGCTCAAGTGCTAAAAAGAGATTTAAAAGATTCAATTAATTCAATTTTGACCTTGGTTTATGGGGCTGATGTTCCTAAAAAATTGCCTAAAGAAATTAAAACTCCAAATTATGGCGATAAATGGGGAAGAAATGCTAATTATATTGAGATAAATAATCGTGCGCTTGCTCAAATGAATGACAATAGAACAACAGGGGCTATGGTTGGCGCTATTAAGATGTTGCCTTTAATTCCGCCATCAACCGATAAATGGGCGAATTGTGTCTTGATTTCTCAATTGTATCCAAATATTTGGGGCGACAGTTGGAATAATAATGGTGAAAATTCGCTCTATGGTATAGTTTTCGACAATAATAGGCTGGCTGAAAATATAGGTGAATTAAAAATAGGAAATCACATATTTTCTAAAGAAGATGTAGTGAAAGCCTTTAATGACCTTGCGCATTTAAGGGGTTTAAAAACAAGTTTTAGAATGATAATTTCTGAAGACCAATTGAAAATCAATAATGACATTTGCTTTAGATGGAATAATCCTGAGCATGTTGAAGCTTTTATTTCGGCTTGTTGCAAAGGAATTGAGCTTGGATTTGACGGAATATTTTTTGATAGTGTAAAACATGTCGGAAATTATGATATGCAACATTACGCAGGAGTTGGCGCTGTTGTTGGATATGAGCAAATGCAATATATTCTAAATGAAATTAGAAGAAGAACAGGAAGGGCCGATTTAAGTTTTAGCGGCGAAAAAGCTGAAAATGACTCTGAAAGATATAGGTTTATGGGGCTGAATGCCGGTGCTAGTCAGATGAATGCTGCTGATATTAATGAAGTTAAAAATAGTTCAAATTCTCAAAAATATTCTCGTGAATTTGCGTGGGGACCTGTCGTTTCGGATGATAATGACGAGGGGAACAAGAATTTTGAATATAGATTAGAAGCAATAAAAGCCTCACTTTTTGGTTATGATAACCCTTATGATAAATTGCCTTCTTTTATGCAGATGGCGGATTTATTCCCTTTGAATTATGGAATAAATACTCATCAATTGATGATGCAAAATGTTAATTTATCAACCGATGAAACACCAACAAGCCATTATGATAATCTTTTTGCAACGGGCGAAAATGACGCTAATTATAGAAAAAGGGTGGCACAAGAATTTGCCCATGTTTATAATTATCTAAATTAATTTAGCTTGCTTATCAAGCTAAATCGACTATTACGACTCCCTCGCCGCCATTATCGTTGTCGCCATAATAAAATTTGGCAACATAGGGGCTGTCGGTTAAATATTCTTTTACAGCTTGTTTTAAAGCCCCTGTGCCAAAACCATGGATTACCGTGACTTGGTTTAAACCCCTCAAAGAGGCTTTATCAAGTTTTTCATCCAAATATTCAATAGCTTCAAGCGCCCTCATTCCCCTTAAATCAAGCCTTGAGAGCAAATTATCGTTATTTTCAAAAGAAACTTGAACTTTTTTAAGATGTTGCGCAACTTTTTTATCTGTGTAAGCTAAATCTTTGATATTAATTTTGGATTTAATGTTGCCTATTCTAACCTCGCAAATTCCTTTTTGATTGGGCAAACTATCAAGTATAACAACCTGATTAAGCTTTTTAACAAGCACGTTTTGCCCGATTTTAAGATTAGATTTATCAAGCTCTTTGAATTTTTCGCTTAATTTATCATCATGTTGTGAAAATTCTTCTCTAATGGCACTTTCAATTCTATTCAATCTGTTATAAGCACGCATAGCAACTTTTATAGACTTTTCTTTCCTGATACTGTCCACCACTTCTTTGATTTCGCCCCTTGCACTATCAAGTTGAGATTGAAATTTCTTTTTAAAATTATCAAGCGATTTTTTCTTATTTTGCTTTAAATCTTTCAATTTATCATCAAGCTCGGTCTTGATTTTTTTGGAATTATCAAGATTATCTTGCGCTTCTTGCTCTTTTTTAATTAATTCTTGGTTTGTTTTTTCAATATTTAAAAATATCTTAGAAGTCGGTGAATTATTTTCTTTTAAAATTTCTTTTGCTCTTGAAATAATTTCCTTATTTAAACCAAGTTCAGATGATATATCGATGGCGCAACTTGCTCCAGACATTCCGATAATTAAGTTATACTTGGGTTTTAGGGTTTCAATATCAAATAAAACAGTGGCGTTTTCAAAATAGCTATCTTCATATTTTAAATTTTTTAATTCGCCAAGATGGGTTGTAATTATGGCATTTACGTTTTTATTTTTCAAATATTCTAAAATTGCTCTTGAAATGCAAACGCTCTCAATCGGGTCCGTTCCTGAACCTAATTCGTCAAACAGGACAAGAGAATTATTATCGCAATTATCTAAAATATCAGATATGTTTTTAATATGGGCTGAATAGGTTGAAAACCCCTGTTCTAGGCTTTGTTCGGTTGAAATATCGCAATAAACATCTTTAAATGGATAAATTTTTGCGCCCAAGCAAGGAATGTGAAGCCCTGCTTTTGTCATTAAAACAATTAAGCCCACAGTCTTTAGTGCGACGGTTTTTCCGCCCGTATTTGAACCTGTGATAAGAAGAATATTATAATTTTTTCCAAGTTCAAAATCGTTTTTAACAACATCTTCTTTAATTTCCAATAAAAGCGGATGAGCCATTTGTTGAATTTCGATTATTTTTTCTTCAACAATTTCTGCGGCATTAGCGTGAAGATGTATGGAATATCTTGCTTTTGCAAAAATTAAATCAAGTTTTGTTAGGATTTTTTGATTGTGTTTAAGAAGAGCGCTTTTTTCTTTGAATTTTGCCGATAAACTGCTTAAAATGCGCTCTATTTCGGCTTTTATTTCTATATCAATCTGTTTTAATTTATTAGAAAGTGGAATTAATTGCGCAGGTTCTATAAAATAAGTTAAATTTGTTGAAGAAATATCATGAACAATTCCTGAAACTTTGTTTTTGCAACTTGCTTTAACCTGAAAAACAGGGCGATTTTCCCTTAAAGATATAACTGTATCTTGAAGATTTTCAACAAAAGAATGGTTAGATAAAAGATTATTTATCGCATTTTTTAAGTTATCTTTGTTGTCTTTATAGGAATTTCTTAAAGACCTCAAAGTATCTGAAGCACTATCCAATAAATTCAATTCTGAATCGAAAATATCAAAAACGCTATCTTCAAAATCCTTATCAACATATAAATTTTTGATTATTTCATTAAGATTATAAGCTTCATTTTTGGAAATATAATTTTTAACAAGTCTTGCATAGCGAAGATTTTTCGCCAGTTCAACAATTTCAACAGCCAAAAAACGAGTATTTTTCATAACTTCATCAATATCAATAAGTTCATTTATCGGAAGATATTGTTGAGTATTATCAATTATTTTTTTAGCTTCATCAACAAGATTTAGTTCATATTCAATTTTTGTTTTGTTGTCTAAAATTTCAATATTCAAACAAGCGTTTTTGCCCAAAGATGATATAGCGTATTTTGAAAGATGAGCTAAAACCTTGTCAAATTCAAGGGATAGATGATGGCTATTTAAGTTTGTTGAATTATTTTCCATAAAACAATTTTAACATAAGCGAAAAATCGGGAATTATAAAATGTTAACTTTTGTAAATAATTTAAAAGCTTTAGCAATTAAGTTTCAAAAAAATACTTTATATAAATGTATAGATTTAATGGGTATGCTTTAAATGGGAATAGACGCAATTTCATATAGCCAATATAGTCCATATACCGGTCAAAGCCAAGCATTTGGAACAATGGTTTCAGGTGCTAACCGTCAAGCATATCAAGGTATGCCATCTACGCCTGCTAGAGTTGAAGGGGCGTTTAAAGTTGCAACTACCGAAAATATGGAACGTATATTGCAAGCTCAACAAAATGGCGAGCTTTCAGTAAATCCATTTGAAGTAAATACAACTCAAGCATATAAAGAAATTAAAAATATCTATAACGGAACAGGTGAATTAGCTCCAAGCATTGCAAATAGAGAAGATATCGTTGAAGACAGCGATTTTGCTTTTAAATATCCTGAAGGATTAGTAGCTTAAAATATTTAGGTAAACATAATTTTAAAAAATAAAAAAGCCTTATCGATTAAGGCTTTTAATATTATCGTGTTTATAAATGTCAGTTTTATTTTTAACCGCTGAATGTTTTGAAAGATTTTTCGGTATTATCTTCAATTACTTTTGAAACACTGTCTATTTCTGTTTGAATAGCGCTTCTTTCTGTTTCAAGTTGATTTAATTCCATTTCCATTTTCTTATCTTTTCTTTGAATTGCAGATGTAATGGAGTCGTATTCTGCTTCAGCTTGTTTATCATCTGATGTGTCTAAGACTTCTGAAACGCTTGACATAGTATCAACATCACTAACGTTGAACATTTTTGCGTCTGCTTTGCTATCGTCAGTGTTTAAAGTAGCAAAATAATATATGCCATCTTTTAGGGCTTGTTGGAATTTATCTTCATCATTCAAATCATCGGATTCAACAATAATAAAATCATTTATTGTAAATCTGGATTGTGCGGGTTTAACATTTCCATCTTCGTCTGTAGTTGGAGAAAGCATATTAGCATTCATCATTTCATACATTTCTTCTTCAGAACCGACAATAAGTTTGTTTCCTGAACTTGAAACAAGGAAATATTGTTGTTGAGAGCTGTTAAAATCTTTCATTTGTTTGTTCATGAAGTTTTTATAATTTTTGTATGTAATTGGAACGGTTTCTTTGCCGTTTGAATTTGAATAGCTAAATTGCAATACAGTATTAGACATTTTGTCATTGTAAAGAGTTGACGCATCATTTAATTGTTGCGACAATTGTAATCTTTCAAAATTTATTTGTTGAGCTTGATATTCAACGTTGCTCCTGCGAGCCGTTAATTGAAGAAATCTAGCTTGACTTGCCGCCATTCCCATAGTTGAATATTCTCCTTAACTTTATTGTCTAACATTATTATTTACGGCATTTTTTCATTGAACTTTATATTTTTGAATTAATTTGTTACATTTTGTAATAAAAATGATATAATCATAATTAATGAACGAAGAAATTGAATATAAATTACAAAAATTAAAAGAAAAAACCTATCAAACCCTTGATAATATTGACTTATACAAATATAAAGGGGTTGTATCCAAATTGCTTGGTTTAACTGTTGAAGTTAAGCTCCCTGGGCTTAAAATTGGCGATTTGTGTTATATTCAAACTTATACAGGAGAAAGAAAAGCCGCCGAAGTTCAGGCTTTCAAGGGTGATGTTGCGCAATTGCTGTTATTATATGATGGCGAGGGAATTGGACAAGGCTCATTGGTTGAAACAACAGGAAACCCAATTTTATTGCCTGTTGGGGATTTTTTGCTTGGAAGATTGATTAATCCTTTGGGCGAACCTATGGATTTTAAGCCGATGGACACATCTGGCGCTAAATATATGAATATCAACGGCACAATCCCTGACGCCTTTAACCGCCCTATAATCACAGAACAAATGTCAACGGGAGTTCGGGTTATAGACGGACTTTTGACCATGGGAACTGGTCAACGTATGGGGCTTTTTGCAGGCTCTGGTGTTGGAAAATCAACGCTTCTAGGTATGATAGCAAGAAACTCTGATGCTGATGTTAACGTTGTTGCTTTGATTGGAGAACGTGGTAGAGAAGTTAAGGAATTTATAGTTGACGCTCTTAAAGAAGAGGGTATGAAAAAATCTGTCGTAGTTTGCGCTACAGGCGATCAGCCCCCGTTAATCAGAATGAAGTGTTTGCTTGCTGCAACAACGGTTTGCGAATATTTTCGTGACCAAGGTAAAAAAGTATTTTTAATGACAGATACGGTTACTCGTTGCGCTATGGCAGGGCGTGAAGTTGGCTTGTCGTTGGGTGAACCGCCAACAATGAAAGGCTATCCGCCATCTATATTTTCTTGGCTTCAAAGAGCGCTTGAGCGCACAGGAAATTCTGAAAAAGGCTCTATAACAGCTCTTTACACAGTATTGATGGAAGGTGATGATATTACTGACCCTATTGTTGATATTGTTCGTGGTATTGTTGATGGACACATTTTCTTATCAAGAAAAGTAGCAGAACAAAACCATTATCCTGCTATCGATTCTCTTGGTTCTATTTCCCGTTTGATGAGCGCTATAGCTGACCCTGAGCACAAAGAGGCAGCCGGAAAAATGAGAAATCTTTTAGCGCTTTATCGAGAAAATAAGGATTTGATTGATGTCGGAATGTATCAAAAAGGGTCAAACCCTAAGCTTGATATAGCAATTGACCTTATGCCCGAAATTAATGCGTTTTTGCAACAAAAAACAACTGATATTGTTTCAATGAAAACAACGCTTGATACTTTAAAAAATATGATGAGAGATGTTCAATTATAGCTACATCCAATCATTTACAAGCACTTTTTTCTTATTTGAAGCGCAAATAGCGCATTTTTCGCAATCAAGATAATTAATGTTGGAAAAATTATTTATAGCTGTTCCAAGCTTTGCTCTATAATCATTAACCAGCATAGGACAAGCATATACGCCAGAGGCAGAAACGGTTCTGGAGTTATAACAATCAAGTTTTTTAACGTCTATATCATCTTGTTTTTCAATTTGACCAATTTGGCTGTTTTCATTTCCTTTTGAAAAATAAGGGATGACTTTTAAGTTGATATCTTCAAATTCGACACCTTTTTTGTTGAAAAATGTTTTAAATTCTTCAAAAATTTCTTCTTCAGGGCGATTTTTATAGTTTACAACACTGATTATCGGGTTAAATTCATATTTTAATAAGCTGAATATGGCGCTTAGCGCTTTTCTATAGCTTCCTCTTGCTCTAAAATTGTCGTTTTCAAGCTCATTTGTTGAATCTAAACTAATTCGATAAATCGTTTCAAAATTGCTCTCGTCATCAATTTTTCTTAAAAAACGAGCTTTTTTGTCGTTTATCATCACCCCGTTTGTTAGAATTGTTGTGTTTGAAAATTTTAAACACATTCTTAAAATTTGGTTGAAATCAGGGTGCAACATCGGTTCTCCCCCTGTTAAATATATGGAATTAAGCTCTTTTCCTTTAATAGCGCTAAGCGTTTGTTTAATTTTTTCCAATGGAATAAAATCTTCTTCGTTTTTATATGGATTTCTTTCGATATAACAATTTTTACATTTTAAATTGCAAGCTTTTGAGCACAATTGAAAAAATAAATTTTTAAGCTCAACAAGCTCAACCTTTGGCGGGGTCATAAAAATAATTTGATTTTGCATTATAAAAACATTCCTTTTCCTAAACTCTTATAATGATTGTAATTTTTAAATCGTAAAAAAAAATTAGACAAATGGGTATATTTAAAAAATTTGTGGAATTAAATTTATGTTTGGTTTACTTTTAAATTTTTATAAACTTTGTTATACTAAAAATAAGAAAGGTGGATATATGAGTGAAAATAATAACAGAGGGCAACGTTGGTATGATAAAGACCCTGTTTTAAAAGAAGCGCTTGAATTGTTGAGATTATCAACAGATGAGCAAAAGGAACACGCTAAAGATTTCATGTTGAAATTGCAAGAAGATGTTGCTGCTGATGTTATTGAAAGAATTTATGATATCGTCACTCAATATCAAGGCAAGGGTAATCGTTGGTATGATAATGACCCTGTTATGATTAAAGCAATTGAAATGTTGCGCCAAGCTGATCCTAAAACCCAAAGAATTGCTGCTCTTAAGCTGTTATTGGCTCTTGAAAAGAACAGTTTTGAAGAATAATAATGATAAAAGATATTCAAAACCAAAAAGATTTAAGAAATATTCCAATTCAAAAAGTTGGAGTTAAAGATGTTGAAATACCTTTAAAAATAGAAAGAAAACCGCTTCAAGGGAACAATAAACCCGACCTTGAGGTTGTTTTTGCTAAGGCAAAAATGTCTGTGAGCTTGCCATCTTGCTTTAAAGGCACTCACATGTCCAGATTTATCGAAATTTTAAATAAATATCAAAAAGAAAGCATATTAATAGATGATATTGAGCATATTCTTTTTGATATGAAAAACAAGCTGGAAGCGACTTGCGCTTATTTAAGATTTGATTTTAAATATTTTATTAAAAAAATAGCCCCAATAAGCAAGCTCGAGGGCTTAATGGCTTATGATTGCGCTTTTGAGGGGGAAATTGATGAGGATTGTAATTTTAAATTCTTTTTAATTGTAAAAGTTCCAATCACAACTCTTTGCCCTTGTTCAAAGGAAATTTCAAAATATGGAGCGCACAATCAAAGAGCAAAATTGAAAATTAAAATAAGCTATAAAAAAGAAGAGATTATTTGGCTTGAAGATTTGATTAAAACGGCGGAATCTTGCGCTAGTTCTGAATTATATCCTCTTTTAAAAAGAGAAGATGAAAAATTTGTAACAGAAACTGCTTATGAAAATCCTAAATTTGTTGAAGACGTTATAAGAGATATCGTTAAAAAATTGGATGAAAATGATATAGTTGAGTTTTATGAGGTTGAAATGGAAGCTTTTGAAAGTATCCACAATCATAATGCTTGGGCTTATCAAAAGTGTTATAAATAAATTATAAGGCAAGGTTTATTTATGATTGAGATTAAAAATGTTGTTTTTACTAAAGTTCAGATGGATTTTTTAAACAGCTTTTTTTGCTTTTTGAACTATCTTTTGCCTTTGAGATTGAAATTTAAAAACGAAAGTTTTGTGATTTTAGAAGACAATATTAAAAACGCTCTAATCACTCTTGATAAGGATTCTAAAAGCAATACAAGATTTAAGATTACTAAGCTTGTGTTGGAAGAAAATTCTTTTTCAAATGTTGTTGAACTTGTTAAATATGTTACGACTCGTTATAGAGCGATGGGCGCAAATTCGTTTTATATTGTGATAGACGAGAAAAATCCGGATTTGTTGAATTTGTTTAAAAATGAATTGAATTTCAGACATTGCGCAATGGAATATCTTTTTAAGGTTGAAAATCTAAACAAAAATTTTGCGATAAATCTTAAACATCCTAAAAAAGAATCTATAAAAAATATTACAGATTTTTATAATGAAAACATTAATTCGTTTAATCGATTTTTGTTTTCAAGAGAAAAATATCAATTTAAAAATAATTTTCTAAAATATGTGTTCTTGGGCGAAAACGAAGAAATATTGGGCTATTTTGAAGTTGCAACGAATGATAATGTTGATTTTTATTTGAATTTCACTCTTGATTGCACATATAACATATATTTGATGGACGCTATAAAGGCGATTTATTCTAAATTAAGCCGAAAATATAAGAATTTTAATTTATATATTAAAGTTAAGGATTATTTTTTAAATTCAAAAGAATTGTTAGCGATTTTAAAAGAAAATGATATTAAATTTATTTCAAAAAGTTTAATTTTAGCAAAAGATTATTATAAACCCGTAAAAGCCAATGATATCTTGAAAAATGCGAAAATAATTTTTAATGACCCGACAACTGCATAAGATATTTTTTTATTATATAATATATTTATGGAACAAAATTATTTGCCGCTTTTTAGAAAATATCGTCCGCAATCTTTTAAAGATATAGTTGGGCAAGAAAGCCTTGTTAAGGCGCTTACGAACGCTATTGAATTGAATAGAATAGCAAATGCTTATTTGTTTTGCGGTCCGAGAGGAACGGGAAAAACTTCTACAGCAAGGATTTTAGCTAAATCTTTAAATTGCGAAAAAGGACCAACGATTGAGCCTTGTCAAAAATGCCCAAGTTGCGTTGATATTACAAACGCTTCAGGGCTTGATGTTATTGAAATTGACGCTGCGTCCAATCGTGGGATACAAGACGCTAAGGATTTAATTTCTCAAGTTCAATATGCTCCGATAAACGGCAAATACAAAATTTTTATTATTGATGAAGTTCACATGCTTTCAAATGACGCTTTTAATGCGCTTTTAAAGACTTTTGAAGAGCCACCTAAAAACGTTATATTTATTCTTGCAACGACTGAACCGCATAAAGTGCTTGAAACGATTGTTTCAAGATGTCAAAGATTTGATTTAAGAAGAATTACAACCCAAGATATCGTTAAAAGGCTTCGTGAAATATCTGATATTGAGCAAATTAAAATAACGGATGAGGCACTTTTTACCATTGCAAAAAATGTTTCGGGCGGTTTAAGAGATAGTTTGGCTTTGTTGGACCAAGTGAGCATTTTGGGTGCAAAAGAAGAAATCACAAAAGAACATATTGAAGAATTGTTGGGAAAAATTAATTTTGATGTTCTTTTAAATCTTTTGAAAGATATTTATTCTTCTGATATTGAGCATAGCTTGGCTGATGTTAACAATATCTATTCAAAAGGCAATGAGCCAAGGAATTTGGCGGAAAACTTTATCGAGTTTTTAAGAAATGTGACCCTTGTTTTATCAAGCAGTGAGGTTGAAAACATTAAAAATTTCACGACTTTGATTGATGAAGATATTGCAAAAATTAAGTCTTGCGAATTTGAAAACGATAAAATAATCAAGATTTTAAATGTTTTAATTGAATATTATAAAGAAATTAAGGTTTCAACTAATCCTTATTTATGGATGGAACTTGCGGTTATTGGCGCTTCTAAGTTGGATTTGGCACAAAATACTACTGTTGTTGTTAATAAAACCCAACAAGTTCAACCAATTCAAAAACCAGTGATGAGTGCTAAAACGGCTGCTATGGAAATTCAAAAGCCGATTGAAGCTCAACCTGTTGTGGCTAATAATATTGAAATTATTGAACAAGCGCCAGTGCAACCAATTGAACCAAAGATTGAACAAAAAATCGAACAAAAAATTGAGCCGCAAGCGCCGCAAATTCAACCAATTAGCCCTGAAATAGCTCAAAATCAAGACAGCGCTCAAATTTGGGCAAATATCTTAGGTGCAATTAAATCTGTTCCAACAAGAGCATTATTCACAGGCGTTGCAAAATTAGTCGGAATTAAAGATAACAAGCTTGTTTTGGGTTTTTTGAATGATACAACACTAAACCAAGCAAAAACTCCAAACAAGTATTCAATGCTTGAAAATGCAATGAAAGCAACTTATCCTCACTTGTCTTTTGAGTTTAAATTGATTTCAAAAGACACAAAAGTTATCGAAACAAGACCAACAATTCATCAGCAACAGGCTCAACAAGCCCAAGCGCAAAGAGCGCAAAGCTACAATCAGCCAGCTCAAAATCCGCAAACTCAAAATCAAGCGCCAAAGCCTGAAAAAATAGAAGATGAAGAAGAAAACGCAGAAGCTCAAGCGGAAAAAAAGAACTATAGCCCTGAAGTCCAAGAAATGTTAGAACAATTCAGCGGAAGAATAATAGAATAGTTATTTTTTTGTATATTTTTGTAAATAAAATTCATAATTGTTTGTTTTTATGGCAAAACAACATGACTGTTTGTTTTATATAGATATGACAATTTATTAAAAGGAGAAGATAATGTTGCTTGATTCTGTTAATGGTGTAAATAATATCAATTTTGGAAAGAAAATCAAGATTAATGCACGAATAAAACCAAAAGAAACACCCAAAAGCGCAGAAGATGGCGCAAAACAATTGGCTACAGAAGCCGAATGTATGGCAAATATGTCAAAAGCCGCAATAAAAAAATCTGATAATCTTCCAAAAGTTTACACTGGTATAGATGAAGATGAGGATTGTGATTATGAAGAAGATGTTATAATCGCTAACATTAATGAATATGCTAAAAAATATGGATTTGTTCCTTGTGATATGAAATACGGCGAGGATCATATTATATTTGAAAATGGAGGCGAAGGAATAACCTCCGATGGTCGTATGGTTCGTTTTCAACTTGAAACTGCTTTTTTAAATTACGGCGAAGAAGAAGATAATAATGTTAATACGTTTCGTTCAAAGTATGAAGTAGAAGAAGTCGCAAAAGCCGAAAAAGCAGAAGAATATGATGTATATGATGAATATGATGAATATGAAGACGATGAAGACGATGAAGAATATGAATTTGTATAAATTAGTTGATATTTTCTTTTAACAGCGCTTCTTTTCTTGCTTTTAGAATAATATTTCTAGCATTTAGCGCTTCAGCTTTAGTTAAAGGCAATGTATCTTTTAATTTATATTCTAAATTTAATTCTTTATATTTTGCTTTTGCCATATCGTGATAAGGCAGTACATCAAGCGCCTTAAGGGTTTTAAGTTTAGCTAAAAATTTCCCAAGTTCAACTAAATATTTTTCATTATAAGTAATATTAGGCACAACAACGTGTCTTACCCAAAGCGGAACACTGTTTGCGGATAAATACTTTGCAAAAGCAAGAATATTCGTGTTTTCCTTGCCTGTTAATTTTTTGTGCTCAACGTTATCAATATGTTTTATATCAAGCATTACAAGGCAAGTGTATTTAATTAATTCATCAAACTTTTCTATATTGTTTTTGTTGAACGTAATCCCTGATGTATCAAGGGTTGTGTGGATATTTTTTTCTCTTGCTTTTTTAAATAATTCAATAACAAAATCCATCTGAACAAGCGGTTCTCCGCCTGTAACGGTTATTCCGCCTTTGCAAAATTGTTTAATGGAGTCATATTTTTCTAAAATAGCGTCTGTTGAAATTTGCTTGTTGATATCATAACTCCAAGTGTCGGGATTGTGGCAATAAGCGCAGCGCATAGGGCAGCCTTGGGTAAAAATCACCATTCTTATCCCAGGGCCATCGACTGTTCCAAATGTTTCAATTGAGTGGATATTGCCTATCATAGTTTTATTATATCAAGAAAATAAATGATTGTTTTGAGTTTTAGAATTACTATAATTAGTTAATGATAAAAATTAGAGTTCAAAGGCATTATTCTTTATTTTTGTTGATAATGCTTTTTGTCGGTTCTTTGGTATTTATATTTGGCGCGATTTATTTTTTAATTTTTTCTAATTTCGATTTTAGTACAAGAACACGCTCAGATTTATGTGAATTAATAGGGCTGTTGGCTTTCGTTGTGTTTCCTTTGCTTTTTTCCATTTTTTCAAACAAAGAAAAATATGTGTCTGAAATTTTTATTTTCAATGAAAGCATTGAGATAATATATAAAATTAAAGGAAAAGAAGTTGAAAGAAAACAAATTTTAAAAAAAGATATAGAAAAATTTGACATAAATACAAAACTGGAGCTTAAAAGACAAGGCAGAAGTTCATATACATACACAGGAAATACCGTTAGTATAAAAATAAAGAACGATGAAATCAGCTTCTTTAATTCTTCAGAAAACGCTCTTTTTGGTTGTTCTTATCAATTAATTTTAGATTTAATTAAATATCGCAAAGAAATTCCAAATTTTAAATATAAAGTTTCAGGTTCAAACATTTTTGCAAAAAAAGATATTGAATATTTTTATGAATTTGAAAAGAGATTGCCACTAAAAGAAAAGATAAAATTTTTATTTAGTCAAATTTCAATAACAGGAAAAATATTTCTTTCTATTTCAGCTATATTGTTTGTTTTTTATTTTGGCTTAATTGCTTATTTTTTTATGCCAATGGGTAAATTGTCTGATGGCGAAAATGAATATATGCAACATTATAATAAAGCAGTTAATTTGAGGGTGAAAGAAAGAAATTATACAAAAGCTCTAATAGAATTAGAAAAAGCTGAAAAATTTTCTTCAACAACTCCTGAAACATATCTTGAAAAAGCATATAATTACAAAAAATTAAAACAATATAATGAGGGGAAAATTGCTGCAAAAGAAGGCTTAAAATATTTAAATTCAAAATCTATTTATAATAAATATCATAATTTTAGAGCTTTTGGTAAAAAAGATGTAGCACTTTATACTGTTTTAGGTGAATTATGCGAAGAAACAAAAGATTATAAAGGTATGAAAGATAGTTATGATTATGTAATTAAACATACTCATTATAAATATACAGACGCATATTTTAATCGTGGTAGAGCTGAATATTATTTGCTTGAATTTGATTTAGCTTATGAAGATATGCTAAAACACAAAGAAATAATACAAAATTATTTAACAGATCAGCAAGAAACAAAATATAAAGCTCTTTACCCTTTTTATGATAATAACAATTTAGAAAATGTTGAGCTTTGGCTAAAAGCAATTAAAAAATATGGAAATATTTAATAAAAAAAGGAGAGCGCTGGCTCTCCTTTTTATGATTTATCCAATTATTCCTAGCATCCGCAATTGCAACCGATACGGTCATGGAATGTTCTTGAAATAACGTCATCTTGTTGTTCTTTTGTTAATTTAATGAAATTAACTGCATATCCTGAAACTCTAACTGTTAATTGAGGATATTTTTCAGGATGAGCTTGAGCATCAAGTAATGTTTCTCTGTTGAAAACATTAACATTTAAGTGATGTCCGCCTTTTTCTACATATGAATCTAATAAGTTAATTAGATTTTCTTCTTGAGCTGTAGCCATTATATTTTCTCCTTTATTATTCTATAGTGTCGATAGCGCAACCGTTATCCAATTGGATATCAAGGTCGCCCATAAATACTTCGTCTTTACCTAATGCGTTAGGAATGATAGAGAAAGTATTAGAAATACCGTCTTGTGCGTCGTTGAACGGAAGTTTAGCAACTGAAGCAAGAGAAGCTATAGCGCCGTTTGAATCACGACCGTGCATAGGATTAGCCCCAGGAGCTAATGGAATACCGGCTTTTCTTCCGTCAGGAGTGTCGCCTGTTTTCTTGCCGTATACAACGTTAGATGTGATTGTTAAAATTGACATTGTAGGGATTGAGTTTCTGTATGTATGATGTTTTCTAATCATTGACATAAATTTGTGAACTAAATCTACTGCAATTTGGTCAACTCTATCATCGTTGTTACCATATTTTGGATAATCGCCCTCTACTTCGTAGCTTACAACTAATCCGTTTTCATCACGAACTGTTTTAACTTTTGCATATTTAATAGCTGAAAGTGAGTCAGCTACAACAGAAAGACCTGCAATACCTGTTGCAAAATATCTTTTTACATCTCTATCATGAAGAGCCATTTGAGAGCGTTCGTAGCAGTATTTATCGTGCATATAGTGAATTACATTTAATGTATTAACATATAAACCTGCTAACCATTCCATCATATCTTCATATTTTTCCATAACTTCATCATAGTCAAGATATTCAGATGTGATTGGGCGATATTTTGGTCCGATTTGTTCTTTTAATCTTTCATCAACACCGCCGTTGATTGCATATAATAAGCATTTAGCTAAGTTAGCACGAGCGCCGAAGAATTGCATTTCTTTTCCGACTACCATAGATGAAACACAACAAGCGATAGCATAATCATCACCGTGGGTTACTCTCATAAGGTCATCATTTTCATATTGGATTGATGAAGTTGAGATTGAAATTTTTGCTGCATATTCTTTAAAACCGTGTGGAAGTCTTGTTGACCAAAGAACAGTTAAGTTTGGTTCAGGTGAAGTTCCAAGGTTTTCTAATGTATGCAAATATCTAAATGAGTTCTTAGTAACCAATGGACGACCGTCAATTCCAACACCGCCGATTGATTCTGTTACCCAAGTCGGATCGCCTGAGAATAATGAATTATATTCAGGTGTTCTTGCAAATTTAACCAATCTTAATTTCATAATGAAATGGTCAATCATTTCTTGAGCTTGAGCTTCTGTAATTATACCTTCTTTTAAATCTCTTTCGATATAAATATCTAAGAAAGTTGAAGTTCTTCCGATACTCATTGCTGCACCGTTTTGTTCTTTAACAGCTGATAAGTAGCCGAAATATAACCATTGAATAGCTTCTTTTGCTGATTTAGCAGGTTTTCTGATATCAAAACCATAGATATCACCAAGTTCAGCCATTTCTTGCAATGCTCTGATTTGTTCAGCTAATTCTTCTTTTAGTTGAATTTTTTCAGCATTCATTTCGCCATCTAGTGAAGCATGTTGTTCTTTTTTATCTTCGATTAATCTATCGATACCATAAAGAGCAACTCTTCTATAGTCGCCAATGATACGACCACGACCGTATGCGTCAGGCAGACCTGTTAAAATAGCAGAGTGTCTAGCTTTTCTCATTTCAGGAGTGTAGCAATCGAAAACACCTTGGTTGTGTGTTTTTCTGTATTTTGTGAAAATTTCTGAAACTTCAGGATCAAGAGTGTATCCATAAGATTTGCAAGAAGTTTCAGCCATTCTGATACCGCCAAAAGGTTGCATAGAACGTTTTAGAGGTGCATCTGTTTGTAAACCAACGATTTGTTCAAGAGCTTTGTCGATGTAGCCTGCGCCGTGGGAAGTGATTGTTGAAACAACTTTTGTGTCCATATCAAGAACACCGCCGTTGTCACGTTCTTTTTTGAATAAATCGCAACATTCAGCCCATAATTTTGTTGTAGCTTCTGTTGGTTCGGCTAGAAAGCTTGAATCGCCTGTATATACTGTGTAATTTTTTTGAATGAAATCACGAACATTAATTTCTTTTTGCCATTTTCCGCCTACAAATTCGGTTTTAGCGGTTTTTTCTTTTTCCAGTAATGTTTCCATTATTGTTAACCTTCCTATTTTTTAAGTACGCTACTAGATATTCTAACATAAAAAAAGAGCTTTCGCTCTTTTTTCTTATTTATTCTTTACATTCTCCAACACTTATGTAGCAATTTTTTCTCTTGTTTGAATAGGTTGTATGTAAGAGTTCATGCGCATAATGGGAGTTTGGATGTTCAAGATAATCTTTGTATAGCTTTATTATATCGGGATTTTGATGAGATTTTCTAAATTCTTCGGTTTCATCATCTTTATAAAGTCCTTCTATTCTTTTTTCTTTGATTTCAGGTTCATTACAGCTGATTGGCTGTCCGCCGCCATTAATACAGCCGTTCGGGCATGCCATAACTTCAAGAATTTGATAGTCTGCTTTTCCTTCTTTAATTTCTCGAATACATTTTTCAGCTTCCCTTAAAGTGCTGACTGCCTTGATTTTAAGCTTAACTTCCCCTAAATCAAGCTCTGTTATTTTAGAATGTTCGTTTTTCCTAAAATCGCTCACAACAACGTTTTCCAACTCTTTTCCCGTTGCTAAAACATAAGAAGTTCTTATAGCAGCCTCAGCTACACCTCCTGAAACTCCGAAAATCGTTGCTGCGCCTGAATATTGACCAAAAGGCGAATCGGCTTTATCTTCTTGAATTTTTTTAAGATTAATTCCTGCCGTTCTAATCATTTTTGCTATTTCTTGAGTGGTTAAAACATAATCTATATCATATTTTCCCTCATTATTTTTAAATTCTTCCCTTTTGATTTCGGCTTTTTTCGCTGTGCAAGGCATAATTGAAACGCTAACAATATCTTTAGGATTGAAATTATAATATTCAGGAATAAATTCTCTAATAATAGAGCCCATCATTCCTTGAGGAGATTTGCATGTTGATAAATGATTTAACATATCGGGGTGTTTAAGTTCTAAAAACCTTACCCAAGCAGGGCAGCAAGAGGTGAACATAGGCAGATTTTCTTTGTTTTTAAGCCTTGTGATAAATTCTTGAGCTTCTTCCATAATTGTTAAATCGGCTGCAAAATTAGTATCAAAAACAAGGTCAAAACCAAGCCATTTTAAGGCTGAGACGATTTTTCCCGTGAGATTTTCACCAGCTTCAAATCCGAACGCTTCGCCAAGCGCAACACGAACAGATGGCGCAAATTGTACCACAACTTTTTTAGAACTATCATGGAGTGCTGACCAAACTTCTTCAACATTCGATTTTATTGTGATTGCGCCTGTTGGGCAGGTTGCTGCGCATTGTCCGCAATTAACACACTCGCTTTCACAAAGTGGTTTTCCTGCAATAGGCTGAATGACTGTATTTGAGCCACGATAGTTAAAACTTAAAACTTTTAAACCTTGATATTCATCACACGCTCTAACGCAAGCGCCGCAAAGGATACACTTGTTTGCATCTCTGACAATTGAATATGATGACCTATCAATTTCAACCATATTTTCTCTAACAAGATATTTGCCCATTGGCTCGACATTGTATTCAAGAGCGTATTTTTGAAGTTCGCAATTACCTGATTTTTCGCACGCTGTGCATTCTTTATCGTGGTTTGCGATTAAAAGTTCAAGAATAACTTTTCTCATTTTGCGAAGTTCGGCGGTTTCGGTTTTAATTTCCATCCCGTCTTTTGGGGGCAGGTTGCAACTTGCCTGCAAACCTCTGCCTACAACTTCAACCATACATAATCTGCAAGCTCCAAAATCTTTTAATAAATCTTTTCTATAACATAGAGTCGGAACATTGAACCCTTGGTTTCTTATTATTTCAAGAACATTTTTTTCGTCTGTAAATTCGCATATTCTGCCATTTATTGTAATTTTTCCCATTTTAAACCTCTTTTAAGCCTTGTCTATTGCTTTAAACGGACAACCATTAGCGCAAGCGCCGCATTTAATACATTTATCTTGATTAATTGTAAACGGTTGCTTAATTTCGCCAGTTATAGCGCCAACAGGGCAATTTCTTGCGCATTTTGAACAACCTTTACATTTTGTTTTGTCGATTGTGTATTTTTTAAGAGCCTTGCAAATTCCTGCCGGACATTTTTTATCAACAATGTGTGCTATATATTCATCTCTAAAGTATTTTAAGGTTGATAAAACAGGGTTTGGAGCGGATTTTCCAAGACCGCAAAGAGAAGTTTTTTGAACAACATTAGCTAATTCTTCTAAATTATCCAAATCTTTCATGGTTGCCTTGCCTTCAACAATTTTATTTAAAATTGCAAGCATATTTTTTGTCCCCTCTCGACAAGGAGAGCATTTTCCGCAACTTTCTTTTTGAGTGAAATTCATAAAAAATCTCGCCACTTCAACGATGCAAGTGTCTTCATTCATCACAACAAGACCGCCCGAGCCGACCATTGCGCCGATTGATTTTAGGGTTTCATAGTCCATAGTTAAATCAAGGTGTTCGCTTGTTAAACATCCGCCCGATGGCCCTCCGATTTGAACAGCTTTGAATTTTTTGCCGTTTCTAATTCCTCCGCCAAGGTCAAAAACAATCTGCCTTAAAGTTGTATTCATAGGAACTTCGATTAAGCCTGTGTTGTTCACTTCGCCTGTTAGAGCGAATGTTTTTGTGCCTTTAGAATTTTCTGTTCCCATTGAGGCAAACCAAGCCGAGCCTTTTGAGATAATTAAAGGAACATTGGCGAATGTTTCAACATTGTTTAAAAGCGTTGGGCGTTGAAATAAGCCACGTTCAGCCATGTGGATGTTTTTTGGTCTTGGCATACCACGTTCGCCCTCTATAGAAGCGATTAAAGCTGAACTTTCGCCGCAAACAAAAGCTCCTGCGCCCTCTTTAATATGAATATCAAAGGAAAAGTCGCTTCCCATAATGTTTTTGCCTAGGAAATTTCTTTCTTTTGCTTTTTCAATAGCAATTCTTAATCGTTTAATTGCAAGCGGATATTCGGCTCTAACATAGATGTAGCCTTCATCTGCCCCTATTGCAAATGCTGCTATTGCCATTCCTTCAAGTAATTTATGAGGGTCGCCTTCCATAACGCTTCTGTCCATAAAAGCCCCAGGGTCGCCCTCGTCGCCATTACAGATTACATAAGACTTTCCGCCTTTATATCGAGCAACGGAGTGCCATTTTTTGCCTGTGGGATAGCCTCCGCCCCCTCTTCCTCTTAAACCTGATTTTTCTATTTCAGATATAACATTATCGGGATTATTTTCTTGAATAACCTTATATAATGCACTGTATGCGCCAATTGCAAGTGCTTCATCAAGGCTTTCGGCGTCAATTTTTCCGCAATTTAATAGGGCGGTTCGAGTTTGTTTAGCATAAAAATTAATTTCATCACTTTTTTTAATTGATTTATTTGTCGCAGGATCTTTATACAAAAGCCTTTCAACAACTTTTCCTCCGATAAGGTGTGAATTAACTATTTCTTCAACATCTTCAACTTTAACTTTAACGTAAGCCGTGTTTAATTTTGGGATAATAACCAATACCCCTTGTTCGCAAAAGCCGTGACAGCCTGTTGGAATTATTGTCAGTTTTTCTTTTGTGGTTAAATTATCCGCTTCAATATTAAATTCTCTGAATTTTTCAATAATTTTATCGGACCCGTTTGCCTTGCAGCCTGTTCCATTACACACTAAAACTCTTAAACCTTGAGAATCGATGTATTCTTTCGCTTTATTTTGTTCTTCAACTATATTCATCCTATTCTCCTTTGTTTTCTTTTCTTAGAGTGTTGATTATGGTATTAACCGCGTCAGGCGTCATTTGCGGGTAAACTTTGTCGTTTATAACAATAGCAGGAGCAAGACCGCAAGCGCCCAAACAGCTTACTATTTCAAGAGAAAAAAGCCCGTCGGAGGTTGTATATTTGCCTTTTTCGAGATTTAAGTTAGCTTTAATTGCATCCATTATTGGAGAAGAGCCCCTAACATGGCATGCTGTTCCGTCGCAGACTTTAATTTCATATTTTCCTTTTGGCTCAAGGCTGAATTGCGCATAAAATGTTGCAACTCCATAAACCGTGGCAGCAGAAAGTTCATCAATTCTTTCTCCTATGTAGGTCATAATTTCAAGCGGTAAATAGCCCCAATGGTGCTGAACGTCTTGTAAAATAGCGATAAGGTATGATTTTTCAAAGTGATATTTTTCTAAAATTTTATCAACAATATTAAAATCAATATCGCAAGATAGATTTTTTGTCATAATCTCTCCTGTATCTGTAAAATTATCAAATTAACAACACAATTTATACATCTAATGTAACATATTTTTAAAATTAATGATAGAAAATTATAAAAAAATTAATATTTAGGTTGGTTTTTATTGAATATATTTAAACTCTGAATTACTATAGTTTAAGAATAGCTAATAGGAAATGAAAATGAATATATTTGAAGAACTTAAACAAAGACAATTGATAGCTCAAATTACCAATGAAGAAGAAGTTAAAAACCTTATAAATTCAGGTAATGCAAGATTTTATATCGGCTTTGACCCAACGGCAGATTCGCTTCATGTTGGTCATTTTATGGCGCTTTGTTTAATGAAAAGGCTTCAAATGGCAGGAAATAAGCCCGTTGTTTTAATTGGTGGCGGAACAGGGCATGTCGGTGACCCCTCAGGTAGAACTGATATGCGCTCTATGATGAACAAAGAAACAATCGACCACAATTGCGAATGTTTTAAACGTCAAATGGAAAGATTTATCGAATTTGGCGAAGATAAGGCTATAATGGTGAATAACGCTGATTGGCTTTTGAAATTAAACTATGTTGAGCTTTTAAGGGAAGTTGGTTCTTGTTTTTCAGTTAACAATATGCTAAGAGCAGAATGCTATAAACAACGTATGGAAAAGGGTTTAAGCTTCCTTGAATTTAATTATATGATTATGCAAGCTTATGATTTTTATTATCTAAATGAACATTATAATTGCAATCTTCAATTTGGCGGAGATGACCAATGGTCTAATATGTTGGCTGGTTCTGACCTTATCAGAAAGAAAACGGGAAAAGACGCTCATTCTATGACAATAACATTATTGTTAAATTCTCAAGGTAAAAAGATGGGCAAAACCGCTTCAGGCGCTGTTTGGTTGGATAAAAACAAAACATCCGTATATGATTTTTATCAATATTGGAGAAATGTTGAAGATGATGATGTTATAAAATGCCTAAGAATGCTGACTTTCTTGCCTTTAGAACAAATTGAACAAATGGCAACTTGGCAAGGGGCTGAATTAAATAAAGCAAAAGAAATTTTAGCTTATGAATTGACTTCTTTAGTCCATGGCAAAGAAGAAGCTGAAATAGCTCAACAAGCAGCAAAAGCAGTCTTTAGCGGTGGCGGAGATGATTCTAATATGCCAACAACCAAATTGAATTTCGAGGGCGACGATATTTCTTTATTGGATGTTTTAATTGAAACAAAATTGTGCGCTTCAAAAGGCGAAGCAAAACGCTTGGTTCAACAAGGCGGCGTGGCGCTTGATGAAGAAAAAATCACAGATTTAGGATATAGAATTTCAAAAACTGATATCGAAAAAGGTATTAAAATTAAAAAAGGTAAAAAGATATATCATAAGATAGTTTTGGGCTAAAATAATGAGCTTAGAAAAGAAAATTGATAATTTTATAGAAAAACTGAAAAATTTCGACAAAACATCAATTAAAAGAAAAATTTTTAATCCTTACGCAGAATACGACGAAAACGATATTTCGCCTCTTGCGCCTCTTATTCGTTGTGCAAATTTAAAGAATTTTTTGCTTTCAAATTCTGACGCTGATTATATTCTAATCGCCGAATCGCCAAGCTCGGGCGCTCGTTACACAGGAATTGCAATGACGTCTGAAAAAGTGATTGAAAAATATGGCTTAAAAAATTTAAGCTATTCTTCATTTAACCAAAAGAAAACAAGAAAAGGCGAAATCACGGCTTCAAAGGTTTGGGAGCAGATATCAAAAAGCAAAAACAAGTTTGTTTTATGGAACAGTTTTGCTTTTAATATTGTTGAAAATGATAAACATTGGTTTGAAAACCCCGAAAAGAAAGAAGTTGAGCTTAATATTGATTTGTTGAAAGATTTTATGGATATGTTTCCAAAAGCTAAAATCGTTGCTGTTGGAAAAACGGCGCAAAATGCCTTAAATATGTTAAACATAAAGGATTTTGAATGTGTCAGACATCCATCTAATGATTTTAAAAATGAATTTAAGGAACAATTCAAAAAATATTTATAAAATATTTATAAAAAAGGCTCCAATAAGGAGCTTTCTAACGTTTTAACAATTCTTTTAAATCCTCTTTTGGGTTTTTGATTAAAGAAATGTTGAATTTCTCAATCAATATATTTAAGACATCCTCTGAAACAAAAGCTGGAAGGCTTGGTCCGAGCTTTATATTTTTAATTCCTAAATATAATAAGCTCAATAAAACACACACGGCTTTTTGCTCGTACCAACTTAAAACAATTGAAAGCGGAAGCTCGTTAACCGTGCAGTTAAAGGCTTTAGCAAGTTCACTTGCAACTTTTATAGCACTATAAGCGTCATTACATTGACCCATATCAATTAATCGTGGAATATCCCCAATTGTTCCTAAATCAAGGTCATTGAAGCGATATTTTCCGCAAGCAAGGGTTAAAACAAGGCTATCTTTCGGGGTTAATTTGACAAATTCTGTGTAATAATTTCTGCCGACTTTTGCCCCGTCGCAACCGCCAACAAGGAAAATATGATTAATTTCTTTATTTTTTATAGCTTCAATAATTTTAGTTGCAACTTCTAAAACTTGATTATGCCCAAAGCCCACGGTCAAGCAGTTTCCGCCATTTATTCCCGTCATTTCCTTGTCTTCATCATATCCTTTAAGTTCAAGCGCTTTTGCTATAATCGGGCTAAAATCTTTGTTTTCATCGATATGAATAGTGTTTGGATAATTAACGATAGAAGTCGTAAAAACCCTATCTTTATAGCTATCTTTGACAGGCATTATGCAATTTGTGGTAAATAAGATTGGCGCAGGGATGTTTGCAAATTCTTTTTGCTGATTTTGCCAAGCTGTTCCAAAATTTCCTTTCAAGTGAGGATATTTTTTAAGCTCGGGATAGCCGTGCGCAGGAAGCATTTCGCCGTGTGTATAAATATTAATCCCTTTATCCTTTGTTTGTTCAAGCAGCAATTTTAAATCCATCAAATCGTGCCCCGATATTATAATAAAAGGGCCTTTTTCGATTTTTGTCGTAACTTTTGTGGCTTTTGGGTTTTGAAATGTCGAAGTATGGGCTTTATCTAACATTTCCATACATTTAAGGTTAATTTCGCCTGTTTTTAAAATCAAATTTATAAGCTCATTTTCATTTGAATTTTTTGTAATTTCTCTAAGGGCTTCATAGAAAAAATTATTTATCTCTTCCTCTTCATAGCCCAAAACCCTTGCGTGGTGCGCATAAGCTGCTATACCTTTGAGTCCGAAAAGAACCAAACTTTTTAAACTTCTAATATTTTTTTCTTCTTGCCAAATTGATTTAATGTCAAAATCGTTTGGCTCGTTAACTAAATTTTTAATTTTTTTCGTTAATTTTTCAATGCTTTCGTTGTCAAAGTTTACATTCGTAATTGTCGTAAAAAGCCCGTCTATAATCAACTTTGTCGTTTTTTCATTTATCGGGCAAGTTGTTGCTAATTTTATTAGCGAATTTAATAATTCATCTTGAAGATTAGCAGTATCGGGCATTTTTCCGCAAACTCCCTGAATGGTGCAGCCTGTGCCTTTTGCGGTTTGTTCACATTGAAAACAAAACATAGACATATTTTTTCTCCTTTAAAATTCTTTAAAAAAGCTTATCAATTAATAATAAAAATAATATTATCCAATGAGGCAATTATTTTTTTTATGCGTTTTAAAAAAGTATGAGAATAAATAATAATATAAATTTAAACTTTCAAAAAAGGCTAGTAGCCCGTGCTGCTGTTGAACATCAAGGTAAAAAGGAAGATGTTAAAATCTTTTTAATGGATGAAGTGAAAGATAAAAAAGAATTAATAAAAAAATTATCCACAAAAGATTGGGAAAAAGGCAATTATACCCCAAATGTTGTGGCGGAATTTAGAAAAAACGGGAATTCTACCTATGTTATGGAAAACAAAAAGGGCGAATATATTGGAATTTGCCAAACGGATGAAAATATCTATCCGATGGTAAATTATATTGAAACTGTTCCAAAAGGTTCTTCTTTTAAAAATGAAAGAGAATATAGGTTTGTTGGCGAAACATTTTTAACTTTTCTGGCTAAAAAAGCAAAAGCAATAGGCGAAGATTTAGCTATTAGGGGTGTTAGAAATCATAAAGTTGTTAAAGATTTTTATTTTAAACACTGCGGATTTGAACCATTTAGATGTTATGGTGCTATTTTGCAATATGATATGTTGGATGATTTGATTAATAAAAACGTTAGCCACACAGGGCGCTCTGTTACGCTTGAATAAACTTATCCCCTTGAAAAGCGTTCCTTTGAAGCATAATTTTATCTATCATATTTAAAATTTCAAATCTTCGATTAACCCAAAGCGGAGCGACGGTTGTTTCGCTGTAGCCTGTTCCTGCAATTCGTTGAATAGAACAGGTTTTAGGCAAAATTTCCAATATATCGCAAATAATTTCGCTATATTGTTCCATATTCATCAAATAGAACGGTTTTTCTTGATATAGCTTATATAATGGCGAATCTTTCAAAATCGTTAACATGTGGATTTTTATGCTATCAACATTAAGTTCAGCCAATTTTTTTGCGGTATTAAGCATATCTTGCTTGGTTTCATTGGGTATACCCAAAATAATATGAGCGCAAACTTTGATATTTTTTTCTTTTGTTTTAATCACGGCATTTTTAAAACAATTATAATCATGCCCCCTGTTCATCCAAGCTAAACTCTCATCCTTTGCGCTTTGAAGCCCATATTCTATCCAAGGATTAGAATATTTTGAAATTAAATCAAGCTTAACATCATCAACGCAATCAGGCCTTGTTCCTATTGCAATTGAAACGATTTTATCGTTTTCAAAAACACTATCATAAACTTTTTTCAATTTTTCAACAGGCGCATAAGTATTTGAATATGATTGAAAATAAGCTATAAAAAGCTCGGCTTTGAATTGAGCAGATAGCTTTTCAATAGAAGAATTTATTTGCTCTTGAATGGTTAAATCATTGTTACATCTTGAATACGACCCTACTTCATCACAAAAAATGCAGCCACCATTTGAAATTGTGCCATCTCTGTTTGGGCATTGAAAACCTGCGTCCAGTGTGATTTTATAGACTTTTTTATTGAATGTTTCTTTTAAATATTTACTATACGAAAAGTAGCGTTTTTCCATATAGAAATTTTATCAAAAAAACTTCAATTTTTCGTTTTTTATTCTTCAATTTTAGAAAATTGTTCTTTGCTTGCTAAGCAATTCGGACATCTGAATGTGTCGGGTAAATTTTCAAATTTTGCTCCTTTTTGAATGCCGTTTTTGATATCTCCAACGTTTTCGTCATATAT
The DNA here is from genome assembly GCA_934667125.1 of uncultured Candidatus Melainabacteria bacterium. Taxonomy (GTDB): domain Bacteria; phylum Cyanobacteriota; class Vampirovibrionia; order Gastranaerophilales; family Gastranaerophilaceae; genus RUG14156. The sequence continues at coordinate 67,425 of CAKULF010000002.1, read as the reverse complement.
ATAATTACAAACAGAGCATTTATATTTTGCCATTTTTTTCTCCTTTTTTATTTAGTATGTTGCTAAAAATTAAGAAAAAAATTCCCCAAAAGCATAAATTTTATATATAAAATACTCTATATTGACCATAGTTTTTATTTTTGGTTTATAATATATTACAAGTAATTATTATAAAATGAGAGGTGCCATGACAAATACAGTTACAATTGACGAAAAAAATATAGCAAGAGTTGATATGACAATCGATTCTAAAACAGCTAAAGAAGCTTATGATAGAACAGTTAAAGCTTATGGTCAAAATATTAATATAGCAGGTTTCAGACGTGGAAAAGCTCCAAGTCATGTAATTGAAAAATATGTTGGAAAAGACAGAATTAAAGCAGAAGTTGTTGATAGATTATTTCCAATGGAATTTCAAAAAATCGTTACAGATAACAAATTAAATATTGCTTTTCATCCAACAATTGATGAAATGAATTTTGAAGTAGGGGCTGATATCGCTCTTAAAGTTTCTGTTGAATTAAAACCTGAAGTAAAATTAGGTCAATATAAAGATGTTGAAGTTCAATATGAAGAATATAAAACAGAAGAAGGCGCTTTGGATAAAGAGCTTTCAATGACTCAAAGAAGATTTTCAACTCTTGAAACAGTAGATAGAGCTTCAAACGCTACAGATACTGTTGTATTTGACTTTGAAGGCTTTGTAAATGGTGAAAAAATCGAACATGGCGAAGGCAAAAACTATTCTCTTGACCTTGCTCATTCAAACTTTATCCCAGGATTTGCCGAAGGTCTTGTTGGACATTCTAAAGATGAAGAATTTACAATTGATGTAACTTTCCCAGAAGAATACCACGAAGACAAATTAAAAGGCGCAAAAGCTCAATTCAAAATCAAAATGCACGAAGTTAAAGAAAGAAAACTTCCTGAGCTAAATGATGAATTAGCTAAAAAGGCTGGAAAAGACACGCTAGATGCTCTAAAAGAAGATATTCAAAAATATTTAGATGATTTAGCAAAAGATCAAAACGATAGAAGAAAATCTGACGCTATTTTCAATAAAATCGTTGAAACAACAGAAATCAAAATCCAAGATTCTATGTTAAATCGTGAATATGAAGCAATTGTTTCTGACGCTAAAGCAACAGCTGCTCAACAAGGTCAAAGCTATGAAAAACTTGTTGAAGCTGAAGGAAAAGAAAACGTTGAAAAAAGATTTAGAGAAGAAGCTGAAAAAAGAATTATCAATTCTTTAATTATTGAAGAAATTGCAAAAGAAGCAGATATCAAAATCGAACAAAAAGACATTATGGAACATATTAACCAAATGGCTATGATGTATGGAATGGCTCCTGGTCAATTGTTTGAAGAACTTAGAAAAAATCCAAACTCTTTTGCTGCTATTTCTCAACAAATTACAGCTAATAAAGTAAACAAATATTTATTAGAAAACAATAAATTTATCGTAAAGTAAGATAACTGAAAGGACAAAATAGATGAGTTTCGTACCTGTCGTAATAGAACAATCATCTCGTGGTGAACGCTCTTTTGATATTTTTTCAAGATTATTAAGAGAAAGAATTATATTCTTGGGAACTCCGATTGATGATATGGTTGCAAATTTAATAGTAGCGCAAATGTTATTGTTGGATTCTGAAAATCCTGAAAAAGATATTATGCTTTATATCAATTCCCCAGGGGGTTCAGTTACTGCAGGGTTTGCAATATATGATACTATGCAACATATTAGAGCTGACGTTTCTACAATTTGTTTAGGTCAAGCAGCTTCTATGGGCGCATTTCTATTATCATCAGGCGCTAAAGGCAAACGTTTAGCACTGCCACACTCTAGAGTTCTTATCCATCAACCATTAGGCGGAGCTCAAGGTCAAGCAACTGATATTGAAATTCAAGCAAACGAAATTTTAAGAATTAAAAAGTCCTTAAACTCAATTCTTGCTTCAAATACCGGTCAACCACTTAAGAAAATCGAAAAAGATACAGATAGAGACTATATCATGACAGCCGATGAAGCGGTTGAATACGGTATGATTGATAAAGTAATCACACTAGACGACAACAATAAATAATTTTTTCATATAGAAAGAAGTATTATAAAATGGCTAAAACAACAGATCCAAATTTAAAATGTTCATTTTGCGGAAAAACGCAAGATCAGGTTAAAAAGCTTATAGCAGGCCCTGATGTTTGTATTTGCGATGAATGTATTGAATTGTGTAATGAAATTTTAGACGAAGAATTATTTAATTTTAATAAAGAGGATAAAGAAGCGGCTCCTGAGGAAAAAACAAATGAGCCGATTCCAAAACCTCAAGAAATTAAAGAATATCTTGACCAACACATTGTTGGACAGGACGACGCTAAAAAAGTGCTTTCTGTTGCGGTTTATAACCACTATAAAAGAATTGCACACAACATGGAAAATCCTGAATCAGATATTGAAATCCAAAAAAGTAATATCTTGCTTGTTGGTCCAACAGGTTCAGGTAAAACTCTTTTGGCGCAAACTTTGGCTAAAATGTTGAATGTGCCTTTTGCGGTTGCTGACGCTACAACTTTAACCGAAGCTGGTTATGTTGGAGATGATGTTGAAAATATTTTATTAAGATTATATCAAAGTGCTGACTATGACGCTAAAAAAGCGGAACGTGGCATAATTTATATTGATGAAATTGATAAAATTGCAAGAAAATCTGAAAATCCATCAATTACTCGTGATGTTTCAGGCGAAGGCGTTCAACAAGCACTGTTGAAAATGGTTGAAGGAACTGTTGCAAACGTTCCACCTCAAGGCGGAAGAAAACATCCTCATCAAGAATTTATCCAAATAGACACTAAAAACATCCTATTCATCGTTGGCGGTGCGTTTGTCGGTTTGGAAAAAATTGTTGAAAGAAGAGCAGGTTCAACATCAAGCGTTGGCTTTGGTACAGCTTCACTTTCAGCAGAGGAAAAAGAAAGAGAAAGCCAAAAAATTCTTAAAAAATTACAACCTGATGATTTGTTAAAATTTGGTTTAATTCCGGAATTTATCGGTCGTATTCCAATATATACGGTGCTTGACCCGTTAGATGAAGAAACATTGAAGATGATTTTAACAAAACCGAAAAATGCTATTGTTAAACAATATGCTTGTTTAATGGGCATGGATGGGGTTGAATTGAAATTTGAAGATGAAGCTATTGATTTAATCGCAAAAGAAGCTTTGAAACGCAAAACAGGCGCTCGTGCTTTAAGATCAATAGTTGAAGAACTTATGCTTGATATTATGTATGAAGTTCCATCAAAAGAAGATATTAAAGAATTTGTTGTGACAAAGGAAATGGTTGAAAAAAAGCAGCTGGAAAGTCCACAGGGCGAGGTTGTTCAGCTTCCGATTAAACACAAAGAAAAAGAAGATATCGCATAAATTTAAAGCCTCAATTTCGAGGCTTTTTTAATAATCAATTTTTATATTATAATCTTAGTATGAATTTGTTTGAGTCTTTAGAAAATAATAATAAACAGGTGCCGTTGGCGGAATTAATGCGCCCAAAAGATTTAAAGGACTATTTGGGACAAACAAATATAATTAATCCGACTTCGCCTTTTTATAAATTATTAAATTCTTCAAGATTATTTTCCTTTATCCTTTGGGGACCCCCAGGGTGTGGAAAGACTACTCTTGCCCGCCTTTGCGCTAATTATCATAGCGCATATTTTGCTGAATTATCGGCAGTAAATAGCGGAGTTAAAGATATTAAACAAGTTGTTGAAGTTGCTAAAGAAAAATTAAGAGAAAACATCAAAACTATTGTTTTTATTGATGAAATCCACAGATTTTCAAAAACTCAACAAGACGCCCTTTTGCCTTATATTGAATCAGGTCTTTTTTATTTTATCGGTTCAACAACCGAAAACCCCTCGTTTCACACTGTTCCTGCTTTAATATCAAGAGCGCAGGTTGTGATGTTAAATAGAATAGATAAAGAGTCAATTAAAAAAATTGTCTTAAAAGGTTTTAGCTATTTAAAAGAACATTACGGCTCAAAAATTTTAAAAGATGACTCGCTTGATTTAATTGCCGATTTATCCCAAGGCGACGCTCGTTTTGCGCTTAATGCTATTGAAAATTCGTTTTTTGCAAGTGACGATACTATTGAAAAAAATACAGTTGAAGAACTTTTGCAAAAATCATCCGTAAGATATTCCATAGACTCCCACTATGACTATGCTTCCGCTTTTCAAAAGAGCCTTAGGGGGTCTGACGCTAATGCTGCGATATATTATCTTGCGAAAATGCTTATAGCAGGCGAAGACCCGAGATTTATCGCAAGAAGATTGATAGTTATAGCCTCAGAAGACGTTGGAAACGCTGATTTTAGAGCTTTACTAATAGCAGAAGCTGCTCTAAAAGCGGCTGAACAAATAGGCATGCCTGAATGTCGAATTAATTTAGCACAAGCTACGGAATTTATTGCTCGAGCAAGAAAATCAAATCGGGCTATAATGGCGCTGGATTCAGCTATAGCAGATATTAAAAACGGGGATGATTATCTTCCGCCGAAACATCTTCGTGACGCACACTATAAAACCGCTTCTAACTATGGTTTTGGGGTTGGTTATGTTTATAGCCATGATAATCCTGAATACGAGCAACAATTTATGCCTGACGAGATTAAAAATAGAAAATATTTTGATGAAAAGTACGAAGTGGCTTGTAAAAAAAGTCTTTATGGTATAAAATAATCTAGCTAGATTGTGTAATATTTGTTAAATTTTGTAAAATTTTCAAATAAAAGCAGCGAAAAAGCGCAAAACAAATTATTTACAGTTATTGTAAAATTGTAATAAATTCGCAAAAAGGAGATTAAAATGCAATTAGGTGCGATTAATACAGCCATCCCATCATTCAAATCTAAAGTTATTACTAGCCAAGATGAAATCGATAAAATGGTTACCAGTCTTCAAACTTTAGATGATAGCTTTTCTAAAGTTACTAAATCTAAAAAAGATGGTGATAAAAAGAATCTTTTAGGAATTGCTACTTCTATTGGAGTTGGCGCATTGCTTATGTGTGCTGCTTCTCAATATGCTGCAGGTAAATGTATCAAAATTCCTATTTTCAAAAATATTCCTGATTTAATGGAAAAAGTTCTTAAAGGTGTTTCTAATCAAGCTGTAAAATTATCTTCAACTTTACAAGGCACAGATAAAAAAGGTCTAAAACTTGTAGGCAGTGGTGTTGGAAAAGCAGAAGAATTTGCAAAAAATCTTTATAAAACAAATATTAAAGGCGCAGATGGAACTGCAAGCGAAGCGTTTGTTAAATTAGCAGGTGCAGCTGGAGCGCTTTTTGGTACTAAAGCATTAGTTGAAACCGATGGAAACGGTGATGGTATTTCTGATATCGCTCAAAAAAGCCAAAATGCTTACACTGGAATGCTTAAAAATGCTGAAGCGTTAAATGCGCTTATTAAAGTTCTTGCTTAAAAAAGGAAATAATAAATGGAAGTAAATTTTTCTACAATTAAACAAAATGCTAAAAACTTAGCTAAAACAACCGTTGGAAAAGCAACAGAATTTGGAAAAGAAACAAGAACTTTTGCAAAAGGTGCTTTTAAAACAGTAAAAGATAAAGCTGATTCTTTTCAAGTTGTGAAAAATGCAACTGAAAAATTAAAAGAAAAAAATATCAACAAAGATACAGCTCTTGGCGCAGGGGTTGCTATTGTAGCAGTGGTTCTTGCTGCTAAATGTTTAAAAGGAATAATTGGTAAAATTGCTGAAATCGGCAAAAAATAATAATTGCACTTATTAATTTTAATTTATTACATATAAAAAAGACTACGAATTTCGTAGTCTTTTTGGTTATTTATCAGATTTATCTATCTTAGCTTTAACTTTTTTAAGTTTACTTTTTTGAAAAATCATAATATATTCATGTTCAAAAATGTTAAATCCGCCTGAAAGTGCCCTATATCTCCATAAATTCGCCGTTTTTCCTTTGGCTTTTTCGTTCCCTGTTATGTTTTTAACAATAACTGCTTTTGTAATAAAGCCGATTTCTTCCATTCTTCTTTGACACTCAAAACCCAAAGAGATATATCGGCTATTTGCGTATTTATCCCCGATAATCAGCGCTGCAAAACGGTTTTGCTCTAATAAATCATAGCCGTTTTTTGCAACTTTTTTGAATAAATCATAAAATTCTTCTGTAGTTGCGCAGTTTGATAAATCTTCTTTTTTATCTGAAAACTTGATTATATCGTCATAAGGCGGATGAAGAATTAAGAATTGAGCAAATTCTTCCCCCATAATTTCAAGTCTTGCTTTAACTTTTTCTTTTGTTTCAAGGCTTGCGCTATCCCCTTGAATTATATTAACATTAACGACTCTTTCTTTATCTGTGAATTTGTTTGAAACATAATCCACCATTTCTTGTTTTAATTCAACCCCAATACATCTTCTTTGCATATTTTTCGCTTCAATTCCTGATGTACCCGAACCAAAAAACAAATCTAAAACGATATCGTTCTTTTTTGTGTAGCGTTCAAATAATTGAGTTGCAATTTGCGGAATATAGTTTCCATGGTAGTCATAGCTGTGTCCGTTTGATTTATCACGACTATTAAACTCCCACCAAGTTCCCGTTTTAACGTTTTCATACATTTTCCAATTGTTAAGGTCAATATCGTTATAGGGCTTGGTTTTGACTGGTTTAACAACTTCAAGTGGCGCTGTTGATAGCGCTTTTTTTGCTTGAGATTTACTTTTGTTGACTGGCATTTTATTAAAATTTCCCCAATGTTAACTTTTAAAGTATAATCAAATTATAAAAGTATTAAATCAACTTAATATATTAGATTTAAAAAAAATTAATATTAGGGCAATTTTTTAGATTGAGATGTTTTATAGCGATATGAATATGATTACTTTTAACGATTTTAAAAAACAAATAGTTTTCCCTCAGCCGAAAACAAGCGAGCCAATCAGCAAAACTACCAAGTTTGCAATTTTTAGATATAATGACCCGCACGGAAACACAGACGTTGCAACGGGCATGTATCAAGCTTGTAAAGCATTTAAACAAAAACATAGTCTTGATAAAGACACTATTTCAATCACTGCTTCAGGCGGAGATAATGTTTCAGGCGGAGATGTTGCAAAAAACAGATTTGTTTTTGATTTAATGGATAACCTTGCAGGAGTTGAAGTTTCAGCTGTAGGTAACCATGAATTAGACGCTACAAGCAATGGTTTCTATGAAGCAATAAAAGGTAAAAATATTAAATTTGTTGCAACAAATATTAAATTAGATGATGATAATCCTTTAAATCAAGTAATCAAAAAATCATTAATTCAAGAAAAAAATGGTGTAAAATATGCTTTTGTTGGCGCAATGCCGATTGATTTTACGGCTTGCACTAAAAAAGACGCTCAAAAAGGTATTGAAGTAGAAGATTTTGACGATACGGTTGAATCTTTGCAAGAAGAAATTGATAAATTAAAGGCTCAAGGAATTAATAAAATTTTCTTAGTTTCACACGTTGGCTATGATACAGATAAAAAACTGGCTCAAGCGTTAGACGGAATTGACGTTATTATAGGCGGACATACCCATACCGTAGTTGATGGTGTGGTTGAAGAAGAAAATTATGTTAAATCTAAATCGGGTGAACCTGTTTTGATTACTCAAACAGGGGAAAATGGAAAATACTATGGACTTGTTGATGTTGAATTTGATGAAAACGGAATTTTAGTTAACACAAATTATAAATTAGCAAACAGCCAAATGACTTCAAAAAGCCCGATTGTAGAATTTATTAAAGAAAAACATTTAGGTAAAAGCCCTGTTGTTAAAAATATAGCAGAAGTTGACCCTATGCCGCAAAATAGACGTAACACTCCTTGCGCTTGGACTGATTGGTTAGCTGATTCTATGCGAAGCGAAATGAATGTTGATATAGCTATCGTTAACGCTGCAAACACAAGAAAAGTTCCTCAACAAGGCGCTTTAACTCAAAGAGATGTTGAAGAATCATCTCCAATGAAAAATAAATTATTAACAACAACAATAACCCAAAAAGACTTAGTTGGCGCTATTCGTCAAGCTGCAAAAGAAACAATGTCTAATCCTGATGGCGAACCAGGGCTATTGCATATAAGCGGTGCAACATATAAAATCGATAAACAAGGCAACTTGCTTGAAATGTATTATATCGATAAAAAAGGCAAAAAGACAAAAATCGATATAGATAACCCTTCTTCTAAGGTTAAATATAGCGCTTGTTATGATAACTTTGTTGCAACAGAAGGCGGCGAATATCCGCTTTTAGCGCCAAAAACAAAAGTTAAAGAATTTGATTTTGATAAAACTAAAACAATGTTGGATTATTTAGCTAAGCAAAAAGATAATCTTGTTATTACAGATGATAAACGTATTGAAATATTATAAACATAACAGCTGAAGCCAAAATGCAATAAATTCCAAAACCTCTTAAGCTGATTTTTCCTAAAAGTTGCATAAAATATTTTATACATAAATAACCAACAACAAATGAAGCAATAAAACCAAAAGCAATTGCTTTTAAATTGAATGTCAAAATTTGGCTAAAATCAAGTTCCAACAAAGGATAAACCATTGAAGCAAGAAGGATTATGGGTATGCTCATCAAAAAAGAAAAACGAGCGCCTTTAACTCTATCCATTCCGTTAAATAAAGCGGTTGCAATTGTTAAACCGCTTCTTGAAAACCCTGGGAAAACCGCCAACCCTTGAGCAATAGCGATATAAATAGTGCTTTTTAAGCTTATATCTTTGTTTCCTTTATACATTTTTTCGCTTAAAAGCAAAACAACCCCTGTTATTGAAAGCAAAACACAAATTAATTTAGGATTTGTGATTAAATTTTCAACAGGATGTTTTAAAATAAGCCCGATAACACCTGTAATAAACGTTGAAAGGATGATATAGTTAACTAATTTAAAGTTTTTATTTTGATAGTCTTTTGTTTTAATTGAATTAAAAAATGAAGAAAAAATCTCTTTTAAATCTTTAAAAAAGTAAATCACAACAGCAAACAATGTCGCAAGATGTACCATAATATCAAAGAATATCTCTTCTTGGTCTGCCACGGTTGCTATTTGATTTCCCGTTAAAAGAGTGTATAAATGGTTAGAAAAAACAATGTGAGCAGAAGATGATATCGGTAAAAATTCGCTTAATCCTTGGATTGAGCCTGTTATAATTGCTTGTAAAGTTTGCATATATTAATCCTATTCTTCAAAATAACTGGCACGAGAAGTTGTTGTTTCCCAAACATTTACTCTTGAAACTTCGGGAATAACTTTCTTTGCTTCTTTATAAATAAATCTTGCGATAAATTCTGAACTTGGGCTTTGACCCTTAAATTCCTCTAATTCGTTCAAATCTTTATGATCTAAATAGTCAACAATTTCGTTAACTTTTTTCTTTAACACTTTAAAATCAATCAAAATATTTGATTTATCAAGCTCATTACCTCTTGCGCATACTTCAACTTTCCAGTTGTGACCATGCGGATTTTCGCATTTGCCTTTATAGTTAAGCAAATGATGAGCTGATGAAAAATTGGTTTCTACTCTTACTTCAAACATAAAATAATAATAACATAATATGAACAAAATTAAAGCAAAAATATTTAAGCGCTTTTGTTTGTGATAAAATAGACCTATGGAACATGCTTTTAAACAAAAAGTTTTTTATTCGGACACAGACGCTTATGGCGTTGTCTGGCATGGCAGCTATTTAAGATGGCTTGAAATGGGAAGAGTATATTTGTGTGAAAAAGCAGGTTTGTTTTTAAAAGAGCTTGAAAATGATGATATAGTGTTGCCTGTTGCCGAAATGAATGTTAAATATAAACAATCAGCAAAACTAGATGATAACATCACTATAATCACTAAAATTTCAAATATTGGAAAATTTTATATTGATTTTTGTCAAACAATAACTGACGAAACAACAAAAAAGACGTATATTGAAGCAACTTTTAGGGTTGTTGCAATACACAAAAGTGGATTATTGTATAGGAGTTTACCCGAACAGCTTGCTAGTCTTGCTGTTTAGGCAAATGGCTATTATATTTAATATGATAGCCATTTATTTTTTTATTTTTCAGTTTTCTTATTATATAATTTGAATGAAAATAATAAGGAGATTTAAAAAATGCAAAATATTAGAAATATAACAGAAGATATAATTTATCTTGGCGCAAATGACAGAAAACTTGGGCTTTTTGAAGCTGTTTATCCTGTTAGCGGAGTAAATTATAATTCATATTTAATTAACGACGATAAAACAATTTTAATGGATACTGTTGATAAACATGTTAAAGAACAATTTTTTGAAAATCTTGAATATGCGCTAAATGGCAAAGCTCTTGATTATTTAATTGTTCAACACATGGAGCCTGATCATTGCGCATTGATTGAAGAAGTTGTTAATAAATATCCAAATATTAAGGTTGTAGCTTCTGCTAAGGCTGCTGAGATGATTAAGCAATTTTTCAATTTTGATATAGATTCTCATCTTCAAATAGTTAAAGAAGGCGACACTTTAAAAACAAAAAACCATGAATTTACTTTCGTTGCTGCTCCAATGGTTCACTGGCCTGAAGTTATAGTAACTTATGATACAGTAACTAAAACATTATTTTCAGCAGACGCTTTTGGTTCTTTTGGGGCTTATAGCGGAAATATTTTTGATGATGAAATTGATTTTACAAACTATTTTGATGAAGCAAGAAGATATTATACAAATATCGTTGGAAAATATGGCGCTCAAGTTCAAGCATTATTAAAAAAAGCTTCAAATCTTGAAATCAAGATGATTTGCCCATTGCATGGCGTTATTGTAAGAGAACATATAACAGAATATGTTGAAAAATATTTAAAATGGTCAAGCTACACTCCTGAAAAACAAGGGGTTGTTATTGCTTATTCATCAATATATGGCAATACTGAAAATGTTGCTAATATTTTGGCAAACAAATTAGCTATAAAAGGTGTTAAAGATATTAAAATGTATGATACATCAATGACCCATTATTCATATATTTTAGCGGACGCTTTTAAATATTCTCACGTTGTTTTAGCAACAACAACATATAATATGGGCGTTTTTGTTACTATGGAACATTTTATTCATAATATTGTGACTCATAATCTTCAAAATCGTAAATATGCAATTATTCAAAACGGTTCTTGGGCAATTAATTGCGAAAAATCAATCAAAGAACAGTTGGAAAAATTGAAAGGCAGCGAATTTATAGCTAATTCGTTTAATGTTAAATCGGCTATTAAAAATAACCAAATGGAAGAAATTGACAATTTAGCATGTGAAATAGTAAAATCATTAAATAGCTAATTAAGGAGAAAAAAATGGAAAAATATGTATGCGTGGTTTGCGGTTATGTTTATGATCCGGCTGAAAACGATAATGTAGCTTTTAATGATTTACCTGAAGATTATACTTGCCCACTTTGCGGAGTTGGCAAAGATCAATTTGAAGCTCAATAAAAGCCAAAAATAACGCTAAAATCAAATGTTAACAATTGTTGCAGGAAATTTAACCTGCAACAATTTTGTTTTTTAAAAATACTTTATTAATGTATAGATGTGATTTATAAATAACACGATACAAGAGTAAAAGCTATGGCGCAATCAATAAATTTAAACATCAATCAACAAAAAGCCTATGATTTAATTCAAAAGGCTAAAAGTGGTGATAATTCAGCAATAGATGAATTATGCAATGGAATTTTTGACGCTACGGCAGGACAACTTGGCACAAATAAAGATTATTTAAACACAATTTTATCAAATTCTGATAGCGAAATTTTAGCTTCAATTATGGATAATTATAGCGAAGCTACAGGTTCTGAAATATATAAAGATATTGAAAACGAATTAGCATATTCTAATAAAGATGAAGTTATAGAAAAATTATCTTCTGCTTATGAAGAAGTTAATGGAACTCAATATACAGGTGATAACGACGGCAAATTAACAATCAGACAAGCAGCAAAAGCTGTTGGCAAAGGTGCTTTTAAAAAAATACCGAGTGTTGCAATGACTTTTGGTGGAGTTTTGTTGGGTAAAACAGCTATTGGAGCTTGTATATCAGGTGCTGCAGGAAGCGCTTTAACGGCGGTATTTGGCGCTGGTGCTGCAACTGTTGCAACTTTTGCTGCCCCTGTTTTAGCAGCAGTAGGTGTTGTTACAGCAGGAGTTATGATATATAAAGGCGTAAAACAAATAGCTCAAGCTGTTAAAGATGGCAAAAATGCTGCAACTGATGATGTTGCTCAAAACGCATTAGAACAAGGAACTCAAGGCGCAATTGATACGGGTTTAGGCATTTTTACAGGTTATCAAAGCGCTAAAGCTTTAGGCGAATCAGTTAAAAATGTAGAAAAATATAAAGCAGTACAAGAACAACATAAAGCAGATATTAAAAATGAAGCTCAAGCCAGAGTTGAAGAAGAACAATTAGCGCTTCAAAAGGAACAACAAGCGCAAGATGAGTTTAACAAACCTTTTGAAAAACAATTGTCAAATAAGTCAGCCGAAGAAAGCGCTAATATTGTAAGACGTGAATATCAAATCCAAGAAAGAATACATGATATACCTGAAGGCAAAACCGAACCAAGTCTTGATGAAACAACTGTTAGGGATTTATCAGCTAAATCAGAAGAATTAAGCGCAAAATATAGCGAACATATTGACCAAGCCAAAAAACAAATTCAAGACACATACGAAGGCTTATCAAGTGTTGATAAAGTAACAGGAAGAGCCAAAAGCGAAAATTCTACTTATGAAAAATTGGCAAGCAAAACAATAGATAAAAAATTAACCTCTACTGATTTAAGCGCTTGTGAAGAAGCAATTGGTGACGCTTACGGAACAAGAGTCAAAATGAAAGATTTAGGACAAAATGATGTTGAAGAAGTCATAGGTGAAATTTTAGGCAAAAAAGATATAGCTTGTTCTTATGATGAACTTTCAAACTATTTAACAGGCAACACTCAAGGAATGAGCGATGATTTAATCTCTGCTTTACAAGAAAATGAATTTGAGCTTGTAAATGCCTTAAAACGAAGACAAACTCAACAAGTTGTCGATGTTTTAATAGAAAGAATTAAAACAGATCCGGATTTTCAAATAACCGAATTAAATAACTATGGCGATCAAATATCTTCTTATTTAACAGATGAGCAAATTAAGAAAATTGCTGCTGCATACAGGGAAACAACGAAAGCAAGATTGACAGTTGTTACTAAAAACGCTTCTGATTGCGGTGAAACTGTAGCATGGCAAGGAGAAAAAGTTGTATATGAATCTGATAATCTTGTTGCAGCAGGAAAGGGCGCTGTTAAAGAATCAGGTTATACTTCCGCTCAAATGAACACTAAACAAACATTCAGCGATGGAACTGTTGGAAACGGCGAAATGCAATTAAGAGGTGTGGAAGTTGACGGTTTTGCAGACGTTGAACATATTCCTTATGATATAAGAAAAGGTAAAATTAAACCGACTGATTTAAAATATTCTAAAGTTTATAGCACTATAAAAAGTTTGAGTCCTGAAAGTTACAAACGTTATAACCAATATTTAACATCAGTTTATAAAGCTTTAAGACTAAGAGAATTAGGTTTTGCTAATGTTGAACTTCCTAAAATTGGAACAGGATATTTCACGGAAAAAGGAATAGTAGTTGATGTTAGCAAAATTGATTTTGACGGACTATTAAAATATGCTCATGAATAATGTATAATGAAGAAAAGGAAAAAAATGAACAATATAACAAATAATTTTAAATTAAATAGCGGTAATTTGAACTTTAAAGGCAAGATAATGGACGAATCAAAAATGGACAACGATAGTATCGGAAGAGTTAAATTAATGGAATATTGTTCAAAAAATTTAGCAGATAAAACCGAGATGGAAGTGCCTGAAAATGGAAAATTTTCGCCTAAAGCAATTCAATTTATGATAACAGGAACGGACAATATTGCAAGATTAGAAGTTTCATATAATGTAGATAATCCAAAAGACCTAAGAGATGTAAACATTGGTGTTAGACATAAAAACTCAGATAGAATGTATAATAATTTTGGAATTTATACGGGAACTAAAAAAGAAATAATTGAATATTTAAAAAATATCGATATCGAATCCGTTTTGGGAGATGTTATGAATTTATCCTCAAAAGTGGATGAATATTATTCGTAGATGAAATAAATATATTAAAAAGGCTTCAAATGTTGTTTGAGGTCTTTTTAATATATTTTCCGATTCTTCCCAATAAAAAATTGCGTCTGGCGCGATTCGAACGCGCGACCTATCCCTTAAAAGGGGAGTGCTCTACCTGCTGAGCTACAGACGCAAATCAAATTTAATTTTCAAGTTAGTCATTTCTGACTGCCTTTTTAATATAACAAGAACATTTTTTTTCGTCAAATGTTTTTTTACAATTCGTAAAAATTAATCTTTTTTCCTAGCCAAAATGGCTGTTTTATTAGTTTTAAAACGAATTATATTAGTAATATAGATATTGAAAGGTATGAATAGAATATGAAAAAAATAATGTTTTCTTTTGTAGCATTTAGTTTATTAGCTTCTGTTTCTTTTGCGGATTGCGCTTGTTCAAAGGCTACAACTGCTCCTCAAAATCCATGTTCAAAAAATATTGAATGCGAAAAAACACTTCCACCAACTTGTGAAGAAAATAAATGCAACATAGAAGATGACGAATATTGTACATATAACGAGTGTTTCTTTGATAAAAAATTTAAAAATATGAAAAAAGCGCTTTGCTTGACTCAAAACCAAGAATGTATAATTGATGGTTTGTATAAGGATTTTAAGGCTGATATGGAAAATTATCACGCTAAATATCGAACTATTAAAAATGAAATATTAGAAGCTATTGAATGTAACGAATGCTATAGCGAAAACGTTGAAGCTTTAAAAGATTTAAGAAAAGACGTTAAAGAAAGATGTAAATGCTTTAAAAAAGATGTCAAAAATCAGTTGTGCAAAGACCAATACAGCGATTATAGAAAATATCAACGAGAACAAAAAAAGAAAATGAAAAAAATCGCTAAATACGGAAAAATATATAAACTACCTTGTGTTAATTGTTGTAAATAACCAAAAAAAGCTCTCTTTTTGAGGGCTTTTTTGTTATAATTTTTTTATGTTTAAAGTTAAAAAGATTATGGATAAACCCGTATATTATTCAACATTGTTGGATGTTGAACATTTTTTCACTTCAAGAGAACTGGAAGTTAAGGAAAATAAAAAAGAAATAGCGGATTATTTAAAAATTGATGTAGAAAATTTAATTAAGCCAACGCAAACTCATAGCGATAATGTTGAGGTTGTTGATATTAATAAAAAAGAATATGATGAGTGTGACTCGTTGATTATTGATAGGGCGGATTGCGCTATATATCTTAATTTTGCGGATTGTACACCTGTTATATTGTATGATGGCAAAAACAATGTCGGCGCTATTTGCCATTGCGGCTGGCGAGGAACAGCAAAAAGAATAGCTCCTAAAACTTTTTTAAAAATGCAAAAACTATATCAAACAAAACCTGCTGATACGGTTGCTATAATTGGTCCTTGCATATCTTTTTCTTGTTTTGAAACGTATGACGAGGCGCTAAATCAATTAAAAAATTCTGTTAAAAACCCAAATGGCTTGTTTAAAGATAATTACGCCGATTTAAAAAACATAAACAAAAGACAATTGGAAGAATTGGGAATAGAAAAGTTTGATATTTGCCCATATTGCACAGTTTGTGATAATGATAAATTCTTTTCATACAGAAAAGAAAACGGAACAAAAAAGCGCCATAGTACGGTTTTAAAAATAAAATAAAAAACATTGAATTTAGCTTGAAATTAATATAGAATTTATCTATGGATAAGAAGAATTTAATAGCATATTTATTTTTAATACCTGCGGGTGTAATTTTGATATTATTTTTCTTTTTGCCGTTTTTCCAAACAATATATTTAAGCTTTTTTGATTATTCAAAAGACGCATATCATCCGACTTTTGTCTATTTGGACAATTATTTAGCCTTAATTAATTCGCCATTATTTTTAAAAACAATATTAAACACATTTTATTTTTTAATTTTATGTGTGCCTTTTTTGGTTGTTTTTCCTCTGTTTTTGGCGGTTTTAATCAATCAAAATATTAAATGCAAAACTTTATACAAAATTTTAATATATCTTCCGGTTATTATTTCAACCGTTGTGGTGGCTATAGCGTTTAAATGGCTATATGCTCCGCAAGGATTGTTAAATTATTTTCTTGAACTATTTAACCACGCTCCCGTTGGTTGGTTGACTAACCCTAAAGTAGCAATGATTTCGGTTAGTTTGGTTACGATATTCAAGGGCGTTGGTTATTATATGATGATTTATTTATCTGCTTTGATTGGTGTTCCAAAAGAATTATATGAAGCGGCAGAAGTAGATGGCGCTGTTGGTTTAAAAAAACATTTAATCGTTACAGTTCCGCATTTAATGCCCGTTATAGCTTTAATTTCAACAATAAGTTCGATTTCAGCTTTGAAAGTTTTTACTGAAATTTATGTTATGACAAAAGGCGGACCGCTGGACGCTACTAAAACAATAGTTTATTATATTTATGAAAATGCGTTTGAAAACCTTGATTTAGGCTTGGCTTCAGCGGGTTCTGTTTTGCTGTTATTTATAATTATGGCATTTTCAATTTTAAATATTTTTGTTTTTGAAAAGGATAAGTATAAAGAATGAAAATAAGATTTAATTTTAATTTGAAGAACTTTTTTGTTCATTTAATCATAATAATTGTTTGTATATTATCCGTAATTCCTTTCGTGTGGCTGCTTTCAACCGCTCTAAAAGGGCATGGCGAAAACATTTTTGCATATCCTCCGACTTTTATTCCAAAAGATTTCACGTTTGACAATTTTAGCCAAGTTATAAAACTTGTTCCGATTATTCAATATACGATAAATAGCCTTATAGTGGCGCTTTTGGCGGTTGTGTTTAATGTGATTTTTGCGGCGATGGCAGCTTATCCTTTGGCTAGAATGAATTTTAAAGGAAAAAGGGTTATATTTTTCTCAATTTTAGCGACGATTATGGTTCCTTTTCAAACAATTATGGTTCCAATTTATATTATCACTTTGAAATTGAATTTAATAGATAGTGTTTCAATCGTAAACGGATATTTGGGAATGGTTTTGCCTTTTGCGGTGAGCGCTTTTGGGATATTTTTGTTAAGACAAGCATTTTTAACAATTCCAAAAGAAATAGAAGAAAGCGCCGTTGTGGATGGGTGTAATAGCTTACAGATATTTTTTAGAATTTTATTACCTATGATAAAACCGCAAATAGCCGTGCTTTCAATCTTCACATTTATCGGCTCTTGGGGCGATTTTTTGTGGCCAAGTATTGTTTTAACGAACGAAAAATTATACACACTTCCTGTTGGGATAAATAATATGCAAAGCAACTTTGGAGCGGATTACAGGCTTGTTGCGGCAGGCAGTATTGTTTCAATTATTCCGATTGTTATATTTTTCTTGTGTTTGCAAAAATATTTTGTATCAGGTTCAACTGATGGCGCTGTAAAAGGCTAAGAATATCGGTTTTTCCTCTTTGTTGACATGTATTCTTAAAAAAGGTACAATAATTTTTGTACAAAACATACTAATATATTTGTTATATATTAATAAACCAAAAACATAACTTGGCACAACAAAGCTAGATTTTTTGTGCCTTTTTTTATGCTAAAATTAAGAAAAATTAGTTAAAAAGTGAGGTAAAATATGAAAGTTTACGAAAAATTAACAGATTTAATCGGAAATACACCACTATTTGAACTTAAAAAAATAAAAGAAAAATACGGCTTGAAAGCCAATATCATAGCTAAATTGGAAAGTTTTAATCCGGCTGGAAGCGTTAAAGATAGAGTTGCTTATTCTATGATTAAAGGGGCGCTAGAGAGCGGAAAATTAAATAAAAATTCAACCATAATCGAGCCTACAAGCGGAAATACAGGAATTGGATTAGCAAGTATAGCAGCTTCCTTGGGTATAAAAATAATTTTAACAATGCCTGAAACAATGAGTGTTGAAAGAAGGCAAATTTTAGCTTCTTATGGGGCGCAAATTGTTCTAACAGAAGGCTCTAAAGGAATGAAAGGAGCTATTGAAAAAGCAAATGAATTAGCTAAAACAATTGAAAATAGCTTCATTCCATCTCAATTTGAAAACCTTTTAAACCCTGAAATACACTTCAAAACAACAGGAAAAGAAATTTATGATGATTTAGATGGAAAAATTGATATATTTATCGCAGGAGTCGGCACAGGCGGCACTATAAGCGGAGTTGGCAGATATTTAAAATCTAAAAATAAAGATATTAAAGTTATTGCGCTTGAGCCTGCAACATCTCCTGTTTTATCAAAAGGTGAAGCTGGAAGCCACAAAATTCAAGGAATTGGGGCAGGTTTTGTTCCAAAAACGCTTGATACATCAATATATGACGCTGTTGTAACTGTTGAAAACGATGAAGCGCTTGAAATGTGCAAGATTTTTCCAAAAGTTGAGGGTCTGTCAATAGGTATATCTTCAGCAGCGGCGCTAGTTGCAGCAATTAATGAAGCTAAAAAAGAAGAAAACAAAGATAAAAATATTGTAGTTTTATTCCCAGATGGCGGAGAAAAATATTTATCAGTACTTTTATAATCATTTTTTTGCTATAATTAAAATGCTGTTTAAAATAAAGGAATTGAAATGGAAGAAAATATAAAAAAAATTAAATCAATGATTAGAGATGTAGCGGATTTTCCAAAAAAAGGAATATTATTTAGAGATATCACTACAGCTCTAAAAGACGCTGAAACATTGAAAATTATGGTTGATGAGATGTATGAAATTTTTAAAGATGAAAAAATTGACTACATTGCAGGTATAGAATCTCGTGGGTTTATTTTTGGTATGCCTTTAGCATATAAATTAAATTGCGGTTTTATTCCTGTTAGAAAGCCTAAAAAACTTCCTTGCGAAACAATTTCTCAAGAATATTCTCTTGAATATGGCACGGATAAAATTGAAATTCATAAAGACGCTCTTAAAGCTGGCGACAAGGTTTTAATCGTTGATGATTTGCTTGCAACAGGCGGAACTGCCCAAGCTGCGGTTAAATTGGTTAATCAAGTAGCCGAAACGGTTGGAATTGCTTTTGTAATCGAGCTTGAGGATTTAAAAGGCAGAGAAAAACTTCCGAAAGATATCAAAATCGTGTCTTTAGCTAAATATTAATAAGGAAAACTATGTTAATTGATACTCACGCACATATTAATATGCTTGAAGACCCGAAACTGGCTATTGAAGAGGCAAGAGCCGCTGGGGTTGATGAAATTATCATACCTGCTGCTTCGGAGGATGATTTTGAGGATATTTTAAAAATTTGCGACGAAAACGACAAAGTCTATGCTACTTTGGGGGTTCATCCGGAGGATTGCGAAAAGTTCAACGACGAAACGGCAAAAAAGATTATTGAACTTGCTAAAAACCCTAAAGTTGTTGGAATTGGCGAAATTGGGCTTGATTATCATTTTACAAAAGAAAATAAAGAAAGCCAAAAACGCTGTTTTATAACTCAACTTGAAATAGCTAAAATGCTTGATTTGCCTGTTGTAATCCACGACAGAGAAGCACATTTTGACACTTTAGAAATTTTAAAACAATATGATTTAAAAGGAGTTTTATTGCATTGTTATTCAGGAAGTGTTGAATTTATGCAACAATGTTGCGCTTTAGGCTATAAAATCGCTCTTGGTGGAGTTGTAACGTTTAAAAATGCAGTTGTAGCAAAAGAAGTAGCAGCGGCGATTGATTTAGATAATCTTATGCTTGAAACGGATTGCCCATATTTAACTCCACATCCGTTTCGCGGGCAAGAAAATTCTCCAAAATACATAGGATTTACCGCAAAAGAAATTGCAAAAATTAAAAATATTCCGTATGATGAATTAGCGCACATAACTTCAAGAAACGCAAGAAATTTTTTCAATATTAATGAGATAGAGGAGTAAAATAATGGTTCAACAACAAGTTCAAGGAAAAATCGAAACAAGAATGGCTCTTTTAGTATTTTGTAAAGACATGGTTAATCCGCTTGTTTTGTATTTTGATAATGCTCAAAAAGTTTATGATGAATTGAAACTTTTAATTAATTCAAATGAAGTGAAAATGGTTGAATTTGAACCAACAGGACCAATCAAAAGAGCTGCAATATTGTCAGATAGAATTATTTCTGTTGCGCTTCAAGAAGAAAAATATGTTGTTCAAGAATAGATTTTAGCTAAATGACAAAAAAACGACTTGATTTAATATTGTTTGAAAAAGGTTATTTTGACACAAAAAGCGCTGCTAGTGCCAATATTTTAGCCGGAAATGTTAAAATTAATGATGAACTTGTGACTAAAGCGGGCGCTTTGTTTGATGAAAATAAGCTTTTCGACCCTGAAAAACCTTTTAAAATCGAAATAAATTCAATCCCTTATGTTTCAAGGGGCGGTTTAAAATTAAAAGGCGCAATAGATAGCTTTAACATTGATTTAAAAGATAAAATCTGTATTGATATGGGCGCTTCAACGGGCGGTTTTACGGATTGCATGCTTCAAGAGGGTGCAAAATTTGTTTATGCGCTTGATGTTGGGTATAATCAGCTCGCTTGGAAATTGAGAAATGATACTAGAATAAAATCTATTGAAAAAATCAATGTTAAAAATTGCACAAAGGAAGATGTTTTTTCTTCAGATGATGTTGAACTTCCAAGTTTTATGTCGATGGATTTGTCGTTTATTTCGATTAAAAAAGTTTTGGAAAACTGTAAAAACTTAATAGCACCTGATGCTCAAGCTGTTTTATTGATTAAACCTCAATTTGAAGCGCAAAAGGAAGACATCGATAAAGGTGGAGTGGTTAAAAACGAAAAAATCAGACAAAATATTATTGAAGATATCAAACAATATTGTATAAGTATTGGTTTTGATGTTTTAGGGCTGATAGAAAGTCCTATACAAGGCGCAAAAAGCAAAAATATTGAATATTTAATTTATTTAAAAAGGGTAGGATAAAATGGCAAGCATAGTTGAAACTTTAGAATTAATAAGCAAAACGATTGACGCTATATTAGATTTTTTAGCGTCAGACACCGCACTTAGCGAGGATTTTCAAAAATACTTAGAAATTAATAATATTGAAATTAATTCTGAAAGTCAATTCAATATTGTTGTTATGGAATATATTTTAGATATGAAAATGCAAAACGGTTTGCATGTTTTAGAATATTTTAGAAGAAATAATCAAACCTATGACGAGATTATAAATGCCCTAAAAAACTCTATTGTATCTGTTTTTAAGGTTAATAAAATCTTGTCAAATGCTTATGAAACAACTTGTTTAACTTCAAATGCCGATGTAACTTTAATTCCGATGGTTAAAATGAGCCATCTTAAACAAGTTGGAAGATATGATTTTATTAAAGCAAGAATAATTGAGTTGAATAATGTTCAATATATTTTAGAAATATATGATGTTATATCTGAATTTAACGTGTATGGCGCAAATAGCGAAGCAATTCGATATATGATTCAAAATCCTAAGTGTGCATATTTTAAAAATGAAGAAAAATTAATTCAATTAAAATCAAGCGCAGAAGAATTTTATGAAAAATTTATTGAATGTTTTAAAACAAATTATGTTATTACAACAAATAAAAAAGTTGATGAATTGATTGAATATTTTAATAAATACCGCCTTGGCGAGCAGACTTCAGGTTATGATGATTTAATTGAACATGTTGAAGAAAATAAATATATGAAAATTGAAGAACTTAATTGTTCTGATAGTTGTTTTCTTGAAACGGCTGTTGGGGGATTTGCTTCGCATAAAGAAACTTATGACGTTGCTCTTTGGATGGATAAAAAAAGAGGAATGTATATAATTCCGTTTTTTGAAACATTTATGAAAATCTTTAAACAAGATATAGTTGGGGCGGATGATTGTATTCGTGAATTTTTAACAAGCGATAAAATTCCGCCAAGCGTTATAAAATTTGCAAGCGAGCAAAATCCAAACTTTTTTGAAGTTATAAATAAAACTTTGAATACAAATTTTAATACTCTTGAAGAAATTTTGTTTAACACGAAAGCTGTTTTTGTGGATAACGGTATATATTCTCCTGTTACAACGTTGTTTAATTCTGATTTATTTTCAACTTTGATTGATATAACAAAAAAAGAAGAAGAAAATGACAAAAAGGAAGAACAAATTGGAAGAAATGAGCCTTGTCCTTGCGGTTCTGGGTTAAAATATAAGAATTGTTGTGCTAAAAAAGAATAGTATAGCTTTAAAAAAATATAAATTTATGATATAGATATGATATTAAAATAAAAGGAGTTTAAAATGTTAGAAGAAAATCAAGTAAATAATCCGACTGAAGAAAAAAAATGTAAATTTAATCTATTGATTGGACTTGTAATATTATCATTGGTTTTGTCGGTAACTTCTTTAACTCTATCAATTTTAGGGCTTAGAGGGGATGTTTCCATTGGCGGACAAGGAAATAAAAAAGTTGTTATTTCAAAACAATATGATAAAGGCAAATCAATGGAAAAAGCAAAAGCAACAGGAAAACCGATTATTGTATTTTTCTATACTGATTGGTGTCATTTCTGTCAAAGCTTTGCTCCAACATTCAACAAAATTTCTAAAGATTCAAAAATTAAAAAGAATTTCGCTGTTGCTTATGTAAATTGCGAAAAAGAAGAAAATAGACCATTAATGCAAGAATATAACGTTCAAGGCTTCCCAACCGTTTATGTTATTAAAACAGATGGTTCTAAAGTTCAATTAGAAAATGGAACTTTCTTTAATCCTGATTCTAAAACAGTGGTTAGAGATAGAGCTCTTGAAATTATAGGGCAATAGGTTTTTTAACTTCGGTTGAAAAAAACAAAAAGTGGTATATAATATAAATATAGGGAAAAGGCTCAAAGAGCCGGTTACTCTTCAAGCCTTTCATTACTTCCCTATCCTTTTAAGATGATGAGTGCTATGATTATCCAAAAGATAATTCGTAGCGCTCTTTCAATGCGAAGCCAGAGTGTACAAAAGACAAATGTTGAATTTGGCTTTTGTTAAACTGTTGATAGGCGACGTTTCAAATCTTTGATTTGACAGGAGCAAGATATTAATATTTTCATCACCATCACCTCCTTAACTTGAATTTTCTACATTACTAGTCTGTGCAAGTGGAGGGATAAAATAGAGTCGCTTACCCTTAAATCAATTATATCAAAAATATTCTACTTATACATCTGATTTAAAGCGTTAAATATAGCTTTAACGTTAGCTAAAGCTGTTGAAGTATCAATCGCTCTTGCTATTATTTCATTGTTATTGTTATCAAGCATAGCTATAGCGCTCATTGCTCGAGCAGATGAGCCTTTTTCAATTCCATCAAGAGAATATTGCTTATAATTTAAAAGTTTTGTTTCAAAACCAAGCTTCTTTAAACCGTTTAAACAAGCGTCCAACGGGCCGTTTCCTGTGTCTGTAATTTCTTTTTTCTCATTTTTAAAATTGAAAGCAAGGCTATATTTTCCTTTTTCAACTTCTTTAAAGCTGATTAATTCAAACACGCCCTTGATATCACAAATTTTATCAAAATATAAATCCAAAATCTCGCTATTGTTCAATTCGCCCTTTTGTTCAGCCAAATGCTTTGCAAAAGGTGTTAAATATATTGATTCTTGAATTGTGATTGGATATTTAAGAGCCTTGATAATATCATATATGGCCGTTTTTCCGCTTTGAGAAGTGAAACCGATTTTTTCATCATCATATCTTCCAATCAAAGTCGGATGAATAGGGCGATATGCTCCAAAATACATATCTTTTGTCTTAATTGCGCCATCTTGATGTATTCCGCTTCTGTGCGCAAGGGCTTCAGGTCCAACCAGCGGCGCTTTTTCATAGATTTTTATGTGTGACATTTGAGAAATTAAAAGCGAAGTTTCATAGATTTTAGATAAATCTATTCCTGTTTTAATATTGTTGTTATGCAAAACTGTTACAACTTGGTTAAAATCCGTGTTTCCCGCTCTTTCGCCTAAGCCGTTTAAGCAGCATTCAAGTTGTTTTGCGCCTGCAAAAAAGCTCTCAACCGTTGTAGCTGTTGCCATTCCAAGGTCGTTGTGATTATGAACGGATATAATAATATCATCACCTAAATTTTCTTTAACTTTTTTAACAAGATTTATAAAGCGGCTTGGGCGATATCTTTCAACTGTATTAGGAAGATTAATCGTTGTTGCGCCAGCGGCAGTTATTTGTTTTAGGGTTTCAATTACAAAATCGATATTGCTTTCGCAATCTCCAAAGTGTTCAACAGAAAATTCTATATCAAAATTTTTGTTTAATTTATCAATCTCACTTTTTGCATATTTAACAGCTTCTATTGCAATTTTGCTAACTTCTTCGGCGTTTTTATTTAAAACATTTTCCATATGAAAAGGTGACATTGTAATAAATGTGTGTAATCTTGCGCATTTTGCGTCTTTAATAGCTAAAAGAGCTTTATCTATATCATTTTTATTTGCTCTTGCTAAAACAGAAACTCTTGTGTTTTCGTTTGCTCTGTTTGCAAGATTTTGGCATGCCAAAAAATCCATTTCAGATGAAGCAGGAAAACCAATTTCAATAGCAGGAATATTAAGCTCAACAATTTTATCAAAAATCAGTTGCTTTTCTTCAAGACTCCAAGGCTTCTTAAGCGACTGATTGCCATCTCTTAGAGTTATGTCATAAAAATAAGGTTTCATTTCTCCTGTTTCACATCTTTGCATAATCTTAATATCCTATTTGGTGTATTTTTTACAATATTCTGATATAATATATCTTATCCTAAAATTATAATCCTATCATCAATAAAAAGCTATGTAAAAAAATGTTAAAAAGGATAAACAAGCTAGCAAAAAAAATAATTGATGCGGTTTTAATGTAGTGATTTGAAAATAAAAAAGTGAGTCTATGAAAGTAACAAACGTAAAAATTCAACAAGCAAACAGAAATCAAAATTTTAGAGGTAGTTTAACCGACACGGTTGCAAATACTTTTGCAAATAATTCAAAATTAGTAGCAGGCATTGCAGGCTTGGCAACCTCTTCTGTTGTGGGGCAAAAAATTGTTATGTCAGGCTCAGAAGCTGTTGTCGGTCCTGCTATGGATATTGGAATCGGTAAAGCTATTACAAAAGTTACAAACGAAAAAGACGGAAGAACAAATCAAAGTTCTAAAGTTCAAGCAATCAGAACCGCTGCTCAATCAATTGGCGGCACAATAACAGGTGTTGCAATCAGATTGGGTTGCATTGCTCTTGCAACATTAGCATTATCTAAAGCAGGTCAAAAAAGCGGAAGTGCCATAGCTGACACACTTTTAGATAAAGGAAAAATTAGTGCTGATAATGCTTATGAATTTACAGAGCACATGGCAAAATGGGGTAAAACCGTTGGTGGTGCTGTAGCAATTGCAATTATGACGGTTACAAACTTTATAATTGACGCTCCGTTTATTAATATGATTAACAAAAAAATGACAGATATTTTTGATAAAAAACCAAATAAAGAACAAGGAAAGGAGGTTAAATAATGGCAGATATAACAAATGGCATAAATAAACTTCTTTCATCTTGTAACCCTGATCCAAGCAAAGCAGGTAATACACTGCTTGTTTTAAATGCTTTAGGTATGGTTTTTGCTGCTGCAAGTAATACTTTTGCTGCTGCTTCTGATAAAAATACATCAAAAGAAGATAAAAAATTCTTAGTTCCAGCAGGTGTTTTAACAGGTGTTGCAAATATCGGCTTATATTATGCAATGACAACAAAAATAATTGACTGGTTAAAAGGACCTGTTGCAGATAAAACTCTTGCAAAAATGGGCGAAGTAAAAATCGCTGAAAATGCTAAAGAATATGTTGATAAAGCTATTTTAAAAGCAAAAGATGGCGGACTTTTCGGCTTAGGTAAAAAATCAGGCGAATATGTCAGCGCAATGGTTGCAAAATTAAAAGATGGCGGCGAATTAACCGAAGCAGGAAAAAATCTATATAAAGATAGCGTTAAATCTGGTTTTGGTGTTCTTGGTGCGTTTGTTGGCGCTGTTGTAGGATGTGCAATTTTAACTCCTATAATTCGTGATGTTAGCGCATATTTTGTTCAAAAACGTATGGAAAAAAATAATCCAAAAATGCAAAATGAACCATATCAACCATATTTTGACCCATCCCATACAAAAGTTGATTTAGCAAACTTCAACAGACGTGTTCCTTTGACTATGAAAAGCTTTATGGTCTCAACAAACGGAAGAATGAAAGTATAGCCATAAAATAAATATAATATGCAAAAAGACCGACTTTCTCGGTCTTTTTAGTTGTAATTTGAAAAAGAATTAAAAGCACAAGAAATTGAAGATAAGACTTATACAAAATTTTTGCAAGGCGGTGTAAGTCAAGATGTAGCATTTGGTCACTCAAAACTGTTTGGTCAGTTCTTCAAAAGATTTGGTGCTGATGATATTCAAGCATTTGATAAATGGTTTAATAAGTTTGATGTTCAATATAATGTTCCTGATGAACGGAATATAAACAATAATTTTAATACTGTAAATCAAGAAGAAATTGAAGATGTAAAGAAATACATTTTAAATAACCAATTACCCTCAGCAGATGAAGCATATAAATATGCTGAAAATGGAAATTCATATTTAAGAACAAAGATTGAAGATGCAAGAGAAATGTATTCTCGTTATGATAATTCAATTAAAAAAATTGAAGAAAATTATAACTTAAAGTTATCTAAAGCAAAAACAGAAAAACAAAAAAATAAATTAAAAAATGATTACGAACTGCAAATAAACAAAGCAAATAAAATGCTTGAAGATACAAAGCAAATGATTATTAATCAGATTAATGACACATTTGAAAATCAAGGAACTTTTGATGAAAGCAATTCTAATGTTTATCATCAATTTAATGAAACTGATAAGAAAATTGAACCGATTAACATTGATAGTGATTCAGTTCCAAATTTTGAAAAAGTATCTGAATTAAAAAAATGGATAGAAGATAATCTTAATTTAATTGGTAATGTAGTAATAAAAGATAACAGTAGAAAGGTTCAGTTTTCAAAATCTAATATCAGCCGTTCAATGAAAAGAACTTTTAAAAATGAAGTAAAAAGAAATTCTTACGCAGGTTTAAAAGAACTTGTTGAAAATTCAATTTATTCTCACTTTAAAAAATCTGACGAAAAACACAGCAAAAAAGTTGAAGGACAAGAAATATATTACAATGCCTTTAAATATAATGATAATATTTATGGTATAGAAATAAGTATTGATGTTCCGAAACAGAATAATACTCCCAATACGTTTGCAGGACATAAAATAAAAATAATAAAAACAGTACCTACTGCAACTAGAATTGGCTCTAATGAGTTGACTTCTAACAGACTAGGTACTGCTAATATTAGTATAAACCATATTAAAGATGTTTTCAACCCTAAATCTGTATATCTTTATAACATCAAGGAAATTAAAAATCCTAATATTTATTTTCAATCAGATATTTTAAAAACAGTTAATATTCTTAAAGACATATTATCAAAAAAAGATAAAGAAAAAGTAACTGAAATATTTGATTCAGTAACATTATTGAAACCATTAAAAAATTATTTTAGTGATGTTTTAGATGATGTATATTTTCAAGAGATGCCAAAATGGATGGCAGAACGTGAAGGTTCTGCAGGTGGATATTTAGAATTTTTCAATAAAACAGTTTACTTGAATTACAATAAAATAGATTCTTACTCTAATAAAGGACAACAATTTATTAGGGTGCTGTTGCACGAATTAATGCACGCAAAACTTGAAAATGCGATTAGATATGCAGATAAAAATTTAAACAATAAACAATTAAGTGAAGAAGATAAACAAGAACTTCAAGAATTTTTAAATGCAATAAATGTATCAAAAGAAGATATAAAAAAATATAAAGATTTTACAAAAAAACATAATATAAAAGATGTAAAAAAAGATTATGAACTTGTAAAACAACATAAAAAAGCATATAGTTATTATAATAATTCAGCAATAGAAACAGAGGTTGATAATGTTGCGTTGGCTTTGCAATCGCTATTGGGTAACTCGTCTAATAGAAAAATTAGAAACTATGGACTACGTGCTTTCTTCAATATGGATTTACGTAAAGAATCACAAAGAGGAAGAAGCGAACTCCAATATATCAAAGGATTTAACGAAAGATACAACACGTTGCATTATGGATACGGAAGATTATCTAATTTTGTAAACACTAAAACATATTATCAAAATACTCCAAGCAATAACAATATTGTCGATTTAACAAATGATTTTGGAAAAAGTCCATCCATCAATGAAGTAAAAGCCTATATCAATAAAATTGTTGAAAATGGTACTAAGTTTGCGACATTGTCGCCCGAATGGTTTGTGGATGTTAAAGGTGGTAGAAGAACTACTAACAAAATTCTCAATGCAGGGAATTATAAAAAATTAAATATAACTCAAAAAAATAGACATAGAAAATATATTATGTCTTTAGAAAAGTTGCTTGCAAATGCTGAATATATAGGAGAAAAAGAAAATACAAAAAAAGACAAAAAGCCTAATATTGAAAATTATCACTATTTTAAAACCGATGTAAAAATAGGGGATAAGACATTTCAAATACTTTTTGATACGGAAGAATATAAAAATCAGCTTCCGCTGGGATACGCTAAACGTAACTTAAATGGAGCGAAAGCTGATACAAATATTATAAGCGATAACACAGAAAATTTCAACCCTAAAATTGTACATCTTTATAACATCAAGGAAATTAAAAATCCTAAGACATATTATCAAGAAGTAAATTCCAGCGATATTCAAGAAAATGAACAATTAATTGCAGGGTTTTCTTATTCTGAAGTTATGGATAAATTAACTTCACTGTATGAAGATATATCCAAAACAAATGAAG
This sequence comes from uncultured Candidatus Melainabacteria bacterium, assembly GCA_934667125.1. Classification (GTDB taxonomy): domain Bacteria; phylum Cyanobacteriota; class Vampirovibrionia; order Gastranaerophilales; family Gastranaerophilaceae; genus RUG14156. Next base: position 38,240 of record CAKULF010000002.1, on the reverse strand, counting down.
GTGATAAGCAAAATAGTCTTTTAGCTAAAATTCACACGCTTGAAAATGCCTTTGAAATAGCCGAGGGTTCAGATAAGTTTAAAAATGATGAAAAAAACCATGAGATTATGCTTAATGCTTATTACATTATGAATAATCAGCAGATACCGAAAGGTTATATTGAGGCGGACTTAAATTCAAATAGAAAGATAACAACATCAGTAATACTGATGAAATCCTATCAAAGATTATTCCTAGTACATTTCGCCCATACCAAATGTAAAGAATCCGGAATCACGTTTCATGCCGCCTGTATTTGTTACAGGAATACCATAATCTAGGTTGATTGGTCCAAGCCCTGGGATGAATACTCTTAAGCCAACACCAACGGTAATAGCGTATCCTGGTTTATTATATACTCTTGAGCCTGTAGATTTTGTAAATATTGTACCGGCGTCAGAGAACACTGCAAATCTGATGTTGTTAAGAAATGCGTTGCTTGTAATTCTATCAATAAATGGAAGAGGAACACGATATTCGGCGCTACCCATCATAAATCCGTTACCTACGCCAACTTCAGAGATGTTGAAACCACGAATGTTATATGGACCGCCAAGGCTAAATCCTGCAAAATCAGGCATGTTGCCGTGGATTTTTCCGCCTGCACGAGCAGTAATAACGATAGACGATTTTTTGCCCACTGGGGTGTATTTTCTAATCATACCGTGCAATTTGCCGAATGTGCTTCCTGAAATTCCAATATTTTCTTCAAATGTAATTCTTGCTAAAACACCTTTTCTTGCGTTAACCACGCTATCTCTAGTATCATAAGTTAAAGCAGGAGTGATTTTTACAAAGAAGCCGCCCTCTAATTCTTTAGAACGTTGTGACCAAGGAGTGCCGCTTGCTAGGTACATAGAGCGGATTTTGCCTTCATCGCCCTCTGATAAGTCAACATTTTCAACCCCAAAGCCGATTGAACCTGATAGATTTTTAAATGCTGTAAACTTACGAGAAATGGTTATATCAGCGCCAATTCTCTTTTCAACAGCAAGCGGAACTTGATAGCTTCCATAATATCTTGCAAAACCACGAACACCTAATTGTTGGTTTTCACGTTTAAACATAGGTTCAAGGAAACTAATCTCGCCTTGCAAATTGGCTTTTGAAACAACGGAACTATCGTTCATCAAAATACCTGTACCAGCCATCAAGTTAAGATTTAATTTTTGTCCTAAACCTCTAAAATTGTTTTCGCCAAAGCCAACAGAGCCAAAGAAACCTGATGATGAATCAATACCAACACCAAGCGAGATTTTTCCTGTTCTTTGTTCTTCAAGAGCGATATAAACATCATACAAGCCTGTTTGTTCATCTTTTTTCAATTCTCTTTGAACATCTTTAAAAGCTTGTGTGCCCATTAATCTTAAGATATCCGAGCGCATAGTGTTTTCGTTATAAACGCTCCCTGGTTGAAGCAAAATGTTTCTTTTAACAATGAAATCACGAGTTTTATTATTGCCATCAACAATAATATCTCCAATAATCCCCTCATCAATTTTAATATTTACATATCCGTCAGGATCGTCCGAAACTTTTTCAACTCTGGCTAAAATATAGCCTTTTGAAGAATATAATTCTTGAATTTCATTAATTGCATTATTAATGCTCAAAATGTTTTGAGGCAATCCTTGATATTGGTCAAGAATTGAAATAATGTCTTTGTTTGAAATGCTGTTGTTTCCAATGATGTTAAAGCCTGCAATAGGCGGATTTTCTTCTAAGATAATTCTTAATTTAACATTTCTATCATCAATTTTGATTGGAAGAGCTCTAATATTTTGAGTAAAATATCCTGTTGCATATAGCGCTTTAAGGTCGTTTGAAACGTTAGAGCGGATGTATTGATAACCTTCTTTTGACTTGATTTGATCTTTAATATAATTAATATCTAAAAGATTATTTCCATATATTTCAACTTCTTGAATAATAACGTTGTCGGTGTCATTTATATATGTGTATTCATCTTCCAGTGGCGTAATCGGGCTATCCGTTACGGTTTCTTCTTCTATAATTTCTTCGTTTTTTTTGTTTTTGCTTTTCTTTTTAAACTTAAATCTTGAAAAAAATGAGTTTGTTTTTGAATTTTCAAGTTCTTTTTCTTCTTTTGTATCTCGAACATTTGCAAAGCTTTCGTCTTGCATATCTTCAAACATTGAAAATGGGGCAGAAGAATCTATTTTTGTTTCTTCAAGTTTAAGAGATTTTTGTTTTTTAGACTTGGAATTAGTTTTATTTTTATCTCTATTAAATATAGTTTTGACTTGTTTAATTTTCTTAAATTCAGCAATATCTACATCGGCACGACAAAAATTTTGCCCGATGTATAAGGACAAGAATATTAATATAATAAGTGGTTTTATATATATCTTATTCATTTATTCCAAGTCAAAATGATAATTATCTAAAATATATTATATATTCTAAAAAACTATATGTCCAAACTTCTTAACAAAATCAGTTATTTACTTTACTTTTCTATGTAAAATGTTACAAAAATTTAATTAATGATGTCATAATTTAATTATTATACTAATATTTTAATAGAGCTAGAAAATGAAAAAATTAAGTATATCAAAAGAACATAGAGCGCTTATTGAATCAGTAGTTAGAGAAAGTATCAAATTCCGTGGAAACGAGGAATTGATAGATATTTTTGTCGATTCCGTGTATAAAAAATCCTACCTTTTAATGGACACTATTCGAGATAAAGATAGATTAAAAAAACATCTTTTTGCAATCTGTGATAGCTGTATGGAAAGTGTTTTAAAGGAAAAACAAAAATTTTCTCAAACGCAAATTTATAGACAAATTGAAAAAAATAATAAGTTACAAGATGAAATTGTGACCCTAAAACCATCTGTATTAGATGAAGAAGATAGACTAGCGCAAGAATATGAGATGGAAAAAACAAGAAGAAACATAGTCAATCTTAAAGAAGAAATTCAACGAAGCGAAAGATATGACACGGTTGACGGGTTGATTGACCCTTTGGAATTTTGCCCTGCTAAAAGAATTTCAGAAAATACTATGGAAAAGCTTGTTAAAATGATTAAAATTTTGGATAGCAAATATCCTAACAAAAAATATTATGAAATTTTTTCTCTAAGATATATAAAACGCTTCAAACAAGCGGATATTGCCCGTCAATTAACAATTTCGCAAATGGAATTATCAAAAAGATTTGTTGAAATGATTAAGCTTGCTAAAGATAATCTGTAATTTTCGGTTATTTTATAGTAGAATTAAGCTATGAAAGAAAAAGTTATAGCAATAATCGGGCGCCCAAATGTGGGTAAATCTACTTTAATCAATAGAATTGCAGGCAAAAGGCTATCTATTGTTGATGATAAACCTAATATCACAAGAGATAGAATATATATTGATTGTGAATGGCAAGACAAAAAGTTCATTATGATTGATACTGGCGGTATTGTTGAAAATAATGATGATGAATTTGTAAAAAATATCAATTCTCAAGTTGAACTTGCAATCGAAGAAGCGGATATGATTTTGTTTATCGTAGACGCTCTATCGGGTCTAAACCCTTATGATTACGACATTGCAAATAAACTTCGCCAAATCGATAAGGAAGTTTTGCTTGTGGTAAATAAGGTTGATTCTCCTCATCAAAGAGATTTAGCAAGCGAATTTTGGGCATTAGGTTTTGATAATATGCACTTATTATCCGCTCTGCACGGTGATGGCGGAGTTGGCGATTTGTTGGATATCATAACAAAAGATATAGCTCCATCAAAAGATGATGAAGAAGAAATAGATAAGCCTTTAAAAATTGCTATAGTTGGAAAGCCAAACGCAGGCAAAAGCTCAATATTAAATAATTTATTAAAAAAACAAAGAGCAATCGTTTCAAATGTTTCAGGAACAACCAGAGATTCAATTGACGAGGAAGTTGTTTTTGAAGATAAAGTCTTTAGGCTTGTTGATACGGCAGGGATTAGGAAAAAATCCAAAGTGGATTATGGTGTTGAAATGTTTGCTGTTGATAGAGCAATTAGAGCAATTAGAGAATGTGACGTAGCATTATTAGTTATCGATTCTCTTGAAAATATTTCAGACCAAGATAAAAAAATAGCTTCAATAGCAGAAGAAGCAGGTTGTGGCTTGATTTTAGCGTTTAATAAATGGGATTTGGTTAAAAATACTCCGACTCATAAATTTGAAGAACAAATCGAGAGAGAAGTTCCGTTTTTAAATTATGCTGAAAAAATCTTTATTTCGGCAAAAACAGGTCAAAGATTGGATAATATTTTTAAAAAAGCGCTTGAAATTCAAGAACAAAGAGAAAAAAGAATTTCAACGGGCTTATTGAACAAGGTTGTTTCAGAAGCATATAACCTTAATCCGCCAACTTCAATTAAAGGAAAAATGCTTAGAATATATTACGCTACTCAAGCGAAAAACAACCCTCCGACTTTTGTTATTTTTATAAACAACAAAGATTTAATCCAAGACCACTATAAACGTTATATGATGAAAAAATTGAGAGAAAATTTTGGGTTCAAAGGAACACCTATCGTTGTTTCATATAGACCTAAAGGAGATAAATAATGAGTATAGAATTTTTTGCAATAATATTATTAACAGCCCTTGTTGCCTATTTAATCGGCTCAATTCCAACAGGCTATTTAATTGTTAAAATTAAAACAGGTCAAGATATAAGACAAATAGGTTCAGGTTCAACGGGTGCTACCAACGTTAAACGTGTTTTAGGCAAAAAATGGTTTTTTATCGTTATGTTATTAGACGCTTTTAAAGGCGCACTTCCTGTGTTGTTGGCAAAATTATTCATAGCTGATGTATTTGGAATTTTTGCCGTTGTGGCTTCAATTTTTGTTATAATTGGTCATTCTAAACCGATTTATTTGCAATTTAGAGGTGGAAAATCCGTTGCTAGCGGAGTTGGAACAATTTTAGCTCTAAATTGGGTTGTTGGTCTTTCAATTGCTCTTATTTGGGGTGTTATAACTTATGTTTCAAAATATGTTTCCCTAGGTTCAATTATTGCTTTAGCTTGCGCTCCATTTTTAATGTATTACTTTAAAAATCCAATCGGATATGTTGTTTATGCAGGCATTGCAGCCTTATATATAATCTATTTGCATAGAGAAAACATTAAAAGATTAATCAAAGGCGAAGAAAACAAAGTAAGATAATTCGAGGTTGAACTTGGCAAAAGTTGTTTTAGTTGGTTATGGGCAAATGCTCTATTCCTTGATTGAGGGCGTTTTAGCAAGCGATAACAAGATTGTTGGTGTTTTTAGAAACGATAGAATAAAATATAATAAATTTGAGCTGTTTTTTAAAGACATTTTCAACCCATCACAAGATTACACAAATATTAAATACAACAAATTATATGATATAAAGGGTGATAGCGTTAATTCCCTTGAATTTCAAAACGAGATTAAAAAACTTAAGCCCGATTTAATTATTGTTGGTTCTTGGGGCGAAAAATTTAAAAGCGATATTTTAAATTTGGTTACTTGTGTAAATTTTCATCCTGCCTTGTTGCCTAAAAACAGAGGCGCAAACCCATATTTTTGGGTAATATATAACAATCAAAAAGTGACAGGTTTAACTGTTCATTTTATGAGTGAAAAGTTTGATTGCGGGGATATTATTCTTCAAGAAGCGATTACAATTGAAGAAAATGAAACGGGAAAAACCCTTAAGGATAAGACTGTTAAGCTTGCAAAATATATGGTTCAGGATTTTTTGAAATTATATAATTCAAATCAAATTCAACCAATTAAACAAAATAATGCTTACGCAAGTTACGAGCCGCAAATTTCCGAAAAAGATATTATAATTGATTTAACAAAATCAAAAACCGATGTCGAAAGACACCTAAGAGCCTTGTATCCTTGGGCAAGCCCGTATGTTAAAATTGCAAGCCGATATATTAAAATTGAAAAATATGAATTTTTGAAAGTTGATGAGAAGTCTGAAAAAGAAAAAACCTATAAAATTCTTGAAAATAATAATAAGTTTTTTGTTGTTAAAGGAAAAGATTTTTTATTTAAGGTTTATAAATAATAAAAAAGGCTCACAATTTTGCAAGCCTTTTTATTTATTGATAGATTTTTCTTATGCTTTCTTAGCGTCTTTAGCGTCTTGAATTTCTTCAACAGCTTTTTCCATACCAATTGTTTCAGAAACTAATTTGCCTCTGTAATATGTACTGTAGATTGGTATAAGGTGTTTAATTCTTTCGCCAAGACCTTTGAAATATGTTTTGAATACTCCAGCTTGTTTATCTGTTTGAACAAGTTCAGCACCTTCTTGTAGAGCAGTAATATCTTTCTTTAGTTTTTCGTGTTCGATTTTGTCTTGTCCGATAGCGTATGTGCCATAGAAAGGAACATAAGCTTTAATAGCATACATTAAACCGGTTAAGAATGATTCGCCGGCTTTTTCTTTTTCACATTTAGCATCTTTTCCTTTTGATAAAAGAACAACATCTTCTTTTAAGTTGTCGTGTTTTAAATCAATATTACCGATTGTATATTCACCAAGTACAGGGATTACGCTTTTGATTTCAAAACCTAAGCCTTTTCCAAATTTTTTAATGCCTGACATGTTAGAAAAATTGTTTACTGGTGCTGTTTCCATGTTTTAGTCCTTTTTTTGTTTGCTATGATGTTTATATAAAAACAAAACGATAATTTTTTTGATAGTTTTTTGTGGTTGTGTTAATAAAATTTTACAAAGTTGGATGGGGTGAGTTTGCTTTGCTCGGGTATGGTTGCGTATATTGCCACCCCCTCGTCGTGGCTGGCAATATGCTTCACACACCTATGCCCTCGCTTTGCAAAACCTAGTCCGTCGGACTACGGTTTGCTTTGCTCGGGAGCTTAGAACCTAATTGCTTTAATAAATCCGCCTTGAATAGCAGGATTGAATTGTTTAGAATCAACCATTGTCACAATCAACTTCGTTGAAGCGCATTTAGCCTTAGCATTTGTCGTAGCATACGCTGCAACTGTTCCTGTTACTGTTTTGAATGGAATATTTTTGATATTAGCGCTAAAATTGATATAAGGAATTGATTTTCCTTTTGCAACATAAGTTCCTCTTGAAGTGATTTTGAAGTTTTCAAGAGTGATAAATGAATCTTTGAATTTATCCAATAAATCATTTAATTTTTTATCAACAGCGTTTGTTTTAAAGTCGTTTGGAGAAATTAATTTTTCATCTTTTAAATCATAAATTGTGATTTTTTGACCTGTCGGCAAATATTTTGCACTTATCTTTTTATAACCGAAAACATTGAAATTTCTTGAAAGTTGATAGTCTGATGAAATATATGCAAAATTGCCATAATCTTTTTCAGCTTTAACAAATTCAGCTCGAGAAGGATTTTGATAATCATTTATACATTTTGTTACGAAACTGTATCCACCAAATGCAAAAAACGCTATAACAAGCGCTATCATTATAATTTTATTAATTAAACTTTTCAAGCAACCCATATTTTGCCTCCAATTCCATTAATAATTTAATACAAAAACAAAAAAATATACATAACTTAAAAAAACAAGCTAATAAATTGCAATTAAATTATGTTTTTAATAAAATTATTTTGTTAATAGATTACCTTTTCGGTATGTGAAAATCACAGTCCACATGGCATTTTAGCCAGCCTTAACCATAGAGGTCAGGAAAACCGAAAAATAGAAAGGACAAGAAACTATGGCAGTAGCTACATTAGTAGAATTATTAGATGCAGGTGTGCATTTTGGTCACCAAACTCAAAAATGGAACCCAAAAATGAAACAATATATTTTTGGCGCTAAAAACGGCATTTATATTGTTGACCTTAGAAAAACATCAGATTTATTAGACAAAGCTTATGAAGTAGTTAGAAAATTAGCTTCAGAAGGCAAAAACGTTTTATTTGTTGGTACTAAAAAACAAGCAGTTGACGTTGTTGCTCAAGAAGCAGTTCGTTGCGGAAGCTACTATATCAACCGTCGTTGGTTAGGTGGTATGATGACAAACTTTGAAACAATTCGTGGCAGAGTTAATAAATTAAGAGAACTAGAAGGCTTCCTTGAATCAGGCGCAGCTAACAAACTTCCTAAAAAAGAAGTTGCTCAATTAAATCGTCAAGTTGCTAAATTATCAAAAACTTTAGGCGGTATCAAAGAAATGAAAGGTATGCCTGATGTTTTAGTTGTAGTTGATCAACAAAAAGAATTAATTGCAATTAAAGAAGCTAATAAATTAGGTATTCCTGTTGTATGTTTGGCTGATACAAATGCTGATACAGATGGAATTGACTACATTATCCCAGGAAATGATGACGCACTTCGTTCAATCAAATTAATCTGTTCAAAAATGGCTGACGCTGTTTTAGAAGGTAAAGAACTTAGAGCAAACAACATTAAAAACATGGGCAAGATTGAAAAAATCGAAGCTAAAGACGCAAACGCAGAAGCGTAAGTTGTGCGAAATGCGAAGTAAATTAATTAGAATTAGGAGAATAAACTATGGAAATTAAAGCATCTATGGTAAAAGAACTAAGAGATAAAACCGGCGCCGGTATGATGGACGCTAAAAAAGCTCTAGTTGAAACCGATGGTGATATGGAAAAAGCCATTGAATTTTTAAGACAAAAAGGTATGGCTTCAGCAGATAAAAAAATGGGCAGAATTGCAGCAGAAGGTACAATCGCTTCTGTTGTTGAAGGCTCAAGAGCAGCAATGGTTGAAATCAACTGCGAAACAGATTTCGTTGCTAAAAACGAAGATTTCAAAGCTTTTGCAAACGAAATGGCAGCAGCAATTCTTGCTATGAACCCTGCTACAGTAGAAGAATTTCTTGCAATGACTTGCCCAAAATGTGGCAAAACAATTGAAGAAATTGTTAAAGAAAAAATCGCTAAAATCGGCGAAAAAATCACAATCAGAAGATTTGTTAAATATGACGATAATGCTGTTGTAAACACATATATCCACAATGGCAAAATCGGTGTTTTAGTTGAAGCAAAAGCTGATGCTAACGACGAAACAACAGCAATCACTAAAGATATTTGTTTACACATTGCTTCAAATGCTCCTGAATTCATTTCAAGAGAAGAAATTCCTGCTTCAGTTATTGAAGAAGAAAAAAGAATTGAAATGGGTAAAGAAGATTTGGCTAAAAAACCTGAAAACATTAGAGAAAAAATCGTTGAAGGTCGTGTAAATAAATTAATGGCTCAACGTTGCTTATTAGAACAACCATTCGTAAAAAATCCTGATTTGACTGTTGCTCAATTGATTGAAGGCAAATTGACAATTGTTAAATTTGATAGATTTGTTCTTGGCGAAGGATTGGAAAAAAGACAAGATAACTTTGCTGAAGAAGTAATGAACCAAATTAAAGGTTAACCCGAATCAAGCGAGCTTAGCAATGCTTTGCTTAGCGAGCGCAGATGAGGGCAAAGGTGTGCGTAAAAAGGCTAAAACGAAGAGTTTTAGCCTTTTTTAAGCCGTACCATGGCGACGTGGAAATTTATAATTTCCTCAGGAGCAATAACCCGAATCAAGCGAGCTTAGCAATGCTTTGCTTAGTAAACTTAGCTAAAAATATCAAAAGCCGAAAGTTTTTCACTTTCGGCTTTTTGTAATTAAGTTATAAATAAATTTAATAACGCAAATATCTAATGAATAATACTCTTAATAACCTTATAGCTTGTCTTAATTTTCTCTTCGGGAGCAGAGTTTAAAAGCGTAATAATTTCCTCAATCAGTGCTTTTTTATCTTTTTGATGGCTAAATTCAAAAAGCTCATAAATTTCTACATTTAAAATTTTTGCAATTTTTTCAAGCGTACTAATCGTTGTAAAATACGTCCCTGTTTCGATATTGCCGATTTGTTTAGAATCAATTCCAACAAGTTCACCCAATTGTTCTTGGGTGATTTTTTGCCTTTTTCTTAGCTCTTTTATTCTTTTGCCGAATAATTTTAAAGTAGTCATAATCATCCTTTTGAAATAATTATAAGTCACTTTTTTCAAATATTATACCCAATTTAACTTACTATAAATTTGACAAAAGGAAATTAGACAAGTAATATATAAATTAAACTAGAAGTTTTTCAAAAAACACAAAATTAAACTTCTAAAATACATCAACACATAAATAACAGGTTTTAATATGAAAAAGAGTTTGAAAAGTTTCTTCAAGGGTTTTTCCCTTGTTGAACTGATGATTAGCTTAATAACTATAAGCTTGATTACTGCTGCCTTTGCGCCGATTATCACTAAAAAATTGTCATCTATGGGCGTGACTGTCGGAAGCTTTGGAGGGAATAATAGCGGAAGCGGAGAAATCAATTGTCCCTCAAATATTACTTGCGAAGCAGGTTATTACCTTGATGGCACCTGCAAATGTCAACCGTGCTCGGATGAAAACTGCACATATTGTGCGCATAATGTTTGCTCAATTTGTAATGATGGATTTAGTTTGTTAAATGGAAAATGCGAAAACTTAGCATGCCATGAAAGTGGAGGATTGCCTACAGAAGCTTGTTGTAAATCCGTTAATGCTGTATTTATTGACAAAAAATATACAGGAACAACTGATTTATGTATGATGAAATATAATGCTGGGGATGAAGAAAATACTTATAAAGTTGGAACAATTGATAAGATTTATCATCCAAAATATCCAAAAATCGGGGTGCAAATAACCCAAACGGGAACCAGTACATGTACAAGCTCTGCAAATTGTTGTTGGAAAGGCAATACAAGTAATGCGACAAATAGTTATCCGGGGTATTCGGCAGGCAACAGAACAGTTTGCAGGCAAAATGCAGCAACAAAAATATGCAATAATTGGGCTTTCCCTGGAACAAAACAAGGTTCTTGGAGATTGTTAACAAAAGCTGAAGGAACCAAGTTGGCTGCTGCAATTGCAGCAGAATCAGATTCAGATCATTTTTTAACAAAATATATGGGCTCAAATGGATTGCAATTGTGTGATAGAACTTCGGCTTCAAAGGGTTCAAACCAATGTCCAAGTGGTGACGCTTGTAAGGGAGCCAGAGATAGCCGTTGTTACCCTAGCCATGTTTGGGTAAGCGAAAAAAATCTTGCAATGCGCATAGAGGGCGGTGTTGCTTCTGTAAATGTCAATTCTTATGATAATTATGCAATGGGTGTAAGATGTGTAACATCTAAAGTTGATGAGGTTGTTTCGTCAGTGGATAATGAAATATCAAACCATAACGATGTTGAACCAAGAAATCAAGATGATTGCCCCGAAGGTACTCTTTATATTAACAAAAGATTTCTAGGCAGCGGAAGTAATCTTTGTGTAACACAATATAATGTAACTGACGATAGATATGCGATGGATGGAAAACCATATCATCCGCTTTATGTAAAGTTTGGCGTTAAAGTTGTTGATGTTAATGAAAGCTGCAATACTGAATATTGTTGTTGGAAAGGCGCAACAAGTAGTGGTGTAACTAATTATAGTAACTATTCTTCTGATAATCGTTCAGTTTGTCGTCAAAAAGCCGCGGACGAAATTTGCAATAATTGGGCTTATGCAGGAAGTAAAGTCGGACATTGGAGATTGATGACCAAAAGTGAAGCCACCGCTTTGGCAACCTATATTAATTATGATGGATATTATCCTGGTAGTGAACCGTTTTCATTTCTTACAAAATACTTAGATAGTGATGGACTTCAACTTTGTGATAGAACTTCGGCTTCCTATGGTTCAAATCAATGTCCAAGTGGTGACGCTTGTAAGGGAGCCAGAGATAGCCGTTGTTACCCTAGTCATGTTTGGGTAAGCGAAAAAAATCTTGCAATGCGTATAGAAAATGGTATTGCTTCTGTAAATGTCAATTCTTATGACAATTATGCAATGGGCGTAAGATGCGTTTCAGATAATATTAGAAAAACAATACCAGACCCCGCTGAAGAAACTTATCAAACAAACGAACCAAGAAATCAAGGCGATTGCGATAAATACAAGGCTTTATTTATAGATAAAAAATACTTAAATGGTGCAAGCCGAAATATTTGTATGATAAAGTACAATTTTGCGGATTATGATGCTGCAGACAAGGGAAAACCTCGTTATGGAACAAATACGGCAAGTGACTATAGCGACAGCAACGCAAAAGTCACCGTTGTAGATGTTTCAACTTCATGTTCTGGAGATTATTGTTGTTGGAAAGGTACAACAAGCAATGGTAGCGGAACGTATGATTATGACGCAACCAATAGAACTGTATGCAGACAAAAAGCAGCAACAAATTTGTGTGCCAATTGGGCACCGGATAATGCTACTGATAAAAGATGGAGGCTTTTAAGCTCAAACGAAGCAAAAGGATTGGTTAATTACATAACGTCTGAAACAAAATATTCATCATTTTTATCTAAATTTATACCTAATAAATATACAAGCGTTGAAGACGGGCTTCAACTTTGTGATAGAACTTCGGTTTCTCAGGGCTCAAATTATTGTCCCATTGGAAGTGTTTGTAAGGGAGCTAGAGATAGCCGTTGCTATGTTAGTGATATATGGTTAAGCGAAGACAACAAAACAATGCATATAGAAAATGGTATTGCTTCTGTAAATGTCAATTCTTATGACAATTATGCAATGAGTGTCCGTTGTGTGACCGATAACATAAACTGGGCGGATTAACTGAATTTATATTTTGTGTTTGACTGAGGGCTTAAATAAGTCCTCTTTTTTTAACATATTCAACAGCGTCGGTTTTGTTTTTAATATCCCCCGTCAGTTGCATTTCAACAAGTTCATCCATAATCTTCCCGACTTGTTTAGATGGCTTTATATTCAAAATTTCCATAATCTCCCTGCCATTTAAAAGTGGTTTAGGGTTTTCAATTATATTTTGAATAGAATGATAATAATTTTCAAGCTCATCTAAGTGTTTAAGCGATTTTTCAAGTATATTAGGAGTTATGGCTTCGCCTTGGGCGGATAATCTATCTGCTCTTGATAATTTAATAACGTCTAAAAAATCAACCCCCAATTTTTTAACGCACTTTGCAAAAGCCTTGTTATTCTCTTTTGAAGCGTTAATCAGGCTTGCAGGATAGATATGATTTTTAATCATTTTTGAAATGTAATCAATTTGTTTATTTGAAAATTTAAGAGCTTTCAATTCTTTTTTAACAATCTCGGCGCCTTTGATGTCATGACCGATAAAGCGGTGTCTGCCAACGGGTTCGATTGTCCAAGTTTGGGGTTTACCTATATCATGGTAGAATGCGGCGATTTTTAAAATCGGATTTGATGTTTCAATCAAATTAACCGTTTCAATGCTATGATGTATCAAATCAAGGTGGTGGTGCGAATTAGAGGGAATTCTTTTAATTTCTTTAACGAAAGGAAAAATAATTTCCAACGCCCCATCATCCAACATTTTTAAAAGAGTTTGAGTTAGATATTCGCCCTCAAAAATTTTAATAATTTCATAGTTAATGCGCTCTGGCGCAACGTTTTTAACCAAATGAAAATTTTTTTTAGAAAAATCTGCCAAAGTTTCATCAATTTTAAAACCCGTTAAACTCATAAAGCGATAAATTCTTAAAAAACGAAGCTCATCGTCAAGCATATTTTGAAGATTGATCGTTTTTATAATCTTATTTTTGATGTCATTTATCCCATTAAACGGGTCATAAATTTTTTCTTCGTTTAAATCATAAAAAATCGAGTTAATCGTGAAATCTCGGCGCTTTGCGTCCTTTTCAATATTGTTTTCAAGAGCCTCTGAAACATCAAAATAATTTTTTTTATCTTTTAAGCAAACTCGATAAATTTTATTAATATTATCAAGCTCAACAAGCGTTCCATCAAGCTTTTTGGCGATTTTTTCAGCAAGAGCATAAGAATTTTTTTCAACAACCAAATCCCTGTCAAGCGAAATTGTATTATTTAAAAAATAATTCCTCAAATATCCGCCAACAAGAAAGGTTTTCTCGTCTTTAATCAAATCTTTTATTGAATTTAAAATTTCATCTTTAAACATTTTCTATCCTTGAAACAACGTTGGAAACCCCTGCTACTATAGCATTTGGCGCTTTGTATATCATATTTCCCAAACTGATTAATTTATAATTTTCTTTTTTAAAATAATTAAATTCATCATCCGAAAAACCGCCCTCGGGTCCTATCACAACAGCTATTTTAGAGTTTTTATCAATATCTTTAACCGCTAAATCAAGAGAAATATTTTCATCTTTTTCTGCAAAAATTAAAATATTTTCTTTTTTAAAAGTTTTTAAAACCTCTCTAAGTTCTTGAATTTCCTTAATTTCGGCTAAATCCGCCCTTTCGCATTGTTTAAAATTTTCTAAAACAATTTTTTGCCATTTTTCTTCTTTTCCTTTAAGAGAGGATTTTTTAGCCGAAACATTATCCGAAATAACAGGATAAATCTCTCTAACTCCGCTTTGAGTGGCGTTTGCAATCGCAAGATTTTGAGCGTCTGTCATTAAAATTGACTGAACAAGGCAAATATCATTTTTTAAAACTCTTGAAGATTTTTCTTTTGAAATTATTTTTGCCCTAAGGCTTTTCTTCTCTATTTCAGTCATAGCGCAATAATACACGATTTTATCATCATCAATAAATTTTATTTTTTCGCCCGTTTTAGCTCTTAAAACCCTAGTGATATGAAAAAAATTCTCATCACCATTTGCTAAAACAATAAAATCATTATTAATTTGTTCTTTTTTGATTAAAAAATGCGGCATAACAACTCTATTTTAACAGAAAAAAACAGCTTTTCTACTACTTTTAGAGGATATTTGAAAAAGTTGTTAAAGTGTCTAAAAGCCTTGCATAGTGTGGGCTTTGATAAAAATCTTATACTAAAGTATGAAAATCTATAACTAAAGTATAAGAAAATATTTACGATAAATATTTTGTGGAAAAAATGGAGAGAAAAAAATGGGAATTACATTAGGTACAAACGCTAGTTCTCTGCAAATTACAAACAGGTTAAATTCAACTTCAAACGATTTGACTTCAATTATGCAAAAGTTGTCTTCAGGCTTAAAAATCAATACAGCGAAAGATGATGCTGCAGGTTTGGTAATTTCAGAAAACATGGAAGCGAAAATCAAAAGTTCAAATCAAGCTATGGCAAATATTCAAACTGCCAACGGCTTTTTAACAATCGCAGAAGACGGAATGGTATCAATTTCAGACCATATGCAAAGAATTAACGACTTGCTTACAAATATGGCAAATGATACAAATGATATTTCTTCTCGTAACGCTTCAATTTCAGAAATCATTGAAAGATTAGACGAAATTAATCGTTTAGCAAAAACTACTCAATTCAACGGCAAAAATATGTTAGATGGCAGTGCTAATTCGATTATTATTCAATTAGGTCCTGATTCAGATGTAAACTCAACTTTAGATATATCATCAGCTCTAACAGATTGTCATACAAGCGCTTTAGGTATTCGTATGCCTGCTGCTTTGTATCCAAATCTATATGAAAATGGCGGTAAATATTATTTAAAAGAAAAAGATGCTGCTGGAAACGACGCATATTATGAAGCTTCTGTTGAAAATCAAGGCGGAAAGCTTGTTATTACTGAATATGACGAAGATGGTTTTGTTAAAACAAAAGATACACCAACAACACTTCAAGGTGACATCACTTCAACGTTTGACGCAAATAACGCAAATTGTCGTGAATATATGGGAATTATACAAGACGCTATTGGTGCAATCGCTTCAAGACGTGGTCTATTAGGGGCTTTTGAAAACAGATTGGAAAGCTCTTATGATTCTTTAACAATCAGAGTTCAAAGTCTTGAAGAAGCAAAAGGCGTTTACACAGACACAGACGTTGCAAAAGAAGCTACAAACTATACAAATAAACAAATCTTAGAACAATTAAATGTTTCACTGTTGGCTTCTGCTAATAGCAATCAACAACTGGCTCTTTCTTTATTGGGCTAATAAAAAATAATTTCTCTCCACAAAGCTTGCTTTTTTGAATTATCGAGAAAGCAAGCTCTTTTATGTTTTTAAATTAATATATTTCTAAAATGATACAAAACTATACATAAAATTTGAAAAATAAATGTCCGCCATGGTAAAATTAAGAAAAATCCAAGAAAGTATTGCTAAATATGTATGAAGTTGCTGTATTAGAAGAAAAATATTTTAGAGTATTCCAAGGCGCATATAACGATTTTCGCCTTAAAGCCAGAATTGACTATAAATTTGAAATTGACCCATTAAACTATGAAGATTTTATTTCTTCTCTTAACCAAGGGTTAATTGAATGTATTGTTTTGTTGGAAGATTCAATTCCGACGGGCTTTTTAGCTTATACAACAGTTCCAAATGATACAATTGAAATTTTTGTAATACATTGTCTTGGAAATGAAGATATTAACGAAAAAAGAAAATGTTTGTTTGAAAAATTTATGGAACAAACAAAACACACAAGAAAACACTCAATCGTTAGCTATGCTATGCTTGGGGTTCAAGAAAGTTTTAGAGAAGAATTATCGCAACATGGTTTTGAATTTGTAGATACAGGTGTTGTTGTTTTTGATATTAAAAATAAACAATTAATTAAAGAAATTTCTCAGTTCAACTTTATGGAATTGCCTGTAGGATACAAATTAACGCCATATAGAGATATTTATTTTGAAGAATTGGCTGAAGTTATTGAAAATTCTTTTGCAACTTCATCTGATTTAAAATTTGATATAAGATTTTCTTCTTTGGACGGATGTCGAGATATAACACAAAAAATCACATCTTCAATTTATGGAAGATTTTTACCTCAAGCAAGTAAATTATTATTGTTTGAAAATAAATTGGTTGGTTTTTGCCTTGCAAACGTTACGGGCGATGGCATTGCTAATCTTCCTTTGATTGGAGTTTTGCCTGAACATAGAGGAAAAAAATTATCATCAATTTTAGTTAAGAATACTGTTGTTGATGTGGTAAAATTACATCAAGGCGGAATACTTGAATTAAATGAATTAAACGCAAGTGTGGATTTAGCCTTGACAAGTGCGGTAAGAATGTATGAATCGGTTGGCTTTGTTCAATCGTACAAATATTCTCAAGCATATTTACCAAAAGGATAAGATTTAAGGAGTTGAAATGGCGAAAGTTTTAATCACAGACAAAATCAATGATTTGGCTGTTAGAATTGTGTCATCTGTAGCAGAAGTTGATAATCTTCCTACAATGGATGAAGAAAAGTTATGCGAAATAATCGGGCAATATGACGCAATATTGGTGCGCTCGCAAACTAAAGTGACAGCAAAAATCATTGAAAACGCTAAAAACCTAAAAGTTATAGCAAGAGCTGGGGTTGGTGTTGATAATATTGATGTGGCAGCGGCTACTGCTAAAGGTATTATTGTTGTTAATTCACCTGATGGAAATACCCATGCTGCAGCAGAACACACTATTGCAATGATGATGGCGATGAATAGAAATATTCCTGCGGCTGATTGTTCCGTTAAAAAAGGACTTTGGGAACGCTCTAAATTTACTGGTGTTGAAGTTTATTCTAAAACATTAGGTATTATTGGGCTTGGCAAAATCGGCTCACACGTTGCAAATGTAGCGCTTGCTTTAGGGATGAAAGTTGTTGTTTGCGACCCTTATGCTAATCCTGAAATGGTTGAAAAAATGGGCGCAAAATATGTTAAACATTTGGATGATTTTTGGCCAATGTGCGACTATATAACAATCCACACCCCAAAAACCAAAGAAACAACAGGCTTAATTAATACCAACACTTTAAATAGAATGAAAAAAGGTGTTAGAATTATAAACTGCGCTCGTGGCGGAATAATTGATGAAGCAGCGCTAGCTAACGCTATTGAACAAGGTCAAGTTGCGCAAGCTGCAATTGATGTTTATGAAGATGAAAAAAATGTTGCTTCTTCTCCATTATTAAAATTGGGAAATAAAGTTATCCTAACTCCACACTTGGGTGCTAGCACAGATGAAGCTCAAGTTAATGTTGCGCTTGATGTTGCTCAACAAGTTGTTGAAGTTTTATCAGGAAGAAATGCGACAAGCGCTATAAATATTCCTGCTTTGAAGCCTCAAAAAATTGAAGCCGTTAAAGATTATATGGAATTGGCTGAAAATATTGCTTCAATTGCTTCTCAAACGGCTTGTGGCGCTATTAAAAATATTAAAATTGAAGTGTCTGGAAAATTAGCAGCTCTTGATGTTTCACCTCTTGAAATTGCGATTTTAAAAGGAGTTATGAGCTTTAATATGGTTGGAATTAATTATGTTAATGCTCCAATTGTGGCTAAATCTCGTGGAATTGAGGTTCAAACTTCAAAAGTAACAGGCGAAGATAATTCTATCGAAGTTAAAATTGTAACTTCTGAAAACACAACGACTGTTAAAGGTGCGCTTGTTGCTAAAAATATTAAAAGAATTATTCAATTAAATGATTATATAACTTCTATTGAGCCTGTTAAGGATATGATTTTAGTTCCACACATCAATAAGCCAAATATGGTAGCTCAAGTTGCTTGTGTGTTAGGGGCTTGCAACATTAATATTTCAGGCATGCAAGTTGCTCAAAACATCGAAAAAACAGAAAAATCAATTATGATAATTAATGTTGATTCAACTGTTAACCAAGATACGCTTGATAAAATAAGCAAAATAGATGGTGTTGATAAGGCTCTTTGTGTGAGCTTATAGAGATTAGGATGAATTAGGTTTAGGCAGGTTTTTTAGCCTGCCTTTTACTATAAAAATTATTACAATTAATTAACAATCGCTCAACAAAAATCTTAACTATCCTATAATATAATAAGAGCTAGGAGTGCTATTTTATGAGAATAATTGCAAAAAATTTAGTTAAAATATACGGTGATCGTTCTGTTGTAAATGATGTATCGTTTGACGTTAATAAAGGCGAAGTTGTTGGGCTTTTAGGTCCAAACGGAGCAGGAAAAACAACAACATTTTATATGGTTGTCGGATTGGTTCGAGCAAATAAAGGTCAAGTCTTGCTTGAAGATGATAACGGCAATACTATTGATATGACAGCACTTCCGATGAATGAAAGAGCAAAATTAGGGGTTGGATATCTTCCTCAAGAAACTTCAATTTTTAGAAAATTAAACGTTGAAGATAATTTGAAACTCGTTCTTGAAATGAATGACAAGTTAAATCAAAAGCAAAAAGATGAACTTTTGGAAAATTTATTGACAGAATTTGGGGTGATGAAACTAAGGACGGCTTCTTCTGTAGCCTTATCAGGGGGTGAAAGAAGACGTGTTGAAATAGCTCGAGCGCTTGCTGCGACTCCTTCATTTATATTGCTGGATGAACCGTTTACGGGGATTGACCCTATTGCGATTGGCGAAATTAAAGACAATATCTATAAATTAGCAAAAGAAAAAAATATCGGAATATTAATCACGGACCACAACCCGAAAGCCACACTATCAATCACAGATAGGGCTAACGTTATATTTGACGGTCGAATTAAAATTTCAGGAAAAAGTAAAGATGTAGCAGTTGACCCTGTGGCAAAAGAATTTTATCTTGGAAAAGACTTCGTACTGTAGATTAGAGCATTTTATGGAAACATTAAAAATATATTTTAATAAAATTAAGAATTATAAAATGAGCTTGTTGGATAAATTTATCCTATCTCAAGTTTTTGGTGCAACGATGGTTTGTCTTATATTGTTCATCATTGTTTGGATTGCGCCTGAAACATTGTTTAAAATTATAAGAAAAATATTGGAAGAACATATCAGCTACCTAACCGCTCTAAAACTTTTAATTCTTGAAATTCCAAAAGTTTTAGCAAAAGCAATTCCTGTTGGAATTTTGTTGGGTTCGATTTTTACTTTCGATAGACTCTCAAAAAACTCTGAACTTTCAATATTAAGAGGGATTGGACTTTCGTTTAATAGAATTATGCTGCCTGTTATAGTTTTTGGCTTCGTTCTGTCAATTTTTTGCTATACGGTAAACGATAAACTTGTTCCGATTGCTTCAAATAAATTGGGCGAATCTCGTGGGGGCGGAAGCCATTTTGTGTATATTGTTGAAAACAAAGATAAAACCCCAAAACAGAACATAATTGTTTCAAATTTTACACCTAATGAAATTTTTGATATTAAAGTTTTGAATTTTTCAAATGAAAAATATACAGACGCTACAATGTTTAAGAGCATTGTCTTTTCGCCTGTTGCGACAGTTAAAGACGGCGCTTGGGTTCTTCAAGATGCTTTGGTTTATATGATTGATGATGAGGGAATTTATACCAATGTTGAAAGGTATAAAGAGTATAAAATTTTAACAGAGCCAAATCAAGCTCAAGAAGTGTTTGATTTAATGTTGAATACGACAAGAAAAGAGAGAGTTTTTACTAATCATCAAATTTCTAAGTATTCAAAATTGTTGAAAAAAGCGAATTTCTCGGATGAGTTTAGATATTTTAGAGCAAAATTATACCAAAGATATCTTCACCCGCTTACTTGTATCTTGTTTGCTATAATCGGCTGTATGCTTGGTTTTGCGCCTCCTCGTTCTCAAAGACTTGTAGGATTTACTATAGCAGTTGGGATGATTTTTGGATATTATATAACGCTTCCGTTTTTCGATTTATTGGCTCAAAAAGCGGTTCTGCCGCCATTTCTTGCGGCTGCAGCGCCTATAATTATGTTTATTATTTCGATTTTTATAATTAAAAAAGCAAAGGATTTATAATGAAAAAGATTTTAACGCTGTTTATTTTGTTGATTATGACTTGTTTTCCGGCTTTTTCAAAAGAAAAAGTTCAAATGGATGACTCAGCCGTTGGGGTTTATGTTTTTAAAATTAATACAAAAAAATATGGTGAAAAAATCAAACCTTATATGGCATCAAGCTTGATGACAACAAAAAAATTATACAATAGCGGAAAATATGACCTTGTTGTTAATGGCGGTTTTTTTGATGTAAAAACGGGCGAAAGCGTATCTTATGTTACAATTGACGGGGATTTAAAAACCGAAGTTAAAAACAACACAAGACTTTGCGACGATTTAAAAAAACAAGATCGCTTGGAAAAAGTTCTATCAAGAGCAGAACTTAGAATTTTAGAAGATAAAAAAGGTAAATTAAAATTTGATATAAACTACCACGACGAACCAATTGAAGATGGTTATACCTTAAAACACGCTCTTCAAGCTGGACCAATGCTATATCCGTCTATGGATTTAGTCGGCGAGGGGTTTGTTAGTTATGAAAATGATATGGTAAAATTTCAAAGTGTTGATATCTTAAAAAGACGTGAAAGAACGGCTATCGGTTTAAGAGGTAAAGACCTTTATGTTGTGATTTTTACCAAAGATTACAAAGTTGACGCCAACGAAATGAGAGATTATATGAGAAAAAATTTGAAACTTAAAAAAATCTTAGCGCTTGATGGCGGTTTGTCGACAAGTATTGATTATAAAAACGTTTCAATCGGCTCAGTTGGCAGATATCAAAGAAAAGTTAAATCATTTTTGGTTATAGAAAAATAAGTTTTATTGGAGAAAAATATGAAGTTTGATTTTAATTTATGCAAAATAAAAAAAATAACAGCAATTGAAATAAGCGCTCTAATCATTGTTTTTGTTGCGCTTGGAATATATTATTCTCCAAAATTTTTCAAATCCGAACAAGTGATGATGGCTGCAAAAATTAAAGCTGATAATGCGGTTTTCACTTCAAAAGTTTTAGAAGAATTTTCTTCAAATTCAAAAGCAAAATCGTCTGATGTTGCTAAAAAAGTCAGCGAAGAATTAAATTCAATTAATCAAAACCCTTATGATAAATCAAAAGAAGCGTATACTTTTGATTTGAATTGTAAAGGATGTAATTCTATTGAAACAAACGATAAGCTTTCTATGGTGATTTTAACAACTTATGACAAAAAAGGCGAAATGATTGCAAGAACAGTAATTAAGCCGCCATCTTTTGTTACCTATTCAAAAGATGAAGAAGAAAAATAACTTATAAGTTATATTATTTCAAGATTAATTTTTTGATTTTGAGCGTCAAACCTCGTAATCTTAACTTCAAGCTCGTCGTTTAGGTTTAGCGGCTTATTATATTTTTCTGTGTATTCTTTAATTTGCTTATTGTTAATTAACCCTTCAACATTAGGATAAATTTCTATAAATGTTCCAAAAGGCTTAATTCTGGTGACTTTTCCTTTTAAGGTTTCCTTATCTTTAATAAAAT
Organism: uncultured Candidatus Melainabacteria bacterium; assembly: GCA_934667125.1. GTDB lineage: Bacteria > Cyanobacteriota > Vampirovibrionia > Gastranaerophilales > Gastranaerophilaceae > RUG14156. The sequence goes on along the minus strand of CAKULF010000002.1, from coordinate 15,948 downwards.
CTTGCGCTTTTGGCCAAGGATTTTCTTGAAGATTTCTTAAAGACAAGGACACTCTTTGTTTTTCTTTATCTATTCCAATAATTTCAACGTCAATTTTCTCGCCACATTTCAAGATATCAGCAGGATTATCAATCCAACCCCAAGAAATTTGTGATAATGGCAACAAACCGTCTAATCCGCCAATATCTATAAATGCGCCGAAATCAGTAAGGCGTACAACACTGCCTTTTATAACCATATTTAGTTCGATTTTTTCTAAAATATCTTTTCTAACTTCTTCAAGGGCTTGTGAGTACACTTTTTTATTTGAGAAAATGAAATTATTTTCTTTTGTATCTATACTTAAAACTTTAAGTTCTATTTCTTGCCCTGTTTGGATGTTTTCAACTCTTAAATGACTTAATGGAACAAACCCTCTAATCCCCATAACGCTTACAATTGCGCCGCCTTTAGTGATATTTATAATTGTTCCTTTAATGGTTTCATTGTTTTCAAATTTTTCTTTTAAAACTTCAATATTCTTGCAAATTGCAACTTTTTTATAAGACAGATAAAAAACCCCGTTCTCGTCTTGCGCAGAATTAATCATAAAATCATATTCTTGATTAACTTCAAAAACGTCAGCTAAATTTTGATTTTTTTCAAGCAACACTTCCCAAATCGGACAACACGCATTCGCTTTTGCTTTGATATCAACAAAAACACAATCTTTCTCAATCGAAACAATTCGCCCTTTAACAACATCCCCTATTGAATAATTGTAATCATATTTTTCAAGTAATTCTTGAAAATCAACATCATTTAGCATATTTTTCCCCGTATCGTCTATATCTTAATTATAGCGGTATTTTCATAAAGTCAAGTTTTTGAAAAATAATTTACTACATTTGTACGAATGAAAAATTTAGTTTATAATTGTTTTTAGTCTTATGAAAATTTCAAATGTTACTAAAATTCTTTTTCTTTTGAATTTGCTCTTAAATAAGGAATATACCAAAAAAGAGCTTTTAGACGAGTTTTTAAAATTTGGGGTGGAGCTAAAAGAACAGACGCTTCTAGGTTATATCAAAAAATTATCAAGCTATAAATTAAAAATTGAAATCAATAAAAAAGATAAAGAAAAAACCTATAAAATTGATACACAAAATCCTAATATTTGCCTAGATGACAATGATATCAAGGTTTTAGCCGAAATTAAACGTCTTATTTTTGCGCAAAAAAATTATAAATATATTCGTGAATTGATGGAATTATTTTATAAATTATCTTTTTATATTGAAAATACGGAAATTAAAAAGAAATTTTTGGATTTTGGCTATTTTTCAAGCGTTAATTGGGGTTTGATTGATATTTTAGAGGGGCATTGCGCCCAAAAAGATATTATTATTTTGGAATATATTTTGCCAAAAGAAAATAAAATCAAGCTTATTGAATTTCATTGCAGTAAAGTAAAATTGAGCAAAATGAGTCAAAGAATGTATCTAATCGGCGTTTTAAAGGATGGCGATAATCTTTTTCGTTTGCCTGTTGAAAACATTTTTTCAGTTAAAAAAGTTGTAAAAAAGAACGTTGAATTTAATATTGAAACTCAAAATTTCACATATAAAATTACAAGAAAATTGTTTGATAAAATAAATCTTGAAAAAAATGAGGAAGTTATTGAAAAGAATAATAAATTTGTCATGATAAAAGCCCCTCTAAACGATGAATTTCGCCAAGTTCAAAGGCTTTTATATTTTTGTCCTGATGTTATTTTTGTTTCAAAAGGCAAAATCAAGGATTTGTTGATTGAAAAATTGGAAATGATTAAAAAGAATTACGAGAAAAATTATGCAAAATAATATTGAAAATCATAAAATTCCAATAGAAATGGCACTTTTGCTTTGTGAAAAATATTTTTCAAAGGAAGAGTTGATGGAGCATTTTGAAATTTCATCTAACACTTTTTCAAGATATCTGACTATAATTAAAAAAGCGGGCTTTAATTTAGTTAAGAGAAATAAAAAATATAAAATAAATTATTTTAAAAATGTTTTAAAATTATCAAATCTAAATACCAGTTTGCTTGCACATTATCTAACTTTGAGTCTTAAATTTTTGCCAAATAAAATTACAAACAATCTTTTTAAAATCACTAACGATTTTCTTTCTTTGACGAATTTAAAAACAGAAGAAGAATTGATTGAAAAATATGAGTTTTTCAAGAACACAATTTGCGAAAATTCAAGTAAAGAAAAAATTGAAAAATTTCAAAAATGCGTTGATGATAAATTGTTTTTAAAAATCACAACAAAAGATAAAAAAGAGCAAACACTTTATCCTGTGAGGGTTTTAGCCGAGGAAGAAAAAATATTTTTCATTTTTGAAGATACAAAAACAAAAACCCTAAAAGAAATTTTATCCTCAGAAATTATTAAAATGTTGCCCGTTGAAAGGAAAAAATATTGCGCTTCAATTAATGAAACAATTTTTGAATTGACGGGTCGGCTTGCTAAAAATTATCTTTTAAAAGAGGATGAAAGAATAATAGAAGCTTCAAAAGATAAAATTGTTGTAATTAATTCTTCGGTCGACAAGGAAAAGCTCTTCAAGCGCTTAATTCGCTATGATGTTTTGTGTCGAATTGTGCAGCCTACGCAAGATGTTGAAAATTTTAAAAAATTTATTGAAAAATCACTTGATAATCTAACTAGATTAAATGATAATTAAAGCATAATGTTTAAAGGACAGAAAAAATATTTTATAACAGGTTTTATTTTTATATTTTTGGCAATGTTGGCTATAACTCTTGCGCCCATTGCTTTAAGAAGGATTTTTCATATTTATCTTTCAAATCAAACCTATTCGATGATTGAATTAAGTTTATTAATTATTGGTTCAATTTTTTATGTTTTTTCCCCAAAATATCACAGAAAACAGCTCTATAGCATTGTTTTAGCGTTTTTATATTACATCATTTTTATAAGAATTTATGCGATTTTTTTCTAAAACCCTCTCAATTCTTGTTTTATAGATTTTTTCATCCTTAAAGCAAATTTCAACGCTATTTAATTTTTCAATTGAAAGATATCTCATCTTGATTTTTTCGCTTTTAAAAATTTTTGAAGCGCAAAAAAGATAAACAACTGTCTGCAAGTCATTTTCGGGGTCTTTGGGCAAATTCAAGGTTTTCCAATCATAAATAATATATTCATCATTTATTTTTGCAATTCCGTCAAATCTGCCTGTAAGATAGTAATATTCGCCATTATGGCTTTCTTTTATCAAAAAAGAATATTCGTTTTTGATAAAATATTTTTTAATTTTATCAATTTCAACTTTGAGTTTTTGCCAAATTTCTTTTTCTTTTTCATCAAGTTCAAGCGTTGCTTTTTCAATCTCAAAACCCTTGATATAAGCGCAAATAAGGCTATGAAATTTTTGCCCAAGCTCACTTCTTGGGTCTTTTTTAAAAATATCAAGATTATAAATGTATCTATCTATAAACTCTTTTTGGCTTTTTTCAAGGAGTTTAAGTGAATTAGCGCTAAAAGTGTCAATTTTTTTCATTTTTCAACCCCTCAAAAATTTCCGATTCTTTAAATTCTTTATCTTTAAAAAACCACTTATAATGGCTCGAAGTCGACATATACAGCTTCTTTTTCGCTCTTGTAATTCCAACATAAATCAGTCTGAAGTTTTCTTCAATAATATCTTTTTTTAATTCGTCGTCGCTTTTTGGATATTTTTTAATTTTTTGAATAAATTGGCTATTTTCTTTCAATTTATACTCATTTTTGTTGAAACACATATTTTCTTGAGTCAATTCAGGAATAAAAACATAATCAAACTCGTCGCCCTTTGACTTGTGCAAAGTCATTATCTGGACAGCGTTTTCCTTTTCTTCGTCGTTTGAAGTAAAAAGCTTGATGTTTGAAAAATTGTTTTTAAATTGAATTTCTCTCATTTTTTTAACTGTATTTTCAAAAGTTTTTTGACCTTGGAAAATTTTTGAAGCTATCGTCGCAACAAGAGGAATGTTTTCTTTTTCTTTTGAATTTGAAAAATATGTATCAGCTATCGTATAGGCTAAATCGTACATATTAGCGCAATTCAGGTATAGAAAATAAGTCATATCCCAATAAAATTGCTCTTCAAAATTCGGGCTAAAAAACATCGGTTTATCAAGATTTTGAACATATTGAACGGTTTTGAAGTCATATTTTTTAAGTTCAAACAAATTTTGGGCAATTTCAAGTAATTTTTTATTGTCATAAGGATTTGAAATATACTCCAAAATCAAGACCACACTTCGATATACAGGATTATTTATTAAATTATCAGAATTTTTAAATGTTTTTATCTTGTTTTCTTTTAATAATTTATCCCATTTATTTATTGCAAAATTCGACCTCAAAAGTATTGCGCTTGTTGCGTTTTGGTCATTTTGTTTTATGGTATTTAAAGTTTGTAATATGAACTCTTCTTCATTTTTTTCAGACGGAAAAGTTTGAATAGTTACAGCGTTTTTATCAACAATATTAACGTTTTCAACCGGTTTCATAATCAAATCCGAAAACGGCTTAAATTCAGTCGTATTTGCCCATTTTACAACATTATTAGCGCAATCCAGCACGCCCGTTGCACATCTTTGACATCTATCCATTTGAACATTATATGAATTTTTGATAAATTCCCTAAACCCTTCAACATCCGAATTTGTGAAAGTAGAAGTTATGGCTTGGTTAATATCCCCACATCTTATAATATTTTTGTGTTTTCCGCCCAAAAGCAGAATTAAATTTTGCTGAACATAGGAACTATCTTGCGCCTCATCTTCAATTATAATTTTAACTAAATCTTGATAATAGCTTAAAATATCGGGGTTTTCCTTTAAAAGTTTTAAAGACAAGAACAATAAATCGTCATAATCCAGCAAATTCTGCTTTTTGAGGGCATTTTGATAAGAATTAAAAACATTCAAAAACAAATTATTTGTGCAATTAAAATCCCCAAAAATCGCAAGCTCATTTTTATAAGCCGATATAGCACTATCATATAATGATGTCTTATCCTGCGGAATGCCAAGACTATAGGTTATTTCAGACAATATTGCGCTTCTTTTAATCTCGTCTATAATTTCAAAATCATAGTCCAAACCGAGCCTTGAATAGTTATTATTTTCTTTTATAATTCTAAGCGCAAGCCCGTGAATGGTTGAAATATTGGGCAATTCCTTTAAAGACGGGTATCTTGATTTAATTCTTTCTTTGAAATTTCTAGCAGCAGACTCCATAAAAGTCAAAACAAAAATATTTTTAGGCTCAACACTGTCCAATATTTCGCCAGATAATATTTTTTCAACCAAAAGCAGCATTATTGTTGTTTTTCCGCTTCCTGCCGTTGCAAGAACAGACATTGTTCCTTTTTTATAGTCTAAAACGGCTTGCTGGTCTGGTCTTGGGGCGATTGGTTTGGCTTTTTTTTCTTGAACTTCGGTTTTGTATGAAAAATATTTATCAATTCCTGAAAAATTTTCCAGCCCGTTTGAATCATAAGAAGTTGAATATAAATAGGTGCAATCGCTCAATAAATAAAGCTTATAGAGGGTTCTTGCGGTTCTATCTTTTGTTAATTCAATATTATCTTCAAGCTCGAAACTATCTTTCTGCCAGCTTTTTTGCATAACCCAAGCGTTGTAAAGCGGACCTATATCTTGCTTTAGCCAATTTTCGTTGTTAACATCAAGCAAAAATTGATATTTTGTTTTAAAAGAATAATCGATAATTTTTTGAGCGGAAGAAACAATAATGGCATTTTCTTCTATCTCTTCGTCAGATAGCGGATTTTCAGATATAATCGTGTTTTCAAGCTGAATTAAAAGCTCATTGTTATCAACATCACAAAAAACCTCTTCAAAATCATAAACCTGTTTTAAAAGTTGGTTGATTTTAATAATATCTTTTCTTAAATCCTTATCAATTTCAACAAATTCTTTAACGGTTGAATATATTTGATATGAGAGCTTTTCAAACCTTATTTTGTTAATAAATTCAATTAAATTTTGATAATTTTCCTTGCTTTTTATTAAATCTAAAATATTAACATTTTTCATTTCTCTTTCGGTTTTGTATTCTTGAACAAGTTTGAGCGCTTCAATTTTATCAATTTTTAAAAGCGAAATTAGGATGTTTTTCAAGGAATAATAGGAAATATCGGTATTATTTTTGTCATTTATAATCTTCAAAAATTCTAAAATTAAATTAATAATATGATTTTGATTTAGTTTTTCGTTTTTTGAAATAAAGTTGAAATTAAGATTGGATTTAGCTAAATTGCTTTTTAAAAAATCGTCGCAAACAGGCGTTATTATTGCTATTTCAGAAAGTTTCACTCCGTCATTTATAAGATTTTTAATTGAAGCTATAACTTCATCTATCATTTCGTTTCTTCTTAAAAAACTAAATGTCTTGATATTGTCAAGTTCAATATTTTCGCCATTTTTAACGTCATCAAATATTTTTTTAGCGCTAGTAATTTTTTCATTTTCAAAGTTTGGTGTTAGCGCTTTTTCGCCTAATAAATTTTCAAAATCAATATTAATAGCGCCCAAATACCCAAGACGAGAAGAACCAAGGGAATCATAGCCAACAAAAAATTTCTTAATATCGTTTTTGATGAATTTTAAATATTCAACTAAAGCAGGCACAATCTCATCGCCATCATCTAAAAAAACATATTCAAACTTGTTTTTGATTTTTTTATATAAATATTCAAAAAGATTAATTTGTCTGATATAGTCAAAAGCCCTTAAATCAATGGTTTTGAGCTTATATTTATTAATCGCTAAATTAATTTCGTTTGTAAAACCCTCCTTTAAAATCTTTTCTCTTTTTGAAATTTCATCTTTCGATAAAGAATTAAGATTAATCAGAGAAAAACGGCGAAACAGTTGGTGCAAGAGGTTTGTCTTTGAATTATAAGCCGAAAAATCAACTTCTTTAATACATTCTTTGAAAATATATTGTGAAATTTCCAATCCGCAAAGGTTTGGAATGATTTTGCAATTATTTTTGTCTTTAATCGAATTTTCAACAACGCACCAATTATCTAAGATATAGTTATAAATCAAGCCGTAAAAGCTATATATCTTTAAGTTTCCGATATTTCCAACGTCAGATTTTTCTTTAATTTTATCTAAAAACTCTTTTTTCTTTTTGGAATTTTGAACAAGCACCAAAATTTTTTCGCTGTCAATTCCGCTTTTTAACAGTTTTATGTACTCATCAATTAAAATCTCGGTGCGATTTGTAACACAGCTTGAATTAATTAGCATAAATCTATTATAACAAAAACACTTCAAAAAAATTGAAGTGTTTTATGTTTAAAATTAAATTTAATCTTAAAAAGCTTATGCTTCAGTTGTTTCTTCTTCGTAAACTTCTTTAATTGTTTCAGAAGCAGTTACTTCAACATTTAATTGAGCTTTAACTTTTGAAGAAAGTTTAATTGTCATTACAAAATTACCAACGTGGTTGATTGGGCTATCAAGAATGATTGATTTTTTATCAATTTCCATGCCTGTTTTAGCCAATAATTCTTCTGATAATTTTTTAGTTGTGATTGTACCAAATAATTTGCCTGATTCACCGGCTTTAGCTGATAATTGGATTGAGCTGATTTTTTCGATTTCTTCTTTTGTTTTAAGAGCTTCTTGGTGTAATTTTTCAGCTTTTGCTTTAATTCTAGCAATATTTCTTTCTCTTTGAGCTAAAGCGCCTGCTGTAGCAACTTCTGCTAAAGAGTTTGGAATTAAGTAGTTTCTAGCGTATCCGTCTTTTACGTTAACTAAATCGCCAACTTCGCCAATGTTTTGTACGTCTTTTTTTAATATAACCTGCATGGTTTTCTCCTTTAATATTTGTGATTAGCTTTCTTAATATTACTTAAAACATGACTGTTTTTCAAGTATTATGGATGTTTTAATTATCCTCTTTTAACATTTTATCCAAGACTTCGTCGTCTGAATCGGGTCTTTTTTCAAGTGGAGCAACGGTTTCGGCGTCTTTTTCTTCAACAACCTCTTCTTGTGCTGTTTCTTCTTCAACCGTTTCTTTTGTCTCTTCGGTTTCTTCTTCGGTTTCAGATTTTTTAGCTAATTCTTGAACTTTTTCTTTAACAAGTTCTTGAAGTTCGCCAACTATTTCTTCTGTTTTTTCTTTTTTAGCTTTTTCTTGTAAAGATAGAGCTTCATCTATTTCTTCGTCTGTTTTTGTTCTTAAAACAGGAATGCTTAAATTCAAAACAGTAGCACTTCCGCTTGCATTAATGCTTAAATCAAAAGCGTCATCATCAATTTCTAAATATTTTGAAATTGATTCAAGCAAATCATCCTTAAGCATTTGCATAGCACGTTCTGAAAAGCCGACCCTATCTTGCATTAAAACTGTTCTAAGACGATTTTTAGCAACAGCTTTCGTTTCATCTTGAGTTGAAGTGGTGTTAAAGAAGCTCAACACTCTATCATATATATCTGAAAAAATATCTTTCATTTTTAACCTTGCACTTTCTTAGTAAAGAATTTTTTAATTTTATCAATAAAAGTATCAGGTTCATCAATATCTAATAGAGGCACTTCTTCGCCCATAATTCTTCTTGCAACGTTAAGATATGCTTGACCTGCTAATGATTTTTCATCGTTTACAATAGGTTCACCCTTGTTTGTTGAAGTGATAATACCTGTATCTTCCGGAATTACACCGATTAAATCACAAGATAAAATATCAACAACATCATCTACGCCCATCATATCATTAGATTTAATTAATTTTGGTCTTACACGATTGACTAATAGACGATATTTTTCAACTCCCTCTTTGGATTCCAATAAGCCGATAATTCTATCAGCATCACGAATTGCGCTCATTTCGGGTGTTGTTACAACAATCGCTTCATTTGCGCCTGCAACTGCGTTTTGGAAACCTTGTTCAATACCAGCAGGACAATCAACAAGAACATAGTCAAAATCTTCTTTTAATTGTTCGCAAATATTTTTTAATTGGTCAGCGTCAACTGCTGATTTATCACGGGTTTGAGCTGCTGCTAACAAGCAAAGGTTAGGATTTTTCTTGTCTTTAACAAGCGCTTGTTTAAGCTTGCAACGTTCTTCCACAACGTCTACAATAGTGTAAACAATGCGGTTTTCCAGACCCAATAATAAATCTAAGTTTCTTAAACCTATATCAGTATCAATTAATACAACTTTGTTGCCCATGTGAGCTAAAGCAGTACCAATGTTAGCTGATGTTGTGGTCTTGCCAACACCACCTTTTCCTGAAGTAATTACTATAACAGAACCTGTCATTTATACGCTCCTTTAGTCTTGATTTATCTTAAATAACATTATTTCACCATCAACAATTCTTGCTTCTTCGGGTGTGAAGATGGAAGAACGGATGATATAGGGGATATTTGTGCCGTCCGGACGGCGAGAGTAACAATTTGCTATTCTTAATTGTACCGGATTCATTTTTAGCGCTCTGATTTTTGCTTGAGCGTTGCCTTTGTAGCCTGCGTGGGCAATGCCTGATAATACGCCCCAAACGGTAATATCGCCAACGGCTCTAATTTCGCTTCCGGGGTGGCAATCGCCAATAATAACAACATTTCCTTCTGATTCAAGGATTTGACCTGAACGAAGAGTTTGGCTTATGTATGTTGTTTCTTTTGTATCTGAAACGATTGGTTCGTTTGTTGAAGTTTCATAAAAATCCACATCTTCCCATTCGTTTTGTTCAATTTCGTTTTCGTCATACGCTTTTTTATAGACGCCAATTGAATTTTTTTCTAAATTTTCCATATCGCTTTCATCAATAAAATTGATTGGCTTTTCGCTTGGATTAGCGATTTTAGAATATTCATCAACCGTTTGAACAACTTCGCTTGGTTGAATATATTTAGAAGAAACTTGTTTTTCAATTGTTTCAAAATCGTCTTTAGGGTTTATTCCTGCGTTTTTTAAGTCTGATTTTATATCGATATTATCAACAGAAGCTTGAATAGCGTCTAAATCTGCTTCAAAATGCAAGCCTGTAACGTCTTTTAGGGCTATATCTTCATCTTTATGACTAACATCCATGCTAAACGGTTCAAAACCTTTGTCGTTTTGATTTTCTTCAACGTGTCCAACAATTTCAGGTTTTTTAACCAAAATGTTCATATTTTCAGCTACTGAAGTTGTTTGTGGATTTGTTGTTTCAACTGTATCTAATGTGCAACCGTAGCTTGTAATTAAAGATTGAATGCTCAACATTTGAGATTGGTTAAAATAACCGTCATTCAACTTAAGAATAATTCTTTTGCCTGAATGATTTAGCGTTTCAAGCGCTAGAGATAGGCTATTAATAATTTCACCGGTGGATGAGCAAGAAGCCATATCTACTACAAAAAATTCATTGTCATACATATAGGAATTTACTACCTTATAAAATATCTAATACTCATAACAAGATTAGCTTAAAAATTAATTTACTACAATTATATATAAAGGAATGTAAATTTTGAAAATGTAAATAAATCAAAACCCCCTAAAATAGAGGGTTTCAATCTTGTAAATACTATGGGGTTAATTTTTATGAGTTGTATGTCTTAAATACGCTGTCAATTGTATCTTTAATTACTTGTTGAACTGATTCAGCCTCTGTTTTAAGAGCTCTTTGTTCGGTATCAAGTTGGTTTAATTTCAATTCAAGACTTCTATCTTCTGTTTGAAGTTTTTCTGTTTGTTTATTGATTTTTTCAACTTCTCTTTCGTACAAGTCTTTTTGATAAACATAATCGTTCATAGCGTCTTTATAAGCTGCTTCGTCTTGAGAAGAAACTGTGTTAACTTCATAAGAATTTCCAACTAAAGAAGCGTCGTCTGAACAACTTACAATATTAATAGCAGATAATCTTCCGTCTGTTCCTTGTGAAATTGAAGCTATGGCGCTTCTTTCGGAAGTTTTTGCTTTTGAACCTTGATATTCAAACAAGTATGAACCGCTGTATGTGTTTTTGCCTGCGATAGAGAATGTGTCGTTTAAATCGTTTCCTGATGTGAAATAATTTAAACCTGTATCTTCGCTTGTATACATATAATAATATTGGCTTGCTGAACCTGTTTTTTCTTTGTCATAGTTCATAACTTCTTCTAAACCTGTATATTTATCAGGGTCAAAATCAGAAGCAGTTGTATCAATTTTTTTGATTGTAGAATTTTCACTGTCGCTTTCGTCGTAATTATAAACGTTTGCGCCTAATGTGAATGATAATTTTGAATAGTTTCCGTCTGAGCCTTCGCCTGTAATAATTGCATTTTTAACAGTGTTTGAATAAACTTGTGCAACTTTTTCATCATAGCTCATTGTAACGTTGTAATAGCCGTAATATGGGCTTGATTCGTCTGTAATTTTTTCATATTTTGTAATAGCGTAATCCTCATCCGCTGAAGCAACTTTCATAGTTGTTTTTGTATAGTCTGCTTGCGTTGGCGGAACAGGAACGGTTAATTCGTTATATCTGTCGTATAATCTGTTTACTTCGTTTGATAAAGCTGTTCTTGCTTGGTTAATTTGTTGACCTTGAAATTCAACATTGCTTTGACGAGCCGTTAACCCTAAAAAACGAGCCTGACTTGCTGCTAATCCCATACTTTTCACCCTCTCATTGTATTTACATTTTCATATACGACATTAGGATTATAATTCTTTAGGATTAGAATTAATTTTGTTACAAATGTTAACATATTTCCTCGTTTATACTATAATCTAATAAAAGTTTAATGTTTTTAAAAGGAAAGTCAAAAGTTGGAAAATCTTAAATATATTGATAATCACACCCATGGAAGCTTTGGAATTAATTTTAATTATGCAACGTATGATGAAGTTAAATATCTTTTAAAAAAGCTTTATAAAAAGAATATCAAAGGAATTTGTCCGACTCTTGTTGGAGATGAAGCTTCAAATATTCAAAAACAACTTTCGATTTTTAAAAAAATAAAAGAAGAACAACTTATAAAAATAGAAGATGAAACCCTTGTTTTGGGGGTGCATTTAGAGGGAAGTTTTTTAAGCCCGAATAAATCGGGAATACAAGATAAAAGCGTTTTTTTAAAACCAAGTGTGGAAAATTTTAAAAATTTAGTTAAAGATTTTGAAGATATAGTTAAAATTGTGACGATTGCGCCCGAAGAAGATATTGATTTAATAGATTATCTTAATTTTAAAAACATTAAAACCCAAGCAGGACACACTGTTGGGGATGATTTAAAAAATTGCACAGCAACAACGCACCACTTTAACGCTATGAAAGGAATTCATCATAGGCTAAATTCAATTGCTCTAAGCGCTTTGGTTAATGATAATATATATTGCGAAATTATAGCCGATTTAATTCATACTAATCTTGATATAGTTAAATTGATGTTTAAAGCAAAACCAATAGATAAAATCCTTTTAATTTCGGATAGTTTACCATCAAGCAACTATGACAAGGATATAATTTTTTGCGGAAAAAAGATAAATAAATATGGAAAAGATGAAAATAATACATTAGCAGGGTCAAATAAAACCTTAGATGAGATATGCTTAAACTTGTTAAATAATAATATTTTAGCTAAAGAACAAATTGAAAAAACAGCTTTTTTAAATCAAATTGAATATTTAAACTTAAAGACTAAGGAAGTTGATATTTTAAATAGATAAAAGTTATGTTAAGATATTTATTGAATTAACAATAAAATTAACGGTAAACGAGGAAAAAATGAATAATAAAAAAATAGTTTCTATAATAATGTGTTTGGTTTCAATTTTGACTTTAGGAATTTATTTTAAAGATGATATGGTTGTTGCTCAAACTCAAAAAAAACAACAACCACAAGTTAAAACTCAAGCGCAAAATCAAACAGCGCCTGTTAATACAACATCATTGAATGTTGTTGCTAATCCGACAAGATTTTTAAATAGAACCGTTAAAATGCAAGCTACGTTTGATAAATTTTCAACTTTAGGGCTTGATTATAAAAAAGCAATGCGCTCAAGCGAAAAATATATCGGAATTTTAATTCAAAGAGATGACGTATTAGACCACAATATTCCGTTATCTGAGATGAAATTATTTTTAACAAAAGAATTAGCAGAAAAATATATTGATTTAGATACGGGCGATAAAATTCAAATAACTGCAAAAGTGTTTTCAACTGCCCTTGGCGACCCTTGGTTAGATGTTGAAAATATTACGGTTATTAAAAAAGCTCAAACAACAGAAAAAAAGACAAAATAATTTGATTTATTAGTTGGGATTTATACTGGAAATAAAAAAATGAATGAAAAATATTTAACGATACATGGACACTTTTATCAACCACCTCGTGAAAACCCGTGGATAGAAGAGATTGAGGTTCAAGAAAGTGCTTATCCTAACCATGATTGGAATGAAAAAATTTCAAGCCAATGTTATGGACCAAATGGCGCTTCAAGACTTGTTGATAGTAATAATTCAATAATCGAAATATCTAATAATTATCAATATATAAGTTTCAATTTTGGACCAACATTATTAAGCTGGATGGAAAAATATGATCCAAATGCTTATAAAAAAATAATTCAAGCAGATATAAATTCAAGAAAGTTGTATGACGGGCATGGTTGTGCTATAGCACAGGTTTACAACCATATAATCTTGCCTCTTGCAAATAGAAATGATAAAGTAACTCAAGTTATTTGGGGTTTAAAAGATTTTCAAAAAAGATTTAACCGAAACGCAGAGGGCATTTGGCTTGCTGAAACGGCGGTAGATGCTCAAACACTTGAAGTTTTAATCGATTGCGGTGTTAAATTCACGATTTTATCGCCATATCAAGCAAAATGTATTAATAAAATCGGCGAACACGACTGGCAAGACGTTTCTTGGGGAACGATTGACCCTTCTCAACCATATAGATATTATGTTGAGGGAACGGATAAGGAAAAATATATAGATTTATTTTTCTATGATGGTTCAATTTCAAAGTCTGTTGCGTTTGATAATTTGTTGTGTGACGGAAAAAAATTCTCATACAGATTAAACGACGGTTTTGTTGAAAGTAGAAATAGACCCCAATTGGTCAATATTGCAACAGATGGCGAAAGCTACGGACACCACACGAAATTTGGCGATATGGCTCTTGCTTATATTGTTCGAGTTGGCGCAAGCGATTTGGGCTTTAAGATAACAAATTATGCTCAATTCCTTGAAAAATTTCCTCCAACTTTTGAAGTGGATATAAAACCTGTTAGCGCTTGGTCTTGCTCACATGGTGTTGGAAGATGGTGCGAAGATTGCGGCTGTTCAACTGGTGCTCAACCGCATTGGAATCAAAAATGGAGAAAACCGCTTCGTGAAGCGCTTGATTATCTTCGAGATGAATTAATTAATTTATGTTCAATCGAGGGAAGCAAATATTATAAGGATTTCTGGCATGCCAGAAACAACTACATAGACGTTATTTTAGATAGAAGCAAAGAAAATATCGACAAATATATTAGTGAAAATTGCAGAAAACAACTATCAAACACCGCAAAAGTTAAAGCAATAAAATTGATGGAAATTCAAAGATTTGCTCAATTAATGTATACAAGTTGCGGTTGGTTTTTTGCTGATATATCAGGGATTGAAACAACTCAAATATTAAAATATGCCCTTAGAGCGATGGAACTTGCAAAAGATTTTTCAAAAACAAATTATGAAAAACCGTTCCTATCAATTCTTCAAAAAGCAAAAAGTAACATCGTTGAATTTGGTAACGGAAAAGATATCTTTAATAATTTTGTAAAAAGCGCCGTGATTTCGCCTGAAAAAGTAGCGGCGGAATTTGCAATTGAAAATTCTTTCAGCCCCGAAAGCGAAAAAGATGACAAAATCTATAATTTATATTGCTATGACATCAAAAAAAGCAACTATAAAAAATTCAAAAAAGATAATAACTTAATTTGCTTTGCAAAGCTTGATATGGCTTCAAAAATTACTCTTGAAAAGAAAGAATTATCTTATGTTTTAATTCAAAATGAAGAGTGCGAATTTTATTGCTATGTCAAGGAGTATAGCTGTTTAGAAGATTTTTCTTTTGAAAAGAAAGAAATTTTAAAGGCATTTAAAGGCACAAATCTTGATGAAACAATAAGAACAATCGGAATATATTATGGCAAAAAACACTATAGCTTAAAGGATGTGCCGATTGATAGAAGAAAGAAAATTCTTGAACATCTGATTACTTCAAAATTAAAAGAAGTTTCAAAAACGTACAACAAAATGTATGATAATCTTTTAACTCCAATAAGCAACTTAAACGACCTCGGTATGGATATTCCGGAGGGATTTAGGGTTTGTGCTAAATATACTTTATTGTCAAATTTGGATAAAGAATTATCAAGTCTTGAAAATTGCTTTGACAAAACAAAAGTCAAAAAACTGACTAAAATTAAGCAATTGACGGATAAATTCAAAATTAAATTAACAAATCCTGAAACTTGCGAGATTTTATCTGAAAAATTAAATGAATTATTGAATAATTTACAAGAAAAAATCAATTCTAAAAACACTCAAGAACTTCTTGCATTTTTCAATTTGCTTGAAATTTTGGATGTAAAAATTAATATTCATTATGCCCAAAACGTTTTCTATGATATGTTTTGCGATGATTTTGATGAATTAAGCAAAGATATATTGGAAAAAAATCCAGCGGACGCTAGACAATTGTTCCTTGAACTTGTTGAAATAGGCAAAAAATTAAATATTAATACTGATTTTTATAGAAATAAGATAGATTCTCTAACTGGAAAAGTTTAAGAAACATATATTTTATAGTATTTCTGTGCTACTTTCCAAACACAATCATAGGCACATCATGCTCGATTGCATACTTTCGCAAAAAGCCATCTTGTACTTTAACAA
>CAKULF010000001.1 GCA_934667125.1 uncultured Candidatus Melainabacteria bacterium | reverse complement strand
CGCAAGACTGCCACGAAACAATGACAAGCAGGAAAGAGTTGTGTGGTAGTTAACATTTGTTTAAAAACAATTTTCTTCTTTTTCATCCTTTTGTTTTTCAACCCAAATATAAGTTTGTTCCATCAAGCGTTTGTGTGGGTCAAATTCGCCTTTTAAAAACGGATTTGTAGCTTTTTTATCAAGGCGATTTATCTTATTTAGCAGGGTTTTCATATAGCTAGTAAACATAATACACCTCCAGACTTTAAAGGGATATTTATATTATGCTCGTTTTTAATTTTTTTAAATTGCCCGATAGAACAGATTTTATTAGCAATTTGAGTTATGCAAAATGATTAAATTTCTTTCGTAATTTTCTTTCAAAGGAAGCTTATATTCAATAATTTCAAATTTTGCTTTTTTGTATTTTTTCTTAAATTGTTCAATATCTTGGTTTGATAATTTTGATTTATAGATTAAAAAATCGCCGTCTTTTTTAAGATGTTTTTTGGATAAATCATACACATCAAGCATTTTGCCCACTGCTCTTGAAACAATTAAGTCAACATTTAGGCTTGGCGCTTCTTCAATTCTTGAATATAAAATTTCAAGATTTTTAAGGTTCAATTTTTCTTTAATTTCTTTAATAAAGCCGATTTTTTTAATTCTTGAATCATTTGCAATGACTTTAATATCGGGAAAACAAATTGCTAAAATAACGCTTGGAAATCCACCCCCACAGCCGACATCAAGCAGGGTTTTGTGGTTTAGGAAATTTTTCCATTTATAAATAGCAAGTGAGTCAAAAACATGTTTTTCAAAAAGAACTTCTATATCGTTTTTGCTCATTAAATTTGTATGAGAATTATAGTTAATAAATGCTTCTTGCCAAAGTTTCAGCTTGTTTTGAATTTCGTTTGATAGAACTAAATTAAGTTCGTTTTTTAAAATTTCATTATTTATCATATTTTTCCGTTATAACCTTGAATATCACGCTATTTAAGCGCATTTTAATATCTTTTATTCTTGAAATAATTCTTTGAGTATTTTGTGTGTCGTTTGAATTTTTTAAGACATTTTTGGCGTTTAAAAAGCTTATAAGCGCCTTTTCATCCTCTTGTTTGTCATAGTAAAATTCGCCGACTTCAAAATAAATTAAAGCTTCTTTAAATGAATCTTTTAGTTTTTTTGCTGTATCAAGAGCTTGCTTAAAATAGCCTATAGCGCTAGTTTTGTCGAGCGTTGTATATAGTTTTGCAAGTTCTTTTTGTGAAAAATACATATCTTCAAGATTGTTGTTTTCGCTATCAAATTGCAGTGCAAGCTTTAAAAAGTCGCTCGCTTCTTTGTATTTAGACATTTCAGAATATATTTGAGCCAAATTATTAAGCGAAATTGAGTAATATTTGTTTTCTTTTAATTCTGAACTTGTTAAATAATTTTTTTGATAATATTTTATTGCGTTTTGATAATCTTGGTTTTCATCATATAAAACTGCAAGCCTGTAATAGGCACTGCAAGCTAATTCTTTGTTTTTTCCAATAACAATATTCAACGCTCTTTCATATTGTTTAATGGCGTCTTTTATGTTTGAATTTGATTCGTTTATTTCGCCAAGTTCAATAAATGCTTTTGCTTGATAATTAATCGGAGCGTTGGAATTATAGGCTATTTGCTCGAATTGGGTTCTTGCAACATTAATTTTAAACAATTTTTTGTTGGTTTGAGCAATTAAAAATTCTATTTCAAATTTTCTTGAATCTTTGTTTTCAACGCTCAATTTCAAGGCTTCTAAATAACATTTTTGAGAGGTTTGAACATTATTTAATTGTTCATAATTTTTTGCTAAAAGCATTAAAATCTCAATAGCAAATTCCTTGTCAGTGTCTGTGTTTTGAGCTCTTAAGAGTTCCGAAATCGAATCATTATATTTATATTCTTTAATCAAATTTCTGGCATTATTAATTAAGGAAATGATAAATTGTCTTTCTTTATCTTTTTCTTCTTGAATTAGCCTGATTTGCCTGTCGTCTTCTACTGTTCTTGTTTGTTTTGAGGCTAATAATTTTCTTTTTTCTTTTATTTTTTCAAGTTTTTCTGCCAGTTTCGATTTTTCTTTGGCTTTATCATCTTTCCAAGAACCAAGCCCCAAATAAGGCATGGAGTTGGATTTAGAGGCATTAATTGTTGGAGTCAGACTGTTAAATCTTTCTATTTCTTTTCTTATTGTTTCACGAGAAAGCCTTAATAGCCTGTCTTTCGGGCTTTTTGTAAGTTCAAGCTCATATATTTGAGTTAAAGTTTTATAGTTTGAAATTTTTTCTTGGATTGAAAAAGTTTTCAAAACATGATTTTTAAAATAATCTTTTACATAAAATTCATCTCTAAAAAATGAAACAAGGTAGTTTTTGGCTAAATAGCCGACATATTCAACGTTTGCAAGTTCATAAGTTGAGATAAAATCTTTGCTGACGGGGTGTGCTATTAAGCATAAAAGCCTAAATAAAGGCAAGTGTAGTCTTGAAATGAGCGAAATGAATTTTGAAACAAGAAATTCTTCAAAACTCATATAATTTATTACAATTTTTCTATCATATTCATCAACTAAATCATTAAGCTCAATTCCGGTTGTAGAACAGAATTTCACGCTCATTTTAAGATAAAGTTCAATTCCGCCTGTGAGATTATAAAATTTTTCTTTAAAATCATCATCAAAGGGTTTAGCTAAAACCGTTAATTTTTCTTGAAATTCTTCTTTTGAAATTTGTCCGATTGAAAGCTCTTGAACCTTAATTTGTTTGAATTTAAAAAGATTTTTCTTTTCATTTCTTGTTAAAATAATTATTTTAACATTTTCGTAAGTCGCAAGATGAGATAAAAAATTGATTATTTCGATATTGCTTTCAACGCATTCAAAATTTTCGACAACAACCAAACACTCCTGATTTATGGTTTTGAAATAATGACAAACCTTATCTTCAAGATTGTTTGTTGTAAACTTTTTTAAAGAAATTTTTTGAGCAAGAGAAAAATTTCTTAAAGCGTCATAAAAATTTAAAATGAAGTCATTTATTGTTGTGTTTTCAAAGCAAAAGTGCTGAAAAACAAGAGTATTGCTATCTAATTCCGGAAGAACTTTTGCGATGGTTTCGCTTTTGGCGCTTCCTTTTTGACCCGATAAAAATAGTAAATCAAAAGTAGAGTTGGTAAAATTTAATATTTTGTTTATAATAGAATTATTAAATTGAAAGAAGCCTTGTGTCATATTATTATTGTATTGTTTTACACTAATATTTGCAATAGGAATAAATTTCAAAGACTGTGTTGATTTAAAATATTGTCAGAACTCTAAAAAGTTGATTAGGTGTACGTTTTACAGTTGTTGGGAATATTAAAATATGTTAAGAAGTTTATTGTATAAAAGGCAAAATTTCTAATTTAGAGTTGTTTATATACATGTAAGTTGTTTTGGGGTAAAAATGCAACAAGTTGTAAATTATGATAATTTTTCAGATACCGGATATTTTTCATCCAAACCTATGAGGGTTGAAAAGCACAATAAAGAGGAATCTCACCTTATTAAGCAAACTCCTTTAACGGTGCTTAGAACAGATTTGCATCACTTAAACAGTGATATCTTTACATATTTTCCAAAAGCCTTTGCAGGCTCTAAAAACAGTGATTTTCACGAATTTTTATCATTGGGCATGGTTCCTTATCTTGTTGGGACGGCAACAATGATAGCATGCTACGGTTTTGGAAAAGGCAAAGCAAATGCTAATTCTGCTAAATTTATTGGTCAAGCAATGACCTCAACAGCAGCAGGAGCAGTATTATATGGACTTTGCAAAAGATTTTCAAAAAGAATTACAAGAGCATTAATCAATGCTTCAACAAATGTTAATTTAGATGAAAGATATATTAAAAAAGTTGACGAAATTCCTGAAAATGGCAGAAACGGCGTTGTTAGATGGCAATATCCTGAAGTATATGGCTCAGTTGAATTCCCCAGAATAGACTTAAAAGAAGCTGATGGCGACCTTAACCACAACGACAAAAACTATCATTCCGATAAAATTGCAAAAAAATTAGGCTATAAAGAAAAATTAGCCTCAGCAGGACAACTTACGGACCAAAAAGCAAGAGAAGTTAAAACAAGAGCAACAGCCCTTGAAAATATTCTAGGCTACGTTCCTGCGGCTCTTGGTGTTGCGATAGGTTCTCAAAAAGGTTTTGCAAATTTATCATTAAGCAAAGTATTCAACTTCAATCCAAAATTAAATCTTCCATTTGTTAACTTCAAAACCCTTGGAAGCAACATTGCAAATATCACAATTGCGTTTAAAAATTCTTGCAAACAATTATGGCAAGGAAATTCAAGAAACGCTTTAACAAAAAATTTCGGAAAAGCATTAGCAGTCGGTACTTTAGCCTCTATGCTTTTAACTTGGTTAATTCCTGTTATCGCATTTAAAAAGAAAGATGACACGATGAAATCCAAGATTGACACCAAAAAAGAATTCGAGGTGCAATAATGACAATGATAAGCCCAATGTTACAATCAAGAATTAGCTCTACAAGCGGTGATTTTCATAAGAAAAATGAATTTCACGAAAAAATGTATGAAAATTTTAAATTGCACGCAAACGACGTTAAACCTAACGAAGCAAAAGCTAAATTAATCAAAGAAGGTCCTGTAACTCATCTTCTTCACAATATTCAAGATGATGCTGCTGATTGTAAAAACTTTTTCAAAGCAGTTAAAACAGGTCAACTTCGTGACAATAGCTTAGGAAGAATAAATGACATAGGCTTAAAAGCAAGCGTATTGTTGATTGCAGCTTATCTTGCAAGCGGCGCTAAAACAAAAACTGACGCTATTATGAAATTTGTTGGCGGCGGTTCATTCTTGGCTGTTATGTCATTATGGCCAAAACTATTTATCAATCTTCCAGCAAGAATTGTTCATGGTTTTCCTATTGATAGAAGATATATAAGCGCTCAAGGCGATAAAAAAGACTTCCATCTTGATAATCAATTTAAAGTTTGGGATGCTGTAGATGAAGCTGAACTTGCTCGTGACGCTAAAAGAGCAGGAATTGATTATTATAGCGAAAACGGCAGAGAAAAAATAATCAGAAAAGAAGATAAAACCGCTCTTCAAAACAGAGCTCTTTGGATGGCTACAGCAGGTTTTGCAACTCCATTATTTACTTCAATTATCGGAAATGCCGTAACTCCAAAAATTAAAGACGCAGTTATTAAAAACGGATTTAACAAAGCAAACGCTATTATATCTGATTCTGATAAGCTTGAAAACTACTTAAATAACAAGATTGATATTGATATTAGAAACCAAAATTCTATCAAAACTTTATTTGATACGTTTAATAAAGGCGAAATGGCAGAAGAAGATTTCTATAAAACGTTAGCAAAAATGTTGCAATTAGATGCTCCTGAATTCAAATTTGAAAACGGCGAATTTAAAGCTGCAAGAAAAGATATGTTCAGAAATATCGACGATATTGCGCCGGTTGACGTAATGAAAGAAGCTGCGCAACATCCTGAAAACACTGATGTTGTTAGAGACGGCTTTGTTGATAAATTAAAAGAATTCGCTCAATCATTCAAGAAAAAAGGAATTGATACAGACGCTTTATTGGAAAAAATCAAAGCTGCAACTTGGGAAGGACTTGATGGCACTCCTGAAAGCTTTACGGAAGAAGAATTTAGCGCAATAGCTGCTCAAATCAAAAAACAAGGACAATCTTTAACTTCTCGTGATTTAAAAAGAATTGTTGGTGGAAATATTGATGTAGAAACTATGTTAAAACAATCTTCACCTATTGATATGAAAGCTTTTGAACAAGGTGTTCTTGATTTCAACGAACACACTGTAACTACTTTAAGAGGCCGCTTAAAGGCATACTTAAATCTAGTTAATCCTGTTGCAGGTCATAGAGAAGAATCAATTTATACAAAAGAATATAACGAAACTTTAAATACTTTATTTTCTAAACTTGATAATTTCACAGCTCCCGATGGACAAAAAGTTCAAAGTTTCAAATCTAAACTTCAACTTTTAAATCCGTTCGCAGATAAAAATGGCGCAACTTACGCTCAAAGAGTTAAAGAATTTTTCTCAACAAAATCACCTTTAACATACTTGAATGGCGTTAATACTACTGATGGCAAATATGTTGAAATATTAAGCTCAATCTTTAGCTCAGCCACTCCTGAAAGAATGAAAGACGGAGTTGTTACAGAAGAATATAAAAACTTCTTAAAAAGCTTACTAGCAGATGATTTCATACCTGCTTCAGACAAAAACAGCTGTGTTGAAAAATTAGCTCAAAACGTTGATAAAATTAAAGATATAAACGTTGGCGAGGGCGCACACGCTGAATTAGCAGAAGCACTATTTGGAACAAAGGAATCAAAAGTTACAATAATCGACCAAATTAGAAGCTTCTTACATATCGAAACCGAAAATATAACAGCAACAAAAGTAAGATCGTTGTTATGTGCTAATTTTGAAGGAAGATTAAAAGATGGTTCATTAGATAAATTTAATTTGTCTGCTGAAGATATTCAAACAATCAGAAATGAATTATATAACGGTAACATTTCCCTAACTCACGGAAAAATTACATTTAACAATAGAAATAAAGATATGGTTGCTAATTTGCAAAATATCTTGTTTAACGAAGACGCAATTAAAGACTTTACAAATGATGATAAAGAATTATCCGATACAATTTCACACGTTGTGGGTGATTTGAAGAATTTAACCGCAAAAACTAAAATGTGTAACTCAAATCCGAAAGAAACATCTGTTAAAGCAGTTGATTTATCTTCAAGATTAAAAGAATATGTTACAAGATTAAGCGAAAATAAAGCTTGGGCAAAAGTTGCATTTATCGGCGCAGGCGTTTTAATTGCGGTAACTTTAATCAGCCAATTTTTCTTCGGAAAAATCGACAAGGAGTTTCCTGAAAACAAAAAAGGAGAAGTTAAATAATGGAATATAATAATTTAATTCAACCGATTCAACCAAAAAGAATACCATTAAACGCTTCTGTAGAGCAAAATCCAGCTCCTGTAGTTCAAAATAATGTTCAAAATCAAGATTTTGGACCAATGAGCCCTATATTAAGACAATTTTTGCTTGCAAATCATAGACAAATTTTGCCCGTTAGCGCAGTAAACGCTGTAAATGGCGCAAATTCTGTTGAAAATTATCAAAATAATTTAAGAGAATTATTAACATCAAATAAAGCAAATATCTTGGCAATCATCCCAAGAATAATGAATGCCAAGGATTTAGACGGAAATGAATTAATCCAAGGAAATGAAGAATCAGGAACTTTTGTCAACGCTGTTGATAGATTAGACGAAATTAAAGACCTAGGGTTTAATACTTTCCACATGCTTCCAATTCATCCAACCGGAAAAACCCACGCTATGGGAACAGCAGGTTCATTATATGCTCCTGATGAATTTGTTTGGGAAGATGGAAGCTTAGCAATTGACCCTGAACTTGTTGATGTTAACCCTAAAGGTGCTGCCAAGAAAAGAATTTCTGAAATTTATAAAGAATTAACAGGTCAAGACATTGTAAAATGGGATAAAAACGATAGAAAATTAGCTCAAGCCGAGTTTAAATATTTCAACGAAGAAGCCCACAAAAGAAATATTAAAGTAATGTTAGACTTGCCTTCTTGTGCTAGTGTTGATTTTGCAAAACGTCATCCTGAAATGATGGCAAAAGACGCTACAGGCAAAGAAAAAACCCCTGGCGGTTGGCAAGATATCAGAATGTTAGCTCCATTTTCAGATGAACAAAATCGTGTTTTAAACGAACCTGTACTTGATATGCACAAACACTATGTTAAATCTTGTACAGAGCTTGGTGTGGACGGTATCAGAGCCGATGTTGGAAGAGCTAAACCGGTTGAATTTTGGAACGTTATTATTCCATATTCAAGAACGTTGGATTCTAATTTCGGTTGGTTAGCTGAAACATATACCCACGAAGACGCTTCACCACAATTAAATATGCCTTATGATAGACCGCAAGAGCTTCTTGAAGTTGGTTTTGACACCTACTATGGTCAATATCATATTTTCAAAGATTGGACAACAAACGACCAATTATATGATTATGTTAAAGAAAATATCGATATGAACAACGAAATCGGCTCAAGATATGGTGCAAAATCTTTAATCGGTTCATTTGCAACCCATGATGACCAATCTCCAATGCTATATGGCGGCGCTCCTTGGGTTCAATTTACTTCAATTCTTCAAAGTATGTTGCCTCAAGTTAATCCATACATAACAGATGGTGTTCAAACTGGCGACTATTACATCTTCCCTTATGACCATGCTTTAGTTAAAAACACTGAAACAGATAACCACGAATGCACTGTTCACACAGGAAGAATGGATATATTCAATAAATCAAGAAAACCGGGGGGCAAAAACCCTGAAATAGCTGAAACAATCAAGACGGCGTTTTCTTTAAGAGATAATAACTATAATGAAGTAAATAAAAATTCAAAAACAAGATTATTGATGGATAACGCTCAAGATGTTATTACAAAAGGTTCATTTATAATGTTGCCTACAAATAATCCTGAAATTATTTCTTTTGCAAGACATAAAGATGGAAAAACATTGTTATTTATCGGTAATCGAAATGTAAATCTTCCTGTTGGCGGAACAATTGAAATCCCTGGGTTAAAACCTGAACAAAGATTTCAAAACTTAATGCCACAATATAGTGGTGAAGCTAAATTCCAAAACAACAAAAACGGAACAGTGACAGTTGAATTAGCTCCATCTCGTGCTTGTGTGTTTGAAATTGATGACGCTGATATAGAAAAATTATCCAAAAATGAAAATGTTTTACAACAAAAATTTGTGAAATAGTTAGAAAAAACATTTTTCGGGAAAAATATAAATAAAAGGGTTAGAAAAAATGGATTTTAAAGTTAGAAATATTCAAAATAATAAAAATAATCTTACTTTTCAAGGTTTGAAAGGTGAAATTAATGCGAAAAACGAAAAAACATTTAAGTTTTACGCTCCACCTCATAAATCAAGTGAAGATGTTTATCTTGAATTTGCGCCTTTAGCCTTGGATCAAGATTTAGATGAATATGTTTGGCCGAAAGAATCCTTATTATCAAGAAAAGGCTATAAATTCGACCCTATTTCAGGTGTTTTTGAAGTTAAACAAGATAAAATTTCAAGCGGCGCTTTTGCTTATAGATACAAGGTTGTAGACAGAAAAACGGGCGCAACTCGTTATGAATTGGATAATGCTAAAAAAATTCCTATCGATGGAACGCAAAATCAAGCTAACTTTATTGAAATAGGCAAAAACTATGGTGCAACGCCAAAAATGGGCAGTATGTATCACATGTTTTATGATTCAGTTACGCTTGATGATAAATTAAATCTTATGCAAAATCCGCAAAGAACTCATTTTAACACTTTTGGCGGCTCATTGGCTAACGTTTTAAAAATGCTTAAAGCAGGCGATTTAGACCAATATGAATATATTATGACAAACCCTGATATCGGGGCAGATTCTCTTTCTTCCCATAAATATTGGCCTACAAATCTATATCAAAGCAACGATATACAAGCTTTTGATGATTTAAACTTTGAATTATTTAAAAAAGGCATGGGCTATGTGGCAGATGGCGCTTTTACTTCGCAAGGTTTGCAATCTCCATTGTTTCAACATGTTTTAACTCATTCTAATTCACCTTTCCGCTCTTGGTTTAGAATGGATCCTACTCATGACATTGAAATAGGTATGTTTCCTGATAAACAAGTGGATAATCCTGACGTTTATAAAAACCTTGGTGTAAAAATAACAAATTCACCATATCAAGATGGTTACGATAAAAATCAACCGACATATTATCAACTTTATGATAAAAGATTGGTGTCTGATGGTGTTTTAAAAGATACTCAACATACAATTGAAGCCTATGACAAAGCGCCTAGCGATATTTATGAAATAGCGTATAATGATGATTCTGTTTATCAAGTTAAGTTCCAATTAGACCCAACTAACCCTGCTGATTTAGAAAAACTTAAATTCTTTGGCAAAAATTCACATAAACTTTGCAGTGATATAGATAAAGAATATAAAGGCAACTTTTTCAGATTTCAAAATTATTCTCTAACAGACCGTGCAACTGCTGCTAATGCAACTTTTTGGGCTGGTAACAGAGATATGATTAAATTCAATACTGATAATCCCGAAGTTAAAAATTATCTTTGGGGCATTGCAACGTATTGGACTGAAAGAACAAAAAGCAATTTATTATTAAAAACAGCTCAAATGTCTGATAAGATAAGGGCTGAAGTGGCTGAAAAGAACGGCGTTTCTTATGAAGTAGTTAAAAATCCGCCACAAGGTACAACATATCCTGTTTTAGAACAAAATAAACAAGTGGAAGATTATGTTAAAAACTTCCCATTGCAATCAATTCAAACCGATCCTGAATTATCGGCAGTATTTGCTGAAGCAAAATTCAATCAAGAATTGTTCGACTCTTCTACCTTGGAAAAAGTAACATCAGCGGTTAAAGACGCAATTAAAAGAGCTGTTCCTGCTGAATATATAGGAAATGAAGAATATTTGGTGTATGCAACTAAAGCTTATGCTATGGAAATCATTTCCAATATGATGATAAAAGCCATGAAGCCTGACGCTGTTGGATTAAATGGCGAAGTTGATTTAGCAAAATTAAAACAAGTTAACCTTAGAACTTTAGGCGCAAACGACAGAAACGCTGAAATTGAAAGAAAAAATGTTGTAAGAAAAATTCAAAACGGCTTAAGAAAACCTGATGTTCAAATAGCTAATAAAATGCGTGAAGAGTTGAAAAATGTTACGCTTGAAGACTTTAAGCAAGCTGATTCAATCATCACTCAAGGCAAAGCCGGTCTAAACTGGAGATTTGACGCTGCTCGTGATATTGGCGATTTAGATTCTGTTGAAGCTTATACAAAAGAAGCAAAACAAGTTTATTCAGATATAACAAGATTTTGGACTCAATTTATTGCAAATATTAAAAAAGATAACCCATCTGCTCTGATTATTAATGAATTGACAAACACTTGGGATTACTATAATAAAAATGAATACACGGAAAAAGATACTTTTGATCCGACTATAACAAAGGCAAACAAAGCTTTATATGGCAACAACGTACCATCATACAGGGAAGCTCCGATTGTTCTGCCACAAAAAATGTTAGCAAGAAGTGGCGCTACAACAAATTCAAACTATGAAAAAGCGTTTAATCACATTTCATTATTGTTTGGAATTTCGCCTGAATCAAAAGGTGATGTTGGCAAAGATAACGGAAAAGTTAAAACCTTAAAAGAAAATATTCAAGATAATTTTATTGCGATAAATCAACCAAACGTTGCAATGTTATCTCATACATTCGTTGAAAACCACGATAAACCTAGGGTTGCACACTGTATTCCTCTCGATTGCAGCTTGTTCTTGTCTGATTCGGTCGATAAAGCAAATTATTCTTTAGCTAAAAAAATAACAGGAAGAACGGATTATGATAGAATTAACCCAAAAGCCCTTGCTGTAGCCGATATGATGTATAACACAATTGAAGATGTGTACGGAAACAATGATAAAGCTAAAAAATTAAAAGAAGTTTTAAGAAATTTAGCAAATGGTGCAACAGAGGCTGAACCTGATAAATATAACTATAATAGAGCGCTTGCTTTTGGTAAAACCGCTTATGAAATTTCTGTTCCTGATATGTTCAAAAGAGCAGGAATAACAGATGAAAACGAAGTTTTGGATTTCTTAAGCACAATGATGGAAAAAGCTACAAAAGCTCAAACTATGTTATGGAAAGTTATGTGCGCTATCCCCGGACTTCCGACTATGTTTAACGGCATGGAATTTATGCAAACAGGATATGAAACTGAAACTGCTAACCAATATGGCGGAAACAGGGGTAAAATCCTAACTGCATTGAAAACCGACCCAAGATATAATGCTTACTATAATGAAATGACAGCTACAACCGCACTGCCACAAAAAGCAGGTCTTAGCGCTCTTAAGGATGGTTTTTCAGAATCCTTGGAAATAATAAGTACAGAAAAAAGTCTTGATTTTAAAGATGTTGATAAAGGTAATTTAGAATATCAACTTATGGCACTTGCCAGAAAAGATAAAAATGTAATTAAGGAAATTGAAGAATTAATATCTTCAGGCGAAATCCATAAAAAAACTCCAAAAGAGTGGGAAAATATCTATGGTATTTGGTTTGACGATACAAATATTGCAAACTTTAAAAAATATAATGAAACCAGATTAACAGAAGGCGAATATAAAGGCAAAACCATATTAGAAGCCGCTCTTGATATATATAAATATAATAATGAAATGGCTGATACAATGTGGCCGATATTCAGATATGACAATAAAGGCTCAAAAGTTATTCAATTAATTACAAATAACGGAATAAAAGGCGATAAAACCGCTAATAATAGGGATTTTGAAACTAAAAAAATATTCACTAAGGGTATTAATTTAAAAAGCGAAACTTCAGAAATCTCTCCTTTAGCAGATGGCACAATTTTAGGTCGTTATAAATATACAACCAAAACCACAGCAAATGCCCATGGTGGCGGCGCTATCAACAAAAAAGGCGACTATTGTGATACAGGCGAAACATTTATCGTTTCAGACGGCAAAATTAAACCTGCTAAAAAAGTTGATTCAAAATGGGTAGCAGATGAATCTAAATCTATTGAATTAACTGATATTGTTGAAACATTCTATGTAAAATAAATATTAAAAAAGCTCCAAAAGGAGCTTTTTTATTCTCTTGAAAATACTTCCAAAAGAAGCGAGTCTTTTGTTTTAATCGGGTTAAAATATGCCGCAGAAGCAACCATGGAAGCATTATCCGTGCAATATTTAAGTTCGGGTGCATAAGTTAAATATCCTATTGAACTTAGTTCGTTTAATCTTTTTCTAAGCTCGGAATTAGCTGCAACTCCGCCTGCGAGCGCTATTGTTTTGCAATTTAATTTGTCTGCAAAATGTTTTGTTTTTTTAATTAAAGTGTCGGCAATTCGATATTGGAAACTTGCTGCTATATCTTCTTTTGGCAAATTATCTTTATTAAATTTCTTAACTTCTCTTAAAACCGCTGTTTTCAAGCCTGAAAAAGAAAATTCATCTTCTTTAACCCTTGCTTCAGGGAAAATAAAGCGATTAGGATTTCCACTCGGAGCCATTTTATCCAATAAAATTCCCCCTGGGTATGGAATTGAGCATAATCTTGCAACTTTATCATAAACTTCACCCACAGCGTCATCTATTGTTTGGGCTAAAATCGTTTGTTTATCATATTTTTCAACATAAATAACTTGGCTGTGTCCGCCTGAAACCAATAAACAAATAAATGGCGGTTTTAGGGGCGAATTAATAAAATTAGCGCAAACATGCGCATTAAGGTGATTTACCCCTAAATATGGTTTATCATAAATTAAAGATAATGTTTTAGCCGCATTCATTCCGACAAGCAAACATCCAACAAGCCCAGGTCCAACCGTTGAAGCAAAGGCGTCAATTTCATTGGGAGAAATATTAGCTTGAGCGTAAGCTTCTTTTATAACAAAATTTATAGAGTTAAGATGTTCTCTTGCTGCAACTTCGGGAACTACTCCGCCAAATTTTTCATGGATTTTTATTTGGCTTGATACAACATTGCTTAAGACTTCTCGCCCATCTTTAACTATAGCGCAAGCCGTTTCGTCACAGCTTGATTCCAAACCTAAAATAATCAATTTATTATTCCTTTTTAAAAACTATTGTAGTTTTAATTACTTTTGTTATAATGATAGCATGAAAAAGTTTTTTATAATTTCATTTTTTATTTTAATGACATCAATAACATCAGGAGTTTATGCCGATAATATTGATGTTGCAGTTAATTATTACAATGAAGCGCTTGATTTTTATAAACAAGATAACACAGAAGAATCAATCCGTTTATTTAAAAAAGCAACCGAGGCTAATCCTGAATTTTATGAAGCTTATTATAATTTAGCTCAAATTTTAATGTCTTTAAATAAAGATGAAGAAACTTATGACGCTTTATCACATGTTGTTAAAATTAAACCCGAAGATACCGAATCTTTATATAATATCGGTAAAATTCAATACAAAAGAGGTTATTTAACAAGTTCAGCAAACTATTTAAAGAAAATCCCATCAACTGCGCCGCAGTATGAATCTGCTAAATTATTATTAGCAAAAATTGATAAAAGACATAAAGAACTTGCTCTTGAAAATTTGATTAAAGAACATAAAAATCTTGTTGATACGTCAGGCAAAACCAAAGGAGTTAATATAATTGAAGTTGAAGCTCCATCAGGCGTTGCGGTTGATACAAAAGGAAATATCTATAGCGCAAGTTTTAGCCAAGATACAATTTATAAATTATCAACAATCGGTCAAAAATCAGCTTTTGCAAAATCATCCAATATCAAAGGTCCTATTGGTTTAGCGGTTGATAAGAATAATAACATTTATGTTGCAAATTATAATGCTAATAATATTTTGAAAATCACTTCCGCTGGCGCTATAAGTGTGTTTGCAGATGTTCAAAAACCATATTGCTTAATATATGACTCGCTTCATGATAGATTATATGTAACCGAACAAAACACAAACAAAATAGTTAAGTTTGATTTATAATAATTATTATGGAATATACAAAACCTTTAGCAAAATTAATAGAGTGTTTTCAAAAATTGCCCTCGATTGGACCTAAAACAGCTACTCGTTTAGCTTTGCATACAATAAAAATGCCGTTGGATGAGGTTCAAAAATTCGCTCAAGCATTATTAGATGCCAAAACTCAAATAACATATTGCGAAACATGCTTTAATATTTCTTGCTCTTCGCCTTGCGAAATTTGCAAAGACACAACAAGAAACAGGCAAACAATCTGTGTTGTGGCTGAAAGCAAGGATTTAATGGCGATTGAAAAAACAAATGAATATAATGGCTTATATCATGTTCTTCAAGGCTTAATCTCGCCAATTGACGGGATTGGGGTAAATGATATTAGAATTAAAGAATTATTATACAGAGTTACAAATAACGATGTTAAAGAAGTGATTTTGGCGCTAAACCCTTCTGTAGAAGGCGAAGCAACCGCTTTATATTTGAATAAATTGCTCCAACCTTTTAATATTAAAATTTCAAGAATTGCTTTTGGGCTTCCAATGGGTTCAGAATTAGAATATGTTGATGAGATTACTCTTGCTCGTGCGCTAGAGGGCAGAGTGCAAATCAATTAGGTTTATGGTATTTTTTATTTATGGAAAAAGAAATTTTAAAAGCAATAAATGAAGCAAACAAGATTTTAATTATCACCCATGTTAATCCTGATGGCGACACATTGGGTTCAGCTTGCGCTTTAAAAAGCTATATTAAAGATAAAGCCGATATTTTAATTCAAATCAAGGATAATTTTAATTTTCCAACAACTTATACTTTTTTGCCAAATATAAACAATGCTTTCAATCTTTCAAATATAAATACAAAAGATGATGTCTATGACCTTGTTATAGCAGTTGATGTGGCTTCGATTGATAGAATGATTGATGAAGCTAGAGTTATTTTTGAAAAAGCAAAAAATACAATTGCAATCGACCATCATAAATCTAATAAAGGTTATGCCAAAATTAACTACATAAAAGGCGGAATATCTTCAACAGGCGAAGTTTTATTTGATTTATTTGAAAAACTTGATATACAAGTAACTTCCGATATGGCAGTCGGCTTATATGCAGCTATATTAACCGATACGGGCTGTTTTAAATACGAATCAACAACACCTCATACTTTTAAAATAGCTTCAAAATTGGCTCAAAGCGGGATAAATACCTCTAAAATAGCCGATTTATGCTATACAAATAAACCAAAAAAATTGATTTTGTTTCAAAGTGAACTAATTTCTAATGCGCAATTTTGTTTAAATGATAAAATAGCTTATACATTAATAACCAAAGAAATTATGGAAAAATATAGCGCAAAAGACGAATACACAGAGGGAATTTGCGAAACTTTGCGCTCAATATCCAATGTTGAAGTAGCTTTTGTTTTAAAAGAAACAGATAACGGAGTTAAAGTTTCAATCAGGACAAAAGAAATAGACGCAACAAAAATAACAGACGCTTTTAAAGGTGGCGGGCATGTTAGAGCAGCAGGCTGCACAATTAAAGCTCCAATTAATGTTGCAGCTGAAAAACTCATGGCGGAAATTAAAAAACAATTCTAATTTTATGAAAAAATTATTAAAAGAATATACTCAAAATTTAATAGAAAGTATTATAAGGGATGATTTTGCTAATGCCGCAGGCGAAATGGCATATATGACTACTCTTGGGCTTTTCCCTTTTATGCTTTTTATTATGGCAGTTTTCGGTTCTTTGGGTAAAACTTTTTTTGTAAATAAAATCATTTTTGGATTGTCGACAATTGCTCCGCCATCGGTTATTGATTTAATTAACGGCGTATTAAACGAAGTTGTTATTTTTAAAAGCGGAAAATTGATGGCGATAACGGGCTTTTTTGTGACATTATTTCTAACTTCAAACGCTATAGCAGTAATTATTAAGGGGTTAAATCGAGCTAATAACGTTGTTGAAAACAGAACATTTATAAAAGTCCGTCTGCTTGCAATTTTGATGGTTTTTGTAAACACATTTTTCTTATTTATTGCAATAAATTTAATCGTTTTGGGTCAAGTTATCTTGAATTTCTTGGGCTTTTATTTTGCTCTTCCAAACGAAATTATAGATATGGTGTTGATTACCCGTTGGCCCGTTGCGTTTTTGATGTTATTTTTATTATCATCAATAAATTACTATGTGCTTCCTGCTCGAGATTACAGTAAAAAGCGCAAAAGCGTTATCCCAGGGGCATTATTCTTCTGTATCTTTTGGTTAATTGGTTCTTGGGGCTTTTCATTATATGTCAATGCTCTTGGAACATACAACAAAGTTTATGGAACAATCGGAACGTTTGCTATATTGATGATTTGGCTATATTATTCTTCAATCATCTTCTTAATCGGCGGACAAGTTAACAATCAAACTCTAAAAAAACTTTTAATTCTTGAAAAATGGAAAATGTGGCAAGATAAATGAGAAAAATAATCTATATTCTTTTGCTATTGTTGTTTTTTGCGCCTTTTTGTTTGGCTTTAAATTTAGATGAAAAAATCGGGCAAATGATAATTATTGGATATGACACGGATGATATCAATTCAAAAGAATTTAATTCAATTTTAAAAAAGGTTGAAAAAAGCCAAATTTCAGGGGTGATTTTATTTAAAAAGAATATTAAATCAAAAAAAGATTTAATTAAGATGAATAGTTTAATTAAATCCAAAAACAACTTAACTCCTATCGTTTCGATTGATAACGAGGGCGGGCAAGTTGAGCGAATTGATTTTATTCATAATCTTTCAGCTTTTGAAATTAATAAAAAAGATGAAAATTTTATCAAAAAAGAATATTCTTCTATGGCGAAAAATTTAAAAGATGTCGGAATAAATTGCAATTTTGCGCCTGTTGTTGATTTAGGGATAAATGAAAAATCTATTATAGTTAAAAAGCAGCGTGCTTATTCAAAAAATCCTAATGATGTTATTAGAGCTTCAAAAATTTTTGTTGATGAACATAATAAAAATAAGATTATGACAACTCTAAAACACTTCCCAGGGCATGGAAGTGTAACAGGCGATACGCACAAAGGTTTTGTCGATTCAACAACAACATTTAAAAAGGAAGAACTCGAGCCATATTATAAATTGATTAATGCTAACAAGCTAAATTGCGTTATGGTTTCTCATATTTTTAATTCTGATTTTGATAATACTTATCCAGCCAGTCTTTCAGCTAAAACAATTAAGGGTAAACTCATAAATGAGATTGGATATAATGGTGTTGTTGTGTCTGATGATTATGATATGGGCGCAATTAGAAAGAATTATAATTTAGAAGAAATTGTGGTAAATTCGATTAATGCAGGTGTTAATTTGATGATTTTTTCTAATAATTTAGGTTATAAAGATATAAATATCGATAGAAAAATCAACAAAATTGTTAAAAAGAATTTAAAAAGCGGAAAAATCAAACTTTCAGATATTGATAATTCCATAAATAAAATTCTTGAACTTAAAAAAGAATTATAGTTATAAAAAATCCTCGATTTCTCGAGGATTTAGGTTATTAATTAATAGTTATTCAGATATTTTTCAAGTTCCCATTTTGTAACTTGAGTTCTATATCCGTCCCATTCTCTATATTTTGTTGCGACAAATTCATTGTAAATATGCTCGCCAAGAGCGTCTTTAATTGTGTCATCTTTTTCTAATAGACGAACAGCGTCAATTAATGTCCCTGGAAGAGAATCGATATGAGCTTTTTTAAGTTCACGAGGTGACATTTCATAGATATTTTCTTCAACTTGAACAGGCGGTTCAATTTTGTTTTCAATACCATCTAAAATAGCACCTAAAATAGTTGCTAAAGCAAGATATGGGTTGCAAGAAGGATCTGGAGAACGAAGTTCAATTCTTGTTGCAACACCACGTTTAGCAGGAACTCTAATTAAAGCTGAACGGTTAGCCAAGCTCCAAGCTAAATATACAGGTGCTTCATACCCTGGAACAAGCCTTTTATAGCTATTTACAATAGGATTTGTAATAGCAGTAAAGTTTTTAACATGTTTTAAAACGCCGCCAATTGAATACATTGCTTCTTTTGAAAGTTGAAAATCTTCATCAGGAGCGTAGAATAGGTTTTTACCATCTTTAAATAATGATAAGTTACAGTGCATGCCTGACCCGTTAATTCCAAAAATCGGTTTTGGCATAAATGTCGCATGAACCCCATAAGCGTTAGCTATGCTTTTAACAGCATACTTAAATGTCATAATATTATCAGCAGTAGTCAAAGCGTCTGCATATTTAAAATCGATTTCGTGTTGACCGTCTGCAACTTCGTGGTGGCTTGCTTCAATTTCAAAATCCATAGCTTCAAGAGTTGTAACGATATCACGTCTTATATCTTCTGCCATATCAGTTGGCGCAGCGTCATAATATCCGCCTTTATCGTGTGTGATTGTTGTTGCTCTTCCGTTTTCATCAATTTCAAAAATGAAAAACTCAGCTTCAGGACCGACATTCATTTTGTAGCCCATTTTTTCGGCTTTTGCTAACATTCTTTTTAAATTGCAGCGAGGACAACCTTCAAATGGTGTTCCATCAGCGTTATGAACATCGCAAATTAAACGAGCAATGTTTTCTCCATCTCTTTCGCACCAAGGCAGAACAACAAATGTGTCGAAATCAGGATAAAAATACATATCAGATGTTTCAATACTTCTAAAACCTTTAATAGAAGAACCGTCAAGCATTATTTCATTATTCAAAACCTTATTCAACTGACTTATCGGCAAAGATAAGTTCTTGATTGTTCCGTTGATGTCACAAAATTGTAATCTGATAAAACCAACGTTGTTTTCTTCGCACAGTTTTACAATTTTTTCTTTTGTCATTTTTTCAGCCATAATGCTTCCTCCTAGTTTGTGGTTTTAAATATTTTTACTATTTTCTGATTTTACTGGAATTTTTGAAAAAATGTCCAAAATTTAATATATCCTTAATATCGTTTTTGCCCTATGCAAAAATTGTTTGCTCTCTATCAGGTCCAACGCTAATTATAGTGATATTTATTCCTAATAATTCTTCTAATCTTTTTAAATATTTTTTACAATTTTCAGGCAACTCGTCATAAGTTTTGCATTTTGTAATATCGCTTTTCCAACCTTTATGAACTTCATAAATTGGTTCATAGTCCTTATGAGTAAAGACATTTGTCGGATATTGGGTAGTCGTTTCGCCTGTTTTAATATTTTTATAAGCTATTGCAACTTTAATTTCATCAAAACTATCAAGAACATCGGCTTTTGTTAGAGCAACTTCAGTTAAACCCCCAACAAGACAAGCATATTTAGCGCTAACAGCGTCAAACCAACCGCAACGACGAGGTCTTCCTGTTGTAACACCGAATTCTCCGCCGATTTGACGGATTTTTTCGCCTGTTTCGTCGTTAAGTTCTGTTATAAATGCCCCTTCGCCCACACGAGTCATATATGCTTTAAATACTCCAATTGCTCTATCTATTGCTTTTGGACCCATTGAAGCGCCAACAGCAGCACCGCCTGCTATTGGGTTAGAACTTGTTACATACGGATATGTTCCATAATCAATATCAAGCATAACCCCTTGAGCGCCCTCAAAAAGAACGGTTTTATTATTTTTATAATTTAATAAGTTTTCTTGCCAATTAAAATCAACATAAGGAGCAAAAATTTCTCTATATTCTTCGCATTCTTTCATTATTTCTTCTTTTGTATATGGTTTTAAATTATATACAAATTCAAGTTCCTTATTTTTCTTTGGCAAAATCATATCGATTTTTTTAGATAAATTTTCCTTGTCGAATAAATCTTCAACCCTGATACCACATCTATTA
The DNA here is from genome assembly GCA_934667125.1 of uncultured Candidatus Melainabacteria bacterium. Lineage (GTDB taxonomy): Bacteria > Cyanobacteriota > Vampirovibrionia > Gastranaerophilales > Gastranaerophilaceae > RUG14156. The sequence continues at coordinate 604,617 of CAKULF010000001.1, read as the reverse complement.
TATTTATCTGTATAAGTTGGACCTATTCCTTTTTTTGTTGTTCCAATTTTGTTTTTTGAATTATTTTCAGAATATCCATCGATATCAATATGATATTTCATAGTAATATGAGCTAGTGGAGATACTTTTAAGCATTTTTTAAAGTGTTCTCTTGAAACACCTTGAGAAACTATATCTTCAATTTCCTTTTTAAAATCATCAGGCTTAATAACGCAGCCTGCGCCAACCATACAAACTTTATCTTCATATAAAATTCCGGATGGGATTAAATGAAAAGCATATTTTTTATTATTTACAACAACGGTGTGACCAGCATTAGAACCCCCTTGAAAACGAGTTATAAAATCTGCTTCTTGTGCTAATAAATCTGTTATTTTTGCTTTTCCTTCATCTCCGAATTGAGCGCCAACAACTACTACATTTTTCATTTTTCCCTCCAAACTCAAATTTCTTTTTACTAATTTAGTATATTACAAAAATAATTCAAATTTCCAACTTTAGTATGACAAACCTTATACCTTTTTGTAATTCTAAGTGAGCTTAAAAATCGCTATTCTAGATGTGTAATAAGGAATGGCTACAAGGAAACAATAAGGCATAGGATGTGTCTTTTTTGGTAGCTGATTGACAATAAAGGAGTATTAATATGTCAGTAGTTATTAACACAAACGTGGATTCAATTAAAATCCAAAATTGCTTATCGTCTTCAACAACAAAATTATCAGATGCTATGCAACGCATGTCAACTGGTTTAAAAATCAACAGCGCTAAAGACGATGCAGCAGGTACAATTATTTCGGCAAAAATGGGCGTTCAATTGAACGGTAACAAAATTGCTCAAAATAACGTACAAAGTGCTAACGCAATGCTTTCAACAACTGAAGGTAACTTAGGTGTAGTTCAAGATAACTTAACTCGTATCCGTGATTTGACTCTTCAAGCTCACAATGGTACTTATTCAGCTACCGAACTAGACGCTATGCAATCTGAAGTTGATGAACGTATCGCTGAAATCGACCGTGTAAGTGAATCAGCTAAATATTCAGATTTACAATTATTCGGTGGCGCTTTAAAAGACAAAGGCGCTGTATTCCAAGTTGGTGCTAATGGTTCAGCGAATGATATCATTACAGCAGCAGGCGAAATCTTCAAATCAGTAAAATTCCAAGATGTTACAACTGAAAACAATTTCAAATTATCAGCTGCAGTAGAAAATCAAACTAAATTCTCAGCTTCATTAAAGAATTTAGATACAGCAATTTCTGATATCGCTTCAAGAAAATCTTTAGTTGGTTCAGCACAAAACCGTCTTGATTCAGCTTTAGATACTCTAACAACTCAATATACAAACTTATCTGCTGCTAAATCAGTAATTACAGATGCTGATATCGCTCAAGAAGCTTCAGAATACACAAGCGCTAACATACTTCAACAAGTATCAACTTCTTTGTTAGCACAAGCAAATCAAGCTCCATCAATTGCATTGAGCTTAGTATAAGTATAGTATACAAGAAAATCTAACTGGTGATGGCAATACAAGTGGGTTAAACTATGTTTAACCCCTTTTTTTATTCCTTGTTTTTTTTGATGATAAAATATATTTATGCGCACTAAGTCGTTGTATGAAAAATTAAACATCCCGTTGTGGCTAATAACAATCTCAGTAATGCTTCCGACGGTTTTTTCAATGTTGGCAACTTCGTCCGTTAACGTTGCAATTCCATATATGGCGGGTCAATTTGGCTCGACTAGAGACGAAGCCAATTGGGTTATAACAAGCTATATGATTGCCCATGCTTTAATGCTACCTATATCGGGTTGGCTTGAGATAAAATTTACAAGAAGAAAACTTTTAAAAGTAATTTCTGTTATTTTTGCGCTGGGTTCAATTATTTGTTTTCTTGCGCCAAATTTAAACATATTAATTATAGGAAGAATTATTCAAGGCATAGGCGGAGGACCTTTTATGCCTTTATCTCAAGCAATTTTAATGCAAACTTTTCCAAAAGAAAAACAAGCCGTTGCAATGGGTATTTTTGGGCTTGGAATGATGGTTTCAGCTATTGTTGGACCTGCTTTGGGTGGGGTTTTGGTTGAACATTTAAGCTGGGAGTGGATTTTTATAATTAATATTCCTGTTATAGTTGCTTCTGTTGTAATGATACATTGTAATGTTATGAATAACAAAAGTGGCTTAAAGGTTGGAAAGTTTGATGTAGTGGGCTTTATCGCTTTAATTATTTGGCTTCTTCCAATGCAAACAGTTCTTGATAAAGGCGCTCAATATGGCTGGTTTGATTGTTCTTGGATATGTTGGACAAGCGGAATAGCAATATTTTCAATGATATTTTTCATTGTTTGGGAATTGGAATATAAAAATTCAATTACAGATTTTAGAGTTTTTAAAGATTGGAATTTTTTAATCGGAACAATATTGGGTTCAGGAGTTAATATCATAGCTTACATGACTTTATCTGCTATACCATCATTTTTACAAAGCTTAATGGGCTATAACGCTCAATTAGCAGGGGTTAGCCTATCAAGCAGAGCATTATCTTGCATAGTATTTATGATTATTGTTTCAAAACTTTGCGAAATTATTGATAACAGGATAATTGCTTGTATTGGCTATATTTTGCTTGGAATTTCAACATTTATGTTTACTCAGCTTAATATGCAAGTTTCGTTTGCATATTTTGCAATTCCTAATATTATATTAGGGGCAGGAATTATGTTTGCTTTTATTCCGATTACAAAAATGGCTCTTGCAACGATAAAACCCGAAAAATTAGCCATAGCAGCAGGGCTTCATTCCCTTTCAAAATGCGTTATTACAGCTTTTACAATTTCAATAACAAACGCTTTAGTTATTGCGCTTTCACAGGTTCATCAAGTTTATTTGGTTAAAAATTTATCAATTCATAATATGCCGTTTGTGGTTAAATCGGGTGCTATGCTTGTAAAATGGTCTAAGTTTTTGCCTGAAATAAATGCAACAATTAAAGCAAACGGTTTATTATATAAAGGAATGCTCGCTCAAGCAAGGCTTTTGAGCTATGTTGATGTATTTTCAATTTTTGCTTTATTATGTTTTATTTTCGTTCCTTGTTGCTTACTTTTCAAAACAAATAAAAATTTTGTTAAGAATTAGCTTTTTTTATTTTCTTGTTATAAAATAAACTTAATAATACCAGTTTACAAGGGAGTATCGAATGGGTGAAAATTTAGGTGAAAAAAAGTTTAGCTTAGAAGAGTTAAGCCAAATCGTAGGCGGTATCTTAACAAAAGTGAGTGATTTAACCATAACTAAAGTTGCTCCGCCGAAATTAGCTGATGAAAACACTTTAGCTCTTGCTATGAATGAAGAAGAAATTGAAAACTTAGCAAGTTCAAACGCTAAAGCGGTTTTAGTTCCGTTAGGAGTTAATATTCCTAATATTTCAACAATTGAAGTTGAAAGACCTCGACTTGCTTTTATGAAACTTTTAAATGTTTTTTATAAAGCACCTTTGACCCCACGAGAAATCCATCCTACAGCAGTTGTTGACCCTTCTGCTAAATTAGGTAACAATGTTTCAATTGGCGCAAACGTGTTTGTTGGAAAAAATGCTGTAATTGGCGATAATACTGCCCTAATGCCAAATTGTTACGTTGGAACAGAAGCTAAAATCGGCTCAGACTGTTTATTCCACCCTGGGGTTAACGTTGGTGATAGAGTAGAAATCGGCTCAAGATGTATCTTCCACCACGGCGTATCTCTTGGCGCAGACGGTTTTTCTTTTGTAACAGAAGCTCCAAGCAATCTTGAAAAAGCTCAAAAAGAGGGCGCAATAAACGAAGTAAACAAAGAAGTAAAAGTATTCAAAATTCCTTCGCTTGGTTCTGTTGTAATCGGCGATGACGTTGAAATAGGCGCTAATACTACAATTGATAGAGGAACAATTGAAAATACTACAATTGGCGCTCAAACAAAAATTGATAACCTTGTTATGATTGGTCACAATTGTAAAATCGGAAAAGCTTGTACAATTGTATCTCAAGTTGGTATCGCAGGTTCTTGCGTTATCGGCGATAGAGTTGTTATCGCTGGTCAAGCAGGCTTGAAAGATCACGTTGAAATAGGAGAAGACTCAATTATTTTGGCTAAAGCCGGAATAACTAAATCATTCCCTAAAAAATCAGTTATAATGGGCGCTCCGGCGGTATTGAGAAAAGATTTCATCAAACGTTTAAAATATTTAGACGAAGCTGAAATTATGGTTCAAAAATACAAAAAATATCAACATTTGTTAGAAGATTATGAGAAATTTTTAAATGAAGACGGTAAAATCTAGTATTAAATTAAATGGCGCAGGGCTTATGTTTGCAGCGCCTGTTGAATTGGAAATTAAACCAAGCGATAAAAAAGGCATAAGATTTTTTATCAACGGAAGCGAAATTGAAGCAAGCTGTAATAACGTTGTTTCAACTGAACATTGCGTTATAGTTGCGGATATTAACCAAGGCGCAAAAAATAAAATTGCCCTAATTGAGCATTTTATGGCAGCTTGTGCTATATGTGGTATCGACGCATTGGACGTATATTTTAATTCTGTTGGTTTTGAAATGCCTATTTTTGATGGTTCAGCTAAAAAATGGGTTGAAGAATTTAATAAAGTTGGTTTTGTGGGGGATACGGACGACATTAAACCATTAACGGAACCCGTTACTTTTGTTAAAAATAATTCAACTATAGCTTTAATTCCAACCGATAAACCAACAACAATTACATATATGGTTAATTTCAGACATCCTGACCTTAAAAATCGTTGGGTAAATCTTGAATTGGATAAAAATTTAGATGAAATAATTGAAGCAAGAACATTTGGTTATTTATCTGATTTAGAAAAATTCCAAGCAGCAGGCTATTCTAAAGGTGTAACAATTGAAAACACTGTTGGAATGAAAGATGATGGCACATATACAACAGAGCTTAGAAGCGAGTTTGAGCCTGCTAAGCATAAGATTTTAGATATAATCGGAGATTTGTATTTAACAGGATATAATCCGCTAAAATTAAACTGCAACATTTTGGTTAAAGAAGCAGGGCATGGATATCATGTTGAATTAGCAAAAAATTTGAAAAAAATTATAGAAAAATAGGAGATATAAAAATGGACAACGAACAAATTGTAACTCCAATTTCACTTGATTATAAGGAAATTTTGGAAATGTTACCACACCGCTACCCATTTTTGTTGGTAGATAGAATCACAGAATGTGTCCCAGGGAAATATTCAAAAGGTTATAAAAATGTAACTTTTAATGAACCGTTTTTCCAAGGTCATTTCCCTGAAAATCCTATCATGCCTGGGGTTTTGCAAATTGAAGCATTAGCTCAAACTTCTGCTCCTATTTTAATGACAATGGACCAATACAGAGGAAAATTAACACTTTTTGCAGGCGTTGAAAGCGCAAAATTCAAAAATATTGTGCGCCCTGGGGATAAATTAGAAATGGAAACAGAATGTCTTAAGGTTAAAGGGCCAATTGCAAAATGTTTAGGACGTTCTTATGTAGACGGAAAGCTTTGCACAGAAGCAATCTTGACTGTAGCTTTAAAATAAAATTAAATAATAGAGGAAAATAATAAATGGCAATTCATAAAACAGCAATTATTGATGAATCAGCTAAAATCGCTGAAAACGTTGAAATCGGAGCTTATGCAATAATCGGAAAAGATACTGTAATTGAAGAGGGTTGTGTTATTGGTGAAAGTGCTAATATCCAATTTGCTCACATTGGCAAAAACACTAGAATTTCACCTTTTGCTTCAATTGGCGGTGAACCTCAAGACCTTGGATATAAAGGCGAAAAAACAGGGGTTGTAATTGGCGAAAATTGCTGGATTAGAGAATTTGCAACAGTAAATCGTGCAAGCGGCGGGGGCAACACAATAATCGGCAATAACTGTATGTTAATGGCATACACTCACGTTGCACATAATTGTGTGCTTGGTGATAATGTTATTATGGCAAACGCTGCAACAATCGGCGGACATTGTCATGTCGGATTTGGCGCATTTTTGGGTGGAATGAGCGTATTCCATCAAAACCTTAGAATTGGCGATATGGCAATCATTTCAGGCGCTTCAGCTGCAAGATTGGATATTATTCCATATTGCAAAGCAGAGGGAATTCCTTGTCTTCCCGTTGGGCTTAACGCTATTGGCTTAAGAAGAAAAGGGGTAGATAAAGAATCAAGAGACGCTATCCACAAGGCTATTAGAATTTTAAGAAGTGAAGAATATAATACTACTCAAGCTCTTGAATTAATTGAAAAAGAATTCAAAGGCAATAAATATGTAGATAATCTTGTTGAATTTGTAAGAACTTCAAAAAGAGGCTGCACTTTAAGAGATAAAGCTGCTTATCACGGCAAATTAGAAGAAAGCGAAGAATAAATGTATAATCCTTTAATAAATAAATATGCAGATGTTTTAGTCAACTATTCAACATCTGTTAAAAAAGGTGATTTAGTAATAATTTATGCTAGAGGCTACAGCGCTCAACCGTTGGTTAAAGAAATTTATAAACTTTGTTTAATTAATGGCGCAAATCCTGTTGTTAGAACGTCTATGGACGAATTAGCCGAAACATTTATTAAATATGCAACAGATGAACAACTTGAATATATTGATGAAATGTCAAAATTAGAAGTTGAAAAAGCTGATGTTATGATATTTATCGGCGCTCCAAATAATATTAAAAACATGGCAAACGCTGATAGTGCTAAGCTTGCAAAACGTTCTAAAGCAAGTTTGCCTGTTTTATCAAAAAGATTGGAAAGAAGTGCAAAAGGTGATATGCGCTGGGTTATAGCAGATTATCCAACAAATGCTCTTGCTCAAGAAGCGTCTATGAGCCTTGAAGAATATAGCGAATTTTTGATTAATTCTTGCTATCTTGATTTAGAAAATCCTCGTGAAAAATGGATTGAAATTGATAAAGAACAAAAAAGAATAGCACAAATTTTAAACAAAACAACAAAACTCCACATTGTTGGCGATAAAACAGATATCACATTTTCAACAGAGGGCAGAACTTGGATACCATGCTCAGGCAATATGAACTTCCCTGATGGTGAGATATTCACTTCTCCCGTTGAAGATAGCGCAAATGGCACAATATACTTTGATTTTCCACAAAACTACCACGGCTCAACCGCAAGAGAAGTTTATATCACTCTTGAAAACGGTAAAATTATTGAAGCCAAGGCTGAAATCGGTAATGACTTTTTGCAAGATATGATTAACATGGATGACGGTTCAAAATTCATCGGCGAAATTGCAATAGGCACAAACGAAAGAATACAAAATGTAACAGGCAATATTTTGTTTGATGAAAAAATTGGCGGCTCAATTCATATGGCTATTGGCGCAAGCTATCCTGAAGCAGGCGGAAAAAATAAATCCGGACTTCATTGGGATATGATTAAAAATATGAAAAATGGCGGAAAAATTTACGCTGACGATAAATTAATCTATGAAAACGGTAAATTTATAATTTAAAATGACAAGTTATATCAAAAACGAAATTGAATTATTTGAAGAGGAATTAAAAAAAATAATTTCTTCTTCAAATAATTTTTTAAATGAAGATATTTATAATTTTATTTTTTCGAGCGCAAAAAGGCTTAGAGTTCGCTTTATTTTTTTGTTTGCAAAAATCTTAAAAATTAATGATAACAAGGTTTTTGATATTGCTTTAGCAACTGAACTTTTTCATAGCGCAAGTTTGGTGCATGATGATATTATTGATTGCGACAAATTAAGAAGAAAAATTCCAACTTTTAATTATAAATATAATTCAAAAATTGCAGTTTTAGTTGGGGATATGTTGTTGTCTTTGGCTTTAAAATCTTTAGCAAACACAAATAATACGATTTTAAAAATCTTTTCAAACCGCATTTTTAAGACTCTTGAAGGTGAAATTGAACAAAATAATTCAAATAATTCTATCCCAACTTTTGAAAATTACATAAATAAAACTTTTAATAAAACAGGAAACCTTTTTCTTTCCGGGGTTGAAAGCCTCTTTGAGCTTGATAAAACAAATATTGAGCAAAAAGAAAACATTTTAAATTTTTTAAAAAATTATTCTATAGCTTTTCAAATTAATAACGACATAAAAAATTTTAAAATTGATAATTCGGATTTTAAAAATGGTAACTACACTTTGCCTATGATATACTTGAAGTTGGAAAACGGTTCAATTGATGATATTGAAAAATATTCTTCATTGGCTTATCAAAAAGTTGTTGAATATAAAAATATAGCTTTATCATTTTTGAACAAGCTTGAAAAAAGCAAATATATTGACGAAATCATTGATTTAACAGAAAAAAGTTTAGGGAAAATATAGTGGAAATATTGAATAAAATTAAGGATTTTTTTAAAAAACATATTAAATTAATTATATTTTTGTTGTGTTTTGCGGCTGTTGTTTTTTGCTATAACCTTAATATTCAGACCCTTAATTTTGTTTTAAAAAGAGGGACTGTCCTTGAATATTCAATTCCTAAAAAATTAAATGTTCAAAAAAAATCAATCAAAGAATTTTTGTACTCTAAAAATATCAAATATTCTTTTGTTGAAGAAGAACAATATGAAAACAAAGTTGATGAATATATAAATTTTGATTTTGAAAATAAAAAGGTTGATAAGGCGATATTCGTTGCGCTGCCTTATAAATTGACCAATGAAAATAAATCTTTAGCAAATGAAGTATCGGATTATATTTTTAAAAATTATCCAAATTCAGAACTAATCTCAATCAATGTTCTATCAAATTTTTATCCTGAACCATATTGTGCGTTTTTAATGTTTATTGGAATATTATTTATTTCGATTGTTGTTTGGATGAGCGCATTATACTTGATTTATGGCGCTAAAAATATAAATGAAGAATTTAAAATTAATATCAAAAACTATTTTTCTTCAAAAAAAGAAGCTTTTTTAAATTTGATTAAAAAAACAAAAGAAAAAGGCTTGAAATATCTGATTAATATTATTCTTTTTGACGAAAAAGAAGATGATAAAGAAGTTGAATACGGAAAAGAGATTTTTAATACAATCATTTTTGTTGTTGTAGCTTTGATTATTATTCGCTCTTTTATAGGCGAACCTCGCTGGATTCCATCAGGTTCAATGCACCCAACCATATTGGAACACGATAGAGTTTTTGTTGAAAAGCTTGAACATCCGCACAGAAACATAAAAAGAGGGGATATTTTGGTATTTTATCCGCCTGAAACCAAGCTTTCAAACAATCCAATTGCCGTTTTATCAAGGCTTTCAGGAATATTTTGCCAAGATATAGCGTTTATTAAAAGGGTTGTTGGAATGCCAAACGATAAGTTTGAAATTAAAAAAGATGCAAATTCAGACGAATATCGGGTTTATATCAATGATGTTCCTCTAAATGAGCCTTATATAACCTCAAAAATCGCTTGGAGTCCTTGTAATAAGCAAATGTTTTGCGGTCCGTTTATAATTCCTGATAATCATTATTTTATGATGGGCGATAATCGAGATAATTCCCATGATAGCCGTTTTTGGGGCTTTTTGGATGGCAAAAGAATAATAGGTCGAGCTAATTTTATGTTTTGGCCAATTAGAAGAATTAACGTTTTGACTGATAAATATTTTGAATTGAATAAACAAATCGAAAATGGCGCTGTGGTTCAATATAACTACATTTTAGACAGGTATTAATTTTTCTAAAACAAAGCGGTTTTAAAAATTTTTTCATGGTAAAATTTGCGTATGGAAAATTATATCTCAATTGGCAAGATAACCAATTTTTTTGGAATTAAAGGCGAAGCAAAAGTTGGTTATAGCAGCGAAAATCAAATAAAATCAGCAAAAAAAGTTTATTTATTGGATGATGTTTCAAAGCGTGAATTAACGATTAAATCTGTTCGTTTTCACAAAAATTTTGCAATAATGAAATTCAATGAAATTGATGATATAAACGATATTATTCCCTTTAAAGGGCAAAGAATTTTCGTTTCTAAGCAGGAAATAGTAAAAAAACTTGAAAAAGATGAATTTTTAATTGATGATTTGGTTGGTTGCGTTGTTTATAATGAACAAGACGAGAAAATTGGCGAAGTTGTTGCTATTTCAAATAATTCTTCTCAAGATTTGTTGAATATTAAAAATTCTATCGGGCAAATTTCCCTTGTTCCTTTTGTGAATGAGTTTTTCCCTGTTGTTGATGTTAAAAATAAGAAAATAACAATTAAACCAATAGAAGGCTTATTATCTTGAAATATGACGTTATGACTTTGTTTCCCGAAATTATTCACTCGTATTGCCGTGAATCAATTACAAAACGGGGAATTGAAAACAAAATTATCGAAGTTAACACATATAATCCTCGTGATTATTCAACCAATAAGCACAAAAAGGTTGATGATACAGCCTATGGTGGCGGCGATGGGATGGTTTTAATGTGTCAGCCGATATTTGATTGCTATCGAGATATTAAAAAAGAAGATGATTTTGAATTTATTATGCTAACTCCGCAAGGGGAAAAATTCAATCAAAAATTAGCAGTAGAGCTATCCAAAAAATCTCAAATTATCCTTTTGTGTGGGCATTATGAGGGTTTTGACGAAAGAATAAGGCTTGGTTTGAAGCCAAGAGAAATTTCAATCGGCGATTTTGTTTTAACGGGCGGAGAGCTTGCAAGTCTTGTTTTGATTGATTCTATTTCAAGAAATTTAAGTAATTATCTTGGAAAAGATAATTCTGCCCACACTGATAGTTTTTCAAGCGGTTTGGATGGTTTGCTTGAATATCCGCAATACACCAAACCTCGAGAGTTTGAGGGGATGATGGTTCCTGAAGTGTTGTTAAACGGAAATCATAAAGAAATTGAGGAATTTAGAAAGCTTGAAAGTTTAAAAAGAACAAATGCTAGGCGCCCTGATTTGTTAAATTAATTTGATATTACACCACCACTCCTTTCTTTTGTCATCTTTTGACTAGAAAATTATAGCTTATGTTGCCTAATTTTTCTAGAAAACAGCCTAAAATCGGTACGATTGTACAATTTTTTGGAGAATTTATGGTTTTGTGTTAAAATAGCTATTTTTAAAGAGAAATATTTTCTATAAAATCTATATCAATTTCATTATTTTTATTTAAAATTATCCCAACAGCGTCTATTTGAGAGCTTTTGAATTTTTCTTTTGTGTTTGATAAATAATATTTTGCACAAGCAAAAATGGATTGCAATTTTCTATAGTTAATTGCTTCAAAAGGCATGCCAAAAGTTTTTTGGGTTCTTGTTTTGACTTCAACAAAATGAACAACTTTGTTTTTCGCCGCAATTATATCTATTTCGGCGATTTTAGAATATTTATAGTTCATTTCAAGGATTTTAAACCCTTTTTTTATTAAGAAATTTTTTGCAATTTCTTCACCTTGTTTACCAATTTCTTTATTTGTCATACAATAATTTTAATACAAATATTATATGGAGTAAGATAATGGAACTTTTAAAAAAGACAGCCGTTGAACAACACAAAGCGCTTGTAAATAAAGAAGTTAGCGCCACCGAACTAGTCAATGCTTCAATTAAAAGAATAGAAGAACTTGATAAAACTTTGGGCGCATTTAATTCTTTAACAGTTGATAAAGCTCTTGAAACAGCAAAAAAAGTTGATGAAAAAATCGCTAAAAACGAAGAAATACCTATGCTTGCAGGTGTTCCTTTGGCTTTAAAAGATAATATGAATTATATCGGTTCATACACAACTTGTTCTTCTAAAATTTTAGAAAATTTTGTATCTCCGTATGACGCTACAATTGTTACAAAATTAAAAGAAAATTTAGTTCCTATTATGGGAAAAGCAAACTTAGACGAATTTGCAATGGGTTCAAGTAATGAAAACTCAGCATTTAAAATTGTTAGAAATCCATATAACTTAAATAAAGTTCCTGGGGGCTCTTCTGGCGGTTCTGCTGCTTCTGTTTCAGCAAGCGAAGTTACTCTTTCTCTTGGTTCTGATACAGGCGGTTCTATTCGTCTTCCTGCTTCATTTTGCGGTATTTATGGTTTTAAACCTACTTATGGCAGAGTTTCAAGATACGGTTTAATTGCATTTGCTTCATCATTAGACCAAATCGGACCTTTCGGTAGAAGCGTTGAAGATATTACATATTTATATGAAGCTATAGCAGGCTATGACACAAAAGATTCAACTTCTTTAAATATGGAAGTTGGAAACATTTCTTCAACTCTTAAAAAAGATGTTAAAGGCTTGAAAATCGGCGTTATTAAAGAATTAATGGCAGAGGGTGTTCAACCTGATGTTAAAGAAGCAATTGAAAACGCTATTAAAACTTATGAAAAAATGGGCGCAACAATTAAAGAAATTTCTCTTCCTTTAATTTCGCACTCAATCGGCGTATATTATATCGTTGCAACCGCTGAAGCAAGCTCAAACTTGGCTCGTTTTGATGGTGTTAGATATGGTCATCGTGCTCAAAATTGCGAAAACTTAATGGAAATGTATTGCAAAACAAGAGCAGAAGGTTTCGGACCCGAAGTTAAAAGAAGAATAATGCTTGGAACTTATGCGCTATCTAGCGGATATTATGACGCTTATTATAAAAAAGCTCAACAATTAAGAAGATTAATCGCAAATGATTTTGTTGAAGCGTTTAAAGATGTTGATATTTTATTATCACCAACTTGTCCAAACACAGCTTTTGACTTAAATTCAAAAACTGATAATCCTCTTGAAATGTATTTAACAGATATTGCAACAATTTCATCTAACCTTGTTGGCGCTCCTGCTTTATCAATGCCTGTTGGATTTGATAAAGAAAATATGCCAATCGGGCTTCAATTAATCGGCAAAAACTTAGATGAAAAAACATTGTTAAATACTGCTTATAGCCTTGAACAAGAGCTTCAAATCTATAACAACAGACCAAACATTTAACAATTGTTAACAATATTACAAAAAATAATCTTCAAAAAGGCAATTTTTTTGAGGATTATTTTTTTATATAAATAAGAGATATAAATTAAATATTAATTCAGAGGATAATATGGAAGATATTGAAGAATTTTGTTTGAGGACAAGATTATTTGTCGCAAGCGTAAAAAGATATATGGGAATATTCGGTTTAATTTTTGGAATATTAAGCTTTGCATATTTGATTTTTTGGTTTGCAATTATGAATGAACCGTTGATGTTTGAATATGGTGGAGAATATTTTTCGCCGTTAGTAAAATTATTCGCACTTGACGTTAATGATTACGTATCATATCAAAAAACAAGTCTAATCCTTGCTGGAATTGGATTAGCCGTCACTATTTTAAGTCTTTTTGTTGATAATATTTCTTCAGCAATAATTGAATCAAAAAGAAAAGAACAAATGATGAAATTTGAGCAAATAAAAAGATATAAGGCCGCTCAAGAATATTTAGAAAAGCAAAAAGAACTAAAAAGAAACAATTTTTCTATCGCTTTATCTTTGGATTATAAAAGCGAAAAAGCGATAAGCGAAAAAGCAAAAGAAAAATTATCATATTTAATTTTTGAAAGTTTAAAGCAAAAATATTCAAAAAAATTCTCAATTTTTATGACAAACGAGGTATTTAGCCTAACTTCAAGCGATATATCTCAATATGATAAAATCTACTTTGATATTTTATCAAATCTATCTAAATTTAAAAAAGTCATAAAAAATAAATATGATATTGATATGATTTTAACAATTACAACCGACGCTATGGATGAAATTAATAATAGCGAAATAGCGAAAAATCATCTTGAAATTAAAAAATGTAACTTCAAAAATAAATCTGTTTCAACAGAAAACTTTTCAAATCTATATCAACGCACAGGTCAAAATAGGTTTATGGGTACGCCAATTGGTGAATACGCTGTGTTTAATTCAAATAAGGTGTACGATTTGAATATGGTTTCAAAAAATTTGAATAAGATGTTATTGAATATTTGCTAAATTACTTCTTTTGTTCAATATACAAAACAAGTTTTTTAGCAATTTCTTTACATTTTTCTTTGTCGCAAAGCAAGATTTGGCGCATATTTTCAAGCTTTTTTTCTGTATCGCTGGTTTTATTAAATTGTTTTTCTTTCATAAAACAATCCTTTAAATTAATAATTATTTTGTAAAGAATTTCATAATTTTATCGATTAAGCCCTCGTATTGCTCTTGTTGGACTTCTTTTTCTTCTTTCTTTTCAATAACTTTACCATATTGTTCGGCTTTTTTGAAGTCGCCTTCTGAATAATAAAATTCGGCTAAAATTTCTTTAGCTTCGGCGTCTTTGTCGATTTCATAGACTTTTTGCCAATATTCAATAGCGACATATCTTTCTTTGTTTTGTTGATATAGTTTTGCTAATTCAATCAAAGCGGTTTTATTTTTTGGATTGATTTTATAAGCATGGTCAAATTCAACAATAGCTTCATCTGATTTGCCTTGATATTTCTTGCAAAAGCCCCAATTTATATAAGCGTTTTCTTCATCTTCTTTTTCTTCATATATAAGTGCTTTCATTTGGAACGAAATAGCGTCTGGTCCTTTTAGGCTTGAATATTTTTCAACGTTTTCAAGCGCATAATCAAACTTTTTAACATTGTAATAATATTGAGCAAGAAGAATATAATAGTTTCTAAGTCCGTTCTCATCAAGTTCTGAAGCGTCAACTCTTGATAATAATTTTTGAGCTTCTTCGTTTTGGTTGTCTTGAAGAAGAATTTTAATTTTTAAAAGCTTATCTTTAACAACTTCAAGCGCTGCTTTTAAATTGTCGTTTCTAAAATAAATTTGAGCTAAAGCGTTTGATAAATTATCATCATCAGGATAAACCTTAAGTCCGTTAAGAGCAATATTAATAGCGCTATCAGGCGCATTTTCAACCATATAAAGGTCAATCAATTCAAAATAAACTTCATAGGCTTTTTCATCCATTTGCAAAACTCTTGAAAATTCATCAACAGCTTTAAGATTTTTTTTGTTAACTCGATATAATCTTGCTAATTTTTTTCTTATTTCGACATTATCAATATCAAGGTCGAGTGCTTTTTTTGTGTCATTTATAGCGTATTCAATTTTGTTTTGGGAAATGTTAACATTTGCTCGAGCAAGGTAATAATTAACCTTATCATCTTTTTCAAGATAAATATCCATAATGCAAGAAAGAGCAACTTCATCTATTGGATTTATTTTCATAATTTCCAAATAGCAATTAAGAGCGTTGTCTAAATCTTTTTCTTCGTAATATTTGATTGCTTTTTGGTGTAGTTGTTCTAGTGTTGACATTGTTTTTCCCTTTATTTCTTTAAAATTATTTTATCACAGATATTTTATATATTGGTAAAATCGTTGTTTCGATTTTTTTAGGATGAAGATTGTTAATAATATCCTTATTTATAAATGTTTCAGAAAAATAGATTACAATTTTTTTCTTATTTGAATATTTTATAATATCCAAAATAAGCTCATAGCTTTCATTTATCGGACAATTTGTAACAATCGCTTTATCTTTTGGTAAATTATAATAATTCAAATATTTAATATTATCAGGAATTAAATAATAAATATCATAGTCGGTTGAATAGTTTTTATAGTCATTTTTTATGTATTTAGCAAGATATTCAATGTTGCTAAATAAGTTAAAATTTTCATATTTTGGCGCATTAACTGAAAAAAGAAGAATAAGAATAATAATCAACGGCTTGAATTTTGTTTTATAATCGTATGTTAGAAAAATTGATGTGATTACAATTAAAAATGGTAAAAATATACAAAAATATCTTTCAAATAAAATCGGCTTAACGATAAAACTTATGATAAATGCGCTAAGAAATACAAAAGCTATAGAATAAATTATATATAAAACGATTTGTTTTTCTTTTTTGTCAAGTTTTGTAAGCATAAAAGCTGAAAAACCAATCGAAATTATAAAAAATATAATATTTCCAAAATAAAAACTGATATGATTTAAAATCACTTCTAAATTCGGCTGAACAAGCCACGTGTTGAATTTTTCTGATAGCGAGTTTTGATAAGTTAAGATGAAATAAATTAAAAAAGTTAAAAGCGAAAAAATGTTTAAGGATAAGAATTTTAGTTTTTCTTTTGAATTTTTAAAAATAAAACCACCTAAAATCATATTTGATAAAACGTATAGAACGCAATAATAATGGCAATTTGAAAGCAATGTGGCTATTAAAAAATAATAAGTTAGGTTTTTTGAATTGAAATTTTGATATAATCTATAAAATAAATATGAACAAGCTAAAATAAGCGCCATAGAAAGGATGTAGCTTCTTATTTCGTTTGATTCAAGTATGATAAAAATATTTATGCTATATAAAAATGAAGCAAAAAGAGCCGTTTTATTATTTAAAACTTTTTTGGTGAAAAAATAAGTTAAATATATCCCCAAAACCCCGATTATAGCAGGCAAAAGCCTGATTAAAATAATATTAGAATTGAAAAATTTTAACCATAAATTCGACAAAAAGAAAAACAACGGCGGATTTCCTGGGTCAAAATATAAATTTTGAAAAACATTTTTCCCGTTTTCCGATATGACGCAAAGCGTGTATAATTCGTCGTTCCAAAGCGGAACATAGTTGATATGAGAGAGCCTTAAAAATGTTCCAAGTAAAATAATTAAAAAAATCGGATGTTTTATTTTAAATTTGTTTGAAAAAGGAAATTTGATTAAACAAAAAATAATCGCAACATAGAAAAATAAATAAAAATACCAATTATAAAATATTGTTTCAAAATAAACCGCAAACTGTTTAAAAGCGCTCTTGGAGTTGGTTTTAAAGGGAAGATTGATAGAATATTTTATACTATCATTAAAATCAATTTTATTAATTATTACATCATTTTGTTTGAAATATTTAAACTTATTTCCGTCAAAAAACGTGATATTGTTGAATTTCGGGTATTTATCAAAAACAAGTTCAATATTAGAATAATTTTTATAAAAAAGCGGATTTTGCTGATTCAATTTATAAGAATAAACATCATTTTTAAATGTCATATTGTCGCAATTATTGTCAAAACAAGCTAAAACTTCCTGTTTTTGCGAGGTTTCAATGTTAAGAGCGAGTCTATTTAAGTCGTTTTGAAAATAAAACACACTAAAAAAATGTTTAAAAACAAAAAAGCTTAAAACAAAAATTAAAATTATTAAACTTAAAAATATTTTCTTATTCTTCAACATACATTTTTGCTAAATCCTCGCAATGCTTGAAATTGCGGGATAAAATATAGTTAACCACTTTTTTATTATCATATTTTACTTTTTTATGTTCAACAAAATATTTCCCGTTTTTATCTATCGTAAGTTCAAGATAAACAGGCATCTTATCCGCCGTCATTGAACGACCGACAGAACCGACATTTACAACCGTCTTACCGTTATTTAAACTATATCCGCAAGGAATGTGAGTATGTCCGCACAAAATCAACTCAGCCTTGCTATTATTTGTCATTTCTTCAACAACTTTTTCTTCTAAAGACGGAAAAATGTTCTCATCTTGCTTTCTTGGGCTTCCGTGAACAAGTTCGATTTTTAAATTATTAACCGTTAAATCAAGTTTTTCATCTAAATTTTTAACAAAATCGATATATTTTTTATCTGTTATTTTAATATCGTTTTCAAGGCTAAAACCCATACAAGGAAACGCTTCTTGGACTTTTTTAATCGTATTTTCCGTTGCTGTTGCAACCATTTTATCTGTATTTCCTTGGATTATTTTGAAATTTTCGCCATATTTTTCCATTAAATCAAAAATAATTTCCATCGTTCCGTTTGGGTCATATCCTGCTAAAATCAAATCCCCTAGGCAAAAAATCATATCAGGATTAAATTTTTCAACACTTTTTAAAACCTCTTTAAGCGCTTCTTTGTTTGCGTGGATATCTGATAAAACTGCTATTTTCATTATTTTTCTCCGATTAATTTGATTTATGTTATGATTTTAGCATACTTAAAGTTTTGAGGAAGATTATTAAGATGAAAAAAATAAGTTTTAAAATTGGAAATGTTGAAATCGGCAATGGCGCTCCTGTTTCAATCCAATCTATGACAAACACTAAAACGGATGACACTCTTGCAACTCTAAAACAAGTTGAAAAATTAGCAAAAGAAGGTTGTGAAATTATTAGGGTTGCTGTTTTAAATAAATCATGTGCTGCGGCATTAGGTGAAATTGTTAAAAATTCGCCAATTCCTGTTGTAGCGGACATTCATTTTGATTATCGATTGGCGCTAACTGCTATGGAAAATGGGATTAGCGCTTTAAGAATTAACCCTGGGAATATTGGAAGTATTGAACATACTAAACGAGTTGTTGAAATGGCAAAACAAACCCAAACCCCAATAAGAATAGGGGTTAACGCAGGTTCACTAGAAAAAGATTTATACGAAAATCAGACTATGCCATTAGAAGATAAGATGGTTGAATCTGCAAAGCGCCATATTAAAATCCTTGAGGATTTAGATTTTAATTTAATAAAAGTTTCTCTAAAATCTTCTGATGTTATGACAACAATTAAAGCCTATAGAAAAATTTATAACGAAATTCCATATCCATTACATGTTGGTTTAACTGAATCAGGCACGTTAAGAGGCGGAATAGTTAAATCTGCTATTGGAATAGGAACACTTTTGGCTGAAAACATTGGCGATACTATAAGGGTTTCACTCACAGAAGATCCGATTGAAGAAGTAAAACTTGCAAAACAAATTTTAAACACATTAGATTTAAGGCATGATGAACAAGTTAATTTTATTTCTTGCCCGACTTGTGGAAGAACACAAATTGATTTAATTTCTTTAGCAAAAAAAGTCGAGGAAAAATTTTCATCACTAAAAGCAAATATCACAATTGCAACTATGGGTTGCCCTGTTAATGGTCCAAAAGAAGCAGCTGGGGCGGATTATGGCATAGCAGGAGCAATTGGCGAGGGGTATATATTTAAAAAAGGCGTGATGTTAAAAAAAGTTCCACAAGAAGAATTATTATCTGAATTGGAAAAAATCATATATAAAGACCTTAATATTAACTAATATTTTGCATTAATATAAAAATAAGTTATAATTAAAATAGAAAAGTATTATGGGATTAATCGAATGAAAAAAATATTAATTTCTTTGAGTTTAATGATGTTAACGGCTTCTTGTTCTTTTGCATATTATTATGCTGAATCTTCAAGCAGTGTTGACGCTCTAAAAGCCCAAGGCTACAGCGAATCAACCTTGATTATTGCTGATAAAATGAATAAATTCAATAGTGGATTATATGGAAAATATAAACCTGTTTATTATAAAAAAAGCGCAGATAACAAATATCAAAATGCTTATGAAAAATTAAAAAGTTATGTTGATCCTATTCAAGATGATGGCGAATTTTTTGAACATCAAATCAATTTCACAAACTCTTGGATGGGCGATAACGCTCCTTATGTTCACAAAGCCAAAAGAACGAACACTGTTGAAAATCTATAAAAAGATTTTAATTAATAAAAAAATAATTACTAAAAGAGGAATGACCACATTCGGGTTTGTTCCTTTTTTAGTGTAAAATGGGTCTTTTGTCGTCACTTTGAAACATCCTTGAATGAATTTTAATGAGCCTAAAAAGGCTAAAATGTTAAATAAAATCAAGGCTAGGACTGTTAAAAAATAGGTGTTGTTTTTTAAGAAGATATTTTTTTCTAAATCGACTAAACAAGTTAAAATTCCACTCGGAATTGCGCTTAATGTCATTAAAGTCAGGATGATAAATAATATAGTCAGGTTTAATCTGTTATAGAATAAGCCTTTTATAGATTGTAAATTCATTATTTTATATTGAGAATTTGATTTTATGTAGGTCAAAATTGAATATAAACCGAAAAATGAAATTGCGTATAATGCGCTCATTTTGAAGTATTCAGCGCCATAAGGAAAAAGAACTAAGCTTATTAAAGGGAAGCAATATAAGCAATATGCGCACTGAGCGAGGTATTTTTCAAGATTTTTTTGTCGATATGCAAAAATTGAATAAAAAATTCCGCAAACAAGAAGAAAACCCAAAATAGTTAATTGAAAAACTTCGCTTTTAACGTTTAAAATGCTAATCAAACTGCCACAGGAAATAATTCCTAAAAACGGAAAATAGCAATTAAATAGCAATCTGTAGCAGATGTTATTTTTATTGTCGTTAATTAAATAATTAAAAATCGGGAAAAAGCCTATTTTCAATAGATAACTAATCATTAGGGCGATTTGAATTATTGTGTTTTGCATTTCGTTTTTAATAAAAATATTAATCACATAAAACAATAAAAATAAAACGCTTGAAAATGCTGAAATTAAGATATATTCAACAGAAAAAACGTTTTCTTTTTCTTTTTCGGTGAGCGAAGAAAATTTATAAATTAAAAATGAAATAATTTCCAAAAATAAATATGTGAAAATGAAATTTTTAAAGCTTAATAAAAACAAGGAAAAGAAAGTTATACCAAGGGTTAAGCTGTTTAATATGATTATATCGAAGCCCGTTTTTTTAACTGTTCGATATTGTCCGAAAACGAAAAATAACATCAAAATATCAACAATTATTTTGAAAATTATTGTGTTTTCGCTTAAAATTTTGAAATTTATAAATGTTGCGCTTGTTAGAAAATTGAAAAATAAAAATCCCAATCCTAAAATCAACGAACTTGCTGTAATAAGGCTGGATAGGCGCTTTGTGTTGATTTTTGCTTTCGGAATAAAATAGCAAATAAAATTTAAAATAATTCCGATAACGCAAAAAATTTCAAGTGAATTATATAAAAAACAATTAAAAATAGAGTTTAAAATCAAATTATATTGCATTAAAACAAACTCCCAACTACTGGTAAAACACTTAATACAATAAGCCCAATAACAATAATAGCAAGGCTTAAGAACTGATAATATGATAATTTAAAATCGGTTTGCAAGCGGTCACTTTTTTCTATAAACAGTTGATAAATAAGGTTGAAAACCGATAAAACAAGAAGAAAAATTCCAAAAACAATCGGATAAATAATTAAATTATTTTCGGCAAAACCCTCTTCTAAAGTGAGCAATATCGGGACAAACAGCCAAAATAATGGTAAATATCCTAAATTTAAAAATGATAATAAATATATAATTTTTAAAGATTTGCTTTTGATGTCAATTTTCTTTAAAACGGTGATATCAAGGCTTTTAAACCTTCTTTGAAGAATAAATGAGAAGAAATAACAAAATGAATATGATAAAATTAAACAAAATAAATATAAAATGAATATTTCTTCTTTGTTTTGGGCGAATAATAGCGCTATAGCAAGGTTTGAGGCGAAAAGATAAGTCAGCTTTTTTACAATATTTTTATTTTTAAATGAAGCAAAAACATAGTAAAATAAACTAGCTAAAAGAAAGACTATTATTGCGTTTTTATAGCTTAAAAAGGTTTGAGAAAATGTTTTTGTTAATTTTAAAAACAAAAATGAACCTATTGTTGTTGAATTTAATAATAAAAATGTTGAAATGAATGGGTTGATTTTATTGGTATTATTGATATTTAGACATAAAAACGGGAACAAATTTAATAATCTTGCGCAAATTAAAATAAGTCCAAAAAAGCTTAAAATCGTGTTTTGCGCTTGGATATTAGCTAAAAGCGCTTGAATAATATTGTAACAAGGCTCAATTTCAATGTTTATAAAATATTGAGCAAGATTTAGCGCAAACAATGAAATAGCAACAAAAAATATCGTAATATCAAGTGCAAACTGCTTTTTAAGGGTTGAAAAATAGGCTTTCTCTTTTAAATAAGTGCTTTTCAAAAGAAAATCAATCAAAATATACCAAAAAATTAACACAAATAAAGCTAAAATATTATCTGTTAAAATTATAAAATTAATTAATCCGTTAACTATTATCATAATAGGGTAAAACAACTTGTGGAAGCGGTTTATAGAGGTTTTTGAAAACAGATTAAAAATAAGAAAAACTAAACTGTTTAAAATAAGATAAAGTGAAGAAATGCTATCCAAAGTGAATGATATATTTAAAAATTTGGTTGTATCAAACCCGAAAGTCAGATATATCAAGGCTGATAATATAAAATTAACTATAAAAAATATTTTTGAAAACAATCGAACTTGAATTGGATTGAAAAAAGCGTTAAAAACTCCTATTATTAAAGCGAAAATAAAAGGAAAAACAAGATAAATATTTAAAAAATTTATATTGAAATTATTTAAAAAATCTAGCATTTTCCTCCTTTAAAAAGAGCAATGATGATTGCGCTTAAAATAAAAATTACAAAAATTATAAAAATATATTTTAAAATATCAAATTTGTTGATTTTGCTCAATTTAAAAACGATGTAAGAAATTAAAATATTTATTATTTCATAAGGGAAAAATAGAATTTTTTGAATTATTTTTTCGTCAATAAAGCTGAAAATTTTTCCCAAAAAATCTGTAAAATTTTCAAAAATTAAAATATTAATCCTTTCAAGATAAAACCCTTTTTGTTTATCAATTATTCTTCTTGAAAAGTTATTTTTCTCTTTATAAATGCAATATAAAATCGTCAAAAATGCGATTAGATAAGGAATATAGAATATTATATTAAAATTTAAAATCCTATGATTAACATAAAAATACATAGTTAAACTATTTAAAATTATAATAAAATATCCAAAAATTATCTTAATATTTTTTTCAAAAAACAAAGAAATTACTGAAAAAATGAGTGAAATTAATAAAATAATATTTAAAATTATGCTTGAATTAGCTAGAAAACTATAAAAAGAAGTTGTTAAAAATAATATTTTATAACCTAAAAATAAGTTAATAATTACAACCGGAACAAAAACAAGATTTGAAACGTTTGATAAAAACGTATAATAAGTTGAAAAAGGAAAGATGATAAATCTTGTTATTGCGCTTAAAAGAAGCAAAATGAAAATCGTTTTAAATTCAATAATATTTGCTATTGAAAAAAGATAATCAACAAAAACGTCAAAATCTTCAAAACTAAAATTAGATAAGTTTAAATATTCTAAAATTGATGAATGTTTAAAAAGCAGCAATAGTGCAGCTAAAAAGCAAAAATCGCCAAGAATATTCACTCTAAAAAATCTTAAGATATTTGTTTTTGTATAGTTTTTAAAAATGTCATAATAACAAAAAAGAAAAACAACAAGCCCAATAATAAGCAAAATGAAAAACATAAAAAATAAATCATTAGCGCAAATAAAAATATTATTTAAACCAATTAAAAGCAGCAAAAACGTTATATATCTTTGCTTTATGAACATAAATTGTTTTTTCTTTTTGAAATAAAAATTTATAAAAATTGAAAATAATAAAAAACTAAAATTTGATAAAATTAAAAGTTTTAAGCTGTTAAATGAAATTATATTATTAAAATTTATTGAAAAATTGTTAAAGTTGAAAAATTCAAAATTAAAAATATCAAAATTTTCTTTAAACAAAAAATATTGAACAATAAAATAAATAAGCCCAATAAAGCTCGCCGCAATAGGCGAATAGCTTAAAAAGTTTTTATTAACTAAACTCAATTTTATTTTTGCAACAATAAAATATAAAGCCAAAACGACAGGCAAAAATACCACAAATCCGTTTAAAATATTCATATCCATAACTTTATTGTAAGTATTATAAGCTTTTATTGCAAATTTTTTTATTAATTTCTTTTTTTATTGTAAAATATTTTTATTCAGACGTTTTGTACTGAGGGTATTAAACTAGAAAGACATTAACAATGAAAAATAAAAAATTAAGAAATATCGCAATTATTGCGCACGTTGACCATGGTAAAACAACGCTTGTAGATTGTATTTTAGACGCTACAAACGTATTTAAAGAACACCAAGAAATGGGTACTTGTGTATTAGATAACAACGACATCGAAAGAGAAAGAGGAATTACAATTCTTTCTAAAAACGTTGCCGTTGAATATAAAGGCGTAAAAATCAATGTTGTAGACACCCCTGGCCACGCAGATTTCGGTGGAGAAGTTGAACGTGTATTGGGTATGGTTGATGGCGCTTTGTTAATTGTTGACGCTCAAGAAGGTCCAATGCCTCAAACTCGCTTTGTATTATCAAAAGCGCTTGAATTGGGAATTAAAATTATTGTTGTAATTAATAAAATTGATAAACCTGGCGCAGATCCAGATGGAACGCTTGATAAAGTCTTTGATTTGTTTACGGAATTGACTGATAGAGATGATTTAATCGATTTTCCTGTTATTTATGCTTCAAGCTTAAATCGTTTTGCAAAAGTTAACCTTGAAGATGAAAATAAAAATATCTTGCCTTTATTGGATTGTATTTTGGAAAACATTGAAGGTCCTGAAGCAGATGTAGACTTGCCTTTGCAACTTCAAATCACAACATTGGATTATAACGAATATGTTGGAAGAATTGCAATCGGAAGAATTAAAAATGGCTCAATCAAATCAGGCGAACAAGTTTTATTAATGAAAGCCGACGGAACAACCGAAAAAGGAAAAGTTGTTAAATTGTTTGGCTTTAAAGACCTTGGAAGAGTTGAAATAGAAGAAGCTTTTGCAGGCGATATCGTTGGTATAGCAGGTTTTGGTGATATTCAAATCGGCGAAACCATAGCAGAGCTTGCAAATCCTGTTGCTTTACCTTTGATTAAGATTGATGAACCAACAATATCTATGAATTTTTCAATCAACGATTCTCCTTTTGCAGGCACAGAGGGCAAATTCGTTACTTCTCGTCAAATCAGAAAAAGATTATATACGGAACTTGAAAAAAATGTTTCACTTCGTGTTGAAGATACTGATTCAACTGATATGTTCAAGGTTTCAGGACGTGGCGAATTGCATTTATCAATTTTAATTGAGCAAATGCGTCGTGAGGGCTATGAATTTCAAGTTTCAAAACCCGAAGTAATTATGCACGAAACTGAAGATGGCGTTAAGCAAGAACCGTTTGAAAATCTTATCGTTGATGTTCCTGAAGAATTTGTTGGTTCTGTAATAGAAAAATTATCAGCAAGAAAAGCCCAAATGTTAAATATGGAAGCAGGCTTAAAAAGAACAAATATCGATTTTCTTATTCCTGCTCGTGGCTTAATCGGTTTTAGATCTGAATTTGTTAGAATGACAAAAGGTGAGGGCATTATGTATCATACTTTTGCACATTATGATGATTACGCAGGCGATATTCCTCGTCAAAGAACAGGCTCTTTAATTGCCCACGAAGAGGGCGAAGCGGTTGCTTATGCGCTTCATCAATTTGAAGATAGAGGCGTGTTCTTTATCACTCCAAAAACAAAAGTTTATCGTGGAATGATTGTAGGAGAATGTAATCGTCCGCAAGATATTCCTGTAAACGTTTGTAAGACTAAGAAAATGACTAATATGCGCTCAGCAACGGCTGATGTTATGGTTACTCTTCAAGCTCCAAAAATAATGAGCTTAGAAGACGCTCTTGAATATATTCAAGATGATGAATTGGTTGAAATCACTCCAAAGAGCGTAAGAATAAGAAAAGCAGATTTGGTTAAACTTAGATAAGTCAAGAAGATGAGATAAAAAAGCCCTTTCAATATGAAAGGGCTTTTAATTTAGAATTTTTTAGTTACTAGGGCGAAAATGTCGTTGTAGCAAATGCAAACCATTAAAACAATCAATAAGAAGAAGAAAAAGTTTGTTATTTTTTCGCTTGTTTCTTTGCTTGGTTTTTTGCCCGTTAATTTTTCAATAATTAAAAACATAACATGCCCGCCATCCAACGCAGGAATTGGCAAAATGTTCATTATAGCAAGGTTTATGCTAATCATTGCGGTTAATAAAATTCCGTTTAAAAATCCTTTAGAAGCGATTATATCTCCGCCAACTTTAACAACGGCGATAACTCCGTGCATATCGGAAGCGGAAACTTTTCCCGTAACAAGCTGCCACAAACTAAATAACATAGTAGCGGTCGTTGTATAAATATAGTCAAAAGACTTAACAACAATGTCTTTTGGGGTTTTTGTTTCACTGTAGATATCGTTAACTTTTAAAGTTATACCCAACATTCCCTCTTTATTTATTTTAAGATTATCAATATGAATTTCTTTGTTATCCCTTAAAACAATCAAATCCATTGGTTTGTAGCTATCAGATAAACTTAAAGCAATATCGTTCAAGCTAATTTGCTTGTTAACTTTATAAGTTTTTCGATTATAAATCTCATCTCTAAGTTCAATTTGCTTTTCATCCAGTTTAATTCCGTCTTTTTTGTATTTTTCAAGACCTTTTAAGATGTTTTTATTGACTTGAAGCTTGTTTTCGGCTGTTGCATTAACAAGTTTTATAGTTGAATTTTCTTTTAAAATAGCATTTTCATCTTTAATTTTATTAATCTTTTTAAGTTTTTCTAAATTATTCTTATAAATATCTTCTTGGGCGTAATCGTCAAAAGTCTTTGAGTTTCTGGTAAAGAACGATAATTCATATAAATTATTAATTTTATAATCATTAACTTTTAAAAGTTTGTCGCCTTTTTTAATATCTTTTTCAATTATATTTGAAGTTACTTTAGGCAAAAACCCTTCAACCATTATGCTTTGCGTGTTGGATGGAAGTTTATGATAATACATTGCGCAAAATAAAACCAAAATAACCGCAAAAACAACATTCATAATAACACCTGCTGAAACAATAGCAAGCTTTTGTCCTATGGTTTTATTTTCATATAATTCAGGCGAATCAGGCGGCAAAACCTCATTATCTTGAATGTCTTCCGCTTCCATATTATCGTCGGGAAAAGCAACATATCCGCCAAACAAAAAAGCGTGGATATAAAAATCCGTATTATTCCAACGAAACATCTTCTTGCTCGGACCAATCGGCATTCCTATCCCAAATCTTGTTACTCGAACGCCAAAAATTCTTGCCGCAATAAAATGTCCTGCTTCATGAACAAGTACCAATAAGCTTATTAGCAAAATCATTGCAATTTGATTCATATTTTCCTCTTTAAACTATTTTGTCGGGGGTACTTTTTTATACAAGCCAAAAAAGCTTGGTTTATAAGAATTTAGATTTTTATTTGATTCCGTTAAAAGTAATCTTAATTTTCTGTTTTGATCTTCCAATTCTTTCGCTCTTTTTTCGAGTTTTTTGTTTTGTTCTTCAACTTGTTCAAGTCGAGCAAGAGATTTAGAATCTTGGGCGCATAAATTTGTAACATGTTTTGCTATTTTTTTAGCTAAAGTTCTAGCCACCATATTGATTGTTTTTTCTGAAATATCGATTTTAAATTCATTATTTGTTGGAACTTGAAAATCTGCGTTTTTTCTTTGCATTTCAGAAATTACATATTCCTTAAATTTTTCTTGTGCTTCAAGAGATTCAGACAACAAACTTATATCGTCAAAATCCGCATCAGGCGCTTCTTGTTCCGCTTTTGCTTCTTGAAGTTTGTTAACTTCCGCTTCTTGATTAGATGAAGCCAAAGCTCCCTCTAATATTCCCATTTTCTTTTCTTTTTTAGGCTGCACAACGGGCTCAAGCTGTAAATCCGTAATCGGCGGAATTGTGATATTTTCTAATTCAAGTGGAATATCATTAATTTTATCAATCAAAGGAGTGCCATCTGAAAGCGAAATGTTTGATAAAACTTCTTTGTCGGCTTCATCCATTGTATTAGATAGATTAGCGCTTGGCTGTTGAATTTGCGCTTGTTGTTGAATAGTATTAAGCGTTTGGGCTTCTCTTGGAGTTTCAATTTCAACAGGGATGGCTTCCTCTTTTTTTTCAAAGGTCGGCTCTAAAATATCTTTTGAAGCTTCTTTTTCTTTTTCAACTTCTTGATGAAATAAATTTTCTAAAACAAGGTCAAGAGTGTTTTTGTCGTAAAATTCGCTTCCTTGCTCGTCTTCAAAAATTGCTTCAACTTTCCACTTGTTTAAAAAAGTATCAAGCGTATAAGAATCGATAAAATACCCTTTTGAAGCAAGGTTTTGCAATATTTCGCTTTTAGTAAAAACATCGTTTGCCATATTTGTATTATATAAAAAAAAGTTACTTATTACAAACTAATTACAATATCTTTATGTTTATTGTAAAATTACATTATGTTTGATAGTTTATCTCAAAAATTACAAGAAATAATTTCAAAAACTTCTGCTAATTCAAAACTAACAGAAGAAAATATGGCTGACGCTTTAAGAGAAATAAGAAGAGCCTTATTGGGGGCGGATGTTAGCTTAAATGTTGTTAAATCTTTCATCTTAACAATCAAAGAAAAAGCCCAGGGTGAAAAAGTAATAGAAAGCACAAACCCAAGCCAAACTTTAATAAAAATTGTTAACGACGAATTAACAAATCTTTTAGGAAGCAAAAACGCACCTTTAAAATTAGACACAAACCCATCTATAATTATGATGTTGGGGCTTCAAGGAAGCGGAAAAACAACTTCCAGCGCTAAATTAGCGCTAAAATTAAAACAAGAAGGCAAGTCTCCGTTGCTTGTTGGATTAGATGTTTATCGTCCTGCTGCGATTTTGCAATTAAAGACTTTAGCTCAAAACAATAATCTTGATTTCTTTTCGATTGAAGATACTAAAGACGTTTTAAAAATTGCAAAAGACTCCTTAAATTATGCAAAAGAACACAATAACACGGTTTTAATCTTCGATACGGCGGGTCGTCTTGAAATTGATACAGATATGATGGCTGAGCTTGTTTTGATTAATCATAGCTTTAATATCAACGAAAAATTGCTTGTAGTTGACTCTATGATTGGTCAAGCCAGTGTTGAAATTGCTTTGAATTTTGACGCTCAATTAGGAATTGATGGTGTTATTTTAACTAAATTAGATGGCGACAGCAAAGGCGGATGCGCCCTATCTATCGTTAAATCTACAAATAAGCCGATTAAATTTACCGCAAGCGGCGAAAATATTGAACCATTAGACGAATTTCATCCCGACAGAATGGCAAATCGTATCTTGGGAATGGGCGATATTGTTAGTCTTGTTGAAAAAGCGCAAAAAAATATTGACCAAAAAGAAGCAAAAGAGCTTGAAGAAAAAATGCTTAAAGCGGAATTTTCTTTCGAGGACTTTTTGAAAATTCAAAAGCAAATCAAAGCCCTAGGCTCTTTTGGCGGAATTTTATCTATGCTTCCTCTTGGAATTTCAAAAGATGATAGCGACAAAATTTCCCATGAGGGCGAAAAACAATTCAAAAAAATTGAAGTATTTATTCAGTCCATGACTCCTGCGGAGCGCAAAAACCCAAATTTATTAAACCAATCAAGAAAAAACAGAATTGCAAAAGGTGCAGGCATGGATATCACTGAGCTTAATAATTTTATTTCTCAATTTGAAACAATGAGAAAGATGATGAAAGGCTTGGGCGGTTTGAAAAAAACAATGAAAAAAGGAAAAATGCCGTTTGGCATGCCTAAATTTCCTTTTTAAGAGGTAGAAAATATGAAAATAATTATATATGGCGCAAATGAAATGGCTTCTGCAATTGCTACAGAGTTTTTTGAAGACCATGATGTAATTGTTATAGATTCAAATCAAAAAAACCTAGAAACCTTTTCAAGGCTTGATATTGGGGTGATTAATGCTAACGCTCTTGATATTAAACTTTTAAAACACTCTGAATTAATCGACGCTGATGTTTTTATAGCTTGCTCAAATTCAGACGAGAGTAACGTTTTGGCTTGTTTAACCGCAAAACAAAACATAAATCTTCAAACGGTGTGCTTTGTTTACAATAAAGAAATATTAGAATCAATCAACTATTTAAGAGATGAGCATAAATCAAGCTATGTCAAGTATTTAGACAACATCATCTATCCTCAAAAGCTTCTTGTTCAAGAAATTTTTAAATTAATCACAGTTCCAAAAGCGGTAAATGTTGAAACTTTTGCGCATGGAAAAGCAAGGCTTTTAGAATATAGAATTGAAGAAACGTCCGAGCTTTTAAATAAAAAACTTAAAGATTGCTATTTTAATTCTGAAGTTTTGGTTGTTGGAATAGTTAGAAACGATGAATTGCATATTCCAAACGGAAATAGCGAATTTTTGCTTAACGATAAAGCGATATTGATGGGAACGCCTGTTGGGCTTGATATTGCGGTTGATGAACTTTTTGCTACAAAAGAAAAAGTCAAAAAAATCGGTATAATCGGTGGTGGTGCTGTTGGTTTTGGTTTAGCGCAAGCTTTAGAAAAAACTTCAATGAAATTGAAATTAATTGAAAATGATTATGATAGATGTGAATATTTATCTTCAATTTTGCAAAAAACCCTCGTTTTAAACGCTTCAGGAACGGATTTGGAGTTGTTGCAAGAAGAAGAATTTGGCAAAAACGACGTTGTTGTTGCAATTACAAATAATGATGAAAAAAATCTATTGTGTTCTCTATTATCTAAGCAACTTGGCGCAAAGAAAGTCATAACAAGGGTTTCAAAGGGTGCGACGGCTAATCTTTTTGAAAGAGTAGGGGTTGACGTCGCTATATCAAGCAGAGAAGCAAGCGTTAATGAAATCAAAAATCGAATTGTTGAATCAAGAGCGGGCGTAATTGCGACGGTTGAGCGTGGTCAAGGCGAAATATTGGAAATTCAATTAAGCGAAAACTTTAAAGAGCGCCCGTTGTATGAAATAAAAATGCCTGTACCATCGGTTATAGCGATTGTTCGCCGTGGTTCAAGGGTTATAATTCCAAAAGGGCAAACGGAAATTAAGAAAAACGATAAATTATTGATTTTCACTAAATCGGATGATGTTGTTAAAGTTAAGGAATATTTTAAATAATGAGATATAATCTGATATTAAATGTTCTTGGTTTAATTGCAAAATATACTGCAACGCTTTTCATATTGCCGATAGTGGCTTGTGTTGTTTTAAGGGAAAATTCTCAAATTATGCCTTATGTCTTAAGCGGTGCTTTAACATATTTAATCGGGATTATTTTTTCATTCAACAAAGTTCCACAAAAAGATATTGATAACGTCAAAAAGTCTGAATCCCTTGCTATTGTGTTTTTTGCGTGGGTATTATTCAGCATAATTTCAACAATTCCATATTTGTTTTATGATTTAGGCTTTACAAATTCGTTTTTTGAAGCGGTTTCAGGAATTACAACAACGGGTGCTACGATTTTTGACGATTTCACATTATACCCAAGAAGCCTGTATTTCTTCCGCTCATTGACTCAATGGCTTGGCGGAATGGGAATAGTTGTTTTATTTATTGCGGTTTTGCCAAAAATTGCCGTTGCAGGTCGCCAAATGTTTTATTCTGAAGCACCTTTGCCAACAGAAGATAAAGCCACTCCAAGAATTAGATACACTGCTTCTTGGCTTTGGGGAATATATTTAACCTTAACAATAATCGAAACTTTGATTTTAAAAATCAGCGGTTTGGGTTTTTATGATTCAATTTTAACAAGTATGTCAACCCTTTCTTCAGGCGGTTTTTCGCCTGTTGCAAATAGTATTATGGGCTACAATAGCCCGATAATTAGTGTCATTGTTCTAATTTTTATGTATATAGCAGGTTTAAACTATATTTTGATTTATCGAGCTATAAAAAATAAAAAAATCACACATTTTTTAAAATCGGAAGAATTTGTTTGGTATTTTATAATTTTTTGTACTATAACTTTTGCGCTGACTATAAGCCTATTTTTAAACAGTCATAAGCCTTTTGACCTTGCGTTTTTGCATTCCGCTTTTGAAGTTATTTCGGTTATGACTTCAACAGGTTTTGCAATCGATAATTACATCACTTGGGACGCTACAAGTAAAGTAATATTATTTATCGCCTTTTTTACGGGCGGTTGCGCTATGTCAACATCGGGCGGAATAAAAATCGTTCGTTGGATATTTTTAGGAAAATATTTAAAAAGAGAATTAAATAAAATCATCCATCCGCAAGCAATTTATCCGATAAAGCTTGATAATACGCCGATTTCAAACGACATTATCTCTCAATTATTAGCGTTTTTAGCTTTTTATTTTGTAATTTTTGCACTCGGTGCGTTTTTAATTCTTTTAATCGAAAACAATACAACGATAGCACTTTCTGTTAGTGCTACAAGCATTGGAAACATTGGTCCGGCTTTTGGTTTTGTTGGTCCGATGGATAGTTGTAGCGTTTTATCAACTTCAACAAAATGGATTTCAATATTATTAATGCTAATCGGACGTCTTGAAATTATTCCGTTTTTAGCTATTTTGAATAAAGATATGTGGAAAGATTAGTTTGATGGGTTTTTTAAATAAAAAATTAAGAATAATTTTTGTCGGAATTCCCGATATGGCAACGATTTGTCTGTCTAATCTTTTGATTAAAAAATTTAATATAGTTGGAGTCGTTCCGCCAAGAAAAACCCATGATACCTATAATTATTTTAAAAGTTTTGTTTTAAACAAGGGTTTGAATTTAATCGAATTTGATGAAAGCACTAATGATGTTGAATGTGTCAATAAAATCAAGGCGCTAAATGCGGATATTGGTGTGGTTTGCTCTTATAACGATAAATTATCTAAAGAATTTTTAGCAACAACAAAAATGGGTTATATTAATTCTCATCCGTCTAAATTGCCGCAATATCGTGGCGCAATGCCATATTTTCATATTGTGAATAATGGTGAAAAAAAATCAGGCATAACTTTGCATTTTATGGATGAAACCTTTGATACGGGCGATATAGTTTATCAAAACGAGTTTGATATAATGCCGTATGAAACAATGGGAACGCTTTTTAACCGCACAACTTATATGATTTCAGACGCTTTGATTGAAATTTTAACTAAACTTGAAAATGGCGAAAAATTGAACGTAATTCCTCAACAAAAGCAAGAAAATCTTATAAAAGCACCTTATGTTGCAGGAAATTTCAGAATTAATTGGAAATATGATGATATTTTTAAAATTGAAAGATTGGTTCGTGCGACAAATCCGTTTTTCCAAGCATACTCTTTGTTTCGGGGTGTGACTTTTCAAATTATAAAATGCCGAATTGAAAAAGCTGAACATAATTTTGAAGTCGGAAAATTTGCCAAAGCAACAAAAGATGAACTTGTTGTGGCGGCTAAAGATGGGTTTATTTATCCTGATGTTTTTCAAGTCGGAAGCTGGGGAATATTTAACACAAACGAATTTTATCAAATTTTTTCGCCAAGAGAAGATGAATTTTTAATCTAAAAAGTAAAATCAAAAAGAGTTTTAAGCTCGACATTTAAAGCATTAGCCAAAACTATCATAGTTTTAATTGTGACATTTGCTTCACCACGCTCAATTTGACCGATATAGTTGAAATTCATATCGACAATTTCAGCTAATTTCATTTGAGATAGCTTTTTACTTTTTCTTATATAAGCAAGTTTTGCGCCGAATTTTTTCTCTGTGTTATCGTTTAAATTCATACTATGGGCTATTATAAATGCTTTTTTAATAGTTTTCTAATAGTTATTAGAATATAAATCATAGCTAATAACTATTAATTTTTGTAACAATTAAGCTAAAATTTAACAATAAAATGAAAAATGAAGTTTTTTAAATAGTATAGTTAGTTAAAAATAAGGAGAAGAAAATGACATCAATTCAATCAAATTACGGTTTAACAGCTCAAGGTAATCAATACAAAAAAGCTACCGCAGGTAAAAATACCGGTAGATTTATCGGCGCAGCCCCTGGGACAGTACTTACTGCTGCAAGTGCATGTATACTTGCTGAGGGTAAAAAAGTTGGTATAATAGGAATTGGAATGAGCCTTGGATTAACTCTTTTGGGTGGACTTGTCGGTAAATTACTTGGTGGTTTAATTGATAATCAAACAAACAAAGAGCGTATGGCGCAAGCAGACGGCGAAGCAGCAAGAGAACAACATTTATCACAAATGGCTTAAAATAATAAAAACTATAAACTTTCAAACTTAAATAATAAACTATAAACTACAAATTACAAACAACAAAGTCGGCTTTACGGGGCCGACTTTTTGTATTATATTGATTAAAAAAGAGGATAATATGGATAAATTAAATTTTTTAACAGCTGGAATTCCAAGCATTGCAAAGGATTATGGCGATGCGTTTAATAAATTGGATGAGATGAATTTGGATGGTTTGGAAGTTGAATTTGTCCATGGGGTTCGTTATAGCGAAAAAACAAGAGAAAACATTTTAAACCGAAACAACAAATTAATCACTCATCACGGGCCATATTATATAAATCTGAACGCTAAAGAAGAAGAAAAAATTCAAGCAAGTATCAAACGTGTATTAGATACAGCTAGAGCAGGTGCGGATTTGGGCGCATATTCAATAACTTATCATGCTGCATTTTATCTTGGAAATTCAAGCGAAGATGTGACTAAAAAGATGATTGAGCGCCACAAAATCATAATTGATACATTGAAAGAAGAAAATATTGATATTTGGGTGCGCCCTGAAACAACGGGAAAACGCTCTCAATGGGGAACTTTAGAGGAAATTATAGAACTATCCAAGCATTTTTCAAATGTTCTTCCTTGTGTTGATTTTGCGCATATTCACGCAAGACAAAATGGGCTATTTAACACTTATGATGAGTTTTGCTCAATTTTAGAAAAAATTGGAAATGAATTAGGCGAAATTGCCCTAAATAACTTCCACGGGCATGTTGCAGGGATAAAATATACCGATAAGGGTGAAAAAAATCATTTGATTTTTGAAGAAAGTGATTTTAACTATAAAGATTTATTAAAAGCGCTAAAAGCCTTTGATGTCAAGGGTGCGCTCGTTTGCGAAAGCCCGAATATTGAAGTTGATACAAAAATTTTAAAAGATTATTATTCGACTTTATAGTTAATTATGACCAAGTTTTATAATTCCTTTGCCGAATTTTTCTTCTAATTTATCCCAAGAAGCGGTCAAATTCTGCTCTTTTTCCACTTTCTCTTTATCAAAAATAGAGATTTGTTGAATTTTGGAATTTGTTAATTTCATGGCGCAAAAGCCTACGGAGCGATAGATTACACCTTTTTGAAAAAGCTCTAGCAGAGCTTGTTTTCCGTGGTTTATAAGTTCAAATTCTGAATTTGTTCCTGAAATCAAATTGATTTTAACATTGAAAACTTGAAAATCTTTCGTCCTTAACATCACGCTAACGCACGAAGTCAAAAGGTTTTCAGCTCTTAATTTTTTGCAAACCTTGTGAATATGACAATTTAGCTCTTGTTGAATAAAACTTAATTCCGTTTGAAATTCTTTAAAACTTTCACTCCTTGAAATTGATTTAGGGGCGACAGGCGTTGATACGACAGGATTTATAGAGTTTCCCAAAAGTTCTTGTTTTAAATCCAACCCGATTTTTCCTAAATTCTTTTTAAGCCAAACATCCTCTTGGCAGGTAAAATCATAAGCGGTTTGAATTAAATATTTTTTCAAAAAAGCGTTCGTATTTCTTCCAATTCCCCAAACGTCGGCTATGAGCGTTTCTTTCAGCTCTTTTTGAATTGCTCTATAACCAATTAAATAGGTTTTTTCGCTTGAGCCAAGCTTTTGAAGATTTTTCGACTTATCGCTTGCAAGCTTCGCTAATACTTTTGAATAAGATAAACCAATCGAAACGTCAATTCCGACCTCGTTTTTAACTTCTTTAACAATTTTTTTAACAATTTGCTGATAATCACAATTAAAAGTTTTTCTCAAACCTGTCAAATCTAAAAATGCCTCATCTATTGAATATATCTCGATATCAGGGGTAAAATCATATAATTTATCCATAACTCGTTTTGAAATTTCGCAATAATATGACAAATTTCCCGATAAAAACGTAACTTTTTTAAAATGATTTTTAATCAAAAAATATGGCGCACCCATCTCTACTCCAAGCCTTTTAGCCTCATTCGAGCGAGAAACAACGCAACCGTCGTTATTTGATAAAACACAAACGGGTTTGCCCGCAAGTTCAGGTTTTAAGAGCCTTTCGCAAGACACAAAAAAATTATCACAATCAACAAGCGCTATAACTCTTTTCATTATAATCTCCTTGTTATTCCGATTGCGACGCCAAAAATTGATAAAGAAAATTTCGGACGAAGAATAGGATAATCTTTGTTTTCGGGTTGAAGAAAATAGCCGATTTTATCCTTTTTATAGGTTTTTAGGGTAAATTCATTGTCGATTATAGCAAGAACTATATCGTTTATTTTTGCTTCAGATGTCTTTTTAATTACAACATAATCTTCGTCTAAAATTCCAACCTCGCACATCGAATCGCCCGAAACTTTAAAAACAAAAGTAGAGGGAGAATTAATCTCAAAAAGTTCATCCATTGAAATTCTTTTTTCGATTTTGTCGTCCATAATCCCTGCAAAACCCGCTTTAACACTGTGCGACATCAAGGGCGCACCAAAATTGTTAATATATAAATGTTTACCATCTTTGACTATATAATTTTTAGAGATTAAAATTTTAATATATTGCTGAATAGAATTTTTCGATTTAAAATTCAACTCTTTTTTTATTGTTTCAAGGCTTGAAAGCGCCCTTGAGCCATAGATTTTAGAAAGATTTGCAAGAAAAGCTTGTTGTTTTTGTGTTAAATCGTTCATAATATATTATGTACACATGTACATAAAAAAGTCAAATTAAATTAAAAAATAGGCTGAATAAAATCCAGCCTAAAAAGTTTTAAAATTTTTATCAATTTATCCTTTTTTGCCTTGAGCCAGTTCGGAATCCAACCTCAAGAACACAGGTTTAATCTCGTCTTTTGAAATCAATTTTCCTGCTTTAATATGTTTAAAATCAATATTATCGTATTTTGTCTTGATATCATATCCCAATTGTTGCGCCATTCGGCTTGCAATATTTGGGCAATACGGATAAATTAAAGAGCTAACGGCTGTCATAGTTTCTAAAATTGCATATAAAACTTGACCGCATTCGCTCATTTTTTCTTCTTTAGCCAATGTCCAAGGGGCATTATCCGTAATATATTTATTTGCAAAATCAACAAGTTCCATAATTTTTAAACTTGCTTCAGAAACTTCAAAATAATCAAAGTGGTGCTTAACCTCTTCAATAGTGGCTTTTGCCTTTTTAAACAATTCATTTTCAACAATAAATTCTTGTTTAATTTCGCCATCAAAATATTTAACAAGCATTGATAATGTCCTATTTAAAAGATTTCCCATTGAATTAGCCAAATGAGCATTAACTTTTTCTTTAAAATCATCATCCGAATAATTGCCGTCTTTTCCTGTTGGGGCGGTTGTTGCCATATAATAACGGAAAGAGTCAGGAATATCTAAATCGAATGTTTCCATAACGCTTTTCGGGCTAACAACATTTCCTAATGATTTTGACATTTTATTTTCATCAATTGTAATCCAACCGTGAACAAGCAAGTGTTTTGGAAGCGGCAAATCAAGCGCCATCAATATTGCAGGCCAATAAATTGAGTGGAATTTAAGAATATCTTTACCAATAACTTGAACATCAGCAGGCCAATATTTTTTAAATTTATCAGACGGATTATCGATATCATAGCCAAGAGCTGTGATATAGTTGGATAATGCGTCAATCCAAACATAAATTACTTGGCTATCATCATCCAAAACGGGAATTCCCCAAGAAACGTTGCTTTTCGCACGAGAAACAGAAATATCTTCAATATTTTCCAATTGATTTAACATTTCGTTTTTTCTAAATGCAGGAACGATAAAATCGGGATGTTCCTCGATATATTTGATTATTGCGTCTTTGTATTTAGTCAATTTAAAGAAATAATTTTCTTCTTCAACAACTTCCGGTTTTTTCTTGTGAATAGCGCAACAGCCATCTTCATCTAAATCTTTTTCGGATAAAAATGCTTCGCAACCGGCGCAATATAAGCCTTTATAAGAATGTTTATAAATATCGCCTTTTTCAACCAATTTTTTAAATATTTTTTGAACGCAGTTTTTGTGGATATCGTCTGTGGTCCTGATAAATTGAGAATAATTAATATCCATCAATTTCCAAGCGTCAACAAATTGTTGAGCATTCATATCGCAAAATTCTTTTGGGCTGATTCCTTTTTCTGCTGACGTTTTTTGAATTTTAATTCCGTGTTCGTCAACCCCTGTAAGCATATAAACATCATCACATCTAAGTGAAAAATGACGATTGATAACATCTGTTAATATTTTTTCGTAAGCATGCCCGATATGCGGAGCGCCGTTTACGTAGTCAATTGCGGTAGTTAAATAAAATTTTTCCATTATTTTTCTCTTTTTTATTAATTTCCAACGGAAAAATTATACCACAAACAAAACTATTTATCTGAACTTGGCGGTAAAATAATGCTAATTGTGGCTTCCCCGTTTTCTAGTTGCTGGTTTAGTTTTTCATTGCGGCTTTCTTGGGCTAAATCGTGTGCTTTTTCTAATTGGTCTATCAATTCTTGACGCCAAAAATAAGGGTCGCCTGATTCAGCCATTTCAGCTTCATCCATCGGATAGTCAAAATTTTCAATATCATTATTGTATGAAACAGCTTCTCTGTGCGCATATTTCATATCAGGAAACAAATTTTCAACAATATTTGCAATGCTTCCTTTTACTGTTATTAATAATTCAGCTAACATATCGATAGCGTCTGAATTTTGCGCAACATCAGATAAATTTAATCCTTCTAATTCGATTATTTTTTCTTCCGTAAATCTGCAAAATTCGTCAGCTAAAAGAATATTATCTGCAACCAGACCAACCTGCTCATTATCAGATGATGTTAGCCTTTGGGTTAATTCAGCGCATAATTTTTTATTATATCCAAAGCTTAAATTATTGTTTGAGCTTGTATATGGTTTTATTGCTTGCAGTTTCATAATGATTAAAATCCTATTTGTTTTTTATTTTTCATTTTTTCTGATAAATATTCTTGTTCATTGATTTTATCAAAACTTGAAGTTCTTTCGGCTTCAATCACATCCTCAAGAGAAATTTCCCTATCTTTTCTTGAAGCTATTCTTGCTGCTTTCTTTAAAATTTTATTAATATTATCAGGGCTATAGCCTTTGAATTTTTCTGCTAAAAATGCTAAAGCTTCATCGTTTTTGAGTAAATTTTCAGCTTTTTTACGATTTGAAAGACTTTTTTTAAGAAGTTGAACAATTTCTTCTTCGTTCGGCAAACCAATATAACAGCTAAGTTCCGCACGTCTTTTAACCGCAGGATCGATAGCGTCAAACATATTTGTTGCACCAATAACTAAGATATTATTGTCTTTTGCTTGTTGCAAGATAGGTAAAAGTGTGTCTACAACTTTGTTTTCTTCTGTATTTGTTCCGCTTGAATATTCTCTTTTTGCAAGCAGAGCGTCCATTTCATCTATAAAAAGAATAACAGGCTTGTCGCTTTGTTGGGCTATTGAATTTATAGCTTTAAAAAGAGCTGAAACGTTTTCTGTTGTGCCGTTTACAAATTTTGAACCAACTTCAGCCAAGCTTATAGTATACATCGGGCAATCCGTTTGGTTTGCAATTGCTTCTGCTAGCATTGTTTTGCCGCACCCTGGAGGGCCATAAAAAATTGCAAAATTTGGAAATTCTATTCCATAATCTTCAAGTCTTTCTTGCGCCAGTTCAGGGTTTTCAAGCGGAGTGATGATTAAATCATTGATATCGTCAATTGAATCTCTTAAACCGACAACATCACCCAAACTCATTGGGCTGTTTGGTTTTGGCTCATATTTATTAATCAGAGCTTGCGTATCAACATCTGTTGTGTAACCCATTTTTAAAGCAGGAGTTGGAACTTGAGCGGTTGAGCTATCAATTTGCTGCTCTAAATTTTTGAATAATACATTTCTCCAATTATATGCAAGTTGGTCTTGATGGAACTCGCTAACCGTTCTGGCATCATGCTCTAAGTCATATCCATCTGCTTCGGTTTTTGAATAAACTATTTTTGGGAAAAATCTATCCGCAAGCTTAGCCAGCGCTAATTTTGTCGGTATAAGAAAAGACAATAACATATTTATAATTTCTTCGTTATCATCAATATCTTGTTCAGAAGTGCCTTCAAGTCTGATTATATCTTCTTCAACAGCACAACAATCGGTGTCAAGCCTTCTCATTAGCCTTGTGACGTCGCTGCTTGGCACTTTATTTAACTCTGTTCTTAATTTTTCGCTTAATTTTTTATTATATCCAAAATGGGGATTGTATCTAACCGGTTGTAATTTCATTTTTATTCTTTCACACCTGCCCTTGCGCCGCAATAAGTATAAATTGGGGGAAGAAGATATTTTGCAATAGTGTTTAATTTCTTATATTGCGGGAAGCCGACTACTATTGTTGCAACGATATCATCGAAGTTTGCAACGGAATCTTTTATTGTATATTTTCTTTTTTCTTCTGTTTCTTTTTTGTTTGCGTTGGTTATTTTTGTTGCAATCATTGCTCCTGTCACCATTGCAGCAAGAGAAGCGATTATTTTAGCAGGTTTATTATTTAAAGCTTTAACCTTGTCACACAACAAATTTACACCCGTTACAAGCAACATCGGAATTGAGGTATTCATAATTTGAAAACCTGCTTCATGCCATTTTGTTTTCTTTTCTTCAGGTGTTAAAGTTTTATAATTTGCTATAATTGCTCCAATATTGGAAAGCCCTGCCATAGTAAGCATTGAGGCAACTTCTTTTCCTGTATTGATTAATTTATCTTTGGAATTTTCTAAAACATCATCAGGAACTTCTTTAAAAAAGTCATGCTTATAAATCCCTTTTGAAATAACAAGTGCTGCGCCAACGCCTGCTGCTGCGCCCAATACGGATTTAAGCTGTTGCTTTTTAACATCTTTATTATCTTTGTTGTTAACTTTTAAATCGCTGTTTTTATAGTATGTGTAAGGCTTAAAGCCGTTAAATGTTTTGTTTTCTACTGCCATATCTTTTTTCTCGCTAATACTATAAAACATCAAAATAATTTTTTTTGCTAGTTTAATTTTTTGTTAAGTTTAGTAAAGATAAAATTTAATTTTATCAATATTTTTTATTTATTGTTTTAAAAAGTTTGTATATTTTTTTTAAGAAGGCAAAATATGACTGAAATCATCTCTATAGCACATCCTGCGTATCGAAATCTTGTTAAAAAAGGAGCAGAAGTTCATCATTCCAGTTTATATAGTATAAGAGGCTGTGATGAGGTAAGATGCTGTAAGGGTGACGTTGCACATCAAGAATTCCTTTCTTCTGATGGAACTAAAAAAGTTGACAGATATGTTGATAAAAGCGGAAATTCGGTCACTTACGGAAGCGAATTATCAAACGACGAGTGGCAAATATATTTTAAAAATACCTATAGAATTAAATCTGATAAAGATAATAAATCATTTTTGTCTGAAACATTTAAAATGGAGGGCGATGAACCTGTTGCTATAGTACATTGTTGCAAGAAAAGTAATAATGGAGAAAATTCTCTAAACGCTATATATACAAGGCTCGGCGAGGATGATTTTAGCCAAACGCCAAGGGGCGAGCTTTTTGAAATTAAAAATGGCGAAATAAGAAATGTTACCCCTATAAAATACCACGTTAAAAAAGGCACACAGCTTGATATGCCCCTAAAAGAGGCATTTACACAAGAATATAAAGATGGCAAAAAAATAGTAAAAGCTTTTGGCGACCATTACGAAAACCATGACGGTCAAAAAGGCACTCGTCCAATCGATTCAAACTATTTAGATTTTTGTTATTTTGAACCGGCTGAAGAAGAAAATATTTAATTTTGTAAACATATTCTTGACACTTCCTTTTGTCTTAGATATATTAGACAATGCAGATAGGTTGATCGTGTCAAAATGATTGAAAGTAACTAGTTCAATCTACGATCCCTTAAAAGAAAGGATACACAATGTACGCAATAGTTGAAACAGGCGGAAAACAATACAAACTTGAAGAAGGCAGATATGTAGATATCGAATTGTTGGACGCACAAGCAGATGATAAAGTTACTTTTGACAAAGTTGTAATGCTTGTTAACGGTAAAAAATCAAAAGTTGGAACCCCTTATGTAGCTTCTGCTACTGTTGACGGTACCGTTGTTAAAAATGACAAAGCTAAAAAAGTAATTGTTTACAAACAACGTCCTAAAAAGGGCACAAGAGTAAAACAAGGGCACAGACAACAATTCACTCGTGTAATGGTTAACAAAATCAATACAAAAGCAAAATCTGCTAAGAGCGAAGAAACTACAGGAGAAGAATAACAATGGCACATAAGAAGGGCGTAGGTTCATCAAAGAACGGTCGTGATAGTGAAAGCAAGAGATTAGGCGTTAAAAAATACGCTAATGAACAAGTTGTAGCTGGAAACATTCTAGTTAGACAAAAAGGAACTAAATTTCACCCAGGAAACAATGTAGGTATCGGTAAAGATGATACTTTGTTTGCTTTAATCGACGGCGTGGTTAAATTTGAACCATACAGAAGAACAAGAAAACAAGTTAGTGTTTACGCTCAATAATTTTACTGGACATTTAATTTTGTTTATTGTAAGATAAGTAAGCACAAAGCAAATTGAAAATTAAATATGGATGGGAGCGTAGCTCAGTTTGGTTAGAGCGCTTGCCTGTCACGCAAGAGGTCGCGGGTTCGAGCCCCGTCGTTCCCGCCATATTTTATAAATATTTCATAAAAAGAGTCTTTTATAAGGCTCTTTTTTTCATGCTAAAATAAACCTATGACATATTGCAATTGGGGTTCTACATCTGAAATTAATAAAAAATACCACGATAACGAGTGGGGTGTTCCTGTGTATGACGATAGGACGCAATTTGAATATTTGATGATGGAAGTTATGCAATGCGGTCTTAATTGGAATATGATTATAAATAAAAGAGAAGTTTTTAGGAATTGTTTTGATAATTTTGAATATGATTTAATCGCAAATTATGATGAAAACGATATTGAAAGAATCTTTAAAACGCCTTGTATGATTAAATCAAAACGTAAAATTGAAGCAATAATAAATAATGCAAAATGTTTTCAAAAAATAAGAGTGGAATTTGATAGTTTTTGCAATTATTTATGGAATTATTCCGATAATAAAACAATTCTTTATGATAAACACGAACTTGGCTATATTCCAGCTAGTAATGGCTTATCGGATAAAATTGCAAAAGATTTAAAAAAGAGAGGTTTTAAATTTTTAGGCACAATAACCGTTTATTCCCATCTGCAAGCCGCAGGAATAATCAATGACCACGATAAAAATTGCCCAAGATATGATTTTATAAATTTAAACTATCCGACAATAAAAAAGAAAAGATATTTAGAAAAAGATGTTTCATTCTTTGGGGATAAGTAATATTTTTTTAATACAAATCAAACCTGTTACCTCTTATCCTTGGAATGTTTGGGCTTGATGTTCGTATCGGGCTTGGGGGTGTGTTTTGTAAATTTATACGCAGAAATTATCCGATAAATTGGCACTGTATTGATGAAATATGGCGAGTTGAGGGTAATCCTTATGTACAACCTAAAGCAACATTTATGAAAAAGAATGTTATAAACGGAAGTGTTGAAGCAAATAGCGTTTCATCTATGACTATAAAAGGCGGATTGTTTGGCGAAATTGATAGCGCATTGTTAGAAGAATAGTAATAATATTAAATATGATGTTAAAGCGCCTAATCGGGCGCTTTTATTATTATCTTTGCAAATATACTTATATTTTGCGATGAATGTATTACAATAATTACCTAGTTTTTCATATCTATAAAACAAAACAACCATAATAGCAAAAATTTTCTTTCATAACACTTACTAAAATATGCAAATTTCCTTAAATCACACTCGTCATAATCCATCTTTTCAAAAGCAATACTGCACTAAAAAGCAGATGATATCGTGCGCCACACTAGAAACAATTTTCCTATGACAAGTCCAAGTTATGCTGTTGATTTTTGGATGATATTTGAGAACTTAAAAACTAAGCAAAACTATGAAAAATTGATTAAAGTGTTTAAAAAATTGGGTGAAACTATTAAAATTATGCGCTCAAACGGACAATTAAGCCCTAATAATCCTATTTTTGATGAAACGATTGAAAAAGCAAAAGATTTAAAAACCGGCAATTGTGCTGAATATTGCAATTTAACTCTTGCAACATTGTTTGCAAACGGATATACGTCCGCTAATTTTTGCATGCCCGCAATAGAAGTTAAAATTTTAGATAAAAACGATAAAGAAATTTTCACTCATTATCAAACTTGCGACCATTTGGTTGTAAATGCGAAAATAAAAAACCCAAATAATAATACAAAAAAGAATATAATTTTGGATACTTGGCTTGGAAAGGCGATGTCTGTTGAAGAAGCTAAAGAAGAATATAAACGATTGTTTTATGAAAAAGGTAAACAGCAAGCTAAAATTGAAGCGAAACAAAAGTTTTTAAGGGATTTTCCGTCTGTTCCTCAATTTCTTTCTTTTATGGATGAGTGCAAATTTAAAACAAGATTTTGTTTGGTTTCAATTAAGGATTTAGAATTTCCAAACGATGAAGCAGCCTGCTTAGGCAAGGCATTAGCTGAAAAATATCCAAAATTAATTATGGAGAATTATTAGACTATGAAAATCTTATCGAATTATAATAACTATAAGCCATCTTTTCAAAAACGTGCCTCAACTCGAAAGGCGGATGATATTGTGCGCCAAGTGAGAAATAATTATCCTGCTGTGAGTTTGTCTAATATTTTAGAAAATTGGAAAAGACCTTATAAACCAGCCAACAAAGAAGAAGATGAAAAATGGAAAAGAAGCTTAAGAAGGCTTGATGATGTCTTAGATTATATTCGAGAAGATGGCAGATTGTCGCCAAAAAATCCGATATTTGAAGAGCAAGTAA
This sequence comes from uncultured Candidatus Melainabacteria bacterium, assembly GCA_934667125.1. GTDB lineage: Bacteria > Cyanobacteriota > Vampirovibrionia > Gastranaerophilales > Gastranaerophilaceae > RUG14156. Next base: position 559,656 of record CAKULF010000001.1, on the reverse strand, counting down.
CTAAAATCGAAAGATTTAAAGCCGCAAATTGCGCCGAATATGCGTATTTATCCCTTGCAACGCTATATGCAAACGGTTATAACAAATCGAATTGTGCTTATCCTGCAATACAAGTTGATTTTTTAGATAAAAATGACAAAACAGTTTTTACTTATAAAAGAGCTAGTGACCATGTAGCGGTTCATAGTTTTTTTGATGAATATAAAGAATGTGTTGTTCTTGACGCTTGGCTTGGAAAGGCAATGTCAGCAAGAGAAGCCATCGAACAGTATAAAATAATGTATTATGAAAAAGATAAAGAAGCGGCGATTGAAGAAGCAACAAAAGTATTTAGAAAATCTCTTCCTTTGCTGAAAAGAATAAATTTCAAATTGGACAATTATACGATTAAGACAAAAATTAAAATTTGCGCAGATGAAAATAGATATTTTAGCCCTGAAGAAGCAAAATGCTGGGGCGAGGTTATTGCAAGGCAATTTCCCGAAATGGTTATGGGGAATAAATAGCTATTTTAAAATTTTTTCTATTCTAAATTTTGCACTTTCGGGTTTTAGTTTGTTGCAAGTGTAGATGTATGAAATTAACATACTAAAAAACATAATTAAAAAACAAATTATAACTATTTTTTCTTCTTTTTTCATAAATTTTTCCTTATTTTTAAAATTGGCTGTCGGATTAGTAAATCCGACCTACGTTTTTTAACCTTTGAATACCTCATCGTCCCCTCCGAAGTGTCACCCTGAACTAGTTTCAGGGTCTTAAAGTTGTTGGCATTAAACAAAAATTAAAAATAGCTAATTCTTTGATAGCTAGTTTTATTCTGCTGGTAATTATTTGAATTTCATAAAATTTTTCCTTATTCTTTAGATTTGAAGACCCTGAAATGCTGTTCAGGGTGACGGATTTGCGCCATACGGGTTAAATTTATTAATCCATAAGCCAAGTAGGTCGGATTTACTAATCCGACAATCACCCCTTATCTTGAATGCTTTTTTCAAGTCACTCTTGCGCACGATTACCTAAAATAATTTTCCCATCAATCCGAATTCCATATCCAAACGGGTCTTCGCCCTGATTAATTCCATCAATATCCATACAAAAAATATTATATGTTAAGTAAAAACCGCTTTTAGAATGCTCCAAAACGCAATCGTCCTGTTCTTGTTTTGTTGGTTTATCAACGCAGCTTTTGTATGTAACTTTATCGTCCCAAGGAACGTAAAACGGGTTTCTAAAATCGCCAAACCACACCCAATCTGCCCCAAACGTGTTTCTATCCTCTTCTTGGTAATAATAAATGTTATCAATTGTTTTGATGTAGCTTGTCATTTGTTTTTGCTTTGTGGCGCAAAGTTTATCCAGCATATTTATATCTAAACCGTTAGCGTATTCATGGTTAATTATATAATCGCCTTTATTTTCTTGCGGCAAAACAGTTTCTTTAATGGTTAACAAATCTGAAAAAGTTTTTAAAAAATAAGTTGTGCTATCAACCCAATTACCGTTTTTGTCTTTGCCCAAATCCCCCTCTTTATAGTATTCTCCGCTCGTCACGAGTTCATTTATCACTTTTGCCAGTGTTGCATTTCCTTTTTTAAATTTCATGATGTTTTCATTTGGAACGTTGTTAAATGCTACAGGAAGCAAAATCGAAGTTATAACCCCAATTACTACAAGAGCTATCATAATTTCTACAAGAGTGAAGCCTTTTTTCATTTTAATCCTTTTCTTGAATATAATTCATTTTTTCTCAATAAGATGAATTTAATTTTATATTATATGATTTATACTCATTTTTTATCAATTAAATGATTTATATTTTATTAAATTTAACCTTAATAAAAATTATGATAATAATGAGGAAAATATGAATAAAAAAATTTTACTGGGACGCAGAATTAGAGAGCTTAGAAAGCGGAAAAATCTTAATCAAGAAAAGCTTTCGGAATTGATTAATGTTGATCCTACTACAATCAGTAATATTGAAAATGGCAAAAATTACCCGTCGTTAGCGAATTTAGAGAATATTTTAAATGTTTTAAATTCTGATTTTTCAGAAGCTTTTGATTTTGAACATAAAAATAATAGCGAAAATTTGGTCGCTGAAATTAACAAGAAAATGCAGGAAAATCCGAGTAAAATTGAGGATTTTTATAAAATTATTGTTGCTCTAACGAAATAAAAAATTTTGTTATATAATATTTTTGAGGCGTTTTGGGGATTAAAATTGGCTAAAAATATTTTAATAACGGGCGGGGCAGGGTTTGTTGGTGCGAACCTGACCGAAAGGCTCATTCAAAATAAAGAAAATATGATTTTTTGTGTTGATAATTTTGCTTCAAGCTCAAAAGCAAATATAGAGCGCTTTTTGGGATGTGAAAATTTTAAATTTATTGAACATGATGTAATTTTTCCTCTTGAAATTGATGAAAAAATTGATGAAATTTATAATTTGGCTTGCGTTGCTTCTCCTATTCATTATCAAGGCAAAAATGCCATTTTTACCACTAAAACCTGCGTGTTTGGCGCTATTAATCTTTTGGAATTGGCAAGAAAAAACGATGCTAAAATTTTGCAAGCATCAACCTCTGAAATATATGGAAATGCGCTTTGCCACCCTCAAAAAGAAAATTATTTTGGAAATGTCAACCCTAATGGCATAAGAAGTTGTTACGACGAGGGTAAAAGGTGCGCCGAGAGCCTGTTTTTTGACTATCAAAGAAATTACGATGTTAAAATTAAAGTGGCGAGAATTTTTAACACTTATGGCAAATATATGGCGCACAACGACGGTCGGGTTGTTTCAAATTTCATTTGGCAAGCTCTGAATAATAAGCCTTTGGAAATTTATGGCGATGGCTCTCAAACTCGCTCATTTTGCTATGTTGACGATTTAATCGAGGGTTTGATTAGATTGATGGCGACGGATGATAAATTTTTTGGGCCTGTTAATCTTGGAAATCCGGATGAATTTACAATCAATGAGCTTTCTCAATTAATTATTAAAAAGATGGCGAAATACGCTCCAAAATTGGATTACAAACCTCTTCCGATGGATGATCCCATAAAAAGAAATCCTGATATTTCTCTTGCTAAAGAAAAATTGAATTGGTCGCCAAAAATCAAACTGGACAAGGGTTTAGACCTAACGATTGAGTATTTTTCAAGAAAATTTGAGGAAATGAAAAAATGAAAGTTTGTGTAATTGGTACAGGATATGTTGGGCTTGTTGTCGGCGCTTGTCTTGCTGATAGCGGAAATGAGGTAATTTGCGTTGATTGCGATAAAGAAAAATTATCCAATCTTGAAAATGGCATAATTCCAATCTATGAGCCACTTTTGGAAGATTTAATAAAAACAAATGTTAAAGAAAAAAGATTATTTTTCACATCCGATACCGCTTATGCTGTTAAAAATTCTCTTGTCTGCTTTATTGCTGTTGGAACGCCCTCAAACCCTGATGGTTCTTGCAATTTAGACTATGTTAAAAATGCTGCAAAATCCATAGGGCAAGCAATTGAAAAATACACAATAATCGTTAATAAATCCACAATTCCTGTTGGTGGCGTGGATTTGGTGCACTCTATAATTAAAGAGCACACAAACGTTGAATTTGATGTCGTTTCAAATCCTGAATTTTTAAAACAGGGAAATGCTGTTGAAGATTTTATCAAGCCTGATAGGGTTGTAATCGGCACAGACTCTGAAAAAGCGTATAAAATTATGGAAGAATTGTACACCCCATATTTAAGAACAGGAAATCCGATTTTAAAAATGGATATAAAATCGGCAGAGCTTACAAAATACGCTTCAAATTGCTTTTTAGCGATGAAAATTTCATACATCAATCAAATTGCAAATATTTGCGAGAAAATCGGGGCAGATGTTGAAAATATAAGGCAAGGAATGAGCTTTGATAAAAGAATTGGAAACCAGTTTTTGTTTGCAGGACTTGGCTTTGGGGGCAGTTGTTTTCCAAAAGACGTTAAAGCTTTGATTAACACGGCTTCAAATTATGGTTGCGAATTTGATTTGTTAAAAGCAGTTGAAGATGTTAACGCTAGGCAAAAAAAGATTTTTGTTGAAAAAATTAAAAATAGGTTTAATGACCTTAAAGGCTTGACTATAGCTGTTTGGGGGCTTTCATTTAAGCCTAAAACGAACGATATGAGAGAAGCTCCGTCTATTGATATAATCAACGCTCTTTTGGATTTGGGTGCTAAAATCCAAGCCTATGACCCAAAAGCGGCTGATGAAGCAAAGAAATATTTTGCGGATAAAATAACTTATAATTCTTCTTGTTACGAAGCATTAAATGGCGCAAATGCTTTATTGTTGCTAACCGAATGGAGCGAGTTTCAGCTTGTTGATTTTTCAAAAATAAAAAGTTTAATGAAAAATCCTGTAATTTTTGATGGCAGAAATCAATATAACTTTAAAAAACTTGAAGAAATGGGCTTTGAATACTACAAAATCGGCAAAAATTGCGATATTAAGTGATTTTGTGGAGATGGCGAGAATTGAACTCGCGTCCAGAATGATACCAAACGAACGTCTACATTCATAGGTACTTTAGTCTTGAATTTATTGTAAAATTACCGCAAACCGAGCATAAATCCAAAGATAATTTTAAAGATTATCAACTTAATTAATTAAATACTCACCTTAGTCCATTAATTAAAAACTAAAGCAAGACTTGCATAATTGACCCGATTAACCGGCAAGTTGGGCTAAGCGAGTGGTTGTCGGCGCCTTACGCAGCCATAGCCATTGCTCTAGGAGCAAAAGCAACAACGTTATTGCTATTTTTAGCGTTTATTTTTTTGAAAAGTTTAGCAAGTTATTCAGCTTGAAATGCAATCCGGTTGATAAACTTCACCCTGTCAAAACCTGTACATCCCCACGAAAATCATTATTTACTTAGTTAGCTCCTAACTTAGTAAATAATGATTTTCGCATAGGTGTGTGTATATTAGCACAGCAAGCTTTGAGCTTGGTGGGCTAATATTAAACCTTACCGTCCACAGGTGTGCGTGTATTTGTTTTGCAAATAATAATTTGGCGAATTGACCTTAATCCGTACCGCGCAGGTGTGTTTAAAACCCATATTCAATTTTCAACGTACTCCTCTAATTATATCATCCCCCCAAAACTTTTCAAGACTAATGTAAAAAAATAAACTTTAACTTATAAAAATTAAAAAGGAGAAAATATGTTTAAAGAATTAACAGATAAAAACTTTGAAGAAGAAACCTCAAAAGGCTTGAAATTGGTCGATTTTTATACTAATTGGTGTAAATTTTGCAAAAATCAACAAGAAGTTCTTGAACAACTTGATGATAATTTTTGGATAGGAAAATTGGATTGTGATAAATATCCTGATATTGCTAGAAAATACGGTATAGTTGGCTTTCCAAGTTTTCTTGTGTTTAAAGAAGGAAAATTAAAAACTCAATTTAGCGGCTATCACACAAAATCACAACTTTTAAACAAATTGACAAACGTTATTTAAGAAAGGAAAAATATGGAACTTGAATATTATAAATGCAATATTTGCGGAAATTTGTTTGAAATTATAGATGATGGTTCTGTTGTTCCAATTTGCTGTAATGAAGATATGACTAGGCTTGAGCCTAATACAACTGAAGCAAAAGGCGAATATCATATTCCTGAATATAGTTTAGAAAACAATAAATTAACCGTTAAAATAGGTAAAGAACCTCATCCTATGACAAACGAACATTATATAGAGTTTATCAGTGTTAAAACATCCGCTGGTGAACAGAAAAAATATTTAACCACAAATATGGAGCCAACTGCAACTTTTGAACTTAATGGCGAAAAAGTTGAAAATGTTTATTGTTATTGTAATCTTCATGGTTTGTGGAAAAAATAATCAAAAAAAGCTCCTTAATTAGGAGCTTTTAATATTTTAATGAAATCTACATAATTTGGAATTTAATCATATTTGTTATGCTGTATGTGCAAATTACAAAATAAACACAAGCAATGATGATTGTAAGCCATTTTTGAAAATCGCCAAACACGATTAAATTGTTAGATTTTTTCATTTGAACATAATCAACAAATTCTTTGTGATATGGTCGTTCGGGAAGTTTTGTTTCAAGATATTCCAAAACTTTTGCATATTTAACTTTAATCAACATTTGATAAGAATCGATATTCATCCACCACATCAATGTTGTTGCAATACCAATTGCGCACATAACGATAACAGGCGGATATTGCGGAGTTAAAGTTGATAAAATATAAGTCGCAATCAAAATAATGATATTTAAAACAAGATAAAATCTGTTTGTCGAAAATTGTCTGTCGATAAATTTTTCTTTAGCATCGGAATAAATGCGGTATTGCTCTAAAATCAAATATTTTTCATCTTTAGGTTCCATAGAGGAATCTCCTTTCATATTTGAAAGTTTACCATAATTTTTAAATATGAAATTAATATAAAAGTATGATTTTATCGGAAAAAAAATGGGGTAATTACCCCAATTCGCATACTAGCCGAAGCATTAACAACATCTTTATAATACTAGCTATTGCAAAAAAAAGAAAGTGATTGTTAAGAAATGTAATATAAATGTAGTAGTACGATATTATAAATTTTTTGTGTGATAATAATGTTATTAAAGGTATAAGGAGAATATTATGAGAGAAATTTCACCTCTACAAAAAGAAAGACAAAACTACAAACCAAAATTAGCAGGTGCTTTAGCGGCAGGAATTAACAACATTAAATTAACTCTTGGCGAAAAAACTGAAGCTGTTGCAAATAAAGAAGAAATAAAAGAATTATTCCCAAATGTTTACGGTAAAGAAATTGCTAAATTCGCAACATCTGGTGCTGATTTATCAACAGAAGCAAAAAACGTTGGCGTTATTTTATCAGGCGGTCAAGCCCCTGGAGGACACAATGTTATCGCTGGTTTATATGACGCATTAAAAACTGCAAACAAATCAAATAAATTATTTGGTTTCTTGGGTGGTCCATCAGGTATTGTTGATGGAAAATATATGGAATTAACCGATGAAATTATGGATAAATACCGCAATACAGGCGGTTTTGACATCATTGGTTCAGGCAGAACAAAACTTGAAACAGAAGACCAATTTAAAAAAGCCCTAGAAGTATGTAAAGACCTAAACGTTGGCGCTATTGTTATTATTGGCGGTGACGATTCAAATACAAACGCTTGTTTGTTGGCTGAATGGATGGCTAAAAATAACACAGGAATTACTGTTATCGGTTGTCCTAAAACAATTGATGGCGACCTTAAAAATGACCAAATCGAAATTTCTTTCGGTTTTGATACAGCTACAAAAACTTATGCTGAATTAATCGGAAACATTCAACGTGACGCAAATTCAGCTAAAAAATATTGGCACTTTATTAAATTAATGGGTCGTAGCGCTTCACATGTTTGTCTTGAAGCAGCATTGCAAACTCAACCAAATATCACTTTAATTGGTGAAGAAGTTGAAAACAAAAAACAATCATTGGATGAAATCGTTTCATATATGGCTGATATTATTGCTCGTCGTGGAAATATGGGCAAAAACTTCGGTATCGCTTTAATTCCTGAAGGTTTAATTGAATTTATTCCTGAAATGAAAACAATGATAGCAACTCTAAACGATTCTTTAGCTCATTTAGAAAAAGATTCAAGCTATCAAAACGCTTCTCAAGAAGAAAAATACTCTATCATTTCTTCTAAATTAGATAGCGCTTCAGCAAAATTATTCAACTCTCTTCCATCTGCTATTAAAGCTCAATTATTGATGGATAGAGACCCACACGGAAACGTTCAAGTTTCTAAAATTGAAACAGAAAAACTTTTAATTGAAATGATTGAAACTAAATTAAAAGAAATGAAAAAAGAAGGAAAATACACAGGCAAATTCGCTTCTCAAGCGCACTTCTTCGGTTACGAAGGAAGATGTGCAGCTCCATCAAACTTTGACGCTGATTATTGCTATTCTCTTGGCTACAACGCTTTTGCATTAATCCAAAGTGGTTTAACAGGTTATTTATCATCAATTAAAAACACTACAAAACCGGCTAGCCAATGGGTTGCAGGTGGTGTTCCTCTAACAATGATGATGAATATGGAACGTCGTCATGGCGAAATGAAACCTGTAATCAGAAAAGCTTTAGTAGAATTAGATGGACCTGTATTTAAAGCTTTAGCAGATAACAGAGAAAAATGGGCAATGGAAGATTGCTACATTTACCCAGGAGCTATCCAATACTTTGGACCATCAAGCGTTTGCGATATTACAACAATTACTTTGCAACTTGAACAAGAAAAAGCTCTTGTTGGAGTATAAGTAAGTAATAATTAACAATAAAAAGCCGCCAAAATTTGGTGGCTTTTTTGATATATAAGTTGTAAATCGCTATTAATGTCTTTTTGCAGCTGTTAAAATTCTTGAAACAAATGCGTTCATTTCAACTACATCTTTATTGTTTGCATCAATTGTAGTATGTATTAATTTGTCTGGATGAATTAATTTAGCTAACGCTTTTGCATTTTCAACAGTTGGCTCTTGTTGACATTTTTTATATGCTTCAACTGCTTTTTGAAATTGTTCATCGATTTTTACATCTGTAATTTTTGATTGAGAAACTTTTTTGCTTGTTTGTTTAACCAATTCTCCAGCTTTAGCTGTTGTAGATAATTCTTTAGCTGCGTTTACAGTTGCCATACTTTTACTATCAGCAACGCTGAGTGCTGTAGATTGAATGTCTTGTGCTAAGTTTGTTGGTTTTTTTGTTAATCTTGTAATTCTTATGTTTCCATCTGCATCAACAATTTTTCTTGTATATTTTCCTGTAAAGTCATAAAAAGTTGTAACGCCATCTTGTGTTGTAACTTTTGCTTTTGTGCCATCTAAGCTTTCTAAAATTTTTGTACCGTTTTTGTCTGTTGTTAGCTTTCCGCCTTCAAATTCAAATAATTTATTTACAGTTGCATTTTTTGGTGTTCCATTTGTAAAATGAGTTAAATTATCAACAACATTTGCTGCGCTTTTTGCGGTATTTGTATTGTTTGCAACAACATTTGTTGCGCCTTTTGTAGTATTGGTATTGTTTACAACAACATCTTTAACATCATTAATAGCGTCAGAAACCGCATTACTATTTTTGCCTTTGCTAAAATGTTCTTTAATAGCGCCAAGAGCTTTTTGATCTAGTCCTTTTTTGTGTAACACTACTGCCGTTGCGCCTAAAACTGCTAAACCGCCAAGAGCCATCATAAGTTTTTTCTTGTTGTTGTGTTTTTCCTCTTGAATAGGTTGAGTTGCGTTTTGAACAGGTTGTGCTGGTTTTTGCGCAGCATAAAATTGGCTTGGTTGTAATGATGACACTTTTTCCATGTTATTGTAACTCCGTATAATTTAATGTTAGTAAACTCTTATGTATTGATAAAGTATTTTTGGGAATTAAAATTGCTAAATTTTATGATATTAAATTGGTAAAATAGCTAAATACAAGTAATTAAATATCTTTACAGCTTAATATTTCTTAACTTTTATAATATTTTATTAAAAAATAGTTGTGAAATATTAAAAATATTTTTTATTCTTAACAAACTTTAATAAAAAAGCAAAAAATAAAATTTTTATGTTATTTATATTTGTATTATAAGACTGTAAAATCATTATGTTAGCAATAAATCTTAATTCTGTAAGAAATATAAATTTCGCAAAAAAATTAACAACGCAAAACACAATTACTTCATTGCCAAAAGGCGGAAGATATCTATCAAGAGCAAATAATGCGGCGGGAGATGTTTTTGTCCGCTCATCAAGCGTTCCGAATAATATTCAAACAAATAACTCCAACTATGCTATTACAAGAGATAATTTTACAGGCTTAAGAGATAAGCATTATCTTCTTTTGCGCTTGCAAGAAAAAATGGATGAAGCATTATCTCAAAATAAACCTTTAAAAGTTGCAATGTTTGATATGGATAATTTTAAATCCATCAATGAAATTTTAAGTTATGAAGTTGGCGATAAATTTATTCAAGAAATTGCTCACACAGTTCAAAATAGTGCAAGAGAGCATCATTTGGGTTCATACAGATTTGGCGGAGAAGAGTTTGTTTTAATTTTTTCAGATGAAAATGATGATGAAGTTAACAATATTTGTTCTGCTATTCAAAAATCTTTGTTGTCTAATGAAAAAATGAAAAGCTATATGTCTGTTTATGAAACAAAATTGCAAAAGAAATTAGCAGAAGACGAAAAAGAAACCTCATTTATAACTCGCTTAAAAGAATTGAAATTTTATATTTCAGCTTACGAGGACCTTGCTAAAGCGGATGAAAGCGGACAAATAAGAAACAATCCGACATTTAATGAACTTTTAGACAGACTTAAAAATTCTCTTGAAGAACATTATGAAATTATGCTTGAAACAGCAGCCGCAACCGAAAAAGATGTTGATACGAAAGCTACTCTAATAAGAATGGATAATTTGTTAAAATCAACAGATGATTATAATTCAAAAACCGTTGTGTATAATAATGAAACGCTGGATGAATATTTTTCTGCAAGATATGATAAGAGCGCTGAAATTTATCAAATTAAAAAGTGGCAAAAAGATTTTGATAGAGCTAACGGTTTTTCAATTACTTGTGGAATTGTTAATTTTGAACCCGATGACATTGAAAAATTAATGCCTGAAGATATTCTTGAAATGGTTGGCGAGCGCTTAAAAGAAGGTAAGCACGAAAAGAAAGGTCAAATATATTCCTAATTTAACGTTTATATGTTTTTGTGATAAAATTAACCATATTAATCACGAAAAAATAAGGAAAATATAAATGTTAAAAGTTGGTATAGTAGGGCTTCCAAACGTTGGAAAATCAACCCTTTTTAATGCTTTGACAAGTGCTAAAAATGCTCAAAGCGCAAATTATCCGTTTTGCACAATTGAACCTAATGTTGGGGTTGTTTCTGTTCCTGATGAAAGATTGTACAAATTAAAAGACCTTGTTCATACTCAAACTGTTATTCCGACAACGATTGAATTTATGGATATAGCTGGTCTTGTTAAAGGCGCAAGCAAAGGCGAGGGACTTGGAAACCAATTTTTACACAACATAAGAGAATGCGACGCTATTGTTCAAGTTGTTCGTTGTTTTGATGATGTTAACACTATCCACGTTAATGGAAAAGTTAACCCTGTTGATGATATTGAAACAATAAATATGGAACTTGCGCTTGCTGATATGTCTACTCTTGAAAATATTTCAAAACGTATTGCAAAGCAAGTTAAATCGGGCGACAAGGAAGCGAAAATTCAAGATAGCGTTATAAATAAATGTATGCCTTACCTTGAAAAAGGTCAATTTATAGATTCATCCGACTTTACGCTTGATGAAAAGCGTGCGCTTCATTTTTGTCATTTATTGATGTCAAAACCCGTTATTTATTGCGCTAACGTTTCTGAAATGGATTTAAAAGAGGGTAATAATTACACTAAACAAGTTGAAGAATATGCAGGTGCTAACGCTCAAGTAGTTAGGATTTGCGCTAATTTAGAAGAAGAGCTTGTGGATTTAGGTGAAGAAGAAGCAAAAAATTATCTTGCCGAACTTGGAATAAAAAATTCAGGTATTGAGCGAATGATTAAATCTGCTTATGACATTTTAAATCTTAGAACCTACATCACAGCAGGCGAAAAAGAAGTCAGAGCTTGGACAATCACAAAAGGAATAAAAGCTCCTGCTGCGGCCGGCGTTATTCATACAGACTTTGAAAAAGGCTTTATTAAAGCCGAAGTTGTATCTTATGACGATTTTATTTCAGCAGGTTCTTGGGCAGCAGCTCGTGAAAAAGGGGTAGCTCGTCTTGAGGGAAAAGATTATGTTGTTGAAGATGGGGATATTATAGTATTCAGATTTAACAACTAAAAAGCTTAAAAGTGTGATTATTACATTATTTCAAACTGTTTCAATTTTTCAAAAATATGTTCATAATTCTTTACTTTGTGGAATTATATAATTAAAGAGAAGATGGCAAAGGTAAAAGGCAAAAGGTAAATGAGCGAATTACAATTTAAAAATGACATAGAAAAATTAATCGAGATTTTGCCCCTCAAGATTAAGCGCAACATTCAAGAGGGGCTTTTGGATGAAGCTATTGAAATTGTTCTTGATATTGGAAGAATTCCCGAAATTCGTCTTGGAAACGGAAAAATAATCTCTCTTGGAAATGAAATAATCGCTCGTGATGACCTTGATTATATAACAGACAGACTTCCCGAATTTACGCACGATAACCGTTCTGGTATAGCTGGAACTTTGCATAGAATTAGTGCAATTAGAAACCGTCAAGGAAAAATTGTTGGTTTAACTTGTCGTATTGGTAGGGTTATAACGGGAACAATTGAATGTATCAGAGATTTTGTTGTACAAAATAAATCAATCCTATTTTTGGGTCGCCCAGGGGTTGGAAAAACAACAAAATTAAGAGAAATCACTCGCTTGATGGCAGATGAATTGGGTAAACGTGTTGTCGTTGTTGATACGTCAAACGAAATAGCAGGCGATGGCGATGTGGCTCATCCTGCAATCGGTAAAGCTCGCAGAATGCAAGTTGCTCAACCCGAATTTCAAAAAGATGTAATGATTGAAGCGGTTGAAAACCATACTCCTGAAGTTATTGTGGTTGATGAAATAGGTACGGAGCTTGAAGCAGCCGCAGCAAGAACCATAGCAGAACGTGGGGTTATGTTAATAGCAACTGCCCACGGTAATACACTTGATAACTTAATTAAAAACCCAACGCTATCAGATTTGGTTGGCGGAATTGATACTGTTACATTGGGTGACGAGGAAGCAAAACACAGAGGTTGCCAAAAAACAATCCTAGAGCGCCAAAAACAACCGACTTTTGATATCGTTATTGAAATTATAGATAGAAACACTTTAGCTATATATAAAGATACAGCAGAAGCTGTCGACTACATTTTAAGAGGTTGGCCGATAACTCCTGAAATTCGTAAGGTTGATGGCAATTATAAACCAGCCAAAAAAGAAAATGAAATAATCAAAAAAGTTGAAGAATTGGATAAAAAGGTTGAAACCTCTTCAGCTCTAAGCTTTAGCTTTAATCGTCAAAAATATATTAAAGAAAATAAAAAGCATAAAAAAATCTATATCTACGCCGTTTCAAGGTCAATTGTTGATAAATTAATCGAAAGATTGGATATAGACGCTTCAATCGTTCGTTCTGTTGAAGAAGCGGATTTTGTTATCGCACATAAAAACTTTGCAAAAGGCGGAACAAAAATTTTATCAACCGCAAATGAGTATAAATTGCCTGTCTTTTTCGTTAGAACAAACTCTATGAGCCAAATTCAAAGGGTGTTAAAAGAGGCACTTAATTTAACCCAAGAAAATCAAGAAGTTGAAACAATAACGGAATACAAAGACCAAGCTGAAATTGCGCTTGATGAAGTTAATGCAGCTTTAGCAAAGCTTGATGAGGGAGCAGAAGTGGTTGAACTTCAACCGCAAGAACAATATATAAGAAAACTCCAACACGAACTGGTGGACGCCAACGGTTATAAATCTGTTAGTGTTAACGAGGGAGTTAAAAGACACCTAAAAATATTTAAAGATGAATAAAACCAAAACAGAAGAAATTGAAAATTTTAAGATAAATTATAAGAAACATTGTTTTTCAAAAAATATTAAAATATCGCTCAAACAAGATAATACAATTCTTGTAACTATGCCTGTATATTGCCCTTATAAAGCGGCAAGAGAGTTTTTGTTGTCTAATTTTGAAAAGATAAAAGGCTTCAAAAAAGAAGAAAATTTTTTATCAAAAGATTTAAAAACAAAGTTTGAAACATTAAAAATTATTGAAAGCGATTCTTTAAAAGTCGAAACAAAGAAAAACATAGTCTATTTTTATTATCCCAAAGATATTAATTTTAATTCTGAAATAGTTCAAGACAAGCTAAAAGAAGCTTATTTAAAGACTCTAAAAATTGAAGCAAAAAACTATCTTCCGGATAGATTGAATTATCTTGCTAAAAAATATGGTTTTAAGTATAGAAAAGTGTCTTTAAGAAACCAAAAAACCCGTTTTGGAAGCTGTTCATATTTTAATGATATAAGCTTAAATATCAATTTAATGAGATATGATTTTGATTGTATTGATTATGTAATAATCCATGAACTTTGTCACACAAGGGTTAAGAACCATTCTGAAAAATTTTGGATAGAAGTTGGTAACATTATTCCAAATTATAAAGCCATAAGAAGAAAATTGAAACAAGGGTAAAGCAAGGCTAATCAACGTTAATCGGCTCAACATTAATCAATTTTATGGCGTCACGTGCGTTTTGCGCTAAAGTTGGGTTAATCCCCTCAATTATAGTCAATTGCCTTAAAACATCAATTGTTCTTTTAAAAGTTCTAACAATATCGCCTTGTGAAAATTCGCTATCTTCAAACATATTTTCCCAAGTTTTCATATTGTCGTTATCAGGCGCCATATTTGCCCCAATCCAATATTCAATAAACCAACAAAAATGCGTATTCAAATTCATAGCATTTTCAATATGGTTATCTCTTTCAAGCAAGAAAATCTTTCTTTTAATGTCTTTAATTTGATTTAGAGTTTTTCTAACATTTTTTGAACAAGGCTTAGACAATTTTTCATCTGTATTTCTAATCTCTTCGCTTTCAAGAGCGCAAATAACAGAAGCCAGCTCAACAACCGATAAGTTATCCAATAAGCCCGATAAAATAATTTCAGACAAATACAACTCGTTTTCACATCTTAAACCCATTGTAATCTTGCCTTTTTCGGTCGGATAATTGTCTTTAAGATTGTCTGTAATTTCTAGGATGTTTTTGTGGGCTAAGAATTTTTGCCAATAAATATCTTTTTGAAATTCAATTTCTCTATCTAATTCTTTTAAATCTTTTTGATATCTCAAAGTCAATTCAAGACATTTTTTGTGGCGCTTATAGATTTTACAATGATTACAGCCAAATTTTTCAACTCTTTTACCAAGTTCAAGAGATTTTTTTTCAAATTCTATAACTTCAGGAGCCTGTTTTGGGTTTTTATATTTGCCTTTTGCCTGTCTTTTAAGGGTTTTATACAATGTCCTCATTTGAACAAACTGGTTTTTTAATTTGCCAAAATTGATAAAATCCTCATCCGTTAAATGATATTTGCAGGTAAAATCGTGAAGTTCTTCGATATTTTTTTCTCTATTTCTTTTTTTAGAAATTAAAGGAGTTAATCTATCGGTTGAAGAAAAATAGCCAAAAGTCCTGAATATCAATTCTTTTGCTTCTTCAATCGAAAATCTTTGCAACAAATTCAAAACCATAGAATAACTCGGGCTAAATTTGCTCTCTAATGGATTAGCGTCTGATTTAACTAATGTTGCAACCTCATCGGGCGTTTGGAAAGGCGTTCCAACAACCACAACATAGCCGATTTCATCCATCCCACGACGCCCAGCACGTCCTGACATTTGTAAAAATTCGTTAGCGCTAAGGGTTCGATGTCCGCTATCTGTTCTTTTTGAAATAGATGAGATTATTGTTGTGCGAGCAGGCATGTTTATTCCTGCTGCAAGGGTTTCAGTTGCAAAAACAACCTTGATTAATCCTTTTTGGAATAATTTTTCAACCAAATTTTTCCATCCCGGAAGAAGTCCGGCATGGTGCGAAGCTATTCCTGAGCGGATTAAGTCCAGTTGCGGGTTGTTTTCAAGATATGTATTTTCCCTTAAATATTCATCAATAATTTTATTTGCTTCAATATGTTCCTCTTTTGATAAAAGTTCCAATTTCAAGCATTTTCTTGCGTTTTCGTCGCATTTTTTTCTTGAAAACGTGAAATAAATAGCAGGAAGCATATTTTTTTCTTTTAAAACTTCAACAATTGAAGTCGTCGGATTTTTGATTTTATCTTTTTTATTAAAATATTTATATTTGCTCTCGGGTCTGATTTTCTTGTTTAATTCGCCCCCTGGGGATAATAATGGCAAGATTTGATTTGGTTTAGATGAATCATAATAGAAAAATCGAAGTGGAACAGGACGAAAATCCGTATAAACAAGTTCGGTTCTGGAATGAACCGTATTAATCCAATCTGTTAGTTGGCGAGAATTTTTAACCGTAGCGGAAAGCGCTATTATTTGGATATTTGTCGGGCAATAAATAATGCTCTCTTCCCAGACTGTTCCTCGGGATTCATCGTTCATATAATGAACCTCGTCAAGCACAACATATTTAACATCTTTAAGATTGTCTTTAACAGAGCCGAAAGTCGTTCCATAAAGCATATTTCTAAAGACTTCAGTTGTCATAATAACTATCTGAGCGTCACGATTAATCGTTGTGTCGCCTGTTAAAAGCCCAACGCAATCAGCCCCATATATAGCGGAAAAATCATTAAACTTTTGATTTGATAAGGCTTTTAGAGGTGTTGTATAAAAAATTCTATCGCCTTTTTCAAGCGCAAAATTAATAGCAGCTTGAGCAATGCAAGTTTTTCCTGCACCCGTTGGAGCGCACACCACTACGCTTTTGCCATTTTCAATATGTTCAATGGCTTCCTTTTGAAAATCATCAAGTTCAAATTTAAAACCGTACATCTATATATTTAATTCCACTTATTTTTATTAATAAACTATTTAATGCCTGTTGAGCCAAAACCGCCTGCGGAGCGAGTTGTGTCAGATAATTCATCGGCTAGTACAACACTTGGTTTTAATACTTCCATTATTGCCATTTGAGCAATTCTATCGCCTCTATGAATTGTAAAATCAACTTTTGATAAATTGATTAATCCAACGCAAATTTCGCCACGATAATCCTCATCAATTGTTCCAATTCCATTAACGACAGCAATCCCTGATTTAATTGCAAGACCTGAACGAGAGCGAACTTGAGCTTCTGTGTTGTGCGGAAGTTCAATTGCTATGCCTGTTTTAATCATTCTAATTTCGCCAGATGGAATTACAACATCTTCTTCAATTGCAGCAACAAGGTCCATTGCGCTTGCACCTGAGGTTTTATATTCAGGCATTGAAACAAAATTATCTAATTTTTTAATTTTTAGGGTTAAATTTTCTTTATTCATATTTATTCCTTTTCAACATTCAAGTTATACAATTCTTTTAAGCCAAACAACGTAAGGTCTTTGTCAACATAATCAATTGTTTTATCAAGGTCATTAAATAAAACGCTTGAATAGCCTCCCGTTGCGATTATTGTCGGTTTTTCTTTTAATTCTGCGCTGCATCTTTTAATCATTCCGTTTATCATTTCTTTATGACCTAAAACAATCCCTGATAACATAGCGTCAATAGTGTTTTTACCTATAGCGGAATTAACCGCTTCAATTTTCAATTTTGGAAGTTTTGATGTAAATTGCGACAGTGCTTTTGCTTGGATTTTTAACCCTGGGGCGATGATACCGCCTACAAAACAAGAATTTTCATCAACAATATCAAAAGTTGTTGCCGTTCCAAAATCAATTACAATAGCAGGCAAATTATATTTAATCTTCGCCGCTGTTGCGTTAGCTATCCTGTCTGCCCCTATTTCCCTGTTGTTTTCAAGGTTTAATTTGATTGGCATTTTTGATTTATAAGATAAATTTACACTTTTAATCTTTAAATATTTTTCAACAGCGCCCTTAAAAACCTCTCCCAATTGCGGAACAACAGAAGAAATCATTGCGCCTTTGATTTTTGAAGTTAAATTATGATGATTTAAAATTGTAACAAGCGAAATTCCGTATTCATCTTCTGTTTTTTTAATGTCGGAAGATAAACTATATGTATTAATCAACTCATCTTTTTTAAAAATTCCGATGGATGTATTTGTATTTCCAATATCAATAACTAAAATCATAGCTCTATTTTATCAAAGATATAGTTTTAAATACAACAATTGATTTAAAATTTTTAGCATATTATAATGACAATCCACCTATGGAAAAAGTTATTGCAAACAAGCCGGAATATAAATTATATCAGAAGTTCATTGCACAAAATATTGTGATGAGCAATAAAAAGAAAGAAACAAACGATGTATTAAACAAGCCTCCGATTAGATATTTAGCTTATTCAAACGAAATCGGAAGTGCTATTTCGCCTATCAATAAATCCCTTGGTACGGCGCTTTGGGCTCCTGCGCTATTATATCTTGGGGCTGATATTTATGATAAATATAAAAATGAGGACACGACCTATAATCCAAGTGCTAAAAGAAGCGT
Organism: uncultured Candidatus Melainabacteria bacterium; assembly: GCA_934667125.1. Lineage (GTDB taxonomy): Bacteria > Cyanobacteriota > Vampirovibrionia > Gastranaerophilales > Gastranaerophilaceae > RUG14156. The sequence continues at coordinate 541,362 of CAKULF010000001.1, read as the reverse complement.
AAGACAAGCGATTTTTCAAGGTTTTGCAAGTGTAATATTGCCATCAAGCGCTATTGCGCTGGGTCAAAAAATTGGCGTTAGAATAGCAAGCGCTAAAGATTCGCTATCTGCAATGGATAAAAAAGAGCTTGTGGAATTTACTATAAATCAGCTTAATAGTGCAACTTTTCCAAGAAAAGAAAATGAAGAATTTTCAACAGAACTTGTTGAAGCTTTTTATCAGCACGCTCAAGCAAACGAAATAAAAGTTCAAGCAAAAAGCTTTTTAGATAAGCTTTTAGGAGCTTTTCACGAATCATCGGATTATGATGGGATTATTACAAAATATATTAAAGATAAAGATAAGCAAGCTCCGATTATAAATTATTTATCTTCGCAAGGCAAAATCGTTGATGACATTATGAGAAGCGAAAAAAATATCCAAGCGGATAGATATATTAAGTTTTTCAATAAATCAAACGCAAAATATGGCAATATTCAAGTTGCTAAATTGGATACGATTAAAAAATTATTGAAAGATAAAACAATAAATAAGAGTATTGTTGCGACTATAAGCGGTTTTGTTGCTTTGTTTTTATTAATGAAACCTATTGATATTTTTGTTGAAAATGTTTTGATGGAAAAAATTGTTAATCCGATTTTTGAAAAAATCCCGACCAAACAAGATAAGCAAAATCAAAACCAAAAGCAAAATCAAAAATTAAATTCTGCTTCTTAAATAACTCTCAATAAATCCATCAATCTCGCCATTTAAAACAGAGTCTACATCGCTTGTTTCAAAGCCTGTTCTGTGGTCTTTAACCATTTTGTAAGGATGAAAAACATAGCTTCTGATTTGAGAGCCAAAATTGACATCCATAACTTTGCCTTTAATTTGACCCATTTTCTTTTCGTATTCTTCTTGTTTTAAGCTCAAAAGCTTTGAAGCAAGCATTTGAAGAGCTGTTTCTTTGTTTTGAAGTTGAGAGCGTTGTTGCTGACATTTTACAACTATTCCTGTCGGAATATGTCTAATTCTAACCGCTGTTTCAACTTTATTAACATTCTGACCGCCAGCACCGCCCGAGCGCATTGTATCAACTTCAATTTCATCGCTTTTTATTTCAATTTCTTTTTCAAAATTTTCAATCAAAGGCGAAACCTCAACGGAAGCAAAGCTTGTTTGCCTTTTTCCGTTTGCATTAAATGGCGAAATTCTAACGAGCCTGTGTACTCCTTTTTCGGCTTTAGAATAGCCATAAGCATATAATCCTGAGATTTTTAAAGTTGCAGATTTAATCCCTGCTTCATCTCCGTCTGATTTTTCCAATAATTCAACATTATAATTTTTTAATTGCGCCCAACGAGTGTACATTCTAAGCAAAATATCCGCCCAATCTTGTGCGTCTGTTCCGCCTGCGCCTGAATTAACGGTTAAAATAGCGTCATTTTTATCATATTCGCCATTTAACATATTTTCTAAATCAAATTGGTTAAACTGTTTTTCAAGATTTTTTAGATTTTCTTTTGTTTCTTTAATTAGGCTCTCATCCTGTAATTCAAGCGCAACAGTGCTATCTTCAAGAATATTTTTCCAAGAAGTCAGATTATCAAGTTTGTTTTTAATTTCTTTTTGATTTTTTGAAAGTTCAAGAGATTGTTTTTGGTCTTGCCAAATTTTTTCGTCTTTTAATTTTTCTTCAATTTCAGCAAGGTCTGTATTTAACTTATTTGTGTCAAAGACACCTTTCTATAGCGTCATAGCGAATATGAAGGGCTGAAATTTTTTGTTTTAATTCTTCAATAATATTAACTTCCATAACTTTATTTTACATAAAAAACGGCTAAATTACATTATTTATAGTATAATTTAATTTATCAAGAGGTTTAGGAGGAAAAATGTCAGAAACAATAAATACAAAAGCGTTTGGAAAAAACGATATCAGAGGAATATTTCCGTCTGAAGTTAATAGCGAAGTGTTTTTCTATGCTGCAAAGGGTTATGTTACTTTTGTTTTGGAAGAATTAAAAAAACTAAATCAAAATAAAAGCGCAAGAGATTTATTGTTTGCTGTTTGTATGGACGCAAGAACTCATTCTCCTGAGCTTAGAAGAGCGGTTATTCAAGGCGTAACCTCAATGGGCGCTAATGTTTTAGACCTTGGCTTAGCTCCAACTCCGCTTGGATATTATAGCGAATTTGCGCAAATTGAAGCCGAATACACTCAAAACAGAAAAGTTATGGGAGCTTTAATTGTTACTGCTTCGCACAATCCAAGCGAATATAACGGCTTAAAAATGACATTTAATAAACACAGCCTAAACGAAGAACAAATCAAAAAAGTTAAAGAATATACAATCTCTTCAAGAGAAAATTCAACAGGCTATCGCCAAGCGGTTAACGGAATTGTTAAAGAATATGATATTATTGCAAATTATCAAACAAAAATTTCATCTATGTTTGGTTTGATTGGTCAATACAACGGCAAAAAAATCAAAGTTGTAGTAGATAGCGCCAATGCAACGGGCGGAATTGTTGCTCCGCAATTATATCGTGATTTGGGTTGCGAAGTTGTTGAATTATATTCTGAACCTGATGGAACTTTCCCAAACCACCATCCAAACCCATCTGACCTTAAAACCCTTGATGATATTAGAAAAAAAGTAATTGAAACAAAAGCCGATGTTGGTATAGCATTTGATGGCGATAGCGACAGAATTGGCGCAATTTCAAATGATGGCGCTATTATAACGGGCGACAAGCTTCTTTTAATTTATGCTCAAGATTTAACAAAATCATTATCAATCCACGGCGAAAAACCTGTTATTGTTTCAGAAGTTAAATGTTCTCAAGTTTTATATGATGAAATCGAAAGACTTGGCGCAACGGGGATTATGACTAAAACAGGTCATGGCTATATTAAATCTAAAATGAAAGAAACAGGAGCATTATTAGCAGGCGAAATGTCAGGTCATACATTCTTTAAAGACAGATACTTTGGGTATGATGATGCTATTTATGCTGGTTGCAGATTAATTGAAATTATTGCAAAAAATAAAGTAGAAAACCCCGATTTTAAATTGACGGATTTATTAGAACCGTTTAATAAAGTATTTTTATCAGACGAAGTTCGCTTAAAATGCCCAAATGAGCTTAAAAAAGACGTTTTAAATGAAATTAAAGAAACAATTTCAGATGAATTATTCAATTCAAAAATCAAAGATACAATCACAATTGATGGTATTCGTTTAATTTTTGAAGATGGTTTCGCTCTAATTCGCCAAAGCAACACAGAACCTGTGTTTACACTTCGTTTTGAAGCAAAAACAAAAGAAAAATGTGAGCACTATAAAGAAGTTCTTGTTAATTTAACAAATCAACTTGTCGAAAAATATTCAGCGACTAAAGTATAATGTTTCATTAGTCTTACATTTAAGAAAAAAACATTAAACAGTTGATATAATATCAATATGAAAAAAATCCTAAAACAATTTAATATAGTTATAATCACGCTTTTGTTGCTTTCAAATCTGGCTTTTGGCTACACTAGCCCTGCTATTAGCCAAATTGCAAGAATTGAAAATTCTATTTGGGGTTTTGAATATAAAAAAGATGACGCAGCAAAAAGATTATCAAGAATTGAAAATAATGTGTTTGGACAAACAAACACAAATTTATCAAGCGAAAATCGTATTAAAAAAATAAACGAGGCGCTTGGTTTTGAATCTTGGGAAGATAGCAAAAAAGAAAGTTGGGAATTAGCAACCCAAGAAGCTCCTGATATTAATTATCCTCAAATTGATTTGCTTGAACTTCAAATTTTTAATCAAAAATATGATAGCGAAAACATCTATAAAAGAATTGAAAGGCTTGAAAAGAAAATCTTTGGTTCAAATCAAAGCGGAGATTTGGCATCAAGAACGGATAGATTGAAAGCATTTATTAAAAAAGATGTAATAGCTCAAAAGCCAAACTATCACATAGAACAGCCGTATCAGCCAACGGATGATATTGAAAAATATATGGGTTCGCAAAAAAAATATGAAGATAATGAAATTAATATTCAAATTTCAGGACTTGAATATGTAATTTTCAATAAAACCTATTCTCAAGACCCTGTTGGTTTAAGGTTGAACAGATTAGAGAGAAAAATTTTCCAAAGAGATTTTTCATCAGACGACGACACTCTTCGTATGCAAAGGCTTCAAGCTGCTGCTAATGCGCAAAAAACAGCTAAATATTATGAAGCAAATAAAATTCAAAAATTTACCTCAACCGGACTTCAAATAGGCTCAATTATTTTAATGATTTTAGCTTTGATTTTATAAACTAAGTCAAAAAATAATCGCAGATTAGCTTTTCTTTTTTAGGGCTAAGTGCTTCTAAAATTCTTTGTTTTAAAGATGGTTTGTAGCACAATTTTTTATATCTATCAATTAAAATAGCTTTTTGAACGATAATTTTATTGTATTCTTTAGATTTTTCTTCGTCTTTTTCGATTTCAGGCGCAAGCGCTCTCAGTTTGCTCTTGCAAGATAGAATTTCTTCTTCAAGTGTTTGTTTGGTTGTTTTCTTTTTCATCATATAAACTCTTAAACTAGGGGAAAAATTTAAAAAGGTATCCTTTCTTCTGTGTTTTTATAATACAACATTCTAAATTTTAAAACTCATCTATAATATGTAATTCAAAAAAAATGCGTATATTCGTATGATATTTTTTGAAATTTTCAAATTTTATTCAAACATTTATAGTATTTTTTGTCTAAAGAAAAAAACTTAAAATATTAATATGAAAAAGAAAGTTTATGCTTATTTGCACACCCATTGGGATAGAGAATGGTATAGAGATAAAGAAGATTTTAATCTTCGGTTATTAAAGGTTTTTGATTGTGTTGTTGAAGAATTAATAACTTCAAAAGCTCCATTTTTCTATTTTGATGGGCAAACGATAGCACTTTTAGACTATTTAAAATATAGACCCGAAAAAGAAAATACAATAAAAAAGCTGATTAAAGAAGAAAAATTGGCGATTGGTCCTTATTTTGTTTGTGCGGATAGTTTTTTGATAAACTTTGCTTCAATGCTTAAAAATATTGATATTGGGCTTGAAATTTCTAAAAAATATGGTCAAAAAGATTATATTGGCTATATGGCGGATATTTTTGGGGTTTCAAATTCAGCGTTCTTGGCGCTAAATAAGAAAAATATTGATAAAGCCCTTATTTGGAGAGGGGTTAACCCTAAAAAAATAAATAATAATTGTAATTTTATAAAAAATAATGTTAACACTTCTTGGCTTGTGCAGGGCTATTTTAACGACTTTTTCCACTCTGAAATTGAAATTAAAAAGAAAGCTCAAAACATCAAAACTTGCATTGATAAAATTTCAAAATATTCAAAAAATTCCATTCTTCTTCCAATCGGGGCGGATCATTTGGGAATTTTGAAAAATGCAAATGAAAAAATTGCTGAAATTAATAAATATTTGGATGATTATGAGATAATTTTGACCAGTCCGTTTGAATATTTTAAAAATTCAAAATTTGAAAACAAAACAAATGAAATAGAATTTTTGGATAATTCTGATACATATATCCTGCAAGGCTGTTATAGTGCGCATATTGCCCAAAAAATCGAAAATGATTATGTTCAAAATAAATTGTCGAAAATAATTGAACCTACTAATCATTATTTTAAATTGGGTTATGAAAAAAATATTGATTTTTGCTATAAAACTTTAATCAAAAACCACGCCCACGATGGAATTTGTGGCTGTTCGATTGATGAAGTGGCAAAAAGTGTTAATTCAAGATTTGAAAAATGCAAAAATATTTTAAATGCGCTAAATTATGAAATGATTGGCGATATTAAGAAAAAATATGATATTTCCAATAAAACAAAAGATAAAATCGGAGTTTTGAACTTAACTAATAGTGCTGATTTAAGGGTTATTGAGGCGACTTTGCCTTATAAAATTAAAAATTCTCAAATAATTTCAAAGAAAAATGCTTTTCCTAAAAATTATTTATATGATGAGTATAAAATACCTATAACAGAAGAAATAACCCCGCTTTATACTCAAATAGTTGAAATCGACGGTTCAAAATCTATGGAATTTAATACTTTAAATGTTGTTAAACCGATAAAAAAAGTTAAAATTTCGGATAACTCTATTGAAAATGATTATATTTGCTTGAAAGTGAAAAATCAAAAAATCACAATTTTAAATAAAATTTCAAAAGAAAAAATCGACTTTAAATTAATAGATACGCCCGATGATGGCGATAGCTATAACTATGCTCCAACTTCAAATCCGACTGAAATTAAATTAATTAAAAGCAAGATTTTAAAAGATGGAAAAATTCTTTCAACTTTAAGATTGTATTTTAAAAATATCACGCTCGATATAAATTTAAATAATCATTCAAAATTTTTAGAATTTAATTCAACCATAAACAATAAAAAGAAAAACCATAAAATCCAAGCTGTGTTTGTTTTAGAGGACAATATTGATAAAACAATTTCGTCCGACGCTTATGGAATTATTGAAAGAAAAATTGATTATAATTATTCATTATTTAAAAATATGCCGACAAAAAAACCGTTTGAGTTGAAAACAAATTGTTTTCCGATGGCAAATTTTGTGAATTTTAAAAATAATTCAATTTTAACAAAAGGCCTAAATGAATATGAAATATATAAAAATGAGCTTAGAATATGCTTGTTGAGAAGTTTTTCAACTATTTCCAATCCGAAAAATAAAGCAAGATTTATCCCCGCCGGACCAAATCTTGAAACAGAAATTTCAAAATATTTATGCAAAACTTCTCAAAATTTTGCGTTTTTATTTGGCGATTATAAGGATTGTTTTAATAATTTGGATATTTTTAATAAAAATTATTTGGTTTTAGATGGAAAATATGAAAAAGAAATTAATTTTAAAATTGATGAATTGGCTGAAAACGAGTATTTATATTGCATAAACGAGGGCAAAAAAATTACATATAAGTATTAATTTTTAAAATATAGGATATAAAAAGTTTTTTTCGGGAACTAAATAATTTGTAAAGGTTTATAATTTTTTGAAGGATAAAAAAGTGGAAGCAGTAAAAAGTGAAATTCAATGGGCAATTGACGTATTCAATAAATATGGAATACAAACAAAGATTTTTAAAGATAAAATCGTTATTTCAAACTATAATCAACCCGAAAATACTACGTTTTCAGAACTTGGAATAGATGAAGATGAGTTAATTAAAAATGTTTCAATCTGTGAGGGTTGTTTTGATACAAGAAATTCAAATTTAACAACCTTCCCTCTTGTTGCAGCAAGAGAAATAAGATTGTATGATGATACAAAAATCGTTCAAATGCCCGAATTAAAGGCGGTTGGGCTTTTGGTTTGCAATAAAACCTTAAAAAAACTTCCAAAATTAAAAAGAGCAATTTCAATTAATATGGATGAATCGGCTATAAAGACTTTACCTAAATTGGTTGAAATTGATACTTTAATTGCTCAAAATTCAAAATTGGAAGAATTGAATAATCTTGAAAAGGCAAATAAAATCTGTATAATTGACTGTCCTATCAAGGATTTGAAGTCTTTAGAACAAGTTCAAAGTTTATTTATTTGCTCAAGCGATGAAAACAATAAAAATCAAATTTTGACTTTAAATAATTTAGAAGAAGTTGATAAAATTTTCGTTGCAAATTCAGAATTAAAATCTCTTCCCGAATTGAAAAAAGCAAACAAAATCGGCTTATATAATACTAACGTTAAATCAATTAAAAAGTCTATAAAAGCTGAAATAGAGATTAATTCAAAGATTTCAGATGATGAACTAAGTGAAAAATTTGACGGCTTTACAGATTGGTATAATTCAGATATTTTAGAAAAATCTATGGATTTATTGGGCGAAGTTGTAAATAAAATTAAATCCTAAAAAAATATTACAAAATGTATCAATTTTTAAAGTTGAATAGCTATAGTGTCGTAAAATATTATAGTTAATATATTATTCTTGTAGTATATTAATTGTAAATAAATGTTAACAAAAGTCAATTTTCATAGTTATTTTGTTTTTATTACTATAGAACTCCTTTAATAAAAACAAAAAGGGAGTATCTAAATTGCAACAATCGATAAAAGCTAGTATAAAACGACTTAAAACCTTTTTAAATTACACAAAAAATTATTTAAAAAGAAATAGTCCTATAAAAGTACTTAAAAAGTCGATTATTGCGGGTTTGAAAGACGCACTTTCAATCAACAAAAAAAGAAAGATGGTTAAATATAAACTAAGATACCAAATGCGTCAATTGAACCAAATGGAGAAACTTATAGCCGCAAACAACGAGCATACTTTTCTTCGGGGTAATAAATTCAACGAAATGAGATAACTATGGGAATTTTAATTTCTCAAATGAGATTGGCACAAATTAATAGCTATAGGTCGGATTTGGAATATAAAATCCAACTTGTTTCAACGACAAAATTGGATTTGTCTTCTCAATTGAATGATATTATTGGTCTTGGCAGCGATTTTGCACAAGATAGTCCTGAAATGAAAGCTCTTGAGCAAAAGAAACAACGTTTGCAACAGGCTGAAAAACAATTGGATTTACAACTTCAAAGATATCAAACGCAACTTCAAATGATTGAGCAAGAAGAACAAAGCGTTAAAGAACAATTGCAAAAATCAATTCAAAGAAGCTATGCTGCTTAGAAAATATAAACAGCAATTAATGTCATTATAATTAAAGCTAAGTTGAAGTGCAAAAACGTCGGGATACAAGTATCTTTGATGTGATTGTGCTGATTATCAATATTTAAACCGCTTGTTGGAGCAAGAGTTGTTTCAGAAGCGGGCGAACCGGCATCTCCTAAAGCTGCTGCTGCGCACATAACAATTATGATTAATGGGGTTGAAAAGCCCAATTTTACACATAATGGAACAAATAAAACGGCTAAAATCGGGATAGTTCCAAAAGATGAACCTATTCCCATTGTAATTAAAAGCCCAATTAGAAGCATAGCAAGAGTTGCAAGGATTTTAGAATGTTCAACCATTGGAAGAATGCTGTTCATTAAGCTTTCAATTCCGCCCGTTTGCTTTAAAACAAGAGCATAGCCTGCGCAAACAAGCATTACAAAAGCAATATAGCCCATTAAGCCAACGCCTTCGTTAATCAAAAAGTCCATATTTTTGTGTGAAATCGCTCTAAAACCAAATATAACAATTAATCCAACCAACGCTCCTAAAGGAAGTGAACCGCTTATAAGTTGAATTACAAGGGTGATTATTGCGCCAAAAAGGGTTATAAAATGTTTCTTTTCAAACTTCGGCGCCTCTTTTTTAATTTCAGCGCTTTCATCTATAATGTATTTTCTTGGTTTTCGATATGTTATAAAAATTGCAATTAAAAGCGCAATAAACATACTAAAACCCAACATCCAACTATATTTCCAGACTTCAGTTTTAACAACAGTTAAGCCGTTTTGAGTTATGTTATCTGCGATTAATCCTTGGAAAATCAAGCCAAAACCCGCAGGAATTGCAATATATGGCGCTTTCAAGCCAAAAACAATAGCGCAAGCCACGGCACGTCTATCTAAACTCAATTTATTCATTAGCCCAATCAAAGGCGGAATTAAAATCGGAATAAACGCAATATGAACAGGGATAAGGTTTTGCGACATAACCGAAATTATAACCAAAATCCCAAGAAGAAGATATTTATTATCTTTTATAAAAGATGAGATTTTTATTGCAATGATGGAAGCAAGCCCTGTGTGCGTCATAGCGGCAGCAAGAGTGCCTAAAAGGATATAGCTGAGCGCTGTTTCAGAGTTTTGTCCCATGCCTGAAATAAAAAGATTCATAATCTCATCCAATGGCATTTTGGCTAAAACACCTGCTATAATTGCGCTTATCATAATTGATAATAAGACGTTAATTTTCATCACGCACAAAACGCAAAGAACTATTATTGATATTAAAACGGGGTTAAATTCCATATTTTAATACTAACACGAACTATTTAATTTTATCAAATTTATAAACCGCTAAATTAATTTTAGGATAATAATCGACAAGTTTTAAAATATACTTATCCTTAATTATAATGTCGTTTTTGGCGCTTTTTGAGCTTTTAATTTCTTTTAAATCAAAATTAATTTTTCTTGTCGTTTCAATTAAAACAAAATTATCCTTGGATTTATCAATTTTTGAATAAAATTTATCAAAATCAACGTTAATATGCTCTGTTTTAAAAATATTTTTTAAATGTTTAAACTCTAGCACATCTTCGTTATTGCAATCATAAATTTTAATACCGTCTTTTTTAAGATACGTGCTTGCCCCCGGGGAAACGTTATTCCAGTATTGAAGAGTATAAAAAGCGGAATTTTTCTGATTGAGGTTTTTAACAACCTTATAAATTTCTTTTGAAGTTGAATCAAAAATATATGTGAAGCGGTTTTGCTCTAAATAAGCGCAAGGAATGAAATATAAAATAAGAATAATGTAAAAAACAGTTTTTATGATTTTATTGTTTAAAACACTTTTGCCGCTAATCCAAAGGGTGAAAATAAGATAAATAAAATAGAAAAATTCATGCCAGTAATTTCCGCTTTGAGCGACAAAAAAGTTAAATAAATATAATGTAATTGGGCTAAAAAACCCGATAAAACAAGCAGGATAGTTTTTGTTTTTATAGTTTTGATAAGTTAAAAATAAGATAATTAAAACAAAAACGAGTCTGAATATTGCGTTTAAAAAACTAAATGGAACGGATAAAAGATAGATTTTATCAAGGGTTTCAATGTTATAGAATTGTAATAAAACAATTAAAGCGCAAGCAAAAAACATCAAAAATACATATAGAAAAGTCTTTTTTTCTTTTAATTTGAACCACAATTCAAACAAAAAACTTAACCCGATGTAAAATAAGATAATCATTGCCATAACGCTTGTGTTTGCGCCAAGGCAAATTAAAAAAGCGTATAAATAGGGCTTTTTGAAGCGTTTTTCATATAAAAAAGCTAAAAGAAAAATAATTAAAATTCCAATAGAATAATTTCTTGCAATAGGCGCAAAATATATTAAAAACGGGGGTGAAAGGGTAAGGAAAGTTTTTTGCAAAAAATTGAAAGGTGATTTTTTAAACAAAATTATAATAGCAAAAAGGCAAAAAACCCAATTCAAAACCAACATCGGATAAGGAAAAAGCTTAATAAAATTAATTGGTTTTAACAATAAAAACCATAATATCGGATGCCCCTCAACCCTTGTTAGGTAAAATATTTCGCTTAATGGTCTTAAACTTATATCAAAAGCGTGTGTTTCATCCCAAAAAGGAGTGTGAAAAACACTGATTAAAAGGCTGATTATAGCAAAAAGTATAATTACGATATTTTTTTTCATTTTAATTTTTCTAAAAATTCAATAACCTTGTTCAATGCTTTTGCTCTGTGTGAAACTTTTGATTTTTCAACGGCTGAAAGCTCCGCCATACCTTTATTTAACTCTTCAACAAAAAATATAGGGTCATAGCCAAAACCGTTCGTTCCGATTTGTTTTTCTAAAATTGAACCGAAAACATATTGCTCTGTTTGAAAAACAATTTCGCCTTTTTTATCTACAATTACCATAGCACAAGTAAAATGGGCGTTTCTATCTTTAACCCCTTTTAATTTATCTAAAACCTTATCAATTCTTTTTTGTGGAGTCGTTTCATATCTTGCAGAATATATCCCCGGTTCGCCGTTTAAATAATCAATACATAAACCGCTGTCGTCCGCTAAATAATAGTCTGTTGAGCCGTTTAAGCTTGCACATTTTGCTTTGCAATAAGCATTTTCAAGAAAATTTTTCCCGTCTTCAATAGGGTCAAATTCCCCATTTGGCAAAACAAATTCTATTCCATAATTCTTCGCTATTAAATTGATTTCGTCAACTTTGTGGCTATTTCCAGTTGCAAGAGTGATTTTCATTATTTTCCCCATCTTCTTTGTCTTTTTAAAAATTCAACAATAGCTATCATTAATTGATTTTTGTCAAAATCTGGCCAAAAAATATCTGTGATATATATTTCGCTATACGCAATTTGCCACAATAAATAGTTGCTTATTCTTTTTTCATTGCTTGTTCTGATTAATAAATCAGGGTCGGGCAAATTGGCTGTATATAAATATTTTGAAATTAATTTTTCATCGATATCATCTTCTTTAACGCCATCTTTTACAATATTTTTAACCGCCTGAACAATTTCATCTCGGCTGCCGTAATTAACAGCTATAGTTAAAGTAACGCCTGTGTTGTTTTTTGTTTTTTCTTTAGAGTTTTTAATAACTTCTTGAAGTTTTGGGCTTAATTGAGCTAAATTTCCGATAAAATTCATTTTGACATTGTTATCGTGAAGCTCGGCTAATTCATTTGTCAAAGTTGAAACGAATAAATCCATTAAAAAATCAACTTCTTCTTTTTTTCTGTTCCAATTTTCGGTTGAAAAAGCGTAAACCGTAAGATATTTAACCCCTAAATCATTACAAGCTCGAGTTGTTTTTTTAAGAGCTTCAACCCCTTTTTTATGTCCCATCATAGATGGAAGAAGTCTTTCTTTTGCCCAGCGCCTATTCCCATCCATAATAATAGCAACGTGTTTCAGGTCGCTTTCTTTGATTTTTTCAGTTAATTCTTTTTCATTTATTTCCATTATATTTTCCTTAAATTATTAATTACATTTTATACAAAACAGGCTTAATTTCATATATTTCAAAACATAAATCCTTATTTTCATAAATTTTATCCAAATAAAAACCCGAATTGGTTTCATCCATATGTGCAATATAATATGTTTTTCCAACATTCTTAAGAGCGTGTCTGTCGGTTGTTATGAGTATATTTTTCTTATTTTTATCAAGACTTTTTAAAAATAAATCCTCATCTAAATCAAAATTAAAAATATTTTTATTATGTTCAAAAGAATTTAATTTATAGCCTTTTAAATCATAAACATCAATATTTTTATTAACAAAATACGGCACAAGCCCCATCCCTAAAGGGCTAAAGGTGTCGGGCGTATATAGTTTAACATCTTTATTATTAATTTCTTCAATTTTGCTCAAAAGTTTTTTATAATTTTTTGTATAAGTCGTTTCGTCATATCCTCTTAAAAACAAGCTATACGGGCAAAGTAGAAAAATTAAAATTAAAGTTAAAAGAAAATTCATCAGCTTTTGGTTTTTTAATTTATCAAATTCTAAAATATAAGCAATTAAAAGAAAAATGAAATACAAGTAATAGTGCCAAATTCCGCCAGTGTATACTTTTAAGAAAAACAAAGTTAAAGAAATAAATGTGAAAATAAGATAAATTGCGGCTTTTTTCGTTTTGACAAGAAAAGTAAAAAAGCCGACATACAGGCTGATTTGACAGATAAAATTAAATAAAATTTGAAGATAATTAGAATCTTGATGAATTAAAAAAGGTTTAAATAATAAATGAATAACACTTAAATAAAATCCCCAAATCTCCCAATTTTGCTTCATTTGTGGAATATCAGGATTATAAAGCTGTAAAAACAATAAAATCAATCCTAAAAACGAAACAGAAAAAATTAAAATAATATCTTTTTTGAGGTTTTTAAATAAATTATAGGTTTTTTCTTTAAAAATATCATAAATAAATAACGCAAAAATCCCAAGAACCCCAAGCGCCAACAAAACGCTTAAATATCCGCAAAAAACCATCAACAAGCTAAAAACAATCGGTTTTTTATAACACATTTTTGTTTTATACATATAAACAATTATAAAAAGCGTCAAAACTCCCAAAGTATATGGTCTTGCGACAGCTGAATAATAATTCAACATAATCGAATTAAAAGTTAAAAGAAATTTGATAAAATTGTTAAATGGAAAATATTTCCAAATAAATAAAACTAAAACAGATGAACAAATCCAATTGAAAAACAGCATTGAATAAGGATAAAACGAGTTTTTAATCGTCACAACTTTTAAAATTAAAAACCATAAAGCGCTATGACCCTCTATTCTTGTTAGTTGAAAAATTTCATTCAACGGAAATTGAGAAATAATATACGCATGCGCCTCATCAAAAAACGGAACTCTGAATAAAACATACAAAAATGTAATTAAAATAAAAGCAACGGGCGCAAGCTTCCCAACTAGTTTATCTATCTTATTTATTAATTCCATAATATTAATATATCAAATATTATGCTATTATAAAACTATGATAGAAATCGTAATACTTTACATTTTAACCAAATACGACGCAACGATTTATAGAATTGGTAAAATCATAGACGAGCTATTTTTTGCATATTTAAAATCTTCAACAGGAACAGTTAATCCTGCTTTAAAAAGATTAGAAAAAATTGGCGCAGTTGAATGTATTGATTCTATGTCGCAAGGCGGTATGCTATCTAAAACCTACAGTATAACTAAGCTTGGAAGAAAACATCTTGTCGATTTGATGTTATCTTTTAAAGAATTAAACCCGTATCACATCTTAAACGAAGCAAAAATATTATTATATTGCAGCGAAGTATTGAGCATATCGGAACGTGTTGAATTTAGGGAAAATATGCTAAATATACTTCAATTATATCAAGCAAAGCTTGAAAAAGGTTTGAAAAACGAGTATATTGAAATAAATCAAATTCAAAAAAGAACAATAGAGCTAACGCAAGAAGAATTAAAAGGGGTCATAGAATTAGTATGAAAATTGAAATGATTGTTGAAAAAGTCGTTAAAAATTCAATCGCTGATGAAATCGGCATTAAAAAAGGGGATAAGGTCCTTTCAATAAACGAAAAAACTCCTCTTGATTTAATTGAATACAGCTTTATGATTAACGATTATCAACTAACTCTTCTTGTTGAACATAAAAATAACGAGCTTGAAGAATATGATATTGAAAAAGATATCGATGAAGATTTAGGAATAATTTTTACAAGTTCAGTTTTTGATGGGGTTAAAAAGTGCCAAAATCATTGCATATTCTGCTTTGTTGACCAACAACCAAAAGGCTTAAGAGATAGTCTATATGTTAAAGATGATGATTGGAGATTGTCTTATTTAGATGGAACTTATGTAACTTTAACAAATTTGACTGAAAACGATTGGAAAAAAATTGAAAAATATCATATCTCGCCTCTTTTTGTTTCAATTCATACAACAAACCCTGCCCTAAGACAAGAAATGACCAATAATCCAAAAGCTCAAAATATTATGGAGCAATTGGAAAGATTTAAAAAAATCAAAACGCAAATCCATGCTCAAATCGTTCTTTGCCCAAACTATAATGATGGTGATGAGTTAAGAAGAACTCTAAACGACCTTAAAAAAGTTAAATCAATAATCAAATCAATTGCAATCGTTCCTGTTGGAATTTCAAAATTCAGAAAAGAAAAATTCAAAAAAGTTGATAAAAAAATTGCTCTTGAAACGATCGAAATAGTTGAGGAATTTAATAAAAGCATAAAAAAACAAATCGCAATGGTTTCGGATGAATTTTTCTTGCTTGCAGATAAACCAATCCCTGAAAAGAAATATTATGGCGACTTTTTGCAAATTGAAGATGGTGTTGGTGCAATTCGCCTTTTAAAAGATAGCTTTAAAAAATGTTTGAAAAAAATTAAGAAAAAAATATCTAAAAAAAGAAAAATCACAATCGCAACAGCAAGCAGTGCTTGTAAATTATTTAGAGAATTTAAAGACGAGATAAATGTTGAAAATCTTGAATTTGAAGTTTTGGAAATTAAAAACAAATTTTTTGGAAAAGATATCAATGTTGCAGGTTTAATTGTTGGTCAAGATATTATAGACACAATTAAAAATAAAGATATAGATACTCTTGTAATTCCGTCCGTTATGTTAAGAAAAGATGAAAATGCTTATAGTGAAACATTTTTAGACAATAAAACAACAACAGATATTATAAAATCGTCTAAAAATAATAATATGAAAATTAAAATTTTAGACGATTGTTATAGTTTTGACGAGATTAAAGAATTGATTAACAGTCTTTAGAAAGTTTTGCTTGATCTTCTTCGACTCTTTTGATTTTTTGAGCGCATCTGTGCTTAATTTGTTTAAGTTCAGCTTTCTCTTCATCTGTTAAAGAATTTATCCATTCATTTAATTCTTTAACAAATTGTTCTTTAGTGATTAAGCAATCTCCGCTTCCAACTTTAGAATAGTATTTGTCGCTGAATTGTTTAATGAACGGCTGATAACCTTTAATTATCATTTCTGAAACTTCTTTTGCTGTGTGACACAAATAGTCAATGTCTTCTTCAATTTCCAATTTCTTTTTGTCTGAAGCAATTAAATCGCCATTTGGTCCGAATAAGATTTTTCTTGTTCCTGTTTTTGGTCCCATACCAAGATGTAAAACCGCTTGGGTTGCTGTTTCTGTAATGTTTTCAATATCACAACTTATTCCCCAAGAGCCGTTTTGATTATATAATAATTTTTCAACAGTATGTCCGCCATAAGAGCAAACTAAATCTGCCATAACTGTGTGTATGTTATATTCATCGTTTTTATCGGGTTTATGATACATTGCACCGCCAAAATCACCCCTAGGGTCAAGTGTTATGAAATTAACATTAGAGCGAGGCATAAATTGCGGTATGTTATTTTCTTTTTCAATTTCATTCATTATATATAAGTTAATTGCATGACCTGCTTCGTGCGCTGCAACTATTCTGTTGCGTTGTTCTGTAGATTCATAAGTATTAACTCTTCCTGATGTAACTTGAAGATATGCTTCCGTTAAATCGTAATCATCAATTGATTTTTTATCTCTTTCAAGGCTCACGCTTTTAGCGGTTTCTAATAAATACATCAAATCCACAACGCTGAAACCTTGCGTAGTTTCAGAAATATTTTGGATAACTTTGCCTTTTTCTTCTTCATTTTCACCTTTAATAGGTAAATTCATCTTGTTGATATAGTATTCAATTATTTCTCTTCTGGATTTAGCGTCCATTGGTTGATAAACCAAAATAGTATTTAAGAATTTATCAGGTTTTAAGATGTTTTCATCCAATAATTCTGAATGATTAACAGAACCGATAACTAAAAGATTGACTTTATCCTCCTGTTTTGCTTTTTTCATTTCAAGTAACAATTGATTGAATGCTTTTTGTTCGTAAGCTGAAGATACGCCATACAAAGAATTTGCTCCGAAATTATCAAAATTTTCAATAAATATCATGGCAGTTTTGTTTGGATTTGCTTCCGCTTGAGCTTTTGCCGCCGTTATAATCCTTTTAATTTTCATTTCAGAAAAATCCGAATTGGCAGATTGAGCATCCCACTCTTTAAGAGCAAAATCTTTAGCATTGATTGTAATCATCGGAATACCTGTTTCGCCCGCAATTGCTTGCGCTGTGTGACGTCTACCGCCGCCATAAGCGCTTCCGTTTGCTTGATAAATAGTGTAACCTTTTGTTTTAAAAGTTCCTTTTTTGATTTGATTAACAATATTAAGCGCTTCTGCTTTTGTCATCGGCGTTCCCATAATGTCGTTCAATCTGTTTTTTGTATTTAAATCAATTTGGAAAGATTGCTCGTCTGTATCTTTTGTTTTGCCAAGAGCTGTATTTTCTTTAACATATTGTTCCAAAAGCTCGGGCGTAAGTTCTTTTTTATTGATATTATAGCGCACTAAACCACTTAATAAATCCACAATTTTAACAGGATAGAAACCTTTATCTTGAGCGGTTAATTCAATTGCTTTTTCAACAACCTCACCTGATAAATCAACTCCAACAGCTTCTTTTAAATATTCTAAACCGTTTTTATCTGTTAAATATTTTTTAGCTTCATCGACATTCATTGTTGGAAGGCTTAAATTATTATATGTTTTAAACACGTCTTTAATCATTGGATTTGCGTTGTTTGCAATGTATGCCTCTAAAGGCATAGTTAAAACAATTCTTATGTTTGGATTTTTCTTATCTTTTGTCAAGTTGCGCATAGAGTCAAGTTCGTTTTGAGTTAATATAATACTTCCTTTGCTTGCGCTTGTTCTTACTCCCATAGAGGCAAAGTCGGCGATTATAACTTTTTTCTTTGCTTTATCTTTAGTGTTTTTTCTTGCAAAATAGTTGAAAAATTCATAATCAGCATAATCATTCAGAGCAATAACTTCTGTGTCTGTATTTTTATATTTTGCAATAATACTGTTAAGTAGATTATCTCTGCCATTAACGTCATCTTTATCATAAGTTACTATAACATCGTTTCCGATATTAAAATTTTTCTCCAAAGTATCAGCATAATTATTGTAAAATTCTATAGGTTTTTTCGCTTTTTCATTTGATTTAACGGCAATTCTTTCTTCAAGCTCATGTATAAAGTTTGTCGCAATTTTAGTTATTTCTCTATCAGGATAATTTAGGGCGCAAGACAAAAAATAAGCGTCGTAAAATATTGCATCTTCCGTGTTATTGCCTGCATTTACATATAACGCAGCTAATTCGTTTTCCGCTTCTTTTGAAAGTCTTGGTTTTGTGATTTTTTTAGGAGTCGGAAGAGGAATATTTATTTGCTTTTTGCCTAAATTAAAGCTCAATTGTTTTTTTTCTTTGTTTTCGTCCGTTGTTTTCGGAAAATATGCTTCCTGAACAAGTTTGATATGTTTATCTACTACATCAATAGCAATCTTTCTTATTTCTTCTTTTTTAAATTCATCCGTGTCAACGCCCGATAATTGCGCAACCGTTATATATAAAACATTTCTTTTTGCTATATCATCGGCGTTTATTTCTTCAGAGTCAATATCCTTTAAAGCGGCTTGCAAAGCAAGTAGGGAAGCATAGTATAAATGCCACATTTCAATTTGAGATGAGTTTGTATATTTTGCAACATCCATAGCGGTGTCATAAATTTCTTTAGCTTCTGCTGAAAAGTAATCTTGAATTTTGCCGTCGAAAATGTTTGAAACCTTTCCTGTAAAAGAGATTTCATCTTGTTTTAAGTTTAATTTTGAAGCTGAATTAAATGGATTTGTTGAATAATTATTCTTATTTAACTTCAACTTTTGCGCTTTATTTAGTGTATATGACGAAATACCATTAAGTTTCATTCTTTTCCCTTTATAAAAAATATCCTGTTTTTCATACAAAAGTTCTAAAAATATTTTTTTGCTAAATAAAAGTTTTGCTATTAATTTTTGTTAAGAAGATTTTTTTTAAAAATTAGGCGAACTTTTTTAAATATAAAATCCAATGATATCAAGGAAAAATTAAAAATCGCTAGAATTTTTTATATAATGTTGTACAAAAATATTTTAAAAAATCTGTGTTATATTTATAATGCGATAAAAGTTTAACAGGAAGAAAAAAGATTATGGAATTAAGAATAAATAGAAAAATATGGACTCTAGACAACGAAAAAGTAGCTTTCGTATTATCAAGATTGGAAAACAAAGAAATTTCAAGCAACACAAACGAAGGCGAACTTATTGAATTGTTGAGAAAATTCAAATTGTTAACACCTTGTTTTCTTGAAAATGTTAATAATATTTAAAAATAATTTCTTATTTTGATCTTGAAAGTTTGAATTGATGATTATCAAGAATTTCTTTTTTATTTCCCAACATCATCGCTTCAGCGCTTTCTAAAATTTTAACAATCATATAACCATTTTCGCCGTCAGAGCGAGGAGTTTTGTTGTTTTTAATACAATTTAAGAAATGCTGACATTCAAGTTTTAAAGGCTCAATTTCAAGATAATCAAACACTTCGATATCTTTTTGTGAATTTTTCTTGTTGTCATAAACTTTCAATTTGCCCTCTGCAACGGTATCATCCAATATTGCAGTCGCTTTTGTTCCTCGAACTAACAGGGAAACTCTTTTTTGCGGATGTATCCAAGAATCAGACACTTGACCGATTACGCCATCTTCAAATTCTATTGTTAAATGAGTAATATCGCAAATATTTTCAAATTCGCTTGCAACACCAACCGCATTCATTACTCTAACAGGCGCTTTTCCTGTCACATGGGCAATCATAGATACATCATGCGGTGCTAAATCCCACATAACGCTTCTGTCGTTTTTGAAATAATTAATATTTAATCTATCAGATTGAGCATATTTAATTTCGCCCAAAGCGCCCTCTGCAATAAGCATTTTCAAGCGGTTAACTGCCGGATGATATAATAATAAGTGTCCAACCAAAAGTTTAACATCCATTTGCTCTGCTAATTCTTTTAATTCCTTAGCTTCAGCGGAAGAAGTTGAAATCGGCTTTTCAACATAAACGTGTTTTCCTGCTAAAATCGCTTTTTTAACAAGATTAAAGTGTGTGTGGCTTGGCGTAACAACGCAAAGCGCCTTAATATCAGGGTTTGCAATGACTGCATTAAAATCATTTGAAATATTGACATCATCATATAATTCTTGAATCATCTTTAAATTTTCTTTGTCAAGGTCGCAAACTGTATGCAATGCGCCAAGATTATAAAAATTTCTAACGATATTTCTTCCCCAAAGACCACAACCAACTACGGCTACACACTTATTACTCATCAGCTTTCCTTTTTTTTACCATTTACAATTTAATATATTAATATACTAAAATTTTAATCAATAAATAAAGGATAGTCAAATAAAAAAGACCCAAGTTTCCTTGAGTCTTTTAAAGTGTTGAAAAATTTTGTTACATATCAACGTCGATTGTTTGAACTGCGGCAAATGCTGCAAGTGCGTCTTGAACTTGGCTATAGCCATAAGCTTGGACTGCTTTGCCGTAACCTGATTCGGCAATTTTTCCTAAGATTGTTTGATAATGGCTGTTAATGCTGCTTCCAAGAGCTTTATAATCGAATGTGATTTTTCCATCTTTTACAAACATATTTTGTAATTTTTGAACTAAACCTGCTTGTTCTGCCGGCGCTTGAGCTTCAGTCTTATTCTTTCCAAGCGTTTTATCCCATAAGTCTTGTGCTTTTTTGCCAATATTCTTTAAAAATCCTGTTTTTTCAGTTTCGCCTTTTGGAGTTCCTTCTTTTAAGCCCTCTGTTTTAGAGGTTTCTGATTTTGCTCCTTCTGCTTTTGGTGCGCCTTCTGCACCTTCTGCCAGAGTATCGCTTTTAGCGGTTTCGCCCTTTTGTCTAAAGCTTGATATTCTTTCGCTGGCTGCTGCAAAAAGTTTTTCGCCGCTATATTTTGTTGATGAAACCATATCTTCGCCTAGAGCCTTGGCGGTTTCTGCGATACCTTTTTCTTTTATTAATGAAGTTAAACTTGTGCTTCCATCTTCGCCGGCTAATTTTTGAAGTGAGCTGCCATTAGCTGTTTTAGAAGCTCCATTCATAACTCCCTTATAACTTGCTTTAGCACCAGCTACGGAAGCTGCGGTTGTAAATGCGCCTGCACCAACATTTTGCCAAGCGGATTTAGCTTCGGCGTCTGTTGTTGCGCTCATAGCGTTTCCAACACCTTTAATGATTTGCGCTCCGCCTGCTACTGCTCCAACTCCGCAAGCAACGAGTGCTGCTGCTGGAAATGCTGCGCAAACTGCGCCAATTGCGATGGTCTTAGCAAGTTTTAATGGCGACCAAGTTCCATCAGACTTAAATCCAAGAGCGCCTTTTGCTGTATTAACTACGGTTTTGCCAACACCTTTGGCGACGTTTCCAACTGCTGAAAATAATCCGATTTTGCCATCATCCGCTCCATCTGTACATCCGCTTGTGTGGGATAGTGAGAAAACGTCTGTTTGTGTTTGATTTAGCGTAGTTGGACTTGTCGTAGCATTATAATTATTATTAGCTTGAGCTGCCGTTCTTCTGTTTGCTTGAGTTGCCCATTGATTTCTTTTATAAGCGTAGTTTCCACTTGTAGTATACCAGTCAATGCCTAAATTTGATGTCATAATATCCTCCTAAAATAATATATCCTCTACATATTCTTATAAAGTATTTTTGATATAAAAAAGTGACAAATATTTTTTAAATGTGAACTTTTGTAACAAAAAATTTAAAAAATCCTTAAAATCCTAAAGCTTCTACACTATTTAGCCGATAAAGAACATGTGTGTATTAAATAATGTGGAAAAAAAATGGAATTTTTAGGTTTAACAACTAACTGGGCAAGAAAAGAAAAAGTTCAACAAAAAAGATTTGAACAAAGCGTTCAAGTTGAACAACCGTCTAATGAACAAGTTACTTCCGCTCAACAACAAGTTAGCGCAACTCAAGCCGAATTAAGCGGCGCTGAAGGCGAAGTTTCTTCTAAAGAAGCTGTTTTAAATAGCGCAAATGCCACCTTAAATTCCGCAGCAGCAAGCTTAGCTTCTGCTCAAGGCAGACTAGGAAGTATTCCACAAACAATTAAAGATGAAGAAACAGGCGAAGAAAAAGAAAACCCTGAATATGCTGCAGCTGCTCAAGCTGTTGCAGATGCTCAAGAAGCTTATAACACAGCTCAAGAAGAAGTTAACGCAGCTCAAGCAGAATTAGACGCAGCAAACGCTAAACAACAAGCAATTCAAGAAAATAACCAAATAGCGCTTGATGAATTAACTTCAGCTCAAGAAGAATATGATGTTGCTATGGAAGAATATGAAGCTGAAATGGAAGCTCAAATGGAAGAAGAAGCTGAAGAAGAAACTTATGATGATGAAGTTGCTGAAGAAGAAACTCAAAACAGTGAAAACTGCGAAGGCGGCGCAAAAGACCCGATTGAGGCTAATTATAATGGTGCGCAAGGCGTTGTTAAGATAGGCGAAGATGAAATAAATATTGATAGCAATACTACAATTTATTTTGGTATAGATTCAAATAAAAATGGTGCAATTGATGATAATAGCGAAGTTATGGGCTACGAAGCTACAATGGCTGAAATGGAAAAATTAGCAGGCGAAGATGGCAAAATTGGCATTCAAGAATATGTTAATGCTGGCGGTGTAGTTGTAATTAACGGAAAAGCGTATAATGGCGAAGAAGCACTTTTGGCTTTAACTAAATTAAATAACCCTGATTTTGATAAATTATCCGATAAAGATAAAGAAGAATATATGAATAGAACACTCTTTAATATATCTGAATACAAAGAAGAAGGTAAAGTGGGAGATGTAGTTGATCTTAAAGGGGAAGAAGTTGGTTTCTTGAATTTTAAACAAACATTTAAATCTGACGAGCAAATAGCTAAAGAATTTGGTTTTGATCCAACAGAAGGAACTGACAAAAAAGAAGAACAAGTTGAATATTTAGATAATCCTAAATACGTTGATGAAATGGTGATTTAACGGATGATGGTTTAAAGGCAGCTAAAGAAGCTACTGTTAAAGCATATTTGCCACAAAATGAAGGCGAATCTGATGAAGATTATGCTAAAAGAGTTGAAGATGAAATGAAAAATATTAATGATGAAGAATTTAAAGACTTTTTCTCAATTGATAAAGACGGTAACTTGATGGTGAAAAATGTTGATTATTGGAACCATGGCACAGCAAAAGGAAAAGCAGACTGCCCTTGGAACTTTGCAACTCAAATCTTTGGACGCAGCAACTTGGTAAATGCTGATAAACTTTTTGAAGCTATATTTGGCGAAGGCATGACTGTAGATGGACTTGCTGGCAAATGGAATGCTAATTTAAACGGCTCAACAGGAATTAAAGTTGAAGCTGCTATAAAAACTGAAGCTGAACAAGCTCTTGAAGATGTTCTTCCTCAAGCAGGCGGCGATTGGACTTTGAATGACAGGGAACAAGGCAAATTAACCTTTGAATCTGGAGAAAATAAACATGAAATCGATGGCTTAAAAGGATTTAAAGCAAATGAAAATGGAACATATACTGCTACAACTTCAGATGGCAAAGAAGTAACAATAACTCCTCAAAATGGTGGTTATGTAATTGAATATCCACCAGATGAAAGTGGAGCTGTAATAAAAACAATATTAACCGAAGACGGAGTTAAAACCGAAAGAGTTATTACACACGGCTCTTCTCAAGGCGGAACAACAACTACGGCTGTTTATGATGGCGCAAAAGCAGAAGGCACTCCTGAAAAAACAATTACAGAAACAACAAATAAATACGGTAAAACTGTAATAATTGTCGATAAAGAAGGAAATAAAACAATTATAGAATACGATACCGAAGGTAAAGAAGTATCAAGAAAACAACCTTCAAGCGCTTCCCCAGGACCTGCAGGCGAAGCTGTGCTTAAGGATGATGAAACTAATACAGATAAGCAAACCTCAAGAATTCCTGAAAACGCAAAAATAGCTGATATTCCTGAAGATATTTCAGATGAAGAATTAGCTAAATATGCCGCAGAACACGACCTTACAAGCAATAAAACAAACGGTCAAAATTCTCAATGGTTGGCAAACAGATTGGCAAAATATGCAAATAGTTTAGACCCTAGCGATCCAAACTATGAAACCGCTATAAAAGCAATATCAAGACAATTAAATAAATCTATGAAGGGTCTTGGAAGAGATGATGATTTCATGGAACAATTATTTAAAAATATGACAGAAGATACTTATAAAAAAGTTGAAGAAGATTATAACAAAACTTATCCTGATAACAGCCCTGCAAATGGACGTGGCGCTTTGGGCAACGACATAAGTGACGAAAAAATATTTAGCGGAATATTCAGGGAAAAATTAATGGGATATTTAAAAAATGGCAATAAAGATGAAACATTAGAAAAAGCTAAATTAACCGAAATAGACAAAAGCAATTTTGAATATTTAGTACAACAATCAAAACTTACTGGCTTAATTAATAAATGCGGTATGGCAACAATAAGAGAATATATGATTAATGAGCTTGGATATAGCGAAAGCGATGCAGATAAAATATTAGCAGATTATGATATACAAAAAGCAAAGAATTCTTCAAAACCTCAAGAAACAAAAAATACCGATGAAGACAGTATTCCACCTTTAAAAGCTGATCCTGTTGGTAAAAAATCAAATTCTACCGAAGAAGTTTATGTATCAGAAGATGGTAGCAGATATTTCTATAAAGATGAAAAAGGAGATTACCAAGAAATAGATAAATATACGGTTGATTGGGATTATTCACAAATTTAACTTTCCTACATACACACACTAACCACACGAGAATCAAAAAAAAGATTCATTGCCCCATTTGGGGCATTTTTTTATGCAATCCCAAGCAACATTTCTACACAATTTGACAGCATGCAAACTTTTATAGTCTAATAATTATACTAGACTGAGTTTATAATTTTATGTACATAAAAGAAATCGAAATAGACAACTTCAAATCGTTCGCAAACAAGGTAACTGTCCCATTAATGGAGGGTTTTACTGCCATTTCTGGTCCAAACGGTTCAGGAAAAAGCAACATCATAGACAGCATCCTTTTTGCCCTTGGCTTGACCAACGCCCGTTCGTTGAGGTCTGAACAAGGTGTTGCGGATTTAATAACCAATCATAACAAAAGAAATGAAGCAAGTGTTAAGGTTACTTTTGCGCAAGATGACTTTGAATTTTCAATTAGAAGATACATAAAAAAAGGTAAAAACGGCGTAACTTCAACATATTATTATAACGACAAACCCACAACCTTAACTCAAATCCACATGGAGCTTGAAAAATATAACATAACTCCAAACGGCTACAACGTTATGATGCAAGGTGATGTTACGGAAATTACAAATTGTTCCGCTATCGAAAGAAGAAAAATAATTGATGAAATAGCTGGAACTGCGGATTTTGACAGGAAAATCGACCTTGCAACAACTCAAATCCAAGGGGTAGAAGATGAAATTGCAAACAAAAAAATCTTAATGGATGAGATTGATTCAAGAATTGAACAATTAAAAGAAGAACGCCAAGTTGCGCTTAAATATAAGGGTTTTAAGGATGAAAAAACTCTTTTGGAAAATCAAATTCAAAGTGCAAAATATTTTGATATCGTGCGCTCACTGGATTTGGTTCATCAAAATATCTTACAAGCAACGAAAGACAAGAAAACTCTAAACGAAAAATTAAAAGAATATGCTTCAAAAATTGATGATACTAAAATTAAATATGATGAAATCAATGAAAAAGTTAAAGCGCAAGGCGAAGAAAAGCAGCTAGAAGTTAAAAAGCAAGCTGAAGAAAAGAAAGGCGAAATTGAAAGAAAAAA
Organism: uncultured Candidatus Melainabacteria bacterium; assembly: GCA_934667125.1. Classification (GTDB taxonomy): domain Bacteria; phylum Cyanobacteriota; class Vampirovibrionia; order Gastranaerophilales; family Gastranaerophilaceae; genus RUG14156. Next base: position 515,216 of record CAKULF010000001.1, on the reverse strand, counting down.
ATCCGCTATAGCGCTTGCAAATAAAACAATTTTAGACAATTTAAAATCAATTGATAGCTATAATAATGGCATAAAAACTTGCCAAGATAAGATTGAAGAATATAAAAATTCGATTGAATTTAAGAATAATCAATTGAAAGATTTGAACGCTCAAAAGCAACAAAAACAAGACGAATTGAACAAAATTATTGAAGAAATGACAGGTTTGAATAAGTCTGCTGACGAGCATATTCAAAATCGAAACAGATTAAGAAAAGAATTGGAAGAAATTAAGGATAAAGAAAATGAAATCCTAAAAGAACAGCTTCCAAAGGAAAATGAGTATAATAACGCTAATGACAAGGTTAAATCAATAAAAGAAAATATTGATAAACTTTTGAATAATGCAAAGATTTTTGAAGATGAAAAAGATAAATTAAACTTGCAAATCGAAACATTGAGCCAAGAAACGCAAGAATTTAAAATTATTCAAACAAAAACTTTTGAAGAGTTGGACAACACGAAAAATGAAAAAGATGATGTTGCTCATCAATATGCCCAAGTGACAAAGCGTTTGGCCATATTAGAAGCCAATCAAAGAGTTTTGAAATCAGGCGCAACAGGCGGCGGAATTGAAACGGTTATGAACGCACATATTAAAGGTGTGCACCAGCCATTAGCGCAATTAGCGGACGTTGAGGGCGAATATGTGGATGCTCTTTCGGTTGCAATGGGTGCTAGGGCGAATTCAATCGTTGTTGATAGCCAAGATGTTGCATATAAAGCTATTCAAATTTTGCGCTCGCAAGGCAGAGATAGAGCCTCTTTTATCCCGATGGATATCATTAAAAAATGCCCGACAAGACTTGCTCTTCCAAAGGGCGACGGCATAATCGATTTTGCTATTAATTTGATTGATTTTGATGATGAGTATTTGGATGCATTTTATTTTGCGCTTGGCGAAACAATTGTTGTTGAAAACGAAGTTGCAGCAAAAAAATTAGCAGGAAAATATCGTGTTGTTACGCTTGATGGTGATATAACCGAAAAATCAGGCTTGATTACAGGTGGCGCAAAGAAAAGAAACACTTCATTTTTTGATAAATCTCAAGAGCGTGAGCTTGAAAAACATAGAAAACTTTTGAAAGATTTAGAAGAAAAGGGAAGAAATTTAGCCTTAAAAGAAAAAGATTTAACAAGAAGATTGGACGATTTGAGGGAAAAATATTCTCTTTCAATGAATACCTTAAATTCTGCCAAAAACGAGCTTAAACACTTGATTTCAAGCAATGAGTCATCTGATTCTATAATTAAAGAGGGCGAAGAGCAATTAAAAGTTTTAAAAGAAAAAATCGCTCTTTTAACTAAAGAATTGGATAAATTAGAAGAAAAACAAGTTAAATTAAACGAAAATTACACAACAAAACAAGAAGAATTGGCTGAGGTTGAAAAATTAATCGATGAGGGCGAGCTTAAAAAGCTAAAAGAAAGAACAAACGGCACAGAAGCTGATATCAAGGCTATTGAGCAAGCTATAATGCAAAAGGAAAACGAAATTGAAAAAGATAAAAATAATTCAACTTTCCAACAAACCCAAATTGACACAAGAAAAAAAGATATCGAAAAATTAACTTCAGATAATGAAAATCTTAAAAAAGAAGTTGAAAACTATGAAAAAGAAATTGAAATAGTTGCTGAAACTCTCAAAAAACTTGAAGAAGAAATCATTGAACTGGGTAAAAATCTTGTTGAACTTCAAACAAAAAGGGATGAAATTCAAGAAACTTTGTTAAATTTAAAAACTTCAAAAAATAAAGCCCAAGATGAATTAGATAGATTACTTGAACAGGAAGAAAGCTATAAAGCAAGACGTAGAGAGCTTGAGCCGCAACTTCAAAATATTTTAAATGAGTTTAATGACGCCGGAATTAATCCTAAAAATCTTGAGCAAATTGAAATTTCTCTTGAAGAAATAAACGAAAAAATTTCTAAACTTCAAAAGAAAATGGATGCGCTTGAACCCGTTAATATGAAGGCTCTGACTGATTATGACGAGGTTATGGAACGTCAAAATCAATATAAGGAAAAAGTTGAAACTCTTGAAAACGAGAAAAATGAAATAAGAACAAGGATGAGCGGTCATCAAAAGCTTAAAAAAGAAACGTTCTTAGAAGCATATAACGCCATTAACGCTAATTTTAAAGAAGTATTTTCTCAAATTTCTCAAGGCGAAGGTACATTATTCCTTGAAAACACGGATGACCCGTTCTCTGGTGGTTTAACATTTAGAGCAAATATCAGAGATAAAGTTAACCAAAAGCTTGCAGGCATGTCAGGTGGCGAAAAGTCTTTAACTGCGCTTGCTTTCGTGTTTGCAATACAAAAATATATGCCATCTCCATTCTACGCATTTGACGAAGTAGATATGCACCTTGACGGACCAAACGTTGAAAGACTAGCAACAATCATCACAAACCAATCTAAAACGGCGCAATTCGTTGTTGTATCTTTAAGAAAACCAATGTTGGATAATGCAGATAGAATGATTGGCGTTACTCAAAAAGACAAAGGTGTTACAAAAATTTCCGGAGTAAAATTGAAAGATGAATAACGCTAATATCGATTTTTATCAAAATACGAACGAAATATATGAAAATATCGAATTTTTGGATTCGACGATTGATTTTGCTTCTACGACGGAATTTATTTCAAAATCGGGAATTAAAAAAGACACTCAAACAGACGCAATTGAAATTATTCTTGACCTTGTTAAATTGGGCAAAATTGACCCTTGGAACATTGATATTGTTGATTTATACGATAAATATATCAAGCGCATAGCGGAATTAAAACAAGATAACTTAAGGCAAGTTGGAAAAGCTATCTTTTTTGCTTCAACTTTATTAAAAATTAAATCCGACATTTTGCAAGGCATTTCGGTTGATGACTTTAATCCTGAGCCTGAGGATTATTTTGAAGAAGATTTTGGCGAAGACTTTGAACAATTAGCAATTCCAACAAATAACGTCGTTTCGTTTGATGAAGTGCTTCAAAGAAGAACATCTGTCCGTTTAAATCGAAAAAGAACGGTGACTTTGAAAGATTTGATTCGCCACATTCAATTTTATGAAGAATTGGACAAAAAATATGCGATAAAAAATGCGCTAGATAGAAAAGACAGACGAGTTCGCAACTATTCAAAACTTAAAGCAAGCGAAATTAAGGAACTTGCGCATGATGAGTATGTTGAACAAGTTGTTGAAAAAATGCGCCAAAATTTAACTCAAATTTTATCCCACGAAGAAAAAATCGAGCTAAGAGAGCTTTGTTTATTGGGTTTTGATAGAAGCTCGGCTTTTATTGCATTATTATTTTTAACTCGTGAAGAAGAATTTGATATTTATCAAGAAGAATTTTATGGCAAATTATATGCTATTAAAAATCAACCAACAGAAGAAAAAGAGGCTGTAAATGGAAATTGAAGAACTAAAAGCGAAAGTTGAAGCGGTTTTATTTATAACTTCAAGAGCAATGCAACCGGATGAAATTGCTCAAATTTTGGGGTTGGAAGACGTTGAAATTGTTGAAAATGCACTATTGGATTTGATGTTTGATTATTCATCAAGAAATGGTGCGCTTGAAATCGATGATGAGGACGGATATATTATTCAAGTTAAGGCGGAACACATGGATATTGTTGAAAAGCTTTGTCCTGTTGAGTTGTCGCCTGCTGTTTTAAAAACGCTTACTGTAATTGCTTTAAAAGAACCTATTCGTCAAACAGAATTAAAAGAAATGCGCTCAAGCGCTTATGAACACATAGCAGAACTCTTGGAACAAGGGCTAATCAGCCGTTCTAAAGATAAAAACGGAAGAAGTTTTAATATAAGGACAACAAAAAAGTTTCAGGAGTATTTTAAACTTAAGGGCGATATTAAAGCTCTTGTTAAAAGACTTGACGCTACGCAGGATTTGAAAAATTTGTAAATGAAAATTGAAACTATAAAATTTTATTCCATTCAACCCGTTAGAAAACCTAGTTTATATTTTAAAAATGCGACAGATAGCTTTGTGGCAAGTAGTTTTGACGAGAGTATTTTAAGAAAAAGAAACATTCTAAAGACAGATTTAACAACATTTTTCACAGATATTTCTTCTAAAATTTTTGAGAACAAAAAAGAACAACAAGATTTTTTTAATCTTTTGAATAATCAATATATAAGTTTATCAAGTTCTTGTTATACTGATTTGAATAACCCTGCAAGCGCTGTAGCAGTTGAACTTGAGCCTTGTAATTCAACGGCAAAAAATCTTAGTTTGTTGGATGATAAAATTAGAAGAGGAAAAGGGGTTGGGATTAATTTTTCAACGTTTGAAAATCCGACTGATGAAATTAAAAAGATTAATCAATTCTTTAAATATAAAGAGGATAAGGTTTTGCGCCCTCCTGCCGGAATTGCATTGCTTGATATAAATCATCCAAAAATTATGGATTTTATTCAATTAAAAGACAATGAAGACTTTTCAAATTGGTGTTTTGATTTGTCTGTTGTTGTGGATGATGATTTTATGAACAAGGTGAAAAATAAGGATAAAAGCGCTCTAGCTATATATAATCAGCTTTTGAAATCTATGCTTAAAAAAGGTGAGCCTGGGATAATTTTTTCTACTAATAAAAATTATATTTGTGATTCTTGTGCTTGTAAGGAGCTAAAAACTAATGAAGAATTGGTTTTGGGGCATGTTAATCTGGCGAAATTTTATAATAATGGCAAATTTGACTATGAAAAATTAAAATCTTCAACCAAATTTTTATCAAAAGCAATGGAAAAAATAAGTCCTGATTATTCAATCGGGGTTGTCGGCTATCAAGATTTGTTAACTAAAATGAATTTAAAATACGGTTCGGATGACGCTTTAAAATTATTAGAAAATATTATTAAAACAATGAAGCAAAACACTAAAAGCATTGCAATAGCGCCATCAGGAACAACTTCAAGATTATTAAAAACAACTCCCTCGATTGAACCAAAAGAAGAAACCGGCTATCTTGATGAATTAAAAACTATAGCGATTATTCAAAAACAAATTGATGGGCAAATTTCAAAAACAATTAATTTGAAGAGCGTTGCAACTTTAGATGATATTGATTATATTGTCCAAAATGCTTATTCTATGGGCTTAAAAGGGATAACTGTTTTTCCTCTAGCAACAAAAAATATTTAGAAGTTTTATCAATGTATGCAAATTTCTAATAGAATGAATATAAATTTTAAAGGCACAAAACCGCTCCCCAACTTTGATTTAAGGGCTTTAAAAATTTTTGATAGCGAAACAGAGGGTTATGAAAGAGAGTTTTGTGTGCTTCAAAATGGCGAAAGTGCCTGTTTTGCTGCAAAACAAGGTGTTGACTTGCAAAATGAAAAACAATGCCCTGTAGTTATTAGAAAAACTTTAACGCAAGATGGAAAAATTTTGCGCTCTAAAACCGAAACTCCCGATTTTTATAAAACCTACACCACACACCCTTTTAAGGGCGATGATTTTATGTATTCTGTTGGCATAAAGGATAATACGTTTGCGCTGAAAGAAATGTTTCAGCTTCATAATGCCAAAAATAGCGCAAGCGTTACTCATACAAAAGCGTCTGATGGGATTGAGGGCTTTTTTGATGTTGAAGAATATGATTTAAAAAAATGCCCAGAAGAAGTTGATGTTATTCAAGCGATTAAAAATCAGGCGTTATATCCTGCTATAGTGCGCTCAAGAGTCACTCATAGCGATACTTTTGACAAAGTTAGTGAAAATTATGAGTGGAATAATTGTTCAATTAAAAGGCAATATAAAAAAATCCAAACAGAAAATGGTTATAAGATAGATTATAGCTATTATATAACCCAAAAAGACAAAGGTCCTATTATGGAATTGGATAGAAGTTTTGATTATAGCAAAAACGAATCCACAACTGAGATTTTTGGAAGAAGCTATAAATCTGTCTTTGATAATGAAAATAAAATAGTTAAAATCATTGAGCCAAACGGAAGAGAAACCTTGATTGATTTTAAAAATGTTGTTGTTTCTTCAACATCTGAACAAGTTGAAGAGCTTTGGGAAATGTTTAAAAATTTGCCAAGTGATGTTCAGCTTGATTTTTCAAAATGCGCAAAAACAATTGCTTATACTAAAAGAGGTAGCTTTTTTAACTATTGGGGTAAAATTATAACAACAAGACCGGCGGCTGCTGATTTTGCTCATGAAGTCGGACATGGGGTTGATTGTTATAAAAGCATAAGCTGTAACAATAGATTGAGGGAAATTTATCAACAAGAATTGAACCTCTTTATTGAAAGTTTTCCGCATGATATCCACGACCAATTTGAATATTTTTCAACTTTTGTTGATGAAGAGCATTCTAACGGGCGAGAAGAATTAGTTGCAGAAACCAGCCAACTGTTGTCCGGTATTGTAAATGACAGTTCTTTAGCGTATAGAGCGCAATTGATTGCGCAATATTTTCCAAAAACAGTAGCGGAAATTGCGTATCTAAAATTTGATAATTATTAATCTTCGTCTAATAATTCGCCGACTTCTTCGATTAAAATATTATATACATCAATTGTTGTCGGGCAAATGTAGAGCTTTCTTTTAACTAAACTCTTGATTGTTTCTGAAAAACACTTTAACAGCGCCAAATTCAGCCCAATTATTCCTTTATTTTTTTCAATTAATTTCCAAAGTTTTTTTGAATATTTTTCTTCTCTTGTATTGGGTTCAATCTTGTCTGCAAGAAAAATAATCTTGTCAAACGTTGTCATATCAACATCTCCGATAGTATGACGTTTGATTGAATTAATTATTTCAACATCATCAATATCAAAAATTGTTTTAACAAAATGCGCTCCAACAATGGCATGATAGGTTTTTGGGTTTTTAAGTTCGGTTTTATCAAACCCTGTTTTGATTTCATTAACAATGATTTCATATAATTTTTCGTTATCAAAATTTTTGGCGCAATCATGCACAAGCCCTGCTAAATATGCTTTTTTTTCATCTAAATTGAACATTTTAGCCAATTTTAGGGCAGTATCCGCCACTCCTAAAGAGTGAAAATATCTTTTTTCAGACAGGTTGGCGCTCAGCCAATTTTTTATATAATCCAAATCTTTCAATGTATTCCTTTACCTCACGAGTTGTTAAGCCTGTTATATCTTGATTTGTTGCAACATATTTTCTTATCATAGTTGAAGAGATATCAAGAAAATCTGCTTTTAAAATTTGAAAAGAGTAGCCTTTATTTTTAAAATAGTTAAAAGCGCTTTCGTTTATGGTTTGTCCGTTGAATAGGTGTCTTGGATAAACTACAAAATTGAGTTTTTCTTTTAAAATTTCAGGCTCTCTCCAGCTTTCAAGCTTAAAAAATTGATCATATCCGATTAAAAAATTAATTTTGTTGTTAGAATTTTTTTCATATAATTTTTCAATTGTTCGATATGTATAGCTTGGAACTTTCAAGTGAAATTCAATATCTGAAACGTTTTCCTTGCCTAAAGCCAATGCTGCCATATTAAATCTATCCTTAAAACTGGCTAAATCGTTAACTTTATGCGGCGGCATATAAGATGGCACAAAAACCACTTTTTCAAAACCAAAAAGTTCTTTTGCCCTTTTTGCAATTTCAATATGTCCCAAATGAATTGGGTTAAATGTTCCAAAAAAATAACATATCATATAAAAAATTATACGATAAAATTTGGCTTTGAATAAATTTTTAAAAACAATTCTAACAATTCTTAAATATTTTGCTATAAAATAATAATATGTATAACCTCGATTCATTGTCTTTAAAATATTTTTTTGAAGAAAATAAAGATTTTATTTCTAATTCTATTGTTCAAAAAATCCAACTTCCGGATAGGCACGCTGTGATTTTGAATTTAAGAAATATAGAAAAAAAGGAAAATCGAAAATTATATATAAATATCAACCCGAAATATCCGCATATTTGTTTTATTGACGAAAACGGGTTTAAAAAAAGAAATATAAATATTCCCTCTCATCCGCCGATGTTTTGTATGCAATTAAGAAAATATCTAAATGGCTCTAAAATCAAGGATTTCAAGCTTGTTAAGTATGAGAGAATATTGGAATTATATTTTGATTATTTTGATGAAATAGGTTCAATTTCCAAATTGTGCTTGGCTTTAGAATTTATGGGCAAGCATTCAAACATAATTTTATATAATTCAACAACAAAAGTAATAATTGGCTCAATTCATAACGTTTCGCCCGACAAAAGCTCGATTAGAGAGGTTTATGGCGGAATTAAATATATTTATCCGCCTTTAAAAAATAAACAAGACATTTTAAATATCAGCTATAACTCGTTTCATTCTTATGAATTTGACGTTAAAAAAATTAGTGAAAATATTTATTATTTTTCTCAAAGTTTGCTTAAAAAAATAAAACTTGATGAAAATTCTTTTAGCTTTATGCAACAGCTTCAAAACGGCGAAAACCCTGAATTTATCATTGATTTTTGGGGCGGAGGGGAAAATATAAACGATGCAATTGATAATTATTTTTCAAAAATTATGTTTGAAGATATTTCAAATAACATAAAATCAAAGTTGAAAAATTATCTGAAAAACGATATTAAAAAATATTCTAAAACGGTTGAAAACAAGCTTTCGCCCGAAAAATTAGAAAAATATAAGCAAAATGCCGATTTGATTATGGCTTATATGTATGACATTAAAAAAGGGCAAAATAAGCTCGTTGTGGGCGATTTAGCTATCGAACTTGACCCTAATAAATCTCCTAATGATAATGCTCAAAAATATTATAATTTGTATAAAAAAGCCAAAGCTGGCTATAAATATAATGTTTCAAGGGTTGAAGAAGCCAAAAATAAGCTTGAATACTATAATTCCATTGTTTTTAATATTGAAAATTCTTCGGATTTCGACGAATTGGCTCAAATTGAACAAGAATTAATCGAGCTTGGTTTTATAAATAAGAAAAAAGAAATAGTGAAAGCGCAGCCTAAAAAGCTTGAATTTCAAGGCTATGATATATATTTAGGAAAAAATAATATCCAAAATGATTATTTAATTTCTAAAATTGCAAGCGGAGAAGATTTGTGGTTTCACGGGCTTAATTTTCCAAGCAGTCACTTGATTTTAAAAGTTCCAAATAACAAAAAATATCCGCCTCGTGAGGTTTTGGAGTTTTGTGCTAGAACGGTTAAAGAAAATTCCAAAGCCAAAAATTCAGGCAAAACCTCAATCATCATGACAAAAAGAAAGAACCTCAAAAAGCCGCCTAACACATATCTTGGCTATGTTACATATAAAAATGAAACAGAAATTGTTATTGATTAATTTTATGTTAAAATAATTAAAAGTGTCCACGTAGTTCAGATGGATAGAACGCAACCCTCCTAAGGTTGATGTCGTGCGTTCGAATCGCACCGTGGATATTTTTTTTATTCAACCAAATCAATAATTCCGCCAAAAATCACGCAGCCATCTTCGTCATACACAACAACGGATTGCCCTTTTGCGATTGATTTTTGATATTCTTCAAAAGTTATTTTAACCCTGTCTTTTTCAACAAATTCTGCTGTTACTTCGGCTGGGATTTGACTTGAGCGGATTTTTGCAAAAAGTTTATTTGGAATATTTGAAGTAAAACAATTTAATTTGTTAGCATAAAGCGTTTTTTTGAATGTTTCATCAATATTTCCAACGACAACTTCATTTTTTTCAGCATTTAGTGAAAGCACATACATAGCTTCGCTAGCTGAAATTGGCAAACCTCTTCTTTGACCAACGGTAAAGTTCCAAATTCCTTTGTGTTGAGCCAAAACTTTACCTGAAACATCAACGATATTGCCAACTTTTTCAGTCACTTCCAATAAATCGTTATAATCGCCCGAGTAAAAATCTTGGCTATCTTTTTTATCTGCTGCTTCAAGTCCGGCTAGTTTTGCGAATTGGCGTATTTCATCCTTTGAATATTCTCCCAAAGGGAAAATTATATCTTTTAATTGTTCTTTTTTAAGTCTGTATAAGAAATATGTTTGGTCTTTTTTTGTGAATTTTGCTCGTTTTAAGAACAATTCGCCATTTTTTTCAACTATTCTTGCATAATGTCCTGTTGCAAATTTATCAAAATGCACATTATTGTTTTTAGCAGTCATCGGCAAAACCCCAAATTTAACCAATGCGTTGCAAAATACGCAAGGATTAGGGGTGTAGCCTTTTAAATATTCTGATTTAAAATATTTCAAAACTATTTCATTGTATTCTTTTGCGCAATCAAAAACGTGATATTCTATTCCTAATTTTTCAGCGGTTTTTTTCGCTTCGATTATATCTTCTTTTTCATCAGGTCCAAAACAAGCGTTTTTATTGTGTTTAAAGTTTGTTGGAGTTTTTCTATCGCCCCAAATAGCCATCGTTGCGCCAATAACGTTATATCCTTGTTCTTTCAATAATAGCGCCGCTGTTGAGCTATCAACGCCACCTGATAAACCAACTAAAACAGTTTCTTTCATTTTTCCCTCGTAAATATTTTATGGTATACCCAAACATTTCAGTTCAATTAAAACATCAAAGAATTTATAAATCAAGATTAATTGACAAACGTTCTTAAAATTATGTAAAATAATTGAATGAAAAATAAAAAAGATTTGACTCTTAGTCTTGAAAAATATTTGCTTGCTATTTTTGAACTTCTTCAAAAAAATGAAAAAGTCATCGTAAGAGATATATCTTCATATCTTAAAATTGGCGGCCCTTCAACGGCGGACGCTATTAAAGCATTAGCTAAAAAAGAATATATAAATTATGTTCCTTATAAAAATATAACACTAACCGCTAAAGGATTAAAAAAAGTTGAAGAAAAAATCAAGCGCAGAGCGGTTTTAGAAGAATTTTTAAAAAAAGTGATGTGCGTTAAAGAAGAAGAAATTGAAAACAATATCGAACAAATTGAATATGCTTTTGATGATGATTTGATGAAAAAATTTGTTTCATTTGTTGAATTTTTAGACAATTGTTCCTGCAAAAGCCCAAAATGGCTCAATTCTTTTAAATATTTTGCTCAAAATGACAAGCTAAAAGAAAATTGTTTAGCTTGCAAAAACTCTTCTTCTTGTTGCTGCGAGGGGTGTAAAAGCTAGCTATTTATAGCTTTTATCGTGTTTGTTGTAGATTTTCCCTCAACAAGATTAATAAATTCAACTTTTATATTGTTTTTAATCGCAATAGGCGCTTCAGGAAGCGTTTCAAGGGTGTAGTCTGCGCCTTTTGTGTAGATATCGGGTTTAATTTCTTCCAATAATTTAGCAGGCGAATTTTCGCTAAATAATATAACATAATCCACAAAACCCAATTCTGAAACGATTTCAGCCCTATCGTTTTCGTTATTTATTGGGCGAGTTGGTCCTTTTAGGTTTCTAACGGATGAGTCTGAATTAACTCCAACAATTAAAACATCTCCACATTTTTTAGAAGCCTTTAAATATCTAACATGCCCGACATGCAAAATATCAAAACAACCATTCGTAAAAACCGTTTTTTTGTTTTCTTTTTTTAAATTTTTAACAATATTTATAATTTCTTCTTTATTAACAATTTTTCCCATAGCTTTCCTTTAAATCTTTTTAAAAGAAATTAACCGCCTTTTTGTACATTTGACGGTTAATTTCAAAAATTTGTTTAATTATTTATCTTCTTTTTTTAACTTATCAATCAATTTTTTCTTTGATTTTGGAGCGTTCATTTTTTGTTCAAACTCAAGTTGTTTTGGAAGCGCTTCTTCCATTTCTTTTTTAAGAACTTCAGGAGATAATGATTTATCAATATATTCGATTTTTGCGCTTGATTTCAAGCCTGCGATATATTTTTGGACTTCTTCAAATTTCTTTTGTTGAGTCAAAAATGCTCTTAAGTCGTTTTTAACTTTTGAATATGGTTGAATTCCTTTTGCTGATTTATCTTTAACATAGATAATGTGTGTTCCGTATTGAGTTTTAACAGGTTCAGAAATTGTACCTACTTTTGTTGAGAACGCAACTTTTTCAAATTCCGGAACAAATTGTCCACGTGGTGCAAAGCCTAAGTCTCCGCCTTTTTCAGCACTTGCTGTGTCTTGAGAATATTGTTTTGCAAGTTGAGAGAATTTTTTAGGATTTAATTTTGCTTCTTTTAAAACTTTTTGAACAAGAGCTTCATTTTCTTTTGCTTGTTTTTCAGCACGAGAATCAATATCTGCGCTTGATAATTTAGCTTCTTTGTCCTCGTCAACTATTTTTCTTTTAATGCTATCTTTGTTTGTATCAATCAAAATATGATAACAATGCACTCTTTCAGGAGCTTCAAAGTTTTTCTTATTAGCATTATAGTATTTTTCAACATCTTTTTCAGAAACTTTGCCCAAATTTAAAGATTCAACCAATTTATCCATTCTAACTTCGTCGGATAAATCTCTATGTAATCTTTCGTCTGTGATATTGTTTTCTTTCAAGATGTTTTTGAATTTTTCTTCTGAGCCGATTTGAAGAATGATTATATTCTTTTTGCTTGTGATTTCATCTTCAGTTACGGTTATGTTTCTTTTTTCAAATTCTTTATTTAAAAGTTTTCTAACGATTAAATCGTTAACTAATCTATCTTTTATGACCAAAGCAGGATAGCTTGAATCTTTTTTGATTTCAGAAGGAGCATTTTTAAATTGTGCATTTTTAATTCTTGTATAGTCATCTTTAAATTCTTTTTGTGTGATAACGGCGTCGTTAACTCTTATTGCGACAGAATTATCTTTAGCACAACCACAAAATATCATAGTTGAAATTAAAAGGCTTGCCGCTAGTTTTGTAAATTTCATGTTTCCTCCTGATTAATATTAATTAATTTTAAAACTCATTACTACTTCAGATATATGATAAAACAAATCTGCCAATTTGTTAAATATTTCACAAAAATCATCTTCACGTTTATTCATAAGAAGTATTCCCTTAGTGCCGCTTGCGTTTTTGGGCGGCGGTGTAAAAGTAAAATGCTTAACAATTTTAGAATCAATATGATTTTTTAGATATATCCACTCTTGCATAGTAAATGGGGTATTAATTCTGATTGTATTTCCTTGTTCACGAATTGAAATAATAGAAGCATTTGTCGCAAGAAGTCTGATTTTAACAAGTTTTATCAAATTTTCAACATTAGGCGGAATATTTCCAAACCTATCTTTTAAATTCAACTTCATATTTTCAAGTTCGGATAAATCGCTAACGTCTGAAATTCTTTTATATTCAAGAATTTTTTGTTCATAAGTTGTTGCCCAATCGTCTGGAATATAAGCGTCGGCTTGGATGTCAACAATTGTCGGCTTATTTTTCTTTGAATTATTAATTTCATAAGGATTTTTATTTTGTTTTTGCTTGATATCTTCAATACATTCGTTTAACAAGTTGCAATACGTATCAAACCCAACAGAAACCATTTGTCCGTGTTGATGAGTTCCCAAAAGGCTTCCAACCCCTCTGATTTCAATATCTCTAAGAGCAATTTGATATCCGCTTCCAAGGCTTGTAAATTCTTTAATGGATTCCAATCTTTTTCTTGATTGCTCGTTTAATTCTTTATTTTTCTTATAAAAGCAGAAGCAATACGCTTGTCTGTCGCTTCTTCCAACCCTTCCTCGAAGTTGATATAATTGGGCTAAACCGAAATTAACAGCATCATGAACAATTATCGTATTAGCATTTGGAATATCAAGACCGGATTCAATTATAGTTGTACATAAAAGAATATCAAATTCTTTTTGGGCAAATTTATATATAACTTCTTCCAGCTGTTTTTCGTGCATTTGTCCGTGAGCAATGGCTATTCTTGCGTTTGGAACAATTTCTTGAAGCGTTTTTTTAAATCTTTCAATTGTTTCAACCCGATTATACAAATAATATATTTGCCCATCTCTTTGCATTTCTTGATTTATGGCGTTTTTAATATAAGTTGGGGAATATTCGCCAACATAAGTTTTGATTGGAAGTCTGTTTTTAGGGGGAGTGTTGATAACGGATAAATCTTTTAAGCCAGACAGTGCCATATTGAGCGTTCTAGGAATAGGTGTAGCGCTTAAAGACAATATATCGATGTTTTCCTTAAATTGTTTTAGTTTTTCTTTGTGGCGAACGCCGAATTTATGCTCTTCATCTATAACCAGCAAGCCAAGCTTTTTAAAATTGATATCTTCAGACAATAATCGATGTGTTCCAACAACGACATCAATTTCGCCATTGTTAATTTTTTCAATCAAGTCTTTTTGTTCTTTTTTTGTGCAAAATCTATTTAACATTCCAACTCGAACATCGTATGGCTCAAATCTTTCTTTAATTGTTTCAAAATGTTGCATAGTAAGAATGGTAGTTGGAGCAATTAAAGCCGCCTGATAACCGCTCATAACCGCTTTAAATAAAGCACGAATAGCAATTTCTGTTTTTCCAAAACCAACGTCGGCACAAATTAACCTATCCATCGGCTTGGTGTCTTCCATATCCTTTTTAACTTCAACAATAGCTTTCATTTGATCCGGAGTTTCGATATATTCAAAATTATCTTCCATTTCAAACTGCCAAGTTGAATCAGGCTCGAAAGATATGCCATTGGCGAGTTTGCGCTTTGCGTATAAATCCAATAAATCGTAAGTGATTAATTCAAGTTCTTTTTTAACTTTTGTTTTAGTATTTTCCCAAACCGTTCCGCCCATCTTGGAAAGCTTTGGCTTAACAGAGTTTGAACCTCTATAGCGGCTTAATAGATTGATTTGCTCGGCTGGCATGAATAATTTGTCATTATTTGCAAATTCAATTTCAAGATAATCCTTTGAATTGCCGTCCAGTTCTTGCTTTGTGAGTCCTCGATATATCCCAATACCGTGTATAGAGTGAACTACATATTCATCAAGTTTGATATCATTAACATTTTCAATATATTCGACCGATTGTTTGTTGGAATAATATTTTTTAGAAGTTACATCTCTTGTTTTTTGATTGAAGAGTTCTTTGTCGGTTAAAATTAAAATCTTGTCGTCTGAAATAAGCTTATCTTCAGATATAGCGCCACCTGTGGAGATGTTTGGAAAATAAAATAAATCATCAGAAAAAATTTCAAGTTCTTCAAAAATTTCTTTCAAACGAGTTGGAAAATTTGAGCAAATATAGATTTTAAAGCCATTATTTAAAGATTTTTTGATGTATTTTGCAATATTATCAACATTTGAAGAAAAAATCGGAGGCAGGCTCGTATTAAATTCAATCAATTTGTCATAATTTTCAGTTAAAAAATTATCAATCGAAATAGTCTTAAAAGGCTTGATATTGCTTAAAAATTCACTATTATTAAAGTGGTTTAAATTGTTTAATTCTAACTTAAAATTAGACTCAATTGCGTCTTGATAGCTTTGAATGTAAGTCATATCAAGGTTTTCGTACTTTGAAAAAACGCTTGAAGATTCTTTAAAAACAATAATATAATCCTTAAAATAATCAAAAACGCTATACGTGTCGTCCATAAAATAATTTTGATAGTACTCAATCCCCTCAAAATAGCCAATTTCAGAGATTTTTTCAATTAATTCGTTTTTAATTTTTGCTCTAAACTCGTCATCCTCGGGCTTAATTTTAATAGAATTTATAAAATTTTTCTTGTTTTTATCGTCCAAAATGAACTTATACAAAGGATATACGGTAATTTCTTCTATATGTTTAAAACTTTTTTGGCTAACAGGGTTAAAAAATCTGATATCTTCAATTGTGTCTGCAAAAAATTCAATACGAACAGGATTATTCTCTAAGGTATAAATATCTAAAATGTCGCCCCTTAGCGCAAATTCGCCGATATCAGAAACGTTCGTTGTTCTTTTATAGCCATAAGAAATTAAAATTTGGGCTATTTTTGAATAGTCGATTGAAGTATCTTTTTTGAAAATTATTTGATTTTTTTTATAAAATTTTTCGCTCGGAAACTTCTCCAATAGCGCTTTTGCGTTTGCTATAATCAAATTCGGCTTATTTAAAAGCAAATTTAATTGTTCTTGATAGATATAATAATTTTTATCAAGCTCGCTATAAGGGTTAATTTCCTGATTTGGAAAAAGGTATGAGTCAATATTTAAAAGGCTTTTGAGGTCTTTTTGAGCTTTTAGAGCTTCTTGCTCGGAGGAAGTTAAATATAAAATCTTTTTGTTTTTTAAAATTTTTTCAACCAAAAACAAATCAAAAGGCGAAATAAGCCCATTAAGAGCGAGATTTTCCGTAAAATTTGAATTTAGAAAATTTTTTAAAAAATCAAAATTTAAGTTAAGCATTATTATATTCTTCTATTAAACTTGCGCCTAAAACCCCGCTATAGTCCTCTAATTTGGCTTTTTTAAATTCGGTTAATTGAACAGAAGTTTTAAGAGCTTTATTTTTTGCAAGATAAATCGTTTTATTGTATATTTCATCAATCCCTTGAATTAAGCCTCCCCCAAGGATTATAAGCTCGGGATTTAGAAAATTTATCACATTTGCAATTCCTGTTGATAAAAATTCTTCCGCTTCTTCAACAGCTTGGCAAACAACGCTATCAAGCCCATCCAGCGCCATTTTTATGTGTTTTGTTGAAATATTATTCAAATCGCAAAAATCTTGAATTAAAGATTTTCTTCCTTTTTTGATAGCATTTTTGATATTTTTTTCTATTGCGCTGCGTGAAGCATAAGCTTCAAGACACCCCTCAGCGCCACAAGCGCAGGCTTTTCCGTATTGCTGAACGATAGTATGACCTATTTCGCCTGCAAAACCTTGACCATTGTAGATTTTGCGGTTTATAACTATGGCTGAACCTATTCCTGTGCCGATAAAAATACAAACGGCGCTGTTACATTTTTGAGCCGAGCCTATCATTAATTCGCCAATCGTTGAAGCCTCAACGTCGTTTAGGATGTAGGTTTTAACATTATATCTTTCTTCTAAATTTTTCTTAATTTCAAGATTTTGGCATTCTAAATTTGATGAATCAATCAAAATTCCGTTTTCTTTATCAATTTGACCTGCGCTAGCTATTGATATGAGCCCGATTTCGTCTTTTTTAATTTTTGAAATTTTAAATAATTCATCTAAAGTTTCAAAAATTTTAGATAAGATTTTTTCGTTTCCTTTGTCTTTTTTTGTCTTTTTCTTAACTTCAAAAAGAACTTTTCTATCGCTTTTTTGAATTATGCAGGCTAGAATTTTTGTTCCGCCTAAATCTATTCCGATATTATATTTTGTCATTTTTCTTCATACCAATATTGCGAAGATGGCGCTCAATATCTCTCCACCAGCTGAGTTTTTGCTTATAAAGATATTTGTAACCCTCAAAATTTCCGCTTGAGATTTGTTTTTGTTGATTGTCGCAAAATTCTTCAAATTCTTTTTCAAGTTTATGGCAAAATTCTTTTCTATCATAATTAAATTCATGGAAAGTTTGAACTTCGCCAAATTCCATCACAACTTCGGGTTTATCTTGTCTTAAAAACGTATAATTCGTTGCAACAGGACAAATATTAACTCCACCAAACTGTTTAACCGCATTTTGAACCATATAAGCTATCCCTGATTGGAAAACTTCAGGTCTATAATGTGGCGGACGGATAATTCCTTGTGGGAAAAGCCAAAAGCTGATGTCGCTATCTTTTAAGGTTGAAGCTGCATATTTAAGTGCTTTTATAGCGTCTTGTGGAGTTTTTTTGTTTATTGGAAAGCAGCCGATATACTGAAAAAGAGGAAAACGATTCATCTCTTCAATCATTAGACGAAAACGTGTGTGCAAAATATGATGTACGACACTATAGCCTATAATCCCGTCCCACCAATTGTTGTGGTTTGTGTAGAATATCGTAGCCTTAGTCTTATCACGTTTTTCAAGATTTTCTTTCCCTTTGTACATAAAAGAGTGAAATCTTGCTTGAACCATTCGAGAAAAAACATAATTCGCTACCATTTGCCAAAATGGATTGTCTTTGGCTGTTCTGAATTTTTCTTCTCTGTTTCTTAAAATAGTTGGCGGAGTATTACTATACAAATGTTCCGGAGATTTAGTTTTCATAATATATAGTCCTATTTATCCTCTATTATTCTATTTAACTGGCAAAATGCTCTAAAAGACATTTGTTCTTTATTAATCTTTTTAACCATATTATCAAGATTAATTCTTCTTGCTAAATCCATTGTCCTAGAATACATTTTCAAGATATTTTGCGCATAGTCATGCTTTTCTTTTTCGGGTTTTGAATTAATATATTCACGAGCAATTGTTGTTTTTAAAAGATTTAATCTTGCTTGAAGATAGTATAATTCGTTTTGAATTGCGCTTTGAAGTGCCATATCGCAATACATTTTGGCACTTTCTTTATCATCTTGTTTTAGATAAATTTTTGCTAAAAGTTCTTGGAAAAGGATTTTGAAATAGTAGTTGTTATTTGGAACATTGTCGCAAATTTTAACCGCTTTTTCGCAAATTTCAACGCAATTCATTTTGGTGTTATTGTAAACAGTGGCTGAAGCTGTGATATACCAAGCTAGAAGCGCTCCAAAAGCTATTTTTTTGGATGAAAAATATTGCATTTGTTCGCTTGCAACTTCAATTGCTTTTAAGTATGATTTTTCTTCTAATAAAACATAGGCAAGCAGTG
Source organism: uncultured Candidatus Melainabacteria bacterium (assembly GCA_934667125.1). Taxonomy (GTDB): domain Bacteria; phylum Cyanobacteriota; class Vampirovibrionia; order Gastranaerophilales; family Gastranaerophilaceae; genus RUG14156. The sequence goes on along the minus strand of CAKULF010000001.1, from coordinate 496,517 downwards.
TCTTGATAAGGTTTTTAGCCACATCATCACCGCAATTATTAGCATAAGCACTTGCTTCAAAAAGTTCATTTTTAATTGTGTCAAAATCTTGTCTTAAAATTTTATTGATTAAACTTATAATGTTCCATAAATTAACCATATTCGGGCTATCAATAACATAAGAATAATCGGTTAAAATTTCTTGCAAAATGCCATCAGACTCATCAACATTGCCTTGGGCTGTGTTAGCAATGGCTAAAGCGTATGCCAGCTTGACTTTTAAGCTATCCGCTTTTGAATCACTTTCTTTTGAAAGTTCTTTATTGATTTTATTTATAAGCTCAAACGCCAATGGAGAGCCTTGTTCGGCGTAGCTCGTTGCAAGAGTAATATTTGCTTCAAACCAGTTTTGAACAATATCGCTTGTTGTAATCCATTTGTGTCTTGTAAATACATTCAGATTTCTTTGTAAAGTCGGCGTAATTTCAATATTAACAAGGGTTGTAACGTCTTGCCAAGAGCCCAAATGCAACAGTGCTTCAAGTTTTCTTGATTTAATTAGCGCAACTTTAAGCTCGTGAACATATTTTTTATCTTGAGCTTCTTTTTGACTGAAATATTTTAAAACATTATCCACAACCTCTACAACGCCCGTGTAGTCTTGAATTAGGTACAACGATTTAATCAAAAATCCTGATAGGTCAATAATTCGATTAACATAGTGTTCTTTATTTTCGGGATTGGTTTTCAAACTGTTTTCAACAGCCACAATCACATTTGTTAAATAATCTTTTGCTTCAAATGGATTTTTGTCGTATACAAGCTTTCCAAGCCTTTCACAGATGTTGTTTTTAATATATTCAACGTTTGGCGATTTAATGTTTTCAAGAAGAATAAGGGCTTGTTTTTGAGCCATTGCATAAATATTAACATCACCTATATAGCTTGAATTTCTAAGGCTTTCGGTCCATAAATTAAACGCAAGCTCCTTGTTTCCTGAAATTTGAGCCAAAATTGGGCAAATTAAAGGAGTTGAAGTCACTTTTGAGTGTAATTCATTTAAAAGCTTGATAATGTATTCTTTGATGGTTTCATCTTCTTTTGCTCGAATGTAGCAATATGACCACGTTAGAGAGTTTTTAAATCCGTAAACATCTTCGTATTTTCTCTTTAAATAGCCCTTTTTAGCTAATTTTAATATCAAAGCAAAATAATCATCTTTAGATAGTTCAAAAACTCGGCTTAATATGTCAAAATTCAAGCTATCACCCAATAATGAAGCTATTGTTAAAAAGACATATTCATCTTTTGCGGTGTCTTTTAAAAATTCCAACCTGTCTTCAAAACATTTTTCTAAAGTTGATGGGAATTCAATATCGATAAATTCTTTTTGAAATTTAACATTTCCGCCATCAAACGTCAAAATCCTGCGCTCAAGCATATATTGAATAATTTGCTCAATATAAGTTATGTTTCCTTGCGCATTGTAGGCGATTTGGGATAAAATTTCGTTTGGAATATCGCTGTCTTGACCTAAAAATTTCTTCACAAAAATCTTATTTTCAGAAGTATTCAGCGTTCTTAGGCTGATATTCAAGCAATTTGTATTATCAAATTTGTTTGTTTGGAAATACATTGAAATAGAATGTTTATTTTTATATCCCAAAATCAATTTTGCGTCGTTTTTAAAATAATCATTTTCAACTAAATATTTTAAAAATCCGTATGAAGATTCGTCAATAAGGTCAAAATCATCAATAACAAAAACGATTTTCTTCTTCTTTTTTAAATATTCAAAAACATCTTTTAAACATTTATACGTTAATTCTTTATTTATTAAGATGTTTTCCCAATAATCTTTTTTAATTGGATATATAAGATTGGCAAGGGTTTCAAGCTTGTCCTCATCAATTTTATCAAGGTTTAATTTGTTTAAAACAATATTTTCAAAATCTTTAACGCTAAAATCATTTTCAAGAACAACAGGAGTCTCAAACAAGCTCACAAAGAAGCTTTGAATAAGTCCATAAGGGCTAACTTGCGTTAGAGCAGAGCATTTTGCTTGGAAAAGAAGAGTGTTCTTGTGGTTTGCTTTTAAAAATTGATAGCATAAATTATCCAGCAAATGCGTTTTTCCTGCACCCCTTGGCGCATTAACAGAAATAGCACGAACTTTTGAGTTATTATCTTCTAAATTTTCTAAAATAATTTGTAAAGTTTTATCATATTTTTCATCTTCGCTTTGTTCGATAATTGGTTTTGTGTCTAAAAGAACCATTTTATAAGAGTCTTGGGCAATTTTAATTAATGATAATTCGCCCGACAATTTTGAATAAGCACCTGATGAAACAATGATATCCCTGTCGTTTCCGTATTTCAATTGGTTAACTTCTTTGTTTTTGCGAACTTCATCAATTGTTGAAATTGCAAATTTATAAGTTAAACCGTTGGATAAAGTTTTTTCAAGTATTTCGTTAAATTTTTGAAATTCTTTAGAAAATTCTTCAATTATTTTTAAGATGTTTGTTTGCTTATTATAATTGAATTTAAACATCACACAGTGCGAACTTACAAAGTCGCAAGACGTATTGAACACGATTTTGACTGTTGTTTTGATGTTTTGAATAACTTTTTCTTTAAATTCTTGTTGGTTATATCTTTCAAAAGCTTTATCAAGATTTGTAAAATCGATATAAAACAAAAACGGTTTATTTTCTTCTATCGGTTTTTCCTCGATTGGTTTTGTTTCTTCTTTTGAAGAATTTAAAGATGGAATATTTAAAATCTTTTTGTTTTCAGCCTTTGTTGGGCTTTTTTCGATAGCTTTTTTAATTCTTTCTTGTCTGTTTTGGCGAACAAGATTTAACGGAGCTTTGCATTTTCTGCAATTAGCGCTCCAAGCGAAGTTTTTCGTCTTGCATTCGGGGCAAATTTTAATAAATTCATATCCGCAATTTGGGCAACTTGAAGGACCCAAATGCACTTTTTCTTTACATCTTGGGCAAGTGAAAATCAATTTAAGATTGCAATGCGGACAATAAACATCCTCATCAGACACTTTAGTTTTACATTTCGGACAAATCAATTTTGAATAACCTATCGGAATTATAATACTATCAAACTAGATTATAATATAAACATACTATTTTATTGTTTTAATGTAAATTTTGTAAATTTATGTTTTTAATGCTATATTAAGACTATGAAATTAGGAGTAAATATAGATCACATTGCAACTCTTAGAAATGCCAGAGGCGGAGTTGAACCAAGTATTATAGAGGGGGCAAAAATTGCTCTAAAACAAGATATTCTGGCGCTTACAATGCACTTAAGAGAAGATAGACGTCATATTAAAGATAAAGATTTGTATGATGTTAAAAAGCTTGGTGCAAAGATAAATCTTGAAATGGCAGCGGTTGATGAAATTCAAAAAACGGCTTTGGATTTAGTTCCATATAGCGTTTGCCTTGTTCCTGAAAGACGTCAAGAAATTACAACCGAGGGCGGTTTGGATGTTGATAGTCAAAAATCAAGATTAAAAGAATTTATCAAACCTTTAAAAGATAAAGGAATTTTAGTTAGCATGTTTATCGACCCTGATTTTAAACAGGTTGAAGCGAGTGCCTTTATTGGAGCGGATTATATTGAAATGCACACGGGAAGTTTTTCTGAAGCATTTTTGAAAAATGATTATGAAGAAGAATTTCAAAAATTGAAAAATGCTGCAAAACACGCTCAAGAGCTTGGTTTAAAGGTTAACGCAGGTCATGGGCTAAATTATGAAAATGTTTATTTAATGCACAAAATTGATGGTTTGTGCGAGCTTAATATTGGTCATAGCATTATTTCTCGAGCTGTTTTTGTCGGTTTGGAACAAGCTATAAAAGATATGCTTGAGTTGGTTAAATAATTTAAAACTTAAAAAACTAAAAGCCCTTAAAAATTAATTTAAGGGCTTTTTAAAATCTATTTTATTTCTTATTTAGCGTTCGGAGCTAAAATCATTACAACGTTTCTTCCCTCTATCATTGGTTTTTTCTCGATAGCAACAGAACCTTCTTCAAATTCTGTTTGGAATTTGTTAATCAAATCAAACGCTAAATGACTATGTTGCATTTCACGTCCTCTTAACATAATAACAACTTTAACTTTGTTTCCTGCGCTAAGGAATTTTTTAGCCGCTTTAAGACGAACTTCATAATCGTGAACATCAATCTTATAGCGCATTTTCACTTCTTTAATATCAACAGTGTGTTGTTTTTTCTTTGCTTCTTTTGCTCTTTTTTCTGTTTCGTATTTATATTTGCCCCAATCAAGAATTTTAGCTACTGGTGGCGCTTGATTGGCTGAAACCACAACTAAATCTAAATCTTTTTCACGAGCCATTGCCAAGGCTTTAGATGTTGGCACAAGACCGTGGTTATTGCCTTCATCATCAATTAATCTAACTTCTCTGGCTCTAATTTTTTCGTTTACAAGCTCGCCTTGAGCTCTTGAATCATTTCTACTGATAATTTTATCTCCTATTTTTCTTATAACTATTTATACCATGGTAATTTTTTTTTGAAAAGCTTAAAAAGCTTTGGCGTCATATATTTTTTTAATTTCACAGAAATTTTTTATCTCTTTTGTTTCAATTTCATCATTTTTTTGTTTATAACCATTCAGCGTATAAATCTTTCGATTTGCCGTAATCCAAAGACTATAGGCGCTATTTAGGTTTTCTATTTTTTCTTTTTGAATTAGCTTATCCTTTTTTGAAAAATAATCCAAATTTTTTATGTCCGTTTTTAAATAAAAAACTTTACAATCGTTTTTAATTTCATTTTCAATTTTTTTGGTATTTTCTATAAACTCATTTTTCTTAAAAATATAATTTTCAAAAGACGAATTAACATCATTTTGATATGGAATATTTTCTAAAACCATCAATAAAATGATAGAAAAAAGAATAAGATTTTTGTGTTTTAGGTTTGATTTTTGTAAATAATTAATTAAATATCCAATTCCAAAACAGAAAATAATTAACGAAATAAAGGCTATTCTTGAAATATAGCTAATTCCCTCCGAGCCTATTGTAAAATAGTAAAAATATTTCCAAACAAAAATATCATCAATTCTAATTGAACATAAAAAAATCAAAATCAATAAAATAATAGGCACGCCCTTTGAATATTTTATTTTAAAAAGTCCGAAAATGCCTGCTATCATTGTAAAAAATCCGATAGAGCAAGACATCTCGTTAATTTTTAAATTATTCAAAAACACTAAATTTTTAAAAATATAACTATCCAAAACGCTTAAATTTCTAATCCAGCCCCAAAAATTTGTTGAATTATAATAAACGCTATCAATCAAATTAACTTGATTTTGCGCAATATACCTCGTTGCAAGGGGAAAATTCAACATAATTGTGTATAAAATAAATAAAATAATAAATTTTTTGTTTTGCCTAAAATAATTTAAAATAAAATCTCTTCCCGTTTTGGGCAAAAGCGCAATAATAACGCCCCAAAACAGAATAAAAATGCTATAAAATCCGTAAAAATAGCAAGTGTAAAACTGCAAAGCCAAAAACACGCTCGATAGCGCAACATAAAGATGATTTTTGTAGTTTTTGTTGTTATTGCCGATTTTTAAAATGAATATGAAAGCCAAAATTGAATAAAATTGGGAAAAAAATTGAATTTGGGAACATCTTAAATATCTTAAAATGCTAAACGCAAAGATAAAAGCGGCAAAAGAAGAAGCCAGAGTTGAAAATTTTAATTGCTTTTTAAAAAGATAATAAAAAATTGAATAATTTAAGATATTTAAAACAATAAATAAAATTTGAAAACTCGTTAAAGGATTTTTGCAAAATCCCCGAATAACCCAATATAAAGGCATTAAGCCAATATAAAAATCTTCAAAAGAAAGAGTATTTTCAAGCGGATACAATATTGGCATATTCCAAATTTCATAGTGAAACGGCACTTGTTTTAAAAACAAAAATGAATGTTCTAAAACATAAGCTGAATAAAATATGTCGCTGTTATTCCCTTGTAGCAGGCTAAAACCGCTATTAATCATAGGACTTAGAAAAATAATAAGCCCTATGATTAAAAACAAAAGAAAAATTCCGTATTTTTTTAAACTATTCAAATAATTTATAAATTTCATTTGGTTTAAAAATTCCGTATTCTGTTATTATTCCTGTGATTAATTCAGCAGGAGTCACGTCAAACCCAGGGTTTATAACGTTAACTTCAGGCGCACAAACAAGCTTATCGTTTATTGTTGTAACTTCTTCTTTATCTCTTAATTCGATAACGATTTCTTTTCCGCTTTTGATATTCGGGTCAATTGTTGATTTTGGAGCTGCAATATAAAATGGCACATTATGGTATTTTGCAACAATTGCGTCCATATATGTTCCGATTTTGTTTGCGCTATCGCCATTTAGAGCGATTCTATCTGCCCCAACCACAACAACATCTATCATTCCTTTTTCCATAAAATATGCGCCCATACCGTCTGTGATAAGGGTTGTGTCAATTCCATCTCTTACAAGTTCGTATGTTGTAAGCCTTGCGCCTTGTTGACGAGGGCGAGTTTCATCGGCAAAAACTTTGATTGTGTTATCTTTTAAATATGCACTTCTAACAACCCCAAGAGCCGTCCCCCAGCCTACTGTTGCAAGCGCTCCGGCGTTACAATGTGTTTGAATTGTTGCTCCTTTTGGGATAATTGTTGCGCCATATTCGCCAATTTTTTTGTTGATTTCAATATCCTCATTTTCAAGCTTGATAGCGTTTTCAACCAATAAATCGATAATTTCATCGTTTGATTTATCTAAATTATTCTTAATTAATTCTAATTGAATTGTTATTGCCCAATGTAAATTAACCGCAGTTGGGCGAGAAGAGTTGATATAGTCGGCTTTAGCCTTAACATCATTATAGAAATTTTTGCTATTTTTACTTTCAAGCGCTGCTAAAACAACCCCGTGCGCCCCTGCTATACCGATTGCGGGCGCTCCTCTAACTATCATTGTTTTAATAGCGTCATACATATCATTTGATGTTGCGATATCAACTTTTTTATATTCATAAGGAATGAGCGTCTGATCTATCATTCTTGAAACGTTTTTTTCTTTAATCCATTCAATTGTTTTTTCAATATTCATTTTCTTTTCCTTTTAGTCTTCAATTTTAATATCAAGCGGAGCGTCGTATTCGTTTGGTTTTTTAGCAAACCTGTTCAACACAAAAGCAACCCCCATCCCGCTTGCAGCGTTTGTCATAGCAAAAATAATTGATACCATAAAAACAATAATCAAAAATAGCCATAAAGCTTCTTGAATAATGTATGGTATAGCATAAGAGTAATATGTTTTAAATATTAAATGCAAAATTATAACCATAGGGCAAAATGAAGCAAAAAAGCCTATTCCGCTAAAAAAGCCGATAAGTCCGCCCAGTGTTGCTCCTTGTTGGTTATCTAAATATGAAAAAAAGTTTTCTTTTTGGCGCAAATAGCAAATAACAATGACGGAAGAAAAAAATGATAAAATAAACAGGCAAACCCCGATAATGGCAGGAATTGCGGATAACAGCCCGATTGTTGCTCCTAAAATTAAAGAAAAAATCATAACTCTTTTTATAACTGTTTCGTTCATTTTATTTCCTCCTTAAATCTGGAATTTTGCGCATGACAGATAGCAAGCGCTACTGAATCAATTGTATCATCTAATTTAATATTATCATCCAACTTAATATAATTTTTTACCATCATTTTGACTTCATTCTTTTGGGCTCTGCCGTGCCCTGTGATTGTTTGTTTAACAACAAGCGGAGTGTATTCAAACATAGGAATGGCGTTTTCTTCCAATGTTAAAAGGATGACACCTCTTGCTTGAGCGACGGGAATGATTGTTTTTTGGTTTTTAAAGAAAAATAATTGTTCAATTGAAGCGCAATCTGGTTGATATTTTTTAATCAAAAAATCCATATCATCTTTTAATTCTTTCAATCTTTTTGGGTGCGGAGCGGTTTTATCGGTTTGAATTGAACCGCTTGTGATAAGCTCAAACGATTCGTTATTATATTCTACAAAACTATAACCCGTTATACCAATTCCGGGGTCTATTCCCATAATTAACATATTTTTAGGATATTTTATATTAATCTTTTTGTCAAAATTGTTAAAAGATGGCAATAAAAGTCCCCCAAGCCAAGCGAGCTTTGCCAGACATGGCTTAGCAAGCGCAGGCGAGGGCAAAGGTGTGCGTAAAGTTGGCTAAAATGATGAATTTTAGTCAACTTTTAAGCCGTACCATGGCTCCGTGGAAATTTTTAATTTCTTCAGGAGCGTATCCGAATCAAGCTGGTTTTTGTGCGATTTTGAGTAATGAATAAAATTTTGTGTTAAGAATTGTAAATTTAATTGACAATTTAAAAGAAATTTAGCAACAAAAAATATTTAGGAGCCTTAAAGAGCATGTAAACTCCTCTATAAACTCCGTAATACTAATTCTATCCATCACGGCTTAATTTGTTCACAAATTAGCCGTTTTTTTTGACCCGAGTCAAGCGAGCTTAGCCAGACTTGGCTTAGTAAGCCAGACGAGGGCAAATATGTAACCGTACCATGTAATAGCCTGACTTAGCTAAGCAGCATTTTGGCACAGGTGTGCGTAAGGTTGGTTAAAATGATGAATTTTAGCCAACCTTTAAGCTGCACTCAAAGCAAGCGAGCTTAGCAATGCTTTGTTCAATATACAATGTAGGTCGGATTTACCAATCCGACAATTATTTATTACTTGCAACTACCCCATATCCCCAAAACCGTCGCCCTGAACCCGTTTCAGGGTCTTGAAATTATGGAAAGTTAGAGGAAGCTCTTAAAATTAGCAATTCTTCGATAGCCAAGATTTATTTCAGCATTAAGCGCTTAAGATATAATTTTGCAACAAAAACCAGCTATTGCAGAAATTTAAAAAACTCTATTATTAATTATTTCAATCATAATTCATGCAAAAATAAAGGTGGAAAATAGCTATCAAAGAATTTTAAAAACGAAATAAAGATAAAACCGACTATCAAAGAAATCTTTAGAGCAAAAAACCGCCGATAGCCACAAGTTTCTAATTTCTCTTCGGCTATAGACCACGTACTTAGTTTGTTCATTTTCTTTTTCTTTTTGGCATTAAGAAAAAGAAAACAGAACCAAAAGTAAAAAGAAAAAGCCTAAATAACATTAACCAAAACCCTCGAAAGGAGAGTCGGGCGCACTAGGAAGCTAACAGACATTAGTTTCGCATTTCACATCTCAACTTTCATGGAGGTAGCTTGCCCTCCCACCTTTCGTTTGTGGGTTTTGGTTAGTTGTTTATAATTTTTACTATGCTATAGATTTTCTTTGATAGTCAAAGGATTAAGACAAGAAGCCTTCCCTTACTGTGTTTTAGACAATACAGATGTCAAAAGAATTGACGAGATTAATATTGTAAGATAATTGGCTATCGAAGAATGGTTAAATTTTAAATTTTGTTTGGTTTTCAACAACTTCAAGACCCTGAAACGGAGTTCAGGGTGACGGTTTTGGGGATGTTGGGGTGGTTTTGGCTGATAAACAATTGTCGGATTGGTAAAACCGACCTACTTGATTGTTTGATGGAATCTGGGTATCAAAGAATTTTTAGGTTCTATCCATTTTTCTAACTTTAAAATCCTAAATAGCAATCAACCCAAAAACTCACATAAAATCTCATTAGACACCATAACCCCTTTAAGTGTCAGCTTTATCCCAGCATCAGTCCGCTCTATATGTCCGCTCTCAACAAACCTATCCACCACTTTTTTATACATTTTATAAACATCAACCCCATATTTTTCATTAATTTCCTTAAAATTTATCCCTTTATAAAATCTAAGCCCCAAAAATATCTCCTCTTCGATATTTTCTTGTTTAGAAAGGGTTGAAAAGTCTTTATCTATCGGGTTTTTGATGTAATCCTTATAATTAAATGTGTTTGTATAGCGCATATTATCAACATATCCGCTTGCTGAAAGCCCAAAACCATAGTAGGGCGCTTTTTTCCAGTAACAAAGATTGTGTTTTGAAAAATGATTTTCGTCTTTTGCAAAGGATGAAAACTCATAGTGGACATATTTTTCTTTTAAAATTTCAATCGCTTTTTCATACATAATTGCCTGCATATCCTCATTTGGCAAGCCTTTTGGCGGATGTTTTTTAAAATATGTTCCATCTTCAATTTTTAAACCATACAAAGAAATATGCTCAACATCAAGGCTATTTGCGATATTTAGCGTATTTATCCAATCATCTAAATCTTGAGAGGGTAAGCCATACATTAAATCAATTGAAACATTGTCAAAACCAGCTTGCCTAATAGCTTTCAGAGTTTTAAAAATATCATTTTTAGTATGAAGCCTGCCTATATTTTTTAAAATTTCATCATTAAAACTTTGAACCCCAACGCTGAGCCTATTAATCGAAATATCCTTAAATTGCTTTAATTTTTTTTCATCAATATTAAACGGATTAACTTCAAGGCTAAATTCAAAATTATCTTCAAAATTAAAGCAATCCGCAATTTTTTTAATATCATCCGCTTCTAATAAACTTGGCGTTCCGCCCCCAAAATAGAGGGTTTTAATCTTTTCTTTTTTATAGAAATGATTAATCTCTTTAATCAAAGCTTCAATATATTCATCCTTTTTCTTAAGCAAATTAAACGAACAAAAAGAGCAATAGTTACATTTTTTTAAGCAAAAAGGTATATGAATATAGACATGATTTACCATTTTTACATTATAATATGAATATGAAAAGTTTGATGGAAGAAGATATTAAATCTCAAGGGAAAATTATTGCAAATTTGATTAACAAATATGTTGTTAATTATTGTGTTTTGTTGGATGTGCCTTTGCTTATTAAAAAAATTGTTTTTGTTGCAAGCGGTTCATCCTATAACGCTTCGGTTTTAGGTAAATATTTTGTCGAAAACATATCTCAAATAGAAGCAAGCGCCGAATATGCTTCTGAATTTTCTATTTCAAATTTAACAAACTATGACCCTGAAACATTGTATATTTTTATAAGTCAATCGGGAAATAGCAGCGATGTTGTTAAAAGTTTTGAAAAAGTAAAAGAAAAAGGGGCTAAAACTCTTTGTATTACTAATAATTCTTCTTCAAAATTATATAATGAATGCGAGTTTAAATTTTTGCTTGAAGCAGGGGCTGAAAAAGCAATAGCAGCAACGAAAACCTTTTCGGCTACAGTTATGATGTTGTGGCTTATTGCGGTTAAAATTGCGCAAAATAAACATCTTGATGTTGCGCTTGAAGTTAAAAATATTTATAAAGTCGAAAGCGAAATTAATTCAACTTTGAATGACATTGCTAATCTTGATGTTGTAGCTAAATTATTATCTAAGCAAAAAGATTTTTCCCTTGTTGGATATAGTTATAACTATCCTTTGGCTCGTGAAGCGGCGCTAAAAATTAAAGAATTAAATTATATTAACACAAGCTCATATCCATTGGGCGAATTTGTTCATGGACATTTTGCGCTATTAAATAAATCAAAGGTGTTTTTGGCTTTTGTGACGGGCGAAGTGACTCCTTTAGAAAAGGAATTGTTACAAAAAGTTATTTCAACCTATAAGCCTAAAACCATCTTAATTACAGATGAATATGAAGATTATAACAGTGATATTTTGCTGAAATTTCCAAAAGCGACAAGCAAAATAAGCACAATTTTATCTTCAATTATAACTCTTCAATTGTTGGCACTTGAAATTGCTCAAAAGTTAAAAAGAAATATTGATAAGCCAAAAGGTTTACTTAAAGTTGTAGAAAATAAGGAATAAAATTTGAATATAGTTGTTTGTATTAAGCAAGTTCCGGATGTTGATGACATTAAATGGACAAAAGAAAATAATTTAGATAGAAGTTTAATGTTATCTAAAATCAATTTGTATGATGAATATGCTCTAAATTATGCTATAAAAATCAAAAAACAATTCCAAAACGCCAATATAATCGCACTTTCAATGGGTCCAAACCAAGCAAGTGAAGTATTGGAATATGCTTTAGCAAAAGGGGCAAATCGTGCTATACTATTATCCGACAAGGCTTTTGGCGGTTCAGATACATTGATCACAGCAAAAATTTTGGCTCGTGCAATTGAAAAATATGTTCCTGATTTTGATATTATTTTAATGGGGCAACAAGCCCAAGATGGCGATACTGCGCAAGTTCCGGTTGGTTTAGCGCAAGAGCTTAATATAATTGATATTGAAAATGTTGTAAGAATAAATAATGCTGATAAAAAAATGGCTTCCGTCGTTCAAAAGCTTGAAAACAAGACGAATATAATTGAAATTTTGACACCCTGTATAATCGCTCTAAAAGAGGATTGCGATGAAAATTATACTCCAAAAATCAACGATTACATAAGGGCGCAAAATATCAAAATTGAAACATATAATGCAGGTAATCTTGGTTTTTCAAAAAACGAAACAGGGATAATCGGCTCTCCGACCTATGTTTATCGGGCGTATCGACCTGAAAAACAAAAAAACGCAATTGAAATAAATGAAGATATTGTTGAAAATTTGGACGAATTAATTTCAACGATTAAAAACGAGGAATAATGAAAAAAATAGCAGTATATTGTGAAATAAATTCAACAAATAACCTTGAAGAAGTTAGCTATCAGCTGATTTCAAAGATGTTTGAATTGAAAAACAGCTTCAGCTCTGAAGAATTTGAAATTGACGCTATAGCTCAAGGAGATTTTATTGAAGAAAATTCAGTAGAAAAAGCATATAAAGCAGGCGCAAATCGAGTTATATTAATTAAAAACGGAAGCAAAGACTTTGTTTCAACTTTGTATAGCGAATGTTTTATGGAATTTTATTATAAAAACACAAAATACGACTATATAATTTTTCCTGCAACCCTGACTTGTCGCTCGCTTGCGCCAAGGGTTACAACGATTTTAAACACAGGGCTTGTAGCGGATTGCACTAGAATAGAATTTATTGAAAAAAATGGCGAAATAAAGCTTGCCGCAACTCGTCCGACTTTTGGAAGCGAATTAATGGCAACAATATTGTCTAAAACTTCGCCCGAATGCGCTACAATTCGCCCAAACACATTTAAAGCAAGGTATGATAATGATAAAAAAGGCGAATATGTTGAATTTAATTGCTTAGAATATGATGAATTCAGAATAAAAATTATACAAGAAATTTTAGAAAAAAATAATGAAAATAATCCTTTGTTGAGTGCTAAAATCGTTTTTTGTGCAGGTTTTGGCTTAAATGGCGATGGGGGAGAGTATTTTAAAAAATTAGAAAAATTGGCTAAAATTTATGGAGCTGAATATGCTACAACAAGAAAAGTTGTGGATTTCAATTTAGCGAAAAAAGAAACCCAAATCGGACAAACAGGCTTAACCATCCAAAGCAAGCTATATGTTGGTTTTGGGGTGAGTGGTGCAATACAACACATCCAAGGGATGAAAAATTGCGAAAAAATTATCGCTATAAATATAGATGAAAACGCTGATATATTTAATTATTCAGACTATAAAATCATTGCAGACGCTAAAAAAATCATAGATGACCTATTAGAAAAGGCTCAAAAATAATCTTCTTAACAAAATTTTACAATTGATTAAAAAGCAGTAGTATTTTCTAACATAAATCTGTATAATTGGCGCTCATCCACTTCTTCTTTGGGTTTTAGCTTTTCTTTTTCAAGTCTGATTTGTTCTTCTTTTGTTTCAGATTTCAATTGAACAAGCGGAGTATCTTTATCTCGATTAAAGAAATTCCATTTAAAGCCGTCTATTAAACCATATTCGGTTTCTGTTTTATATGTTCCGATATTAACTGCAAAAGCAGAAACTGAACACATTAGGATAGCAAGTAGTATGAATTTATTTTTCATACTTAAATAATAACATATTTTAGGGTATTATTAAACTATGTTTGAATATGATTATGAAAATGAGGATAAAGAATTGAAGCTCGTGGGTTTAGAGCTTATGTTTTTGACTCCTGAAAAATATTCAAACCCCGAAGGAATTACAGCGGTTGAGCTAGCAAAGCGTGTGGGGCTTAGTTCGGATGTTGTTAAAAAGAAATTAAGAATATTATATGAACACGATATTATCCGCTGTACGGGCATGAATCCTAAATATTGGAAGTTTGATGAATATCGCTATCAAAGATTGGACGAAGAAGACCCTATTTATCAACTTTTGTGTTCGTTTGATGATGTTGATTTTGATAGATATTTTACATACTAGCTTGGTTTAGCGTTTAAATGATTGGTTAAATCCTTGTGTTCGTCCGTTCCGCCTGTTTGAATTAAGTTATATTTTTTTGCTAATTTTTCAACCACGTTTCTTGAAGAAAACTTTAAAATCCCTCTAAATCTGTCATACGGGTAATGTGTTTCAATTCCGTCCAGCCCTAATTCAGTCAGTTTTTTAACAAAATTATCCAAACTAAAAACATTGCAACAACAAGGATGAGCCAAAACCGCTATTCCGCCTGCATTGTGGATTGCTTGAATAACATCTTTCGGATGTCTTGATTTAAAAAGCCTGATTAAATCATTTTTTCTTTCGTTTTCGTTTTTAGCGCAAAGCTTATTTAAAGAAGGATTATTTATATCAATGCCGTAGCCTAAAATATGCAACAGTGACATCTTATAAAAACAATCAAACTCAACTCCTTTAATTAAAAAAGGCTCATCAGAATATTTGGAAGTTTTATAGCCATCCATTGAATTATGGTCGGTTATTGAAATATATTTCATGTTAAGCTTTTTTGCTTGCAAAATTATATCGTCAAAATTTGAAATTCCGTCTGAAACATTGGTGTGTATGTGCAAATTGACTTTAGAAAAAAAATCTTCTTTTTTAAAACTTTTAAATAATTCTTTTATATCCATATTGGTATTATAATTAAATCTATGGAAAAAATACAATTAATTTTTAAATTGGGTTATAAATTTACCCTAAAATATCTTAAAGAATACGTTTTGCTTCTTTTAAAACCGCTTACAGTTAGCATAGTTGGGATGTTTGTAATGTTTTTTATAACGTTTGACCCTATTTTTGCGTTTTTAGGAATTTTTATAACCCTTCCTTGTTTATTTTATTCTTTTTGGAAATGCTATTGGATAAGCTATGCGATTAATCCTTGCGCTTATTATTTCATTAAAAAAGGCGCTGATTTATCGATTAAAGATTGCCTTGAGTTGATTAAAAATGATGAGAAAAATTTTATAAAATACATCTCTTTTTGCGCAATATTCAGCGTTTTTTGCTATATTCCAACGATTGTTTTTGCGCTTAGTAGAATGAACAATATAAATTCTCTTATTGCTGACCCGTTGAGCATAATAACTATTATGCAGCCGATTATCGCCATAATGTTTATAAATACGCTTGTTGTTGCGCCATTTTTGGTGTTTTTAAATCAAGTTTATTATTTTAAAAAAGAAGATGAAAGCTATTTTTCTCTTGTTAAAAATTGCTATAAATACCTTGATTTTGTAGGCGTTGTGCTTGTTTTGACTGCAATTGTGTTGAATATGGTTTTGCCAAATAAAAATATAATATTGTATACAATTTTGGTTATTTTGATAAATCTATTCGTTAATTCGATTAATACTTTTTGGTTTTTCACTAAGATCAAGAAATAGATTGTAAATTTTTTATTCTTGGTTGCTTGCATTCTTTAACTTCACCGCTTGTTAAATATTCTTTTAGTGCATTTTGCCTTGTCGTATCATATATTTCAATAGTTTCATCATTTTCAACATCTTTAACTAAATCAGACAAACCTGCTACACCCGTAGCTAAAAAGTCATCGTATACAACGCAAAATTCAGCTTCATCTGGCATTTCATCCAAATCAAATTTTATAGTTCCATCATCGTTTAAAATTTTAATATTTGAAACAGTCAAATCAGGGTTTATTGTATATTCCATATTAGAAACTTGCATAACCCCAGGGGAAACTTTTTTAAAAGTTGTCGATAATGCGCACCATTTTAGAGTATCAACTATCTGTTTTTTGGTTAAAGTCGTTTTAATTAATTTTTGAGTTGTGAAAGGAACAACTTCTTCGATATTTTTCATTGTTACATTCGTGCTATCAAGGCTTGCTCTGATTGTTCCTGCGTTTACAAAAGCAAAATCCGCTTTTTGGGTTTTAGTTTTTGAATTAACATACCATAAATTAGAATCGGCAACCAAATTTCCAACTTCGCTATGTCCATATAAGACCCCACCTTTTTGAAGCGGTTCTTTAATTTTTGCAACTGTCGGATAAAGTGTTTCGCTTTGTGTTTCTTCAAGTTCTTTAAAATAAGTTTTAGATTTATCTTTGATTAACACCCCGTTATCATCAAAATCCAACTCTAAAATTCCAAATATATTAAGATTTTCCTTGAAAGTTGTATCATCTGACGCTCCTGTTGAAACGATTTTTACAGGTTCGTTTGCTTCGGTTGTGCTCCATTTGTCAACTTTTAGATGGTCATGACCTCCTATAATAACGTCTACTCCTGAAATTTTGGCAAGCGCTTCATAAAGTTGATTACCGTCAACATCCGTTTGTCCTGTGTGCGCTAATAGAAAAATCTTATTGATACCTTGTTTTTGCAATTTTTCAACTTCTTTTCTTACAATTTTAAGAGTTTCATCCAAGGGTCTAACATCAAAAAAATTGTTTTCCTTATTTGTAAAGCAAAGTTTTCTAAAATCCATTGGCGCAACGCCAACAACTCCAAAGCGCTCCCCGTTTTTTTCTATAATAGCACTTGGGCAAATTTCTTTTTCCATTTGATTTTCTTTTTTAAAAAATAAATTACAAGCAAGCATTTTTCCTTCGAGTGCAAATTTTTGAATTAATCTTGCAAGATATTCCCCTGCTTCAATATCGTGGTTTCCTAAGCCAATAGCGTCGGTTTGTGTGCATAATTTTTTTGCGACGGTTTCATTATTCGGGTTTGTTGTAACAAAAACATCACCTCCTGATAATGTAAGGTTTGGCACGGTTGAGTTATTTTTATAGTATTCTTGTTGTGCTTTTAAAAAACCGTCTATATTTGCTGTTGAGCCGTGTAAATCATTATAAAACAGGGTATTTACTCTTGTTCCTAAAAAATTTATTTGCATATCTTCTTTCTTTTCTTGCCTTGTGTTGTTTATATAAAGCTTGAAAATAATTTTTTTTGCATAAAAACAAAAGCTGCGAAAACATTATTTCACAGCTTTTGACTTATTAATTTATAACTAAATTAGTGGCAGCAGCCTGCGCAAGCTCCGCAAGTACATCCGCCCAATTTATCCATTGCTTCTTCAAGACGAACTTTAATACGTCCATCAACCGCAATGCCTTCGCCTGTTTTTTCTGAAATTAGAAGTGGGTTGATATCTAATTCATCAACGAATGGGAAGTCTGTAACTAATTGAGATAATCTCAATAGAGTTTCTTGGATTTGATCCATTTGAGCTGGAGTTGTGCCTCTAGCGCCTTCTAATAATTTATATGCTTTAACTGATTTAATCATTTCAGCAGCGTCAACGTCTGTTAGAGGAGCAATTCTGAATGTAACATCTTTCATTACTTCGATGAATACGCCGCCTAGACCAAACATCATCATTGGTCCGTATTGTGGGTCAGTTGCGATACCGCAAACCATTTCACGGTTGCCTTTAACCATTTCTTGGATGATTACACCTTCAAGACCATCAATTAAGCCTTTTTCTGTTAATTTTGCAATTAAATCATTGTATTCAGCTTTTAATTGAGCTTCGTCTTGAATATTTACTCTAACACCGCCAACATCTGTTTTGTGTGATGTTGTTTTTGATGTCATTTTCATAACAACCGGATAGCCGATTTTGTTGCCGATTTCAACAACTTCATCGATGTTTGTTGCAAAGCCTGATTTACAAACTCTGATTCCATAAGCGTCTAATACATCGATTGATTCACGAGTTGTTAATTGCGCTCTGCCTTCTGAAATTGATTGTTTAATGATTTCTGCTGCACGAGCTTTATCTACGTCGTATGTTGGAACATTTCCAACTGGACGTTCTTGCCATAATCTTTGTTGATTTAATCTGTTAAAGCCGTCTGCTGCTTCTTCTGCGTACATGAAGAATGGCATATTAACTTCCATTTCAGAAAGTTTTGTAAAGAATTCTGATTTTGTCATAAATACGCCAACAACAGGTTTTTGTGGGTTTTGAGCTTTAATTTCCATAACGGCTTTAGCAACATCAATATCTTTCAAACCTAAGAATGGAAGATAGATAACCATAATCATATCAACGTTAGGGTCAGCTATAACTGTTTCAAGAGTTTGCTTGTAGTGTTCGATTGGAGCTGAAGCTATCATATCGATTGGGTTTTTAACTGAAGCTGCAGATGGTAAGAAGCTTCTTAATTTTTCTTTTGTTTCATCTGTAATTTTTGCCATTTGCATACCATATTCGCAAACAGCGTCAGTAGCCATAATTCCAGGGCCGCCTGAGTTTGTGATGATTGCTACTCTATCGCCTTTTGGAATTGGGCAGTTTGCAAAAACTTTTGCTGTTGCAAATAAGTTTTTAAGTGAATATTCTCTAATTACGCCTGATTGGTTTAATAAAGCGTTTGCTGCTTTATCAGCACCTGCTAATGAACCTGTGTGAGATGAAGCTGCAGAAGCACCAGCTGCAGAGCGACCTGCTTTTAGAGCAAGGATAGGTTTTTTCTTAGAAATTCTTGTAGCTAATTTTCTAAAGTTTGCAGGATTTTGGATTGATTCCATATATAATAAGATTTGTTCAACGTCATCAACGTTTTCCCAATATTCAAGAGCAGTTTCAGCGTTAACATCTGCTTGGTTACCAATTGAAATGAATTGAGCAAAACCAAGGTTTAAGTCTTTTAAAATGTTTAAAATACCGCCACCAAGAGCGCCTGATTGAGAAACAAAACCAATGTTACCACGCTCAGGAAGAGATTCAGCGAAACATCCATCCATTCTAACGTTAGGGTCAGTATTAACAACGCCTAAGCAGTTTGGACCAACGCAGCGCATTCCGTATTCTTTTACTTTTGCTAAAAGTTGTTTTTCAGCTTCAGCACCTTCTTTACCTGTTTCTTTAAAGCCTGCTGTAATAATACAAAGACCTTTGATACCTTTTTCGTGGCATTGATCGATTGTTGAAAGTACGAATTTAGCATTAACAACAATGATTGCTAAATCAACTTCATCTGGGATTTCGGTTACTGATGTATAAGCTTGTAAACCTTCAATTATACCGCCTTTTGGGTTTACAGGATAAATATTTCCATTGAATTTGTATTCTTGTAAACGTTTCATAATGTCAGAACCAATTGTATGTTCTTTAGTTGAAGCACCAATAACAGCAATTGATTTTGGTTTCATAATTTTGTTCAACATTTGTTTATGTCCTTTCTAATGTGATTATATTCTATCTTTATAAATTTTTTAATATCCGTTCGGGATAAAATCTCTGTTTCTGAATTTTGCGCCTAAAGATTTTGCTATTGTTTCACATCTTTCCACATCAATCGGATAGTTTGGAACATTTGAAACAACGCTCGCAACTGTTTTGATTTTTTCTTCAACACAGCTTCTAATAAATCTTTTAACTTCTTCATAAGCGTTATCTATTTTTGGATTTGAAATTTTATTATATGTTTCTTCATTTTGAGCATTTAAGCTAACTGAAATTAAATCAATATAAGGAGCTAATTCAGGCGCTACATTTCTTTTATGAATAGCGTTAGCATGCCCGTTTGTATTGATTCTTATTTTTAAATTCGGATAATTTTCTTTTAAATATTTTGAAATTTCAACAACTTCATCAATTTTTATTAAAGGTTCGCCATATCCGCAAAAAACAATTTCTTCGCTTTTTGAGATTATATCTTTTTTGTTTTCAATTTGTTCAATAACATCTTTTGCCGTTGTTGAATCTTTTTCCATCCAAAGTTTTGCCCCTTGAACATCTTCTTTTTGATCTCTAACGCAAAAAACACATGCGTTTGAGCATGCGTTAGTCATGTTAATATATGGTTTACCATCAAGGAAATATAACAGATTTTCTTTTTCTTGACTCATAATACTCACTTTTATCTATACTATAAATATATTAACTCTAACAATTTTACAAAACAACAATTTTATAAAAACTTTTTTTGTATTAATATATTGGTATGCCGATATAGCTCAGATGGTAGAGCAGTTGATTCGTAATCATCAGGTCGTGCGTTCAAGTCGCATTATCGGCATAAAAAAGGCTTCTAATAGAAGCCTTTTTTTGTTTTTATAGTCGGGTTTATTTTGGTATTTATTGTTATAAGAACAAGCTTTAAATAAGAAAGAATAAGAAAAGAAAAAATAATATAAAACAACAGAACAGCATTTGTTAACTCTTCGGCTATCAAAGAAAATCTATAGCATAGCAAAAATTACAAACAACTAACCAAAACCCACAAACGAAAGGTGGGAGGGTAAGCTACCTAAATGAAAGTCAGGGTGTGAAAAGCGAAACTAATGTCTGTTGTCTTCCTGGTGCGCCCGACTCTCCTTTCGAGGGTTTTGGTTAATAGCTTCCAAGCCATTTTCTTTATTCTTTTGGTTCTGTTTTCTTTTTCTTTTCTGGCGAAAAAGAAAAAGAAAATGAACAAACTAAAAGCGAGATTTATAGCTGAAAATATTTAAAAATCATTTACTATCGACAAATTTTCTATTTTAAGGGTTTCTTTGATAGCTGATTTTTTGTCTTTTTTTAAAAGCTATACTCAAAACAATTAATATTAATGTAAGTTTTGGCTATCAGAAAATTGATTATATTAAGTTGTTCGTTCAAATTTTCGCATTTTATTTGTTCATTTTTCTTTTCTTTGTTCAAACGCCGATCAAAGAAAAGAAAAACAGAACCAAAAAGGAAAAGAAAGACGGCTTAGGGCTTATGCTTTTATTAAAATTAATTTCTCAAAATGTTCAAAATGAGCAAAGCTAAACGGAAGTCATTTTTTGGTTGTTATTGAGAAGCTAATAATTGCCTTGAAGTAGCGTTTAGCTTTGCTTGAACTTTGTTGGTGAAATTAATTTTAACAAAAGCAAATGTCTATATGTCGAATTAAAAATTCGACCGTCGCAAGGATTTTAAGTTTCGTAGTAAAAAATATTAGAACAAAAACTGGCTATCGATAAATTTTCTATTTTAAGGATTTCTTTGATAGCTTAAGAGTTAAAAGTAATTTATTATTTTTGGCAACTTTAACGTCCCCACTAGAATGTCACCCTGAACTACGTTTCAGGGTTTTGAAATTTTTAGTTGCTTAATGAAAATCTGCAAATTAGTAAATTCTTTGATAGCTAGGATTTATAATTATTATAATTATTCTATTTCTTCTTTTGCAAAGATTGGCTTTGATTGATTAATTTTGATACAAATATTAGCTATCGATAAAGTTGTAATTTTGAGATTGTGCTAATTTTTTCCTAATTTTAAGACTCTGAAACGTAGTTCAACGTAACGTTCTAAAAAGAACGCCGAAGCGTCTAAGAATTTAAAGACTTAGAAATTATTAAATAAAAATAATATTGCTAAAATTGATACTTAAATAAAAACCGACTATCGATAAAACCTATTTTAAGGTTTTTACAATATTTCTAGGTTCCTTCTGACCAAGAATTCAAATATCTTTCTTGTTCCTCAGTTAAAGTATCAATCTGAATTCCCATTGATTCCAATTTCAGCCTTGCAATTGCAACATCAACGCTTCTTGGAAGAGTATACATCTTATTTTCCAGTTTTTCATGGTTTTTAATAATATATTCCATACCAAGTGCTTGATTTGCAAAAGACATATCCATAACGCTGGCTGGATGACCCTCTGCACAAACCAAATTAACTAATCTTCCTTGAGCCAAAACATAAACGGATTTTCCATTATTTAAAACCCATTCATCTAACCCTGGGCGGATATTATTGGTTGCAACTGTGTATTTTTTAAGACCTTTAACGTCAATTTCAACATCAAAATGTCCTGCATTTGCAACAAAAGCGCCATTTTTCATATTCATAATATTTTCAGCAGAAATAACTTTTGTATCCCCTGTGATTGATAAGAAAATATCGCCCTCTTTGGAAGCTTCTGCTATAGGCATTACTCTAAAGCCATCCATAACGGCTTCAAGAGCCTTAAGTGGGTCAACTTCTGTAACTATAACATTAGCGCCCATTCCACGAGCTTTAGCAGCAGCGCCTCTTGAACACCAACCATAACCGCAAACAACAAAAGTTTTTCCTGCAAGAAGGATATTTGTTGCTCTGATTATGCCATCTAGTGCGCTTTGACCTGTGCCGTAACGGTTGTCATATAAGTGTTTTGTAAGAGAATTATTTACGCCAAGCGCAGGAAACATTAATTGACCTTCTTTTTCCATAGCTTGAAGTCTTATAATCCCTGTTGTTGTTTCTTCGCAACTTCCTATAATATTAGGCAACAACTCTCTTTTAGACTTGTGAACCGTTGCAACCAAATCGCAACCATCATCAATAATGAAGTTTGGTTTATGATTTAAAACTGTTTCAATGTGTCTGTGGTATGTTTCAGAATCTTCCCCAGCTATTGCAAAAACAGGAATATCATAATATTTAACCAATGCTGCTGCAACGTCGTCTTGTGTTGATAATGGGTTAGAAGCAGCCAAAACAGCATCTGCTCCACCTGCTTTTAAGGCTATACATAACGCTGCTGTTTCTTTTGTAACATGAACAGAAGCTGTTAGTCTTAAGCCTTTAAAAGGTTGTTCTTTTTCAAATCTTTTTTTAATAGCATTTAAAACAGGCATATCTTTTTGCGCCCATTCAATATTCTTCTTTCCTTGCTCAGCAAGCGCTATATCTTTTATTTCGTAATTCATAACAGTTTGCATTATTTTTCTCCTACTAACCGAATTACATTTTATCATAAAGCAATATTTTTGACACGAATATTAAAAAAGCGCTTAATATAAATATATATTAAGCGCAAAATTTAAATATTTATTATAAAAATTGCTCCTGAGGAAATCAGAGATTTCCACGTCGCCATGGTAAGGTTACATATTTGCCGCCTGCTCATCACAGCCGTCAAATATTCCACACACCTGTGCCCTCATCTGCGCTCGCTAAGCAAAGCATTGCTAAGCTCGCTTGATTCAGGTTATTTACACATTTGCAGTTGCTTTTGGTCCAGCGTTAACAATTTCTTGTGGCATGTTTGGATATTTTGCAGCAAAGTTATCAGCAAACATTTGAGCAAGTTTGTTAGCTTGAGTATCATAAGCAGCTTTATCAGCCCACATTCCACGAGCGTCTAACATTTCAGCAGGAACGTTTGGACAAGATGTTGGATAATCAACATTGAATACATCGTGGTGTTTGAATTCGATTGAATCGAATGAACCATTTAGAGCAGCTGTAACCATAGCTCTTGTGTAAGCTAATTTCATACGTTTAGCACCCATAGAAGCGCTGCCGCCAGCCCAACCTGTGTTAACTAAGTATACTTTTGTTCCGTATTGGTCTAATTTATCACCTAACATTTTAGCGTAAACGCTAGCGTCCATTGGCATAAATGGTTCGCCGAATAATGTTGAGAATGTTGGAACAGGTTCAGTGATACCACGTTCTGTACCAGCTAATTTAGATGTGAAACCTGTTACAAAGTGGTACATAGCTGCGTTTTTGTCTAATCTTGAGATTGGAGGTAATACACCAAAAGCATCAGCTGTTAAGAATACAACAACTTTAGGAATTCCACCTTTAGATGGGATTTGAGCGTTGTTGATGTAATTGATTGGATAACCAACACGAGTGTTTTCTGTTAAAGAACCATCGTTGAAATCAAATTCACGAGTAGCATCATCCATAACAACGTTTTCAACTAATGAACCGAATTTAATAGCATTGTAGATATCTGGTTCATTTTCAGCAGAAAGGTTGATACATTTAGCATAGCAGCCGCCTTCAAAATTGAATACGCCATCAGGTGACCAACCATGTTCGTCATCCCCGATTAATTTTCTTGATGGGTCAGCTGATAATGTTGTTTTACCTGTACCTGATAAGCCGAAGAATACAGCTGTTTCATTAGTTTCAGGATCCATATTAGCTGAACAGTGCATTGGAAGTACGTTTTTCTTAGTCATAACGTAGTTCATTGTAGCAAATACTGATTTTTTGATTTCGCCTGAGTATTGAGAACCAGCGATGATAATCATGTGAGCTTCATAGTCGATAGCGATACAAGCTTCTGAATTTACGCCATCTCTTTCAGGATCGCATTTGAAACCTGGAGCGCAAAGTATTGTGTAATCTGCTTCGCCATAAGAAGCTAATTCTTCAGCTGTTGGTCTGATTAATAATTGGTGGATGAATAGGTTTTGAGAAGCCATTTCATTGATTACTCTGAATTTTTGAGTATATGTTTTGTCAGCTCCAGCATAACCATCGAAGATAAATACATCTTTACCTTCTAAATATTTAATCATTTGTTCTTTGATTGAGTTAAATTTTTCTCTTGAAATTGGGCGGTTAACTTTTCCCCAAGCGATTTCATTGTGAATACCATCTGTATCAACAATAAATTTATCCTTAGGAGAACGTCCTGTATATTTTCCAGTTGTAACAACTAAAGCACCTGTGTTAGATAATTTGCCTTCTTTTCTTTCTAAAGCAAATTCAGTTAATTGAGCAGGTGTCAAATTGCGGTAAACGTTTTTAGCGTTTATGCCCATTTTTTCTAATCCATAAGTTTCCATTTGAAACCCTCCTTAAATTGTGTGTTACTTATACACTAATATTTTAATACAAAAAGAAATAAAAATAAACAATGAAAAAAGTCCGAAAAATAATTTTTCGGACTCAAAAACCAATCCATTAATACTGTGTGGTTTTTAGATTAAATTAATGACCAAAAGCAATGGTAACTTTTTCTTTAGGGTTAACTTTAGAAATTGGCATGCCGGATGGGTCGATTAAATACGTTATTTCATCACCCGTTGTTTGGAATAAGCCCATTGTTCCTGATAGAGCGGTTCTTGTTAAGTCAACAGGAGCTTTGAAAGCGGTTTTTAAGCCATCTTGATAGCTTCTTCCTGCTGCTTTAAATTGTCCGCCGAATAATTCGGATGTACCAACACCGGCTTGGTCTAATAAGCCTTCAGCTGCGTTTGATAAGCCTATTGCAGCACCACCGATTGTTCTGCCTGCTGTACCGATTAAAGTACCTGCCCAAGTGAATGGAAGTTGAATTGTTCTTAAGATTGGGTTGATTTCTTTTTGACGTTCAACTCTGGCAGTTAGAATTTGTTTTGGAAGTTCTGCTTTGCAGCCTTTGCAGTTGATAATTTCGTTGAATGACAATCTTAGTGAACCTTGAGAATTTTTTGTCGGACGAGTTACTTCAACAACCTTACCTCTAACGGTTGAACCACAAGGGAAAGTTACGCCGTTTACAGTGATTTCAGAAGTTGTTGTTGCAGCGAATTGTTCGCCAACATTAACGTGTTTTGCATTAATTACATCATTCATTGTTAATTGAAGAGTTGGAATTTCAACTTTTGCTTGACGTTCGATAAATGTTTTTCCGCCTAAATCTTGAGCGCAAGGTTTATCGTTTTTATCGTATCCGCCTGCAATTCTTATGTTTTGCAACATTGAACTTGCTTCAGCACGAGTTGTTTTATCGTTTGGTCTGATGTAATCTTGGTTGCGTTCATCCTTTAGGGCGCCATTATCAATAGCCTTTGCTATGCATTCTCTTGCCCAGCAAGGAACTTTGTTACCATCTTTGTATTGTGATAAAATTTCATTTGCTTTAGCTTCATCCATTGGGCAATTCAAGCCTTTAGACATAATGGTTAAAGCTTCTGCACGAGTAATATCGTGGTTTGGACAGAATTTATCAGCGGATTTACCTTTAACAAAGTTTTCTTCTGCGGCTTTAGAAATGAAACCATAAGCCCAGTGTGATTTTGGAACATCTTTAAATGTTAACTTGTCGCAACTATCCAAAGCGTTTAAGTTGTAACCTTTAACAACCATTGTTGCCATTTCAGCACGAGATACTTTTCTGTTTGGTTTAAACATTCCATCAGGATAACCCTCTAGGACGCATTTTTCTGTTAAACGGTTAATATCGCAACTTGCCCAATAACTATCATAAACGTCAGGATATTGTTGAGCTGTTATATCAGCCGCCGCCCCTGTCATTCCAAGCATTTCAAAGGGTTCGGTTGTAACTTTTATAATATCCATGTGAGTAGTAGAACTTACAGATGGGCCATCGTTACAATCATAAGTCGGCATATCTTTGCTATTTATAACAGGCGCAGCGCCACCTGTCGGGCAACCACATTCAACAGGCACACCTTTATATTGAGGCGCTACCATATCTTCTCCTATGGTTGCATTATTTTTGTACTCCCCCACTTGTGAAGTGTTTGAGTTTGAATAGATTGAATTTGGGTATGCGTATGTTTGTTGATTTAAGGGTTTTGTTTCCTTGCAAGGCGCTGCTCCTCCGGTTGTACAGCCGCAGTCATCTTTTTTAGATGTTTCACAAGGATCGCATTTTTTGTGTTTCTTTTCGCAAGCACAATCTTTTTGCTTGCATTTTGAACAAGTAGCATTATCCGGAGTTGTAATTTCTTTTTGTTGATTACATCCGCAATCAGAAGCAACAGGACATGCTGCGTAAGTCATAGGAACTGTCAAAGCTAGAGAACAAAAAGTAATAGCTGTTCCTAATAAAAATTTTCTATTAATGGACATTTTTTCCTCCTTTATGTTTAATGGATAAGTTTTTCAAAGTTTTTATGATTTTTATTCTTGAATTATGCGTTTTTATGCGTGAATATTCATTACCATAAAGGATTATCTAAAGTGCTAATTTATTTTGCGAGGGTGAAAATGAGGATGGAGGGGATGTTATAGGGATGGATGGATTGATATTTTATTAAACTTTTAATTTCATTAACACAGATAATATTTATCAATTTAAAATTTTAATTTCCAATAGCCGCCCCAACATCCCCTCTGGAATGTCACCCTGAACCCCGTTTCAGGGACTTAAAATCTTTGAGAACCAAACAAAAATTAAAAAACAAGTAATTCTTCTATAATTAACTTTTACCCTGAAATCCATTGTTCAAACAGTAAGATTTAAATAAAAGCAAACTACAAACAACCGTGTGGCTATCAAAGAATTGTTAAAATTAAAAATTTATCGATAGCTAAAATTTAATTTAATGGTAATCATTTTGGATGTAATTCTTGTAACAAAAACTGGCTATCACAGAATTTTTAAAAACCCTATTATTAATTATTCCAAACGTAATTCTTGCAAAAAAGATAGAAACTAGCTATCAAAAGAATTTTAAAAACGAAATAAAAATGAAAAACTTGGCTATCAAAGAAATTTCTAAAGTAAAAAATTTATCGATAGCTAAAGCTTCCAATACCTCTTCGGCTATAGACCACGCTTTTAGTTTGTTCATTTTCTTTTTCTTTTTGGCATTAAGAAAAAGAAAACGGAACCAAAAGTAAAAAGAAAAAGCCTAAATATCATTAACCAAAACCCTCGAAAGGAGAGTCGGGCGCACTAGGAAGACAACAGACATTTGTTTCGCTTTCCGCACCCTGACTTTCATTGAGGTAGCTTGCCCTTCCACCTTTCGTTTGTGGGTTTTGGTTAGTTGTTTGTAACTTTTATTATTCTATAAACTTTCTTTGATAGCCAAAGAGTTAAGGTAAATAAAACTCTCTTGTTTTGCTTTGTATGATACTGACATTGAAACAATTGATAAAATTAATACTTGATAATAACTGGCTATCAATAAATTTCTTATTTTGCTAATTTTTTAAATTTCGTCTAGTTCTCAACAATCTTAAGACCTTGAAACGGGGTTCAGGGCGACGGTTTTGGGGATGTTGGAGTGAGTTGAATTTGAGGGTTGGTTTTATGCAATTGGGTTAACTCTATTGTAAGTAGGATTTATCTATTTTGAGTAGAGTTTCTATTTTGAAGTTTGTGCTAGCAGGTTTTAATTGGTAGCAAGTGTAGATGCATGAAATTAGCATAGTGAAGAACATGATTAAAAAGCAGGCTATGATTATTTTTTCTTCTTTTTTCATGATTTTTTCCTTTATTTTTTTGAAGTTTGTTGTCGGATTGGTAAATCCGACCTACTTTTTTTAAACATTTAAACACTTTATCATCCCCTCTGGAATGTCACCCTGAACTACGTTTCAGGGTCTTAATCTTATTATTTATCTTTGATAGCTAGCAACGTAGGTCGGATTTGCCAATCCGACAATCACTCTTTGTCTTGAATACTTTTTTCAAGCCACTCTTGCGCACGAGCGCCCAAAGTAATTTTCCCATCAACCCTAATCCCATATCCAAAGGGGTCTTCACCTTTGTTTAAATTATCAACATCCATGCAAAAAACCTTAAAACATCTATATAATCCAAATTTTGCCATATATTCCGTTTTTGAATATTTTCCATTGTCAAAATCGGTATTATTTTCAGCGCCTATGTGAAACAGTTCTCTATCTGTATCATAAGTGTTTCCATCAAATGTAATTCCAAAACTTGCAAATTGATTTGCTTCATAATAAATAATGTTGTCGTTAGTTGTTATTAGACTTTCAGAAATATTATTTTTACAATATCCATCAACCGCTTGTCCAACTGTTACCCCATTCATTTCCATTTCCACTTCTGCCCAATCCCAGCAATAATATCCACCTTCTACTGTTGCATTAGTCGAATTTTCGCATTTTGCATTTTTGATATTTAATAAATCCGAAAAAGTAACGCAAAAATATTTTGAATATTCAATATTTGTGTGCGAATTTATTAAATTACCTTTATTGTCCCTAGCTAAATCGCCTTGGGTGTTGTATTCTCCGCTTGTGACTAATTCATTAATGACCTTAGCAAGCGTCGCATTGCCTTTTTTAAATTTCATCACATTTTCATTTGGAACATTATTAAAAGCAACAGGAAGCAAAATCGAAGTTATTACTCCAATTACCACAAGTGCTATCATAATTTCAGCTAAAGTAAAACCCTTTTTCAAAACTACCTCTACATATCTATCACGTTCGTGAACGTACATGAAAAATTTTACATTTATTATTAATAAAATGCAAGATGAAAATTCTAAAAAACTTATTTTAAAAGCGTGTTCTATTGTTTATAAAAAGCTCAAAAACGACAAAAGCAACTATATGATTGGGCTTGAGTACAATGTTTCAACTTCTTTGTTGAATTTATTGGAAAGGGGATTAAAAGACCCTCAACTTACAACGATTTTTAAATTGGCGCAAATATTTAATGTTAAGCCAAGTAAGCTTATTGAAGAGATTGAAAATAATATTGATGGGGATATAAATTTAATTGATTAAAAAAAGGAGTAGAAAAAACTACTCCTTTTAAAATATTTTATGTAAAAGCTATTCAGCAAGCGCTTTGCTCCTGAGGAAATTGAAAATTTCCACGTACCCCAAGGGCACTTCCGTTTTCTAACCCTCAAAAGAGGCTAAGAAAACTTAGGGCGTCGCCTATCTAAGGTCTACGTAAAAGTCTTGCTCATCACAAGCCTTTTACTCCGCACAGCTGAGTGCTTTTTTAACTTCTTTCTTATAAATTTCAACATTAGGTTGAAGAACTTCATCAAACGCAGTACCTTCAGGTGTGAAGTTGCCTTTTAAAGCTCTTAAAATATAGCCTGTATACAATGTTTCAAAGTGTTTAAGTTCTAAAAATCTTCCGATAGATTTTTCGCTCAAATCATCTAAAACAATTTTAGCAACAGGGTGTTGGTTAGCATAAGCATTGATAACCCCTGTCATTACAGAGTTCATAACCTTGTCATCTGATTTTACATAAGTGAATGTGAAGAATGAATCTGTGTTATTAATGTCTAAATCAGCTTCAGCATTATAGTGCAAGTATCCAGGTCCAACGTTTGTATCTGTTGAAATTCTTGCTTTTAAAGATTCATTTTTAAGTTGTTTTTCCCAAAGAGTTGTTCCAAAGAACTCATCTCCAAAATATTCAACAAAGTGTTTATTTTTGCCCATATTTTTAGCTTTAACGTTGAATTTAGCCAATTGCAAAGCTTCATTTTCTTCAATATTTGGGTTTAAAAATTCTTTTTGAGCAGCTAAAGAAGCGTTTAAAAGTTCTTTAACTTCGTCTTTAGATTTTCCTAAGAACAACAATGTAAAGATTGTAGCATCATCCAAAATTGAAAATCTTCCGCCAACATCATCATGAACAAAGCCTGCTAATTTGATTTCGCCTGAGTTAACAATTCTTCTTAAAGCAGATTTTTCAGCGTTAGCGTCTGTCATTGCAACAAATTGAGATGATGTGTCGGATGAGCCTGTAAATTTTTCAACAGCTTTTTTAGCATTTTGGTAGCCAACAGTTGTTTCAAGCGTTCCGCCTGATTTTGATACAACCAAGAATAAAGTTTTAGATAGGTCTAATCTTTTAATCCATCTATCAAAGCTTGTTGGAACAACAGATGAGAAAAAGTGAACATGTTCATCTATTCCGAATAATTTTGTGATATTTTCTGTTGTATGACGAGAACCGCCGATACCTAAAATAGCAAGGTCAGTGTATTTATCGCCTTTTGCTTCTTTAACCATTGCTTCGATTTTATCAAGATTTTCTAATTGAGTTTTTGGTAAAACTTCAATCCAATTCAAGAATTGACCGCTTTTTCCTGCTCTTGATTTAATATCTTCAACGGCTTTTGTTGCCAATTCATTGAATTTGCCACAGCAACATTTTTTAATTACTTCAACAGTCTTTGTCATAATATTCTCCTCTATAAAGTTTTTATATTTTAATCATGTGATAAAAACAATATAAATACAAGAATATTTAGCTAAATGTTAACCTTGGGTTGTTGTTTTTTGTCTTTTTTGGATTTCAAGTTCTTTTTCTTGAGCTTCAACAATAATTTTATCAATTATATCGCAATATTTTTTGATTTTGGATAGAACATTAAAATCAAGTCCGGCAGGGATAACCCCCTCTAGGTCACATTCTTCAATTGTCGGGAATTTATATTCTTCGCCGTTTAAAACCCTCGGGTCATCATTTCTGGCACGTTGTTTTTGGAAAGCTCGTCTTGTGTATGTGTTAAAAGCTTCTTTAAATTCGGAATCGTTTTTATAGTGAGCATTAAAATGTTCAACAAATGGCAAGAATGATAGCTTGCCTGATTTAATACCTTTGTTGTGTTTTAGTTTATAGCATAAATCTTCAACTTCTTTTAATTTTTCAACGTCATAGCCGATTATTTGAAGTTCGCCGTGATATCCGTTTTCGCCTAAATTTTTATCGCCGCATTCGGATAAATCGATATCAAGATGAAGAGCCATATAACCAGTTTTTTTGGGTTCGGAATTGTATTCCAACATCTTATCAATTCCTCTTGTTCTTCTTTCTTTGATGCTTGCTTTTCTTAATCTTTCAATGTCATCAAGCTCAAAATATCTATATTCGGGAGTATCATATTCGGGTTCATAGTTTTCGATTTTTTCAACTCTTAATTTTCCTGCTTGAATTAATTCAATTATTTTGTTGATAATTAATTCATTTGAATCAGAATTGGAATTAGTTAAAATTATTCTCGCCCCAACAATATCTTTAATGTTTGCTTTAATTGCTTCGGTGTCCATTGGGTTAAACGAGCGAGATGGGGTTGCTGTGATTAAATCTTCTAATCTGTCTGCAACTTTTTCTCGAATAGAACTTGGGGTTTTAACCCTTGTTTCAATAGAATATATTGTTTTTTTAAATTCAGGTTTTGGAACTTTTTTGCCGTTTATATCGGTGTCAAAAAATGCTTCGTCTAAAACAGAAGCCAAATATTCTTGTGCGCTTTTTGCGTTTTTTTCAACTTCTTTACATACGTTATAGTTGTCAAACGCTGAAATAAAAGCTTTATTCAATGTTCCTTTGTTTGGACTTGAAGTAAATGAAACAGTATCTTTTGCTAAAGGTTTTAGATTTTTCCCTGTAAAATTAAATACATTTGAATATGAGATGTTATTTTGTCTTTGAATGTTATCAATATTATTTCTTTTAAATGTTTTTGCTTGGATTAAATTTACAACATTTAACATAGTTTTCCCTTATTTTTAAACTCACAAACGATACAAAGCGCCTAAAAAATAAATTTTGCTACTTTGAAAATATATTTTTACATTTATATACATTATATTTACAAAACAAAAAAAATAATAGACAATAAGGCTATGGGAAAATGTAAAAAAAGAAGTTTACACAAAACAAATTCGACATACTTTATGACTCGAGAATCAGCTGTAAGCAACATCTTTAAGATGATGAACGATACAAAAAAAACAAATCGAAGCAAGAAAAATTCAAAAAGAAGACCTGTTATAAATGATATATTATCAACAATTAGTCTTTTTGGAATATCAGCAGAAGAACTTTCAGAAGCAGGCATGGCTTATGAAAACTTAAAAGCGCTGGGTTCGGCTCTAAATTAAGCTAAATAGTTTGTTTTTAAGCGAGAATTATTAGAATTTATAAATGATAAGCTTTGAGGATTATAAAAATTCAAGCTTCCTTGAGGTTTAGCATAGCCTCTTGTAGCGGTTCTTGTTGTTCTTGTTGCTTTTCTTTGACCAATGCTTTTAGCTTGTTCAGGTAATTCGTTTGAATTTACTACAATTGGATTTGTTGAAGCAGTGGTATTTGTTGCGTTTGTGTCAACTTGTGCAACTTGAGGAGCTACTTCTTCTTGTTGTTGTGAAGAGTCAGCTATAGTTGCTTCGTCAGTTGAAGTATTGGCTATTTTATCTTCTTTAAATACTTTAGTTATGATTTTGCTAGAGATGATAGAACCGACCATATCGCCCAATGTTCCGCCCAATGCTCTTCCAACAGGACCTAAGAAGCTTAAAGCGGTTGAGCCTAAAACTCTAAATACAGCACTAAATCCTGCGTTAGATACGGTATCAACGGCAGTTTTTGCTATGCAACTTCCAAGTTTTTTCATGCCCGCTTTAAAGCCTTGTTCCTTAAATGTTGGAATAACTTCGGAAGTTGCCCTTGATACTATGCCAATTCCGACAAATAAAATATTCATCGGGTTTAATAGTTCTTCTTTAAATAAGCCTTTAACATCCGATTTTAAGCTTACTCCTTTATATTTAGCAGCAGTATTGCCATTTTTAATATTGTTTACAGTGTCATTAAGAGCTTGTTCATCATTTTTTAATTTTTCAATTGCTTTTGCTCTTTTATTAAATAAATCAAATTTTCCTGCTGCTTGTTTGTCTTCAAGCTTTTTAAGCTTTTGAAGATCTTTTACTGCTTTTGTATATTCTTCATAATTTTTTGCAATTACATGGTTTTTTGTAAAAACATCCATATCAGGGTCTAGTTTTTCGGCAAAAGCTTCAAGGACTTTATTGTTAGCTTTAACAGAATTAATCGCATTTTTAAAGCCACCATTTCTTTTAACGCAAGAAACACCGCCAAAACCGCCTGTCATAAGAGCATTCACCCCAAGACCCGAAACTGTGTCTTTTAAAAGCGAACTTTTTTGAGGTACTGTATTAACATTATTCACTTGTGCGTTATTGATACCGCTTGTCACTTTAACTAAACTCCTTAAATTAATAAAGAATTTTTGTTACAAAAAATTGCTAAAATGTTAAGTTTTTTTTATTATTTAGCTATGGAATATAATTTAAAACATTACGCATATATCGGCGATTGCGTTTGGGAATTGTTTATCAGGAATAATATAATTCAAAAAACAAGCGTTCAAAAGCAAATGCACAAACTAACAACAGATTTTGTTAATGCTACTTCGCAAGCAAATTTTCTAGCTTTGATTGAAGAAAAGTTAACCGAAACTGAAAAAGAAATTCAAAAAAGAGGAAGAAATTTAAAGATTTCAATCAATAAAAAGAATAATCCTAAAATTCATTCTCTTGCAACATCTTTCGAGGTTTTAATCGGCTATTGGTATTTAAACGATAAAAATAGACTTGATGAGATGTTAAAATTTTTAAAAGATGAATTATTTAAATAAAAAAGAGCCCATATTTTAGGCTCTTTTTAAGTATTTTATATGATAAATTACATCATCATTCCGCCATCAACTTCAAGCACTTGACCTGTAACATATTGAGCGTCAACTGCTAAGAATTTAACGGCTTCTGCTATGTCTTCCGCTTTTCCAAGACGTTTCAAAGGAATTGCTTTTAACATTTCTTCTGTGTTAGGCAAGTCTTTTGTCATGTCTGTTTCAATGAACCCTGGAGCAACAGCATTAACTCTAATTCCACGAGAACCAAGTTCTTTTGCTAATGATTTAGTAAATCCAACCAAACCTGCTTTTGCTGCTGAATAGTTTGCTTGACCTGCATTTCCGTATAAACCTACAACGCTTGTTGTGTTGATGATTGCGCCGCTTCTTTGTTTCATCATTAATTTAACAACAGGTTTTGAAACGTAAAATGCAGAATTTAAGTTAGTATTAATAACAGCAAGCCATTTATCTGCTGTCATTCTTAAGAATAAATCATCACGAGTGATACCTGCGTTGTTAACTAAAACATCAATTCTTCCATATTTTTCAATGATTTTAGCGATGTTTTCGTCAACTTCTTCTTGATTTGAAACATCAAATTTATAGCTTTCAGCATTTACTCCAAGAGCTTTGATTTCATCAACTGTTTTTTGTGCTGCAACTTCATTGCCTGCATAATTAATAACAATATCATATCCTGCTGCTGCTAATTTTAGCGCAATTGCCTTTCCGATACCTCTTGAACCACCTGTTATAAGTACTAATTTTTCGCTCATAATTTATACTCCTACCATTAATTCTTCAACAACGGCATTTAATGATGCCATATCATAAACATTATATGTTTTAATTTCAGATGAAATTTTTCTATTTAAGCCTGCTAAAACTTTTCCGTTTCCAAACTCAATAAATGTGTCAACGCCCTCTGCTATTGCGTTTTGGATACTTTGAACCCACATAACGGAAGAATTGATTTGATTTGGCATTTTTTGTCTAAAATCTTCTGCTGATGTTGTTAAAGTAGCGTCAACATTAGTAATAACAGGAATTGTTGCGTCTTTTAAATCTAAAGTTTTAACAAATTCAACAAAACCATCTTTAGCGCTATTCATAAGTTCAGAGTGAAAACCTCCTGAAACAGCAAGAGGAACAACTCTTTTAGCGCCTTTTTCTTTGATTAATTCGCAAGCTTTATTAATAGCTTCAACTTCGCCCGTTATAACAACTTGAGTCGGGTCGTTGTAGTTTGCAATTTGTGCTAAACCAAGGTCTTTAACTTCTTCAAGAGAAGATTTAATATTTTCAATTGATGAGCCTAAAACGGCTGCCATTGTGCCTTTTGTGGTTTTTGTAGCTTCATCCATAAGTTCAGAACGTTTTTGAATTGCTTTGATTGTCGTTTCTAAATCCATAACGTCAGCGCAATACATAGCACAATATTCGCCCAATGAATGACCCATTGTAAGAGCAGGTTTAATATCACATTTTGATTTGAAAGCAGCAAGTGCTGCAATTGAAGTTGTAACAATGGCGCTTTGAGCGTTGATTGTTTGTTTTAAATCTTCATCAGGTCCTTCAAAGCAAATTTTTGAAATTTCTTTGCCTAGTGTTTTATCTGCTGTTTCGTAAACATGCTTAGCAGAGTCATTGTTATCAAATAAATCTTTTCCCATGCCGGCACTTTGAGAACCTTGTCCGGGGAAAATAAAAGCTATTTTTTTCATTTTACTCCTCGATTTTTGTTTTATTATCATAAAAAGCGCCAAAAAACGGCGCTTTAAAAAATTTTTAAGATTGTATTAATTCTGAAATTTTGCTTGTAACGCCTGATTCAACGGCTTCTTTTGCCACTCGAACAGCGTTTTTAATAGCGTAAGACGAACTTCTTCCGTGAGAAATAACTGTAATTCCTTTAACACCCAAAAGAAGCGCTCCGCCAAATTCTTCGTAGTTAATTCTTTTATAAATTCTTTTCATGAATGGTTTTGCTAAAAGTCCAACGATTTTAGAAATCCAATCAGTCATAAATTCTTGTTGAATTAGTTTGAATAACATCATTGAACAGCCCTCGATTGTTTTAAGAGCAACGTTTCCAACGAAACCATCGCAAACTACAACATCAACATCGCCTTGGAAAAGTTCTTTACCTTCAATATTTCCAACAAAATTCAAACCTAATTGGTTTTCTTTTAAAAGCTTATAAGTATCTTTTACAAGCGGATTGCCTTTTTCTTCTTCTTCACCGATGTTTAAAACACCAACTCTTGGAGTTTGTCTGTTGTAAACATTTTTTGCAAAAGTTGCGCCCATTGTTGCAAATTGCAAAAGCATTTCAGGAGTTGAAGATGAATTAGCTCCAGCATCAATTAAGATAACAGGATCTTTTTTAGTCGGAAGTGTTGCAGCAATAGCAGGACGTTCAATTCCTCTAATTCTTCCAAGTCCGAATAATGAACTTGCCATAGCAGCACCTGTTGAACCTGCTGCAACAACAGCGTCAGAACTGCCTTTAGCAACAGCGTCAACAGCTAAAACTATTGAGGATTTTTTCTTCTTGCGAATTGCAACCCCAACAGCTTCGCCCATTTCAATTATTTCATCAGCTTGAGTAAGTTTAATGTCAAGTTTTGATAAATCTACTTTAATGTTTTTGATAAAATATCCGCCACGATTTGAACAAATTCCTTTTTTTGATATTTCGTCCAGCACTTCTTGAATTTTATCGATTTGTCCGACTAATTCAATAGCAACATTATAGTCATGTGCAGCCCAAACCGCACCTTTTACGATTTCACTCGGAGCAAAATCTCCGCCCATTGCATCTACTGCAATTCTTGTCATATTAACTTCCTCAAACCCCTATTTCTTTAAATTATTCAGCTGATTCTTCAGTTTTTTCTTCAACAACTTCAGCTTCAACTACTTTTTCTTCTGTAGCTTCTTCTTTTTTTGCTTTTGGTTTTCTAGTTTTTTTAGTTTCTTCAACTTTAACTTCTTCTTTTACTTCAGTTTCTTGTTTTTTAATTGAAGCAAAACCATCTTTATACCATCCGCAAGCAGGACAAACTGTGTGAGTTAATACAACTTCTTTACAGTTAGGGCAAATAGTTGTAGCAGGAACGCTTCCTTTCCAATTTGCTCTTCTAGTTGCTTGACTTGCTTTGCCTGTTCTTTTCTTTGGTGTAGCCATTTTTATTTCCTTTTCTATATAATTATATCTATATTATTTTACTCGAATATTATTATTCTCTAAAAAAAAGAAGTCCTTGTCAACATTTAACAAGAACTTCTTTAAATTCTTTAAAATTATTAATAATTTTAATAAGATTAACTATCTTAAGCTAACTTTTGTGTAAGAACCTTTTTTAGCAAAGTTAACTTTGTCTTCACGAGCTAACCAACCTAAACCAAGGCTAGCAAAGTTTTCGTTAAGACCTAAATCTTTGTTCATTTTTTTAGTTGTAACTTCGCCGTTTTCATTTAAGTATTCCCAAATTTTTCCAGCTGTTTCGATAATTGTTTCTTGCATGTTGTACTCCTTTTAATGCTATCGTATACAAGTGTCTTACTGATTTGAATTAAATTCTTAATTCGTATTTGCATATTTATATTAATTTATAATATATTAGATGTATATAGTTTAAATGGATGAAAAAGCTATGATTTGGATATATGAAAACAATGTAGATACTGATGTTATTATTCCGGCTAGATACCTGAATACAAAGGATGAAAAGGAATTAGCAAGTCATTGTATGGAAGATATTGATAAGGAATTTTCTAAAAATGTTAAAGTGGGAGATATAATTGTAGCAGGCTCAAACTTCGGCTGCGGCTCATCTCGAGAGCATGCTCCTTTAGCAATTAAAGCAAGCGGAATTAAGGCGGTTATAGCAAAAACTTTTGCTAGAATATTTTTTAGAAATGCAATTAATATTGGCTTGTTGATTATTGAAAATGATAAAATTCAAGATGATATTGATAAAGATGATGTTCTTGAAATAAATCTTGAAAAAGGCTTGATTATTAATAAAACTAAAAATAAAGAATATAATTTTAAACCGTATCCTACTGAAATTCAAAAGCTGATTAATTCGGGAGGTTTGGTTAATTATACAAAAGAAAAAGCAGGTAAATAATGAAAAATATAGCGGTATTATTGGGTGATGGCGTTGGAGTTGAAATTGTTGAAAGCGCCGTTGAAGTTTTAAAAAAAATAGATAGTATTTATAAATTTGATTTTAAATATAATTATGCTCCAATAGGCGGCAGAGCCTATGAAGAGTCTGGTTTGCCTTTACCTAATTCAACAATTGAAACTTGTTTAAAATCAGACGCTGTATTATTAGGTGCTGTGGGCAATTGGAAATATGATACACTAGCTCCTGAATTGCGCCCAGAGCGTGCGTTATTAGGGATTAGAAAAAAGTTGAATTTATTTGCTAATCTTCGCCCTGTTAAAGTTTTTGATGAATTATTATTTTCTTCACCATTAAAATCTGAAATAGCTAAAAACGTTGACATAATGATTGTTCGAGAGTTGACAGGCGATGTTTATTTTGGTGAGCCGAGAGGAATTGAAATCAAAAAAACGATAGACAATAGAAACATTAAAGTCGGCTATAATAATATGATTTATGACGAAGATGAAATCAGAAGAATAGCAACTGTTGCGTTTAATTCTGCAATGAAGCGCAAAAAAAGAGTTTGTTGCGTTGATAAAGCTAATGTTCTTGAAGTTTCAAGATTATTTAGGGAAATAACATCAGATGTTGCTAAAGACTATCCTGAAGTAGAATTATCATTTATGTATGTTGATAATTGCGCTATGCAATTGGTTCAAAATCCTCGCCAATTCGACGTTATTCTAACAGGAAATATTTTCGGAGATATTTTATCGGATGAAGCAAGCACAATTTGCGGTTCGCTTGGAATGTTGCCATCTGCTTCGCTTTCAGACGGCAAAACGCCGTTTATGTATGAACCAATCCATGGCTCAGCTCCCGATTTAGCAGGTCAAAACGTTGTTAATCCAATAGCGACAATACTTTCCGCCGCTATGATGTTAAATTATTCTTTTGATAATATTTTAGCAAGCGACAATATAATAAGAGCTGTAAAAGAAGTTTTAAAAGACGGTTATCGCACAAAAGATATTTATCAAAAAGGCGATAAACTCTGCACAACAACAAAAATCACGGAATTAATCATTGAAAAAATAAGATAATAATCATTAATAAAATTTTACATATAATGATTTAGTGTTAAAATTATGGTAATAATAGCAAATTAAAGGTTAAAACTATGGAAAAGAATGAAAGATTGCACACTTTAAGACATTCATGTTCGCACATTATGGCAATGGCAGTAAAGAAATTATATCCGCAAACCAAAATTGCAATAGGACCTGCTATTGAAAACGGTTTTTATTACGATTTTGATATTGAAGGCGTAACGCTATCGGACGCTGATTTAAA
Organism: uncultured Candidatus Melainabacteria bacterium; assembly: GCA_934667125.1. GTDB lineage: Bacteria > Cyanobacteriota > Vampirovibrionia > Gastranaerophilales > Gastranaerophilaceae > RUG14156. Next base: position 456,835 of record CAKULF010000001.1, on the reverse strand, counting down.
AGAAATTGAAAAGGTGATGAAAAAGCTTATTGCGGGCAATTTAACCTTTGAAAAATATGTTATTCCTGATGTTGAAGCTCAAATTGAAGAGTTCAAAAAAGAAGGTGAAATATATAAAGCCGAATTATTAGAAGAACATAAAAACGATAATCCGACATTATATTTAACAAAAGATAAAGATGGAAATGTCCTATTTAACGACCTTTGCTCAGGTCCACACATTGAAAACACCAAAGAAATCAAGGCTTTCAAATTGATGAGCGTTGCTGGTGCGTATTGGAGAGGTAATGAAAAAAATAAAATGCTTCAAAGAATTTACGCTACAGCATTTGAAACAAAAGAAGAATTAGATGAATACATTAATAGACTAGAAGAAGCTAAAAGACGTGACCACAGAAAACTCGGTGCACAGCTTGATTTATTCTCCGTAAGAGATGAAATCGGCGGTGGGCTTGTTCTTTGGCACCCAAATCTATACACTGTTCGTGAACAAATTGAAAATTATTGGAGAGAAGAACACAGAAAAAGAGGCTATGTAATTGTTCAAACTCCTCAATTAGCTAAAACAAAACTTTGGGAATTATCAGGTCATATTGACCACTATAAAGAAAATATGTTCTTTATTCAAAAAACAGATGAAGAAGACGAACAATACATAGTTAAACCGATGAATTGTCCGTTCCATATTTTGATTTATCAATCTCAAAGACATTCTTATAGAGATTTGCCGTTGAGAATGGCTGAACTTGGCACGGTTTATCGTCGTGAAAAATCAGGTGCTTTGTCTGGTTTGACTCGTGTTCAAGGCTTTACTCAAGATGATGCTCATATTTTCTGTACTCCTGAACAATTGGTTGATGAAATTAATGAAATCATCGATTTTGTATCAGATACAATGAAAATCTTCAATATGGGCTTTGAAGTTGAATTATCAACTCGTCCTGAAAGCTATGTTGGCGATATTAAAAATTGGGATTTGGCTGAAGCAGGCTTAAAAGAAGCTATGGATAAACGTGGCATGCAATATGAAATCAATGAGGGTGATGGCGCATTCTATGGTCCAAAAATCGACTTTAAAGTTAAAGACGCTATTGGAAGAACTTGGCAATGTGCTACAATTCAATTGGATTTCAACTTGCCTGAAAGATTTGATATCAAATATCAAGATAAAGATGGTCAGTTGAAAACTCCTGTAATGTTGCACCGTGTAATTTTCGGTTCAATGGAGCGTTTCCACGGTATCTTAATTGAACACTACGCTGGCGCTTTCCCTGCTTGGCTTGCACCACATCAAGTTGCTCTTGTTCCAATTGCAGATAGACACAATGACTATATGGAAGCAATTTATAAAAAATTAAGAGAAAATAATATTCGTGTTATTTTTGAAGAAAAATCCGAATCAATGAACTATAAAATCAGAGATTACTTGCAAAACAAAAAAGTTCCATACGTTCTTGTAGCGGGCGATAAGGAAATCGCTGATAACACTGTAGCTGTTAGAAAACGTGGAGTTGGACAAGTTGGTGTTATGAGCGTAGATGAATTTGTTTCAAAACTTCTTGAAGAAATTCAATCAAAAGGTCAAGTTGAAATCAAATAAAATCTTACGATAAAATTAAAAGCTCCCTAATTTTGGGAGCTTTTTTATTGTCTTTTTATCCAAACGGATTTAGTTTTTTCTTTTTAATTTCATCTTCTTCAATTTTTTCGGGCTCTTGCGCTTCATCTTTAACTTCATCCACTTCTTTTTTAAAGTTTTTATCCGCATTATTTAAAGAATTGAAATCAAACTTAGAAGATTTTGAACTTTTTGAAAAATCTTTTTGATTGTTTGCAATTTTATTCAAAATAGAACTTGTCGAATTGTCAAAATTTAAAACAGATTTATCAAGGCTTATTGCTGAATTAGCTAAGCGTTCTGATGAAGTTGTTGAATAGTCAACATTGCTGCTGTTTGCGCTTGAGCTATCTTGAATTTTTTTGTGCCAAATATCGGCATATTCTTTAGTTTCGCCATTAATTTTAAACGTTGCGCCACTTTGAGTCATTAATTGGTTGCCTTGATTATCAAAATTATTAATCAATTTTGTAGAATTGTCGGTTGATAAGTTAATTTCTGTTATTCCAACATCGCTTAAAGATTGAGTATTTGAATTGTAGCCGTTTGTTTTGATTTTTAAACCGTATTTTTCTTCTAAAATCTTAAGGTCGTTTTCATCAAGCTTGTTATCGTCTTTGCTGTTGATTAAGCCCTCTTTTTTAGCCAGCGCTTTAAGAGCTTCAAAACCATCTTTATAGCCATCTGCTTTGCCATCACCATCTAAATCGGTGTTGTTTCCAAAGCATTCTGAACCATCGGCGCCTGAAATTCCATCGCCATCTTTATCAAAAACCAATACAGCGTCCGCTGAATCATTGATTTTGTCAACTTTTCCATCGCCATCGATATCATAGTTGACAACTTTTTTAGATGTTTTAACGCCATCTCCGTTTATATCAAAAGATAACGGAGAACAAGTCTCATAGCAGGCTTTACCGTTTTGCATTGTTCCGTCGCAACCGAAATAAAATATTTCTTCGCCATCGGTTGAATCATTGTCAAGAGTTTTATAATCTTTTATTTTTCCGTTACCGACAGGAACTATGTCTGTTCCATTGAAGTTATCACCCTTGCAGCCGTATAAACGAGCAAGGCTTTGACCTTCGCTATCTTTTAAGTCATAAATATGATAAGCGCCGTCTTGTTTGCCTCTTGCAAAGATATATCTCGGGCTTCCGTCTTCCATTTGTTCTTGAAGATTGATATTATTTTTTTCAACAAGAGCGTACTCTTCTTCTGAAACCAACTTATAAACAAAGTTTGCAAGCTCTGTTTGTTTGTCGTTGAGTTCAAGCTGAGCGGCATCTTTTAGGGCTGTAATATCGTTAATAGAATTGATTGTTGAGTTAATTTGATCATTCAAACTCGTAACTTTATTTGCTTGTGAATTGATTTGAGAAGAAAGCGAATCAATATTAGAAGCGGTTTTGCTTAAAGTTGAACCCAAACTATTCATTGAAGATGATAGGTTTTTAGAATTTCCAACAAGGCTATCTAATTGACCTTGATAGCTTGATGAAACGTTATTATCGCTTATATATTTTTGAACAAAATCTTCCCAAGAACCGTCTTTTTGTGGGTCATATTTGCTTTTTGCTTCTTCAACAAGTGAATTTTGTTTATTTTGAATATCATTAACCAAATTATCCGAAGTGCTTTCAATATCTCCGACTAATGAAGAATATTCTTTGTTTTGGTTTTCGATTTTATCTTGAGTTGAAGTATATTTATCTTGTTCTTTTTGGGTTTGAGCTACCAAATCATCATATTTTTTTTGTTCTTTTTCAAGTTGGCTTTGTAAATCTTCCAAAGTTGTATTTAAACTTGTTAATTGACTGTCGTATTCGCCAATTAAGCCTTGAAGTTCGGTTATTCTTGCTTTAATTCCATTATATTCTTCAGCTAATGAACCGCTATCGCCTGCTGTGTCTGTGGTTTCGGTTGCGGCTGTAGTATCTGTCTCGTCTGTAGCGCCTTTTTCAACAGTATCATCATCAACAACATCAAGCATATTTTTAAGCTCGTTTTCTGCTTCAGTAGCTGAAATATTTAAAGAGATAAAATCGTCATCATTTTTAATAGAAGCAACATAGGCTTTAACTTCTTCTTCTGTGATGATTTTATCGGTATCTTTGTCGTATAAATCTTTTGCAAAATTCGTTAATGCTACGCTTAAATCGCTATTCATGTCATTTCACCTTTGAAAAAATACACACTTACTTAATATATGTCGGCAAAACCACTCAAAAACTTTAAATAATCACGATAAATTGTTAACATTTCTTAACCAAATTTTATTATATAATATTTTAATAAATTAAAGAGGTGTAATGGTGGCGATAGTTAAAAATAAAGCAGAAAAAATTCCAAATAAAAAGCAACAAGAATGTATTGATTCTATCAAAGGTCAATATTTGGTTCTAGCGGGCCCTGGGAGCGGAAAAACCTACACCGTTACTAAAAGAATAAAAAATATGATAGAACAAGGAATAGACCCCTCTAAAATTCTTTGTTTAACTTTTTCAGACGCTGCCAGTGCTGAAATGAAATCAAGAGTAATTAAGGAATTAAATGTTGCTGATATATCTGTTGATATTTTCACTTTTCATAGTTTCTGTAACGACTTAATAGCTGAATTTCCGCTCGATTTCAACTTGGCTGCGGATATTAAAATTATCACCCAACCTCAATATAATCAACTTTTAAAAGAATGTATCGAAGAAATCAATCCGATTGAATATCGAAATTCAAAAAATGACCCTTATAAGATGATAAAGCCTATTAAAGACGGTATTGACGAAATTCAAAGATATAGATTAAATAAAGAAAAATATTTTAAAAATCTGGAAACAAATCCCGATTATAAGCCTCAAATAGCGATTTTAGAAGAGGAAATTGAAAAAAATAAAGGGGATGAAAAAAAATATAAAAAAGCGCTTTCTTCTCTTGAACAATTGAATAAAACAATCGATAAAGCAGTTGAGCTTTTCAAATTTTATGAACTTTATCAAGAAAAAAAAGAAAAAAACAGACTTATTGATTTTGCCGATATGATTGATTTTGTGATAGAAAAATTTGAAACCTCGCCAAGTTTTTTGAATAAAATCGCAAATAAATATGAATATATCATGGTTGATGAATATCAAGACACCAACACCGCTCAAAACAAGATTATTTTTAGTCTTGTCGATAATATGACAGAAAAAAATGTGTTTGTCGTTGGGGATGATGATCAAACTATATATACTTTTCAAGGTGCAAAACTTGATACAATTGAAAAATTTATTAAACATTATCCCGATGTCAAAATTATTTGTCTTGAAGAAAATATGCGCTCCACCCAAAATATCCTTGACGCTGCCCGATATGTCGTAGTGCAAGATTTTTCTAGGCTTGAAGCTAACCCTGAATTTAAAAAATATAATATATCAAAAGAACTTATTTCAAAAAATCCAAGCTTAATTGATAAAAACACTCCTGTTATTTTAAATAAATATCTAAATCAAGAGCAAGAATACGATGATATAGTCAGTCAAATTGAGGAAATAATTAATTCTTCTTCTTGTTTGATTAATGAAAATGGCAAAAAAAATCTATCTCAAATTGCAATTTTAACAAAAGGAAATGCGCAACTGAAAGTTTTTGCAAACAAATTGAAAGATAAAAATATCCCGTTTGATTTAAAAGAGGGTAAAAGCGTTTTTGAAATAAAATCTTCAATAGCTTTAATTATGTATCTTGAAGTCGTTGCAAATTGCGAAAAATATTCCAATAATCTTTTAAAATTGTTTTTAATGGAACCTTTTAAAATTAACCCTTTAGACTATATGAAAATTGTGTCTAAAATGTGCGATAGCAAGAATATTATCGAAATAATTAAGGATACGACTGATTTTGTTGATAATAAAAAAATGGAAGATTTTATTAAATTGTTTAACTATCTTCAAAACTATCAAACAAACGAAACTTTAAGAAATATCGTTGTTGAAATTGGCGCAAAAAGCGGACTATTTGACTATTTTTTAAATAATGAAACAGATAGAATTGAAAATATTCAAGGAATTAAAAAAATAATCCAAGAAGCTATCGATTTTTCTGATAAATATCAGCTTGTTGATTTTGTTGATTATCTAAATATGTGTAAAGATGAGGATATTGAAATTAAAACCGATAAGCCCGATATTGAAAATAATGCAATTCAGCTTTCAACTTATCATTCTTCAAAAGGTAAGGAATTTGAATATGTATTTATGCCAACAATGCTAAAAAACAATTGGGAAAAGGATAATAGCTCTTTTAAGCCTAAAGTTCCAGTTGATTTTGAAGATTACAAAACAAAAGATGAAATTGAAAAAATAAAATTTTCAGATAGAGTTAAATTGATGTATGTTGGTATGACAAGAGCCAAGCATAAGTTGATTTTATCCTATTTTATTCAAAAATTCGGCAGGGTAAATAATCCTCTAAAAACGGGTTTATTGGAAAATTATAAGGGTTTAGTTGAAAATGATAAATCAAAATTTGATATTGAAGATTATATTTTAAACACTATTTCAACTTTAAATAAGAAAAACTATGACTATAAAAGGGATTTTGAGGATTTAATAAATGAATTTTTAAAAGAAAAAACCTTTTCGCCAACAGCAATAAATTGCTATCTGAATTGCCCAAAACAATATCTGTATGATAATATTTTGAATTTGTCGTCCAAATACGGAAATATGGATAGCCTTTTGTTTGGAACAACGATACATAACGTTTTGGACAGGTTTTTTAAAAATGCTAAAAAGAATAATAACTATCAAACGCTAATTGAAGTCTTGGCGGATTTTGAAAATGAAATTCAAAAATATTCGTTTTCAAGTTATGAACAAAAAAATATTCATAAAGATAGGGGAAGAAAAACTCTCCAAGATTTTTATCCAATCCTAACAAACGCTTCTATAGCTGACGTTATGGATTGCGAATATAATTTAAGATTTAAAACGGATGAGTATGAATTTTTTGGAAAAATCGATAGGGTTGATAAAAATTCTGATGGAACTTATACCCTTATTGACTATAAAACAGGTTCGGCTAAAACTCTTACTTCAATTAAGCCAAATGGTGCTAAGGAAGATTATTATAATCAAATCGCTTTGTATAAATATTTTTACGAAAAAGCGACAAATTCAAAGGTTAAGGAAGTTTGTTTTGTTTTTCCTGAAGAGCCGACAAAAAATCTCTATTTAACTTTGGATGATGAAGAAATTCAGCAGGTTAAAGAAAAATTCGATAATGCTATTAAAAGCATTAAAAACCATGAATTTGAAGAAAATAAAAACGAAAAATCTTGTAAATATTGTCAATATAAAGATTTTTGCAATATGGAAATAATCTAGTTTTTAGCGGTTTTATTTTTGCAACATGAACCACTGCAAGAGTCGCAAGAATTTTTGCAACAACATTGCTTATTGTTGTCACATTTTTCCATACAATTATCGCAGATGATTTTTTCACATTCTGCGCAAAAATTATATTCTTTTTCTTGAACTTGTTTTTCCATAATTACAATGTTAATGATAACACAACCATTATCACAAAATAACAACACAACATATAAAATAGTATTTCTTCAACGTTTGTCATGCAATTATAATATGCTATTGAAGAAAATATTTAATTGCCCGAATTTCTATTATTTATTGTTTTGTAAACATTTCTTAACTTTTTAGAGGATATTTTTTGTCAAAAATCAAAATATATGCTACTATGGCTCTTGCACTAAAACTGTATTGTTAAGAATTTCAAACTTTTTTTAACGAAACTAGCAAAAAATTCCATTCACATGTTTTTATCATTTTGTGTTTTATAAAGGGGACTGAATGAAAACATCAAGTGTAAACAACACAATAATTAATAGCCGAAATAACCAATACCAAGCTAGAAAAACAAATTTTAAAGGCGGTTTAACAGATATGCTTGTTGGACTTGATAGAGCCATGAAAGGCAGCCGTGCAATTCAATTCACTGTTGAAGATATGTGCGGAACAAATTTTCCCCGTTCTTATAAAGGTTTAACCGCAGGATATAAATATTCTCACAAATTGAACTGGAAAGCATTCGGACAAGAAGCAATCCGTGAATTTTTAACAGGGCCGACTATGTGTACTGTTCCTCTTGCTATTATTTTGGGTTGCAAAAAAGCATTGGGCGGAACTTCTAATATACATTTAGATAATATTAATAATATGTCTGGCATGTTAGCGCAACAAGTAGGACAAAAAGATAGCAGAGATGTTGTAACACAATTTTTGAATGATATTTCAGAAGATGTTTTAAAATCAAGCACAGGCTGCAAAGTTAAATCCGCTGATGTTGCAAGACTTGGCGAATCATTAAGTGATTATGTTGAACAATTAAGTCAAACAAAACCAAACAAAGGTGCGGTAAAATCTGCCCTTGGTAATGTTCAATCAACTTTTGAAGGCATTTTAAAAAACACAATGGAAGACTATTCCGGAGTTGATTTTTTACAAGCTGCTTATTCAAAATTTGATTCAAAAGGCTTAAAACAAAAAAATGTTTTACAATCAACTTCTTCAAGCAATTATTTTGAATATGTTGGAAACTTTATAAAAGATTTTGTTTCTAAAAATGCTGATGAAAACGGCAAAATTAATTTTGATTTTGGCGCTGTTAAAAACTATAGAAACTCTTGGCTTGGAAAACGTACGGTCATTATCGCTTGTATGTTCTTTATTACGGGTATCCTGATGAGCGTTATTCCAAAATTATATACTGCGTTTTCAGGAAAAACTAACCCGAACGCTGTAGCTATATATAATGAAGCAGGTAAACAAAAAACGGAAGGAGGAAGTAAATAATGGCTTCAATTCAATCAATTGCAAGTAATATTTCTTCTTCAACAACTGCTAAAGTTTTTTCTCAAAAAGCTTCAGGTTTTGTTGCTAATTTAGGCTCAAACATAAGCAAGGGGCTTGATGAGGGTGGCAGTAAATTAGTTAAATTTATTGCAAAAAACGAACCAACAAACCACGATAACTCATTCATTCCAATGGCAACATTAATGGTTGGAACGGTTATTGTTCCTCGTGTTTTCACTGCTGCAAAAAGAAACCCAAACGACAAACAAGCAACTGAAGATGAAATTAAAGAAATTTTATTCAGAGATGTCCAAACAGTTGTAATTGTATTATTCCTTTTAAAAGCAGTCACAGCGCTTGTTTCTTCAATTGCTTCAAAAGCTAAGGGTTTGCCTATGACAACTGCTCCTTATGAAAAAATGTTCAATGATGTTGATGGCAACTTGTTTAAAAAATTAGGCGCTCATGCTAAAGAATTTGTTGGCGCTCCACTTCAAAAATTAAAAATATTAGGAAAAAATATTTTATCAACAATTCAGCCTGTTGGCGGTGTTGCAGCAAAAACCAACGCTCAATTCAAATCTCAATATTCAGGTTTTGAAAATTTAAGCCAAATTTCTTCAATGTTGAATGGTATTGAAAAAGAACACGGCAACAAAGAAAAAGTATTCAAAACCGCAATGGACGCTATAATTGCTGAACAAGAAAAATTTGCAAACGGCATAGCAAACACTCCTGAATCTCAAAAAGCTTTTGATATTTTGAAAAAAATATCCTCTGAAGGCGCTACAAGCGAAACTTTTGCAACATTAGCAAAAGGTGAAAATCTATCAAGTGCTCAAGAAAAAGCTAAAAATGTTATTGTTGAATTCTTTAAAAATCCTGATAATGCTGTTGTAAGAAGCGCCACAAACTTAAATGCTTATTTAAACGGCGCAAGTTTGGCTTTTGAATCTGCTTATCTTGGTTTTGGTTTACCTGCCCTAAATCAAAAACGTTTAGAAAAGAAATATTTAAACAAAAATCCTCAACAAGCGGACGAATTTGTTTCCCATAATAATGTTTCAACTTTAAAATTAAAGGAACAAGAAGTTAAATTATTCCATAATTTCATTGCAAAATAAAACTTAACAATTTGTCTTATTTTTCTAAAAACTATAAAATAAAACTATAGTCGGAGGAAAAATGTTAGAAAATTTATTAACTGCTTTAGTGAACTGGATTGAAAGTATAATCAACCTTATGGGTCCTTGGGGAATATCGTTGTTAATGGCAATTGAAAGCTGTAATATTCCGCTGCCATCTGAAGCAATATTACCTTTTGCAGGATATTTGGTTTCAAAAGGAACATTTTCAATTCACACAGCTGCGTTTTTTGGCGCAATCGGTTGCGTTTTGGGTTCTGTTCCATCATATTATCTTGGATATTTTGGCGGAAGAAAGTTTGTTGAAAAATATGGAAAATATTTCCTTGTTTCAAAACATGACCTTGAAATTGCCGATAAATGGGTTGAAAAGTATGGCGATTGGTCATTTTTCATTTGCAGAATGCTTCCTGTAGTTAGAACTTTTATCTCGCTTCCGGCAGGAATTTTAAGAGCCAAAAAAAGAACATTTTTCCTATTTACGTTCTTGGGGTCTTTATTTTGGAGCTATGCTCTTGTTTATGCCGGAGTAAAAGTTGGCGAAAATACTGAAGCTCTTAAACATATTTGGCATAAATTTGATATAGCTATTGTTGCTATTTGTTTGGTTTTAGGAATTATTTATATTTATCATCACATTAAAAATTTAAAAAATTCTTAAAATTATAACTATTTCATTCTAATAGCGCTAACCCATTTTAGGAATAATTCATAGTCTTTTTTCAATTGTTCCGCTAAAGGTTTAATTCCATAAAAGTTCATTTCGTTTCTGATTTTCCGTTCAAATGAAACTTTGGCAATTTTTCCATATAAATCTTTATCAATATTATAAATATGCGCTTCAAGAACGGCCTCTTCGCCTTTTGTAAGGGTTGGACGTTTGCCCCAGCTGATTAGAGCAGGTTTAGTATCGTCATCTATTGTTGCATATCCAAAATATACTCCAAGCGGAAGTTTAACAATACTATCGGGCCAAACAAGGTTGATTGTCGGATAGCCTAAATTTCTTGCCATTCCGTTACCTTTGATGACTGAATTTCTAACGGAAAAGTTTCTTCCTAAAAGCGTTTTAACATAATCCAATCTTCCGTCTTGAATTTTCTTTCTAATCAAAGTGGAGCTTACTTTTTCGCCATCTATCTTGCTTTCGGGAATTGCAATTAATCTATAGTGAAATTCTTGTTCGTGTTCTTTTAAAAAGTTGATGTCGCCCTCTTTGTTTTTGCCAAATTTATGATCATATCCAACAACAATTAAATCGGGCTGAAAATTCTTAATCAAAACATCTTTAAGATAATCATAAGCGCTCATATCCTTATATAGCTCAAAATCAAGCTCATAAAAATAATCCAAACCTAAATTTTCAAGAATAATTTCCTTATCTTTAAAAGAATGAATTGCCAAAGTTCTTTCTTCGCTGAAATAATCAGCAGGGTTTTTATCAAAAGAAATAACTGCGGATTTATTTTGGTTTAATTTTGCTTCATTAATCAAAGTTGTTATAACTTTTTTGTGTGCAATGTGTACGCCGTCAAAAAAACCTAAAGCAAGGGAAGTTTTTTTCTTTTCGTTTATTTCATAATAGGTTTTCATTTGTTTGTTTCCTTGGGGGTAGAATTTTTGTATTTGTTTTTCTTTTTGGTTGGTTTTGGGGAATTTAGGCTCTCTTTTTGTTGAAGTCGTCTAACAGAAAATACGTCGGACAACGATTGAATTGCTAAAATATTTTTTTGAAGAGTTTCAATGCTATCTAATTCAATTCCTAAATCGATAATTCCAAATTTTCTGCCTTTTAAATATGTATTTGAATAGATGATATTAACCCCTAAATCACACGTTTTCATCAAGATATCTCTTAAAATGCCGACTCTATCAAGGCATTCAATTCTTAAATGCGCAATGTATTTAGCTTTTGAAGTTGTTTTTGCCCAAGAAATATCTATCATTCGCTCGGGTTCAATGTTTGCAAGACATTTGCAATCGAGCCTGTGAACGCTTACGCCCTTAGATTTTGTTACAACCCCAACGATAGGTTCTCCTGGGATTGGCGAACAACATTTTGCTAAAGACCATAATAAGCCCTCTAGCCCAATAATATCGTCTTTTTTGTTTTTAGATTTTTTAGTTGTTGTCTGACCTTGTTCAAGAGCCAATTGTTCATTTGTTTTTGGTACATCAAAACGTTTAATAACGTTAACAACTTTATGAACCGTTGTTTCGCCATAGCCGAGCGCTGCAAATAAATCATCCAAAGACTTATAATTCATTTCACGAGCGGTTTTTTCAAGAATTCCGTTTTTAACCAAATCATCAAAACAAGCTTTTGTAAGTTCAAGCTCAAGATTGGTTTTTCCGAGTTGGATATTGTCTTCTCTGTTGAATTTTTTGAACCATTGACGGATTTTTTGGTTTGCTTGTTTTGTCACAACAAAGTTTAGCCAGTCAATTTTTGGCATAAATTGTTTGGAAGTTAAAATTTCAACAATATCGCCGTTTTTAAGCTTAGTATCAAGTTGGGCAATTCTTCCGTTAATCAATGCGCCAACGGTTCTGTGTCCGACTTCTGTATGTATTCTATACGCAAAATCAACAGGGGTGGAGTTTTGAGGCAAATCAAATACATCGCCGTTTGGAGTGAAAGCAAAAACTTGGTCGTTAAATAAATCTAATTTAACACTTTCAACGAAATCCTTAGCGTCCGTTGTTTCTTCATCCAGCTCCATAACTTTTCTCATCCAAGAAAATTGCATATCTTTCTTGTTATTTGCTTTAATTGAGCCCGATTCTTTATATCTCCAGTGCGCTGCAACCCCATATTCAGCCACTTCGTGCATTTTATGGGTTCTGATTTGAATTTCAACGGGTTTATTTTTCGCTCCGATAACAGAAGTGTGCAAAGAGCGATATAAATTGCCTTTTGGCATAGCGATATAGTCTTTAAAACGCCCCGGAATTGGTTTAAATAATTGGTGGATTATCCCTAAAACTTGATAACACTCCGCTTCGGTATCAACAATAACCCGAACGGCAGTTATATCGTACAATTGGTCAAAAGAAACATTCAATCTTTTCATTTTATTATAGATTGAATAATAATGCTTCGCTCTCCCTTTGATTGTTGCTTTAAGTTTATGTTTTTCAAGCTCTTTTTTAATCGTTTCAATTAAACTATGGACTGTAGCGTCCCTCATACCTTTTGTTTCGGCTACAAGTTTTGCAATTTCATAATATTTTTCTGGATATAAATATCTTAAAGACAAATCTTCAAGCTCTGCTTTAATTTTCCCCATCCCTAAACGATTAGCTAATGGAGCAAAGATATCAAGCGTTTCTTGGGCAATTTTCTTTTGTTTAGCAGAAGCCATATAAGATAGGGTTCTCATATTATGCAATCTGTCCGCTAATTTTAAAACAACAACACGAATATCCTGCGCCATTGCGATAAACATTCGTCTAAAGTTTTCGGCTTGGCGTTCTTCTTTAGATTTAAACTGATATTTTCCAAGTTTTGTAACACCTTGAACAAGATTTACAACGCTTTTTCCAAAACGAGCTTCCATTTCTTCGGCACTGGTTTCTGTATCTTCTAATACATCATGTAAAAAAGCAGCGATAATCGTATCTTTATCAAGTTTTAAATCAACCAAAATTTTTGCAACTTCAACAGGATGAATTATATATGGTTCTTGCGAAACACGAAATTGTCCGTCATGAAGCTGATATGCCCATTCGTAAGCCTTTTGAATTTGTTCAATATCTTCGCTTGGGCGCTTTTGCTTGATTAACTCTTCTTTTATATCTTCAAATGTTGTTTTATTAGTCATAATTTACCCGCTAATTATATCATTATACAACTTTTATCGCATTTTTGAGTATATTATATGTTGTATTTTAGCCACATTTTTTGTTATTATTAACATAAATGGAAAGAATTTATAAAAATTTTGATGAAATAATAGAACAACTTGAAAAAGATTTAGAGGTTAAATTTAAGATTAAAGTTGTTGCAAATTCTAAAAATAATTCTGTTGAATTTTTAGAAGATTTCATTAAAGTGAAAATAAAGCAAAGAGCTGTGGAAGGCAAGGCAAATAAAGCAATAATCGAATATTTAAGCGATTTATTAAATGTTGCAAAATCCAAAGTTTCAATTGCTTCGGGTGAAAAATCTTCAATTAAGACAATAAAAGTTAAACTTTAAATTATTAAAAAATAATTTGAAATTTTAAGCTTTGTAAAGATTTTGAAAATTATTTAAAAATTTAAGCACTTTTTTTATTTACCATTTTTAATTAAGTCATACAAGAAAGGCTAGATGTGGAAAATAATACTTTAAAAGATATATCGGCAAATTCTTCTGAATCTCAAAATAACCAGATTGCAACAAATCCAATCGGAATTAATCGAATTATGCCTTTAAATTCTAAAACTTCTGCTAATAGATTGTATGGCGGATATACGAATACAACTTTCAAAAATATGGAAGTTGACTATACAAAAATAATCAAACTTTTAAATAACTGTTTAATAAATAAAACTGATATTAATTCTTTATTTTATGAAATTAATAACGCAATTTCTCTTCAGTTTGATTTGAATTACTCAGCTTTAGGGTTGTTTAATCAAAATTTCAACTATATTGATATGAAATTAATTGATAAAATCGGTTCAACCTATAATTCTAAAATTATGTTGAACGATAGTGAAAATTCAATTATTCAAACGTTCACTTCAAAAAGAATGACAGTTCTTGCAAATAGTGAATTTTTAAAACTTACATATCTAAATCAAATAATTTCTTCGCCTGCAATAATTATCCCTTTAATTGCAAATAATGAGGCTTTAGGGGTATTTATCGTTTCTGATAATTGCAATAACCAACACATTGAACTATATAAAATGATAGCAAATTATTTAGCTATATTCTATAAAAATAAAATGTTATCTGATTTGGTTGATAAAAACACAGATACAGACTCTCTAACAGGTTTATTCAACCACAAAAAACTTCAAGAAAACTTATCATTTGAAATGGAAAATGCTTCAAAAAATGATAAAGAACTTGCTTTTTGTATTATTGATATTGCAAATATTTCTGAAATTAATAATGAATTGGGACACGCTAAAGGCGATATTCTAATTAAAGAAGTAGCAGCTAAAATTAAGAAAAATGTTAGAAATACTGATATTTTAGGCAGATATGGCGGAGATAAAATCGCTATTGTAATGCCTGAAACATCTTGTAATGAAGCTAAATACGTTGCTGAATTTTTATTATATAACTTGTCTTGCACAATGTTTGACGATCTTGGACAATTAAAATTCTCTTGCGGAATTGCGATGTATCCATCTTCAACAAATAAACAAGACAAATTAAACCTATTAGCTCAACAAGCTCTAACAATGGCAAAAGGTAAAAGAATACAATCAGGTCAATCTGAAATTGTTACAACAACAGATTTCAACTTCTGGGATGAAGAAAGCTTGAAATGTTTTGTTGAAATTTTATCTAAAAAACACGCTTCGTTGGGTGTAAATCTTGAAGAAGAATTAATCAAACAATTCCATAGCGAAACAATTCTATCAAACGAACATATGCTTGATATCGTTTCTTCTTTGGCTAACACAATTGATGCGAAAGACACATATACAAAAGGTCATAGCTCTGCTGTTTCAAGATATTCTGAAGCCCTTGCAAGAGCTTGCAATTTGCCAAGCAATGAAGTTGAAAGAATTAAACTGGGCGCATTGTTGCACGATATCGGCAAAATCGGTATTCCTGAACAAGTTTTAAGAAAACCAACAAAATTAACCGATGAAGAATGGGAAATCATGAAACAACACCCTGCAATCGGCGCTGATAAGGTATTAAAACCAAATAAATCATTACATGATCTTATTCCGATTGTTAAATATCACCACGAACACATTGACGGTTCAGGCTATCCTTACGGCTTAAAAGGTGATGAAATCCCGTTAAATGCCAGAATTGTAGCTGTAGCAGACGCTTATCATGCTTTAATTTCTGATAGACCATACAGAAAAGGCTTATCTGTTGCAAAAGCTTGCGAAATCTTGAAAATGGGCGCAGGCGTGCAATGGGATAGGGAATTGGTTAGAAAATTCATCACAATTGCTCCAAGCTTAGCAACAAATATATAAAACCTAGCGAAACGGTTTAAATTTAAGCCCTAATTTTGCTAATCTGTATAATAAACTGATTTTTAAAACCCCTAAACCATACTTGCAGCTTCTTAAAAAATTAATCGAGCTTGCTTCTTTAAAATATTTAGTAGGACAAGAAATTTCGCCAATTGAAAAACCATTATAAAAAATTGAAGCCAACATCTCGTTATCAAAAATAAAATCATTATCAAAAGAATTGTAGTTAATTCTTTCTAAAACCTCTTTTTTAAAGGCCCGATATCCTGTGTGATATTCTGATAAGCTTTTGTTCAACATAAAATTTTGAAAACAAGTTAAAAATCGGTTTGCAAAATACTTATATTTCGGCATTTTAGAATTTTTAGCGCTTCCTGCTAAAAACCTTGAAGCTATAGCGCAATCATAATTATCATAAGCAAGCATTGCAGCAAGCGAGGGAATTAACCTTGGATCATATTGATTATCGGGATGAAGCATAATAATAATGTCCGCTCCTTTGGCCAGCGCTTCGTTATAGCAGGTTTTTTGATTTTTCCCATAACCATAATTTTTATTATGAACAATTGTTTCAATATCAAGGCTTTTTGCCACTTCAACAGTATTATCGCTTGAAAAATCGTCAACAAGAATAATCTTATCGACAATTGATTTATCAATAGCTTCATAAGTGCTTTTTAAAGTTAAGCCTGCATTGTATGCAGGCATTATAACTATTATTTTTTTATTATTTAACAAATTTTATACCTTTGGTAAATTTCTAAGTCTTAAGTGCAATTCTCTAAGTTGTTCTTCAGAAGCTAAAGACGGAGCGTCTGTCATAATGTCTTTTGCTGCTGCGTTTTTAGGGAATGCAATAACTTCTCTGATTGAGTTAGCTCTTAATAATAGGGCAACCAATCTATCTAAACCAATAGCCAAACCGCCGTGTGGAGGTGTGCCGTATTTAAAGGCATTAACAAGAAATTCAAATTTATTATGAATATCTTCTTCTGTTAAACCAAGAGCCTTGAATACTTTTCTTTGAATTTCGCTATCGTGAATTCTGATTGAACCGCCGCCAAGCTCATTACCGTTATAGATAATATCATAAGCAATAGATTTAACATTGCCTTTATCTGATTCTAATTTATCGATATCTTCAAGACGTGGCATAGTGAATGGGTGGTGCATTGATTTGTATGAATTATCTTCAAAAGAGTATTCAAATAATGGGAAATCTACAACCCATAATAAATCATGTTTAGATTCGTCAATCATATTTAATTTTTTACCGAAATATAATCTAAATCTTCCAAGAACATCAAACACGATTTGCGGATAATCAGCTACAAAGAACACGATATCGCCGTTTTGAGCTTCTGCTCTTGTTTGAATTTCTTTAATTTGGTCTTCGTTTAAGAATTTTAATACAGGAGATTTAACTGTTCCATCTTCCATGTATGTAATCCAAGCTAAACCTTTAGCGCCGAATGAAATTGCTAAATTTCTAACATCATCCATTTCTTTTCTTGAATAGCCTGCAATTCCTGGGATTTTAATAGCTCTAACGGTTCCGCCGTTTTTGATTACGGTTTTGAATGCTTCAAAAGTTGAAGCTTCCATAATATCTGTAACGTTGAATAATTCTAAGCCGAAACGTGTGTCGGGTTTGTCTGAACCAAATCTATCCATTGCTTCTTGCCAAGTAATTCTTCTAAATGGAGCTTTAACTTCAACCCCTGCTGCTTTAAATGCGTTTTCAATCAAGCCTTCTGTCATTTTGATAACGTCATCTTGATTTACAAAGCTCATTTCCATATCAACTTGAGTAAATTCAGGTTGACGGTCTGCTCTTAAGTCTTCATCTCTGAAACATTTTGCGATTTGATAATATTTTTCAAAACCTGCAACCATTAAAAGTTGCTTGAAGATTTGTGGAGATTGAGGTAGAGCATAGAATTTGCCATCGTGTAATCTTGATGGAACAAGATAATCACGAGCGCCTTCCGGAGTTGCTTTAATTAAAATTGGAGTTTCAACTTCCATAAAATCAAGGCTGTTTAAATAGTTTCTGATTGCAGATACGATTTTGTGACGAAGTCTGAAATTGTTCATCATTTTTTCACGACGTAAGTCCAAATAACGATATTTTAATCTGATATCTTCAGAAACATTATCATCTTCAAGTACAAAAGGAAGTGTTTGAGAAGCTGATAAAATCTTAACTTCAGTCGGATACATTTCAATTGTACCTGTTTTTAATTTGTCGTTTATAGTGTCATCAGGTCTTTTAGAAATTTTACCAACTGCTTGGATAACATATTCTGCTTTAACGCCTGATAAAATTTTATGTACTTCAGGATTAACAGATGGGTCTGCAACAAGTTGGAATAATCCTGATTTATCTCTTAATTCAACGAAAATAATACCGCCCAAGTCACGGATTGTTGAAGCCCAACCGGCAAGAGTGGCATTTTGTCCGATATTTTCCTCGGTTAATTCTGTACAGCTTTGTTTTTTATAAGCTAATTCCATAATCTCTTCCTTTTTAACAGTAATTTGTAAATAAATTATAAAATAAACATAAGATTTTGGAAAATAATTCTTTATATTTGTTTAAAAAGCGTAATAAAACATAATATTTTGTTGTATTTAGTTAATTAAGTTATAATATTGAAGGTGAATATATAATCTCGGGTCGGAATTAAAAACCTTACCGAGTAAAGAAATTAAGGAGAAAAAATGACATTAAAGAACTTTTTATTCACATCTGAATCAGTTACGGAAGGACACCCTGACAAGGTTTGTGACCAAATTTCCGACGCTATTTTAGATGAATTTTTAACACAAGATTCAAAATCTCGTGTTGCAGCCGAAACAACAGTAACAACAGGCATGGCATTAGTTTGCGGAGAAATCACATCAAATTGCTATGTTGATATCCCAACAGTTGTTAGAAACACAATCAAAAATATTGGCTATAACGGCGAAGAAGGCGGCGGCTTTGATTATAAAACCTGTGCTGTTTTAACTTCAATTGATGAACAATCAATCGATATCGCAGGCGGTGTTAATAAAGCTCGTGAAGCTCGTGAAGATAATTCAAAAACTTCTAAAGATGAAACACTTGATATAGGCGCAGGCGATCAAGGTATTATGTTTGGTTTTGCTTGTAATGAAACACCTGAATTAATGCCTCTACCTATCTCATTAGCTCATAAATTAGCTTATAGATTAGCTCAAGTTAGAAAACAAAAACTTGTTAACTACTTAAGACCTGATGGCAAAAGTCAAGTTACGGTTGAATATGTAGACGGTAAACCAAAAAGAATTGATACAATTGTTATTTCAACTCAACATGACCCTGAAATAAACGGCGAAGTTGACAATCAAAAAATTCAACAAATCATTGAAAAAGATATGATTGAATTGGTTGTAAAACCTGTTTTTGAAAAATATGATATCAAACCTGATGAATCAACAAAATATTTAATCAACCCATCAGGAAGATTTGTAATTGGCGGACCACAAGGCGACGCTGGTTTAACAGGAAGAAAAATCATTGTTGATACTTATGGTGGTTATTCTCGTCACGGCGGCGGTGCTTTTTCAGGTAAAGATCCAACCAAAGTAGATAGATCTGCTGCTTATGCTGCTCGTTGGGTTGCAAAAAATATTGTAAAAGCTGGTCTTGCTGAAAAATGCGAAATAGAATTGGCTTATGCAATCGGACAAGCTCATCCTGTTTCAGTTTTAGTTGACACATTCAGCACAGGTAAAATTTCTGATGAAGAATTATCAAAAATTGTTGTAGATACTTTCGATTTAAGACCTGCAGCGATTATTAAACAATTTGATTTAAGAAACTTACCTGCTAAAAATGGTGGCAAATTCTATCAAAAACTTGCAGCTTACGGGCATGTAGGAAGAGAAGATTTCCCAATTCCTTGGGAAGAAACTCAAATGGCTGATACATTAGCTCAAAAAGCTTCTGTAGCCGCTGTTTAATAGGATTATTTTGAATAATTTATGAATAATTCATTTAATAACAATAAAAATAGAACGAATAAAACAAATTCGATAAGCGCTTTACTTCACTCATCTGCTTTTTCAAGCATGATGGGTGAAAATAAGCTCAACTTTGTTGTTAAGCAATCTACAATTTTTTCCTTTTGGGATAGCATTGTAGGTGTTAAATTTTCAAAATTCACTAAACCCTATTCAATCAAAGCAGGAAAGCTCTATGTTAGCGCTAAAAGCCCTGTTATAGCTCAAGAATTATCATTATATAAAACAAAAATTTTAAACAAAGTAAACTCATATTCTCAACCTTTGGGCTTGGAAATTAAGGATATTATATTTAATTATAAAAATTACACTTCAACAAATCCTCTAAAACAAGATAAAGTTGAAGATAAACCCGTGATTATTGAAAAATCTTCCTTGAATGACGTTGAATTAGCAAAAGAAAATAAGGAACAAATTCAAAAAAGCGTGGATAGAATAAATTTTTTAAACGAAAATCAAAAACAAGAACTTGTAAATAAAATCACACAAAACCAAAAAGCAAAGCTAATTCAAGATAAATAAATTTTGCTCATAATAATTCCCTTGTTAATTTTTGTAAAACTTTAATTTTGGTTTCTAAAGTTTAATTTTAAAGTTTCCGTAATTTTTCATATACAAAATAACATAAGAAAGGCAAAATTTGGATGGAAAGCTTAGATTTAGAAAAAATGCTATCTCAAATTGAGAAATTGAAAAATGATCCTAATGGTAAAAAGGCTCTACAAGAGCTAGAAAAAAAGAATCCTGAGTTATTTGTTGATGATGGCGAAGTGCAAACGGATACATTTGTAGCAACAGCTGGAAGTAAAGATTCATACCCTATTCCTACAGGCAAAAATACAAGTCCTGAAAAACAAAAATATATAATTTGTGTTCCAAGCGGTGAAAGATATGAATTTACACAAGAAGAACTTGAAAAATCAGGATTATCTTATGTGGATTATGTTAATCAATTGACTGGGCAAGAATACCTTAGTTGGAATGACATTTATGGCGAATACGCTTGGGAAGAAGATAGTATTGAATGGAGCACCCCTATGAATTGTCAAGGAGCTTCTGAAAAAGGAACTTTTGATGGATATAGCGTTAGTATAAACCATTCTTTAGGACCTTACGCAAAATATAATGTAACCGCTCCAAATGGCGAAAAATATGAATTTACACCAGATGAACTTGAAAAATCAGGACTATCCTTAAAAGAATATATTAAAAAGTTAGCCGGTGATGAAACTGTTTCACAAGACACGGAAACGGGAAATGATAATCCATCTAAAAGCCTAAAAGATAAACTAATGGAGCTTCTTCAAAACTTCAGAATTGAACATAACACAACCCTAGCTGAAGCAGAAGTTAAGCAAGCACAAAAAGACTATGACAAGGCTAATAAAGAATTAACAAAAGCTCAAAAGTCTTATGATAGCGCTCTAAAAGCTTATGAAGCGGCTCAAGCTAAAACTGCTGCAAAATTAGAAAAATATAATAAAGAAAAAGAAAAACAAGAAAAACTTGCTCAACAAGTTGAAGAAAAAAATAAAGAAATTGAAGAAGTTAATAACCAAATTAAAAGTGAGGGTTCCACTTCTGAATTGAAAAAGAAATTAAACAGCTTGAAAGGCGAGTTGAGAAAATTCAAAGCAAATTATAATAAAGCTACAAGTGCGATGAACTCTGCTAAAAAAGCCTATGATAGCGCTGTTAAACAAGAAAATTCCAAAAAGACAAAATTAGAATCCGCTAAATCAATGCTTGAAGAAAAGAAAGCTAATGTAGAAGATAAAAAAGCTGTGTTAGACAAAAAGAAAGAAGCACTAAATTCAATTGAGCCAAAAGATACAATCGATACAACAAATGTTATTGCGACGGGCGAAAATGGCGTAATTAAGATAGATTCTTCTTTATTGAATGAAAATTTTGAATACGATATACAACTTTATGAAAAAGAAAAATAATAGAATTTCTAAATGTAAAATAATTATTTAATTCCTATAGACAAATAGATAATATTGGTGTATTATTTCTATTGCACATAAAAAGAAGGAAAAAAATGATTAATTTTATTTTACAACTGTTGCGACGTATCAGACCTTTAAATACTAAAGGGCTTGTCTATATTCCGGTTGAAAAAGATTAATGAAAAAATAAATAATTTAATGGAAAGGCCTTTTAGTTTAAAAAAGGTCTTTTTTATTGCAAAAAATGTAAAAAATATTAAAAAATAAGCGAAAATATAGCAATTATTTTTATTCAGAATCGTTAAAAAGAAAGTAAAGGGAAACTAATGCAAAAATATATATTGAATTTACAAATAAATCGACGAGTTCAAAGATTAATGAACTTAATTTGGGGACTATAATTAATTTGTAAAGGCTAAGAAATGAAAATACCTAATATATCTAATTTAACATTAAATACGCTATCCGGTTTAGCAAATAACAACGACTCAATAATGCCTATGGCAATCAAAGATGCCATTTCTAATTTTGCAATTGTTGACACATACAGAAAAGAGGGCGGAATAGATGACGCCAAAGAAAAAATAATCGAAGAATTCGGAACAGGAATTGTTTGGTTGTTTGGAATACCGGCTGTTAAAGCGGTTATGAACAAAATAGTTTATCCGATATTAGGTTTAAATTCAAAACTGGACGCTTCATTATTAAAAGATAAAAATTATATTGAAAACGCTGCAAAAGCTACTAATATTGCGGCTTGCGAAAAAGATTTATTTTCTAAATTAGCTGCAAATCCTGATTTAGTTAAAAAATATAAAAATGCTGATTTGGCAAAATTTGCTATTCCAACTGCTCTATCAGCCCTAGCGTTATCTGCAATTATTAAACATAAACAAAAAACAACTCAAAAAAGAATTGAAAGAGATATTAATATTAAATTAAAAACAGATTCGTCAAAGAGCCTGTTAAACAATGCTGTTAAGGAAAATCCGACATTTGTCAGCTTCACAAAAAAAGATAAAGAACCTATTTCTTTTAAAGGCTTAAAAGAAACAATAATGTATAATCCGATTGTGAACACTTCTATATTGGATGGCGTTATCACTACAACAAGACTTGTTGAAGCAAGAAAAGGCGAAAGAAAAGAAGTTGCGCTTAAAGAAGCTTTCCAATTGATATTTATTTATGGACTTGCTAAGCCAATTCAAAACGCTTTTGAATTTATCGGAAGAAAAATTAAAACTCCGATTGAACTTGACCCTAAAATCATTTTTGATAAAGGTTTGACTGAAAAACTTCCAAAAGCAATTGAACAAGCAAAAAGTTTAGATAAAGATGATTTATTTAGCGCAATTCATAACTTAGATGGCAAAAGCGAATTAGCTCAATTATTAGAAAAAAATAATGTAATTTCTATTGTAAAAGATGGAAACAATGATGTTATAAGCTATTTAAAAGGAATTGACACAAATAAAGCAAAATCAACCCTTGAACATCTTGAATCTTTAAATGGCAATTTATCTAATCTTAAAGGAATTAAAGCTTATAAATTATTTGCAATATTTGGAAATATCGCTATTGCTGCTTGGGCAATGGGAAGATTGCAGCCAAAAATTGCCATCGGCTTAAGAAAATTATTAAATAACGGCGATAACAGAAATCCTGCTATTGTTGCGCAAGAAAAAGAAATGATGGAAAAATCTAAACTTCAATAAAAAGTTTTCTTCCAACTATGTTTGGCTTTCCGTTATAATATCCTGCAAAATATCCGCCCGCAACAGGTTGATTTTTGCCATAAGTTGAGGCTGAACCATAAGAAGTTGACAAAAAAGGATTAACATTTTCTTTTTGAGAAGAATAGCTGTAGGGCTTTGCGCTAATTCTGTTAACAGAAGAAGTTTGGCTTGAAGCTAATTGTTTTGTAATCATTGAAACTAAATTTGATAACATATTTTAATCCTTTTTGAATTATTTAATAATTTTATAGCTTAAGTCAAAAAAATACATCAATCTAATTCATTAAAATTTAAAAATTGTAACATTGTATTCAAATAGAAAAACTTATGGTAGAATAAAATTATTAAGATGACCAATATCATTTTTTATATATAAAAATTAAATATAAATGCTATTTGTCTAATTAAAGAGATTAGCTTAAAAGAGGATTAGGACAATTACTACGACATTATACATAATTTTAGCTGTTCTTGTTGTATTATCTGTAATCTTAACGATAATGCTTTCTTCACAACGTGCTAAAGTAAAAGTTTTAGAAAAAAATGAACAAAAATATAAAGAAGATTTCAAAGAAAAAGAAGAATTTCTTAAAAAAGAAGCTTTAATTTCCGCTCGTGAACAATTACATCAAGAAAGAATCGAACTTGATGAAACAACAAGGGAAAAGAAAGCAGAGCTTGATAAAATCGAACAAGACTTATTTAAAAAACAAGATGAACTTGAAGCAAAAGTTCAAAATGTTGTTGATAAAGAAGCAGCGCTTGATAAAAGAGAAGATGTAATTGAAGAAAAAGAAGACTATTTAGCTGAAACAATTGCAAAACAAATCTCTGAACTTGAACGTGTTGCTCAAATGTCAAGAGATGAAGCAAAAAACTTGCTTCTAACTCAATTAAAAGATGAATTGGCAAACGAGCAAATTCAATTAATTCGTGAAAATGAATTAAAAATTAAAGAAATTGCAGAAGAAAAATCTCGTGAAATATTATCTCAAACTATGCAAAAATGTGCAATAGAACAAGTTATTGAAACCTCTGTTTCTGTTGTATCTTTGCCATCTGATGAGATGAAAGGAAGAATAATCGGTCGTGAGGGCAGAAATATCAGAACCCTTGAAACCTTAACAGGGGTTGACCTTATCATTGATGATACTCCTGAAGCTGTTGTATTATCATCATTTGACCCGATTAGAAGAGAAATTGCGAAATTAACAATTGAAAAACTAATTCAAGACGGCAGAATACATCCTGTTAGAATTGAAGAAGTTTACGAAAAATCTGTAAAAGAAATTGAAAACAAAATGAAACAAGAGGGTGAACGAGCAGCCGTTGACCTTGGAATTATGAACCTTAACAAAGAGCTTACAAGAACACTTGGACGCTTATATTATAGAACAAGCTACGGTCAAAATGTATTAAAACATTCAATCGAAGTTGGTCAAATAGCGGGCATGTTGGCAACTGAGCTTGGCGCTGATGTTAAAAGTGCTAAAAGAGCAGGATTGCTACATGATATTGGAAAAGCGGTTGACCAAGAACAAGAAGGAACTCACGTTCAACTTGGGGTTGAATTATGCCGTCGCTATGGCGAAAAAGAACATATTATTCATGCCATAGAAGCGCATCACGACGACGTTGCAGCTAATACATTGCTTGACGCTTTGGTAAAAATTGCTGATACAATTTCAGCAGGTCGCCCTGGAGCTCGCCGTGATACGCTTGAAATCTATATTAAGCGTTTGAAAAAGCTGGAAGAAATTGCTAATAGCTATGAAGGTATTAAGCAAACTTTCGCTGTGTCAGCTGGTCGAGAGGTTAGGGTTATTGTTCAACCTAATATGTTTGATGATGTTGCGAGCGCAAAACTTGCTCGTGATATCGCAAAACGTATTGAGGATGAATTGGAGTACCCTGGACAAATTCGTGTAACAGTAGTAAGAGAAGCGAGAGTTACCGAAATTGCCAAATAATTAGGCAATTAAAGTGCAAAACAACAACAAAATATTATTTATTGGTGATATCGTTGGCAGAGCAGGAAGAAAAATCGTTCAAAAATTCCTTGAAGTCAACAAAGAAAAATATGATTTTATAATCGCAAATATTGAAAATGCCAGCCACGGCTTCGGTTTGACAAAGAAAAACCATGACGAACTGGCTCAATTTGGCATTCAATGTATGACTAGTGGCAACCATATTTGGGATAAAAAAGATATCTATAGCTATATTGATGAAAGCGAATATTTAATTCGCCCGTATAATTATCATAAATCCGCTCAAGGTGTGGGTTATAAAATTTTTAACGATAAAATTATAGTGATTAATTTGCTTGGCAAAACCTTTATGCCGCCGATTAATTGCCCGTTTGAAGCTTTAGAAAATTTGATTAACGAATTAAAAAATCAAATTAATCTTGAAGATAAAATTATAATTCTTGATTTCCATGCTGAAGCAACGGCTGAAAAACAATGTATGCTTCACTTTGCGTCTGGTTTAGGAGTTGGTTGCGTTATTGGAACACATACTCATATTCAAACGGCAGACGAAATGATATTAGATAACAAAACCGCCTATATAACAGACGTTGGCTCTTGTTCAAGTAAAAACAGCATTATAGGTATGGAATACAATGGTTCAATTAAAAGACTTTTAACCTCAATCAACGAACGTTTTGAAGTTGAAACAGCTTTGCCGTATATGTTAAATGCTGTTGAAATAGAATTTTTAAATAATGTTCCGACAAATATTAAAAGAATACAATTTGAGATAGAAACTTTGGAGGAAGATGATGAAAAAAATTGATTTACATATTCATACAACTTACTCTGATGGGATGTTTAGTCCATCTCAAATAGTTGACACTGCAAGAGATTGCGCACTTGATGTTATAGCCCTAACCGATCATGATAATGTTTTATCGTATGACATAGCAACAAAATATGCTAAAGAAAAGAATATTCCTCTTGAAATTATCCCGGGGGTTGAAATAAACACTATATTTAAGGGCTATGAGGTTCATATTCTTGGTTATATGATGGATAAAAATAACACTGATTTTAAGAATATGCTTGAATTTCAGCAAAAAGCCAGAATAGAGCAAACTCATCAAATTATTGACCTTTTAGCTAAAAAACAAGGTATAAAAATTAAATTTGAAGATGTAGCAAAACTCGTTGCTCCAATGGGTTCAATTGGTCGTCCACACATAGCAAGAGCCATAACTTCTTGTGGCGGAAGCGCAAACGTTATGGAAGCTTATGCAAAATTTATCAACAATAAATCAGATGTTTATATTGAAAGAAAAACCGTTTTGCCGCATGATGCTGTTGAAATTATATCAGAAGCGGGCGGAATTCCTGTTTTTGCTCATCCGATTGATGTTGATATAGCAGACACTTTAACAAAAGACCTTGTAAATTGCGGTTTAAGAGGGATTGAAGCATATCATAGAAAACATTCTCCTGCTGCGGTTGAACATTTTTCAACTTTGGCTGAGGAATATGGCTTAATTGTTACGGGCGGTTCAGATTTTCATGCTCCATCATTAAACCATGGCACAATTCTAATGGGTAAAAACTTCGTTCCTGAATGGGTTTATGATAAATTAATGCGTGAAAAAAGAAGAATTGATATGCAATAGTGTGCATACGAAAAAAATTTTTTTCACAATACTTATAATAGTATGCAGCTTTCACCCATATCTAATCTAAACCCAAATTTTAAAATATATAAAACAAAACAGATAGCTAAAACAAATAATAGCTTGATTTCTTTTGCTGCAACAAATCCGATAGCTAAACTAAAACCATACCATTTATTATCAAAATATAATATTAATTTTGCGGGTTTAAATAATGAAGAACCTTTTGATTTTGATAAAGCTGCTCAAGAATTAGAAAATAATATTGAAACTAAATTAAATCCGCCTGATTTTGATATAACCGAGATAAAATCTGCAATTAAATCGTCTGCCGATATAAAATTGATTAATTCTATTTTAAAGGAAGATGGAATAACTGATTTTTCAAAGTCAGGAGTGAGTTTAAATCGAACTTTGGAGTATTTGAAACGTAAAGGACAAATAATTTTTCCTAAAAAAGTTTTGCCTAAGGAAGCATTTTTTGTTGAGGATTTGTCTGTTGGGTATTTAGAAAGATATAGAGCGATTGACGAATTTTTAATAAAAGAACATACCGATAAAGTTTCAGGCGGAAGAACAAAGTTTTATGCTTATAACGTTGAGCCTCAAAAATTGGCTGAACTTCAAAAAAGATTAGAAAAAGCGCTTCATCGTAAAATTGATATTAAAGAAATTACTGGTGAAGCTCAAAAAGAAACTTTATATCCAAAAGCGCAAGACATAAAAAATATTTTAAATGATATGGCTATTGAAGTTCCTGAAGATAAGCGAGAAGAATTTAAAAGAATTGCGCTAAAATATCTTGATAGTACTCTTGCTTGTTATTCTTATCAAACCCTTGCAAGACAATTAAAACAAGCTTATAGACAAATTGAAAAATATGCTCTTTCTCAAAATAAAACAATGGACGATGTATTATACTATATTCCTGAATCATCCAAAAGTTATGAAGTAATAAATTATTTATACGCAGCAGAAAATGACATTGACCCTAAAAAATTTGTATATAATAGAAGAATTGGTGGTTCTCGAGATAAAAACAGTATATTTGTTATTTTGGATGATTGCGCTCTAAGTGGCGATAGCATGACAAAAGCTGCTAATTTGTTTGGAATGAGTTCATATTTTAGAAATTTTGATTTTGATTTAGTTTTTTGTCCGATTTTATCAACGCCTGAAGCTGCTATGAAAGCTAAAAACTTATCAAAACTCAGACTTTTCCACTTTCTTCCCGTTGATACTTGCAGAATATACGATATCCATGAAAATGAAAACGGATTGCTTAAAGATGGCTTTTCGCTTGATGAAATAGATGTTTTAATAGACAATGTTCCTCGAGGTTATGGCGAACAGTTTGCAAGTATAGTATTTCCATATATGATTCCTGATAATTCTTCAGAATTGGTTGGGCTTTTGGGCGGAAAATTTTTAATATTTGACGATGCTATAAGTGCAAATAAAGCTATGGGCGTGCAAATTGCAAAATTTGTTTAATTAATATATTTTTACATTTTTGGCAATTTTTATTTTCACAATCCTTTAAAGCAATATGAAAGTAAATTCTCTATCACCCTTAAAATATCAGAATTTTCATTCTAATCTTAAAACAAAAAAGCCTATAAGTGGCTTTAATTCTTCTGTTGTAACAAATCCAACCTATCAAATTAAAGCCAATCAATTATCTTCAAGATTTAATATTAATTTTTCTTCCTTATGGGATTTTGACTTTAAAGCTTCAAGCAAAAAACTGGAAGATAAAATAAATTTTAAACTTAACCCTGCCAATTATTCCCCAAACGAAATGAAATCCGCTTTAAGAACAAATAGCGATATTCAGCTTCTTAATTTAATGATGAAAGCTGATGGCATAACGGATATTTGCCAAACTGGCGTAAGCTTAAATAGGGTGTTGATGTATTTGAAAACCAAAAGTCAAATCGCACTGAAAACGGCATTTTCAAGAGATGAAAAGCTAAGTGCGCTTTTTGTTGATAAAATGGCTGTGGATTATTTAGAGCATTTGTTTGAAAAAGATAGCATTGCAAAAAGAAATTTGTTGACTGATTTTAATAATGGTCAAATTAAATTTTATTCTTTAAATACCGAGCCTGCTGAACTTGAAACATTACAAACAAGACTTGAAAAGATTTTTCAATCCGAAATAGATATTAAACAGATAAATAATTTTCCGAAAAAAGAAACAAAATATCCTGATTATAATGATATTATGGAAATTCTTTTTGGTATGGCAAAAGAGGCTAAATTAAATGATAAAGAAGAAGAAATATTTTATAAAGCAGCCCTTAAATATCTGGATAAAACCCTTTCTTGTTATTCTTATCAAAGTTTAGCTAAAAAGATGAAAGAAGCTTATTCAAAAATTGAACAGTGTGTAATTTCTCGTGGAAAAACTATGGATGATGTTTATTATTTTATTCCAAATCAAAATAAAAGCCATGAAGTGATTAACTATTTATATGCAACTGAAAATAATATAAATTCAGATAAATTTATATTCAATAAAACAGAATTAGCTAAAGCCGATAAAAGCAAGATTTGTGTTATATTGGACGATTGCGCTTTGTCGGGTTCAAGCATGGCAGAAGATGTTCAAATATTTAACTTAGTAATGAGTGGAAAAAGCAGTGATGTTGATCTTATGTTTTGTTCTGTTTTAACAACAGAACATGCAAAAGAATTAGGTCAAAAGCTGGCTTCCAAAAGCCTTTTTACGTATATTCCGATGGATGTGTGCAAGACTTATGATGTTTCAGAAAATAATGACGCTATGTTAAATGATGGTTTTAGCGAAGAAGAAATAGCTGTTTTGAAAAAGACAGTTAAAACGGGTTTTACAGACAAATTTGCAAGCATAATTTTTCCGTATATGATTCCTGACAATTCTTCTGAATTAGTTGGTTATTTGGGTTCAAAATTTTTAATTGATGACAATTATACTGCAAACAAAGCTACACTTTTTCAACTAAGCAATTCGCAAGGTTATGGATTTTAGAATTGTTCTAAAAATCTTGTGTCATTGTTGAAAAATAGTCTGATATCGTCAACAGCATATTTTAACATAGTTAATCTTTCAACGCCCATGCCGAAAGCAAAACCGCTATAAACATTTGCATCTATTCCAACAGCATTTAAAACATTAGGATCAACCATTCCTGCTCCTAATATTTCAAGCCAACCTGTTCCTGAACAAACAGGACAGCCTTTTCCTTTGCACATAATACATTCAACATCAATTTCAACTGATGGTTCAGTAAATGGGAAGAAACTGCTTCTATAGCGTGTTGGGCGAGATTCGCCAAAATATAATCTTACAAATTCGTTTAAAACACCTTTTAATTGAGCCATTGTAACGTTTTTATCTACATACAAGCCTTCAATTTGGTGGAAAAGATTGTTTTTGCGAGCAGAAATAGACTCGTTTCTATAAACTCTCCCTGGAGAAATAATTTTAATTGGAGGTTTGGAATTTATCATTTGACGAGCTTGCGCATTAGAAGTTTGGCTTCTTAAAACAACTTGAGGCATGTCTTTGCAATAGAATGTATCTTGAACATCACGAGCAGGGTGCTCTTTTGGAACATTCAACAAATCAAAATTATATTTTTCAAGCTCAACTTCAGGTGAAAATTCAGGTTTAATTAATGAAAAGCCTAGGAAATTAAAAATTTCAACAAGCTCATTAACCGTATGAGTTAAAGGATGAATATGACCTTGCGGAATATAGTTGCCATCAAGAGTTACATCAATTTTTTCTTTTAATAATTTTTCGTTTAATTCTTTAGTATAGAAAATTTCATATTTTTCTTCAATTAATTTAGTAAGTTCACCTGAAACTTTATTCAAAAGCGCACCGATTTTAGGTTTATCTTCAGCCGATAAATCTTTCATGCCTTTTTTCAAGTTATTAAATTCACTGTTTCTTGATAAAAATTTATTTTTAACTTCTTCTAAAGTCTTTAAATCAACAGCTTTTTCAATTTCAGCCAATGCTTGTGTTCTTATTTGATTAATTTTAGTTTCCATAATTTTCTCCTATTTTAATATTAGTTCAAACAAAAAAAATATGCTATGATTAGCGATATGGATTTTGTTTTTTATTTTACAATTCTTTGTTTTATTTTGATTTTTTCTTCAATGATAAATTTTGTCGATTTTGATTTTTGGGCAAGATTAATTGTTGGAAAAACTTTTTTTCAAACAGGACAATTGTTTAATAATGACTTTTATTCTTATGGTTTAACTCATCAATTTGTTGACCATGAGTGGGGTTCTAGCCTTATATTCTATCTTCTTCAAGAAAAAACGGGCGATTTTGGTTTGTTTGTTTTTAAATCATTAATAATATTTTTTACAATTTTTATTCTAACTAAAATCATAAGATTGAAAGACAAAAACATCAAATTAAATTTTTTATTCTTCTTTTTTGCTCTTCAAGCAATCAGTTACAACATTTTTTCAACGATAAGATGTCAAACTTTTTCGTTTTTCTTTTTTGTTTTTTATCTTTTGATTTTAGAAAAAACAAGATACGATAAAAACTATCGAATATTATACTTAATCCCTTTACTTAATATCGTTTGGCAAAATATGCACGGCGGTTTTGTTGTGGGAATATTTATATTATTTTTATATGGTCTTGGCGAATTTTTAAATAAAAAAACGTATAAGCCATATTTTTTAACTCTTATTGCAACCCTTGCTACAACTTTAATTAACCCTTATGGAATAAAATATTTAACATATATTTTTGACGCATTTAGTTTGAATAGAAAATATATCCCCGAATGGCACAGCGCCTTTTTTTCAACCAACATTCCATACACTATGATAAAATTTAAAATATTTTTTATTATAGCTATTCTTTTAATTTTATTTGCAATTATAAAAGCCATCAAAACGGTTGGTTTTAGAGAATATTTTAAAAACCTTGATAAAACAAAATATTTAATTATTCTTTTTTGCCTTGCTATTTCAATAAAATCTTTAAGATGTCATCCTTTTTTGGTGTATAGTTTGTGCGCTTTTTGCTATGTTGATTTTTATAATATTTTTAATAAAAAATTGCCTGAAAAGATTGATAATTTAAAGGCTATAGCCTTAATGGTTTTGGTTTTTGTTTCAACTGTTTCGCATTTGACTACTTTTAAATTTATAAATCAAATTTCGCCTTTTGAATATCCTATTTATTGCGTTGAATTTTTAAAACAAAACAATATCAAGGGCAATGTTTTTACAACTTTTCATAGCGGAAGTTACGTTATATATAAGCTTTTTCCGAATAATTTTATATATATGGATGGAAGATATGAAGAAACCTATGATAATTCTTTAATTGATGATATGGCGGACTTTTTGCTTGATGAACATAAAAATGATTTTATTAAAAAATACCACACAGACATTTTCATAATTGAAAAACATTATCCGATTTATAAGAAAATGTTAGCTAATGGCGCATATTTCAAGGTTTATGAGGATGAAACTTTTGCTTTATTTTTGGATAATAAATACAAAAATAAAAATATAAACAAAAGCTTTAAAACCCCGACGAAAGATAAAAATTATTACAATTTAACAAAATATGACACTAATATTACCTTTGATTAGAGTTTTTATTTTATAATTTAATTATAGAATTGGTGAGGAAAAATGATTAAAAATAAATTTTTAAAATATTTTACGGTTTTTGTCGTATCTGTTTTAGCAATATTATATATAGCCTTTTTAACTATTCCATATTTTATTAAAACTGATTTTATAAAACCAATAGTTCAAGATTTGGTCAAACAAAATTCAAAACTAAACTTAAACTATGATGAATTAAAATTTTATACCACACCTATGCTATCGGCTGGCGCAGAGCTTAAAGGAATTAATGTAACTTTTGATGATAATTCTTCATTGTTTAAAGCTGATAGAATTAAAGCTGGGCTTGCACTTCCATCAATTCTAACATTGACTGCTAAAACATCAAGAATTTATGTTGATAATCCTAAAATTAATCTTGAAATTAATGAAAATTCTGAATATAAAATTGTTAAATTGGTTGAAAAAATCATAAATGAAAACATTAAAAAGCCAAAAGAAAACAATGTTGAAGAGATTAATCTTGATAATATTTTAAAAAGAACAAGAATTAAAGTTCCTTACGTGAAAATTACAAACTATGATGTTGAAGTTGTTGAACTTAAAAGCAAAAACAAAATTAATTTAACTTCGCCCGAGTTGTTCTTGAAATATAATGGCGCAAGAAATACCTTGCTTGTTCAAACTTTATCAAAATTAAAATCTAATGATAAAGATAATATTGTAGCTGATATTAATGTTTCAATTCCAACACCAAAGCTTGATTTAACTAAAAAACAAAAAGAAGAACAAGACCCCGACGAAGAAATAAAACTGTCTGTTTTAAATATTGTTCAGGTTTATCAAAAATATGATTTAAAAATGAATATCAAATCCCATGCCAAGCTCTTAAGAGCGCATGATGGAAGCTATTGGGGCGCAGGGTATTTTGATGTAGATGACTTATCTTTAAAATTATCAACTCTAAGGCTTCCAAATAGCTATTTTCACTCTAAATTAATTAGAAAAAATTTCATATACGATTCTGATATCAATTTTACAGATAAAGAAAAAATTGATTTAACAGGTAATTTGTTTTATGGAAAACATCCGAATTTTAGCGCCGATATTCAATCAACAAAAATCTATATTCCAAGTATATTAACCCTTTTAAAGGCGACTGTTGAATCTTTTGGAATAAATAATAATATTGCGCAAATTAAATCAAAAGGTTATCTTGAAATTAATTCAAAAATAAAAACAAACTTTAAAAAACTAAATTCATCAGGCTGTATCGCCCTAAAAGATGGTGAAATCATTAATTCTAAAAATCAAATCGGAATGAGAAATATTTTTGCTGACGTTGATTTTAACAATAATTCAATCATAATCAACAAAGCGAATATGCTTTTAAATAATTCAAATATTTCTCTAACGGGCGGAATTGATAATTCTTCAA
Organism: uncultured Candidatus Melainabacteria bacterium; assembly: GCA_934667125.1. Classification (GTDB taxonomy): domain Bacteria; phylum Cyanobacteriota; class Vampirovibrionia; order Gastranaerophilales; family Gastranaerophilaceae; genus RUG14156. The sequence goes on along the minus strand of CAKULF010000001.1, from coordinate 422,642 downwards.
ATGCTAATGTTAAATTTTCTGTTAATAATTTGGCTGTTCCTCTTTTGTATAACGCTTATATGCCGAATGAAATTAAAAGAGAATATAAAATTAATTCGGCTATTTTGAACGTTGATGGCTTAATTCAAGGAAAGCTCGACGCTTTGAATTTTGATATCAATTCTAAAGTTTCTAATTTCAATTTAACAGATAGAAAAAATACATTTGTTGTTGCAAATAATAATTTATTGTTTAATTTAAAAGCCAACAAAGAAACGATTGTTGGAAAACTAGATAATAGCGGATTAAAATTATCAGCTCCAAAAGCGCAATCTGTTGTTAATATCCCGACTTTAAGCGTTGATATTGATAAAAACGATATTAAAATTAATCCATTTGATTTGATTTATAATTCTAATTCAAAAATAAATATCAAAGGTGATGTTAAAGATTATCTTGATAAATTGAATTTGGATTTATTTATGGATGGTTATATTTCAACTGCCGATTTAATTAAAACAATCGGAAAAGAAGCAGCATTCTATGTTTCAGCAAAAGGAAATATTCCTTTGAAAGTTAAAATAACGGGCGATAAGAAAAAACAAGATATTTTAGCTCAAATTTATGCTGATTCAAAAAATTATATTAGCCCAATTAATTTGAATACTTTGAAAAATAAACCATCAATCATCCAAAGCGATATCCAAATTAAAAATAATAAAATTAAATTAAAAAGAACAGGTTTGTTTAAAAAAGCAAGCGCAACTTTTTCAAACAATCTTGAACAAAATATGGTTGGAGCAATTCAACTGGCGGAATTAGCCGTAATTTTGGAAAATAATCATATTAATCTATTCAGATTTAATATTCCTTTGGAATTGAGCGGTAATATTGATAAGTTTAAAAAATCAAGCTTTAAAACAAGAGGCAAAATCCTTTTAAACGGTGATTTTTCAAATATATCTTATGGCGGAGAGTTCAAAATTTCTGAACTTAATATTCCTGAATTATTGTTGAAAGTTAAAGATGTAGATTTAAAATTCTTGTCAAAAGCCTTGAATATCAATCTTAAAGAAATTAATTTGAATAATTCAATCATTAATTCATCACTAAAGGTTCATCTTGATGACTTTAATCTAATCAGAATTAGTGATTTGACGGCAAAATCAAACTATATTGATGTTGATAAGGTTTTAGAAATTTTACCAAAATTGGATAATTATATTCCCAAAGCTCAACCGACAAAAACAGCTAAATCAGCAAAACAAGCCGATATTCCTGTTTTTGTTAAAGGTAAATTCAATATAGATAAGATTAAATCGGCCGAAATAATTGTGGATAATTCTAAAGGAGATATTATTGTAAAAAATAATGTTTTATCAATTGATAAATTGTTTGCAAAAGCCTTCAAAGGTAAAGTTAATGGTAATATAGACGTTAATTTATTAAGCCAATTAATTTCAATAAAATTAAAAGGTCAAAAACTTGATTGCGCTGAAACATTTTTAAAGGCCGCAGCGACAAAAGACGCTATAAGCGGCACTATGGCTTTTAAAACAGATATATCCTTAAAAGGTGCAACTTATGAAGAACAAATGAAATCGCTTAAAGGGGATGTGGATTTTGAAATAAAAGACGGTCAATACGGACCTTTTGCGAAATTGGAAAACTTCTTCTTGGCTGAAAATGTTAGAGAAAATCCATTCTTTAAAAACACAATCGGAGCGATTTTGACGCCGTTAACAACAATAGATAGCACACATTTTAGTGAACTAAAAGGAAAATTAACCTTTAAAGATGGTTTTGTCCATCTAAATCCTATAACTTCTCAAGGGGATATTTTATGTATCTTGATTAAAGGGGATATGGATTTGTTGAAAAATAATCTAAATTCAAATGTTAAAGTGCGCCTTGCTTCGGCGGTTTCAGATATGCTTGGACCATTAGCTATAGCAAACCCTGTTAATCTTGTTAAAAATGCTCCGGGGCTTAATATTGCGACAGCTCAATTGTTTAGATTTTTTACCCAAGTTGTTCCTGAAAGCGAATATAAAACAATTCCTGATTTTTCACAAAAGCATTCTGACGCTAATGCGACAAAATTCCAAATTGTTTTAAGAGGGGATGTGGCAAAACCGTTAAAATTGGTTAAATCTTTCAAATGGCTTGCTCTTCAAAAAGAAATGGATGAAGCTAGGGCATTTTCTGCAAAATATGTTCAAGAACAAGAACAAGCTTTAATTCAAAAGAAAATGGACGAATTGCAAAAGAAATATGAAGTTGATAATAAAGTGAAAGTTTTGCTTGAAAAAACAGTAAAAATGGACACAACTGCTCCTGCGGTTAAGGAAATGTTGATTAATGAAATAGTTAATAAATATAAACCGAAATCAAATGCGACAACAACCCTTGAAGCAACCGAAACAGCGCAAAGCGTTATTCAAGAAGAAACCCCAGCAACAGAAAGCGCACAAGCAGAATAATGGGAATATTTATTGAACTGTTTTTAATAGGCGTCGGGCTTGCGATGGATTCTTTTGCAGTTTCCATCTGCAAAGGCTTGTCGATGAAAAAATTCAATCTTAAAAACGCTTTAATTATTGCTTTTTATTTTGGATTTTTTCAAGCCTTAATGCCTTTAATCGGCTGGTACGTCGGAATTGGGCTAAATCAATATTTAATTAATTTTAGCTATATTATTGCATTTTTATTGTTAGTTTTAATCGGTTCAAAAATGATTTATGAAGCAAAAAAAGAAAAGGGGGATGAAGAACATACTTGTTTAAAAGAAGAAAAACTTTCCCATAAAGAGCTTTTAATTCTTGCTCTTTCAACAAGTATAGACGCATTAGCGGTTGGTTTTTCTTTTGCATTGTTAAAAACCCCGATATTAAAAGCAATAGTGATAATCGGTTTAACGACATTTATATTGTCGGTTATTGGGGTAAAAATCGGCAATATTTATGCAACAAAATACAAAACAAAAGCCGAAATATCAGGCGGAATAATTTTAATATTAATCGGGCTAAAGATAATAATAGAGCATTTTTTCGCCGCTTAATATATATTTACAACATCTATTTTTTTAACATGATAAAATTTAATTATGAAATACGTTCCTTTGCATATACACACCGAATACTCCTTATTGGATGGCGCAATAAAAATTCCTGATTTTTATAAGTTCGCTGCTGAAAACGACATGCCTGCTATTGCAATCACTGACCACGGTGTTATGTATGGATGTGCGGATATGTTCATTGCAAAAAATGAAATGCTATCGCACATGTTAAGCGAGGATGTTCAAGAATTAAAAAAGAAAATTCAAGATGTTAAGCCGATTGTTGGTTGCGAATTTTATATTTGCGAGGGCGATGTTATTGAAGATAGAAGCAAAAAAACAATGTATCACCTTGTTTTGCTTGCAAAAAATCAAAATGGCTATCACAATCTTTGTAAACTTGATTCAATTGCTACAACTCAAGGTTATTACTATAAACCCCGTATTAACCATGAAATTTTAGAACAATATCACGAAGATATAATCTGCCTTTCAGCTTGTATTCAAGGGGAAGTTGCAAGAAATATATTAGACGGAAATATTGAAAAAGCTCATCAAAAAGCAAAATATTATAAAGATTTGTTTGGGGATGATTTTTATATCGAACTTCAAGACCACGGGTTAAAAGAACAAAAAGATTCTAATCCCGAGTTGATGAAAATCGCTGAAGAATTAAACGTCAAAACAGTTATCACAAACGACTCGCACTATTTAAGAGCGCAAGACGCTTCTTGGCATGACACATTATTGTGCGAGCAAACAAAATCATCAAAAGCTAACCCTAATCGTTTTAAATTTTCAGTTAACGAATTTTACGTGAAAACCGTTGATGAATTAAGAAAAGCCTTTTCTTGGATGGATGAGGATTATTTTAACAAATGTATTGAAACAACGGTTGAAATTGCTGATAAATGTAATTTTGAAATGGATAAGTTGGAATTTGGTAAAACAAAAGAATATTTGCCGAAATTCCCATGCCCTGAGGGGTATGATGAAAAAGCATATTTTGATTATTTATGTGTAAAAGGTCTAAAAGAGCGCTATGGCGACCCTATACCCGATTCTATTGTTGAAAGATACGAATATGAAAAAGGCGTAATCTTCCAGATGGGCTTCCCTGCTTATTTCTTGTTGACTTGGGACTTTATTAACTGGGCAAAAGAACACGGAATTCCCGTTGGCCCTGGGCGTGGTTCAGCCGCAGGAAGTATTGTTGCATATTCTCTTGGAATTACGGAACTTGACCCGATTGAACATAAACTCTTGTTTGAAAGATTTTTAAACCCCGAACGTATATCAATGCCCGATGTCGATATCGATTTTTGCCAAAGACGCCGTGGGGAAGTAATTGAATATGTATCGGAACGTTGGGGAAAAGACCACGTTTGTCAAATCATCACTTTTGGTACATTAGCTGCAAAAGCTGCTCTAAAAGCGGTTTGCAGGGTATATGATATTCCGTTTTCTCAAGCTAATACTTGGGCTGCAATGGTTCCATCTAACCCTGGAACAAAGTTAAAAGACGCACTTGGCGACGGAATGGAATTAAAGAAACTTTGTGATGAAAATTCTCAAGTTCAAAGCCTTGTAGATGAAGCGCTTCACATGGAAGGCTTGAAAAACCAAACAGGCACGCACGCTGCAGGGGTTATCATTGCTCCAAAACCAATGAGCGAGATTATTCCCGTTACATTATCAAAAGAAAAATCGACTGAAACGCAGTATCCTATGGCTGGGATTGAAAAAATCGGTCTTTTGAAGATGGACTTTCTGGGGCTTGAAACTTTAACGATTATTCGTGATGCGCTTGACCTTGTTAAAGAAAGAACGGGCAAGTGGATTAATATTAATAGAATTCCGCTTGATGATAAAGAAACTTTTGAATTACTTTCTCGTGGCGACACGGACGCTGTGTTCCAGCTTGAATCTGGCGGTATGAAAAAACTGGTTAAAAGATTGAAACCTAGTGTTTTTGCTGATATTGGCGCTCTTGTTGCTTTGTATCGCCCAGGGCCGATTGAAGCAGGCATGATTGACGATTTCGTTGATAGAAAACACGGTCGTCAAAAGGTTGAATATGCTCATCCTTTGTTAGAGAGCATTTTAAAAGAAACATACGGAACAATTGTTTATCAAGAGCAGATTATGGCAATTTTCCAAACTTTAGCAGGTTACACACTAGGCGGCGCCGACATGGTTCGTCGTATGATGGGTAAAAAGAAGCTTCAACAAATGGCTGAGCAAAAGGAAATTTTTGTTGAGGGCGCTGCTAAAAATGATATGCCTCGAGAAAAAGCAATAGCACTTTTTGAACAAATTGAAAGTTTTGCAAAATATTGTTTCAACAAAGCCCACTCATCTGCTTATGCTTTCGTTGCTTATCAAACAGCATATTTAAAAGCACACTATCCTGTTGAATTTATGTGTGCAATGTTAACTTCTGTTTGTGATAAACAAGAAAAAACTCAACAATACATTTTACAATGTCAAAGCCAAGGAATTGAGGTTTTACCGCCTGATATTAACCATTCTAATTCTCAATTCACGCCTGATGGCAACAACATTCGTTTTGGTCTTGCATCAATTAAAAACGTTGGCGAAGCGGTTATCGAACAAATTGAACAAGAAAGAAAAGAAAAACCTTTTGAAAGTTTCTATGATTTTTGTTCAAGAGTCGATTCTAAATGTTTAAATAAAAGAACGCTCGAAAGTTTGATTAAAGCAGGCGCTTTTTCAACAATCGAAAAATCAAGAAAACAATGTTTAAATAATATCGATTCAGCGGTTGAATTTGTGCAAAATTCCGCAAGAGCAAAATCCTCAGGTCAAGTTAGCCTGTTTAGTGCGATTTCTGCTGAAGCGCAAGAAGACTTTAATATCCCGACTTTTAAAATGATGGGAAGTTCGGACGATGAATTTACAGATAGCGAAATTCAGCAATTTGAAAAAGAATTGATGGGAATTTATGTAACATCTCATCCATTAGAAAGCATTAAAGACACTTTAAAATACATAACAACAAAAACAATTTCAGATGTTAAAGAAAATCCTGTGCAAGATAGCACGATAACTCTTTGCGGTTTGTTATCTCAAGTTATTCAAAAACCAACCAAAAAAGACCCTTCTAAATTCATTAAAACAGGCACAATTGAAGATTTAACGGACAGAATCGGTTTTGTTGTGTTTCCTAAGGTTGTTGAAAGTTTTGGCGAATTAATTCAATCCGATCAAAAAGTGATTTTAAAAGCAAAAGTAAACATAAGAGATGAAGAAATAAATCTAATAGTTAACGAAGTTAAACCGATTGAAAACGTTAATTTGGTTACGATTAAAATGCTTCAACATCTTGAAATGGAAGAAAATATCTATTTAAAAGAACTTTTGGCTAAATATAAAGGCGAAAACCCTGTTGTAATTGAATTTAGCGCAAATGATTTGGATAATACTCCGCAAAAATATCAAATGCTTACAAGTAACCACCTTTGGGTTGATTTAGATGGAAATGTTCAAAACGAAATTTTAGCTAATTTTAAAGATAAATTGCAAATCGAAGTTAAAGCTTTAGGTTAGAAAATTTTTGTGATATTTTAAATATAAGAATAGTTATAGAGGCAAAAATGTTGACACCAAAACTTGCAATAGTTATCCCTTGTTTTAATGAAGAAGAAGTTATTTCAAAAACGATAAACGAGCTTGAAAAAGTCGTTTTAAGCCTAATTAATACATTTAAAATTTCTTCTGATAGCTACTTGTTTTTGGTGGATGACGGGTCTAAAGATAAGACTTGGGAAATTATAAACGAATGCTCTAAAACATCAAAAATCCAAGTTAAAGGGGTTAAATTTACAAGAAATTTCGGAAACCAATCCGCTATTTTAGCAGGCTATGACGAAGTTAGAAAACTTGGCGCTGATATGACTTTAACAATTGATGCGGATTTGCAGCAAGATATAACAAAAATTCCTGAATTTGTTGAAAGCTATAAACAAGGCTATGACATTGTTGCAGGGGTTAAAAACAACAGAAAAACAGACGGAATAATTAAAAGCTTATTATCTGAATTTTTCTATGTTTTTATTAACTGGATGGGTGTTAAATTAAAGCCAAATCACTCTGAATACCGCTTAATATCTAAAAGAACGCTTGATATAATTTCTCATTTTAAAGAAAAAAACATCTTTTTAAGAGGATTATTTTCAGAGCTCGGCTTAAAAACAAAATACATCCACTTCGACGTTAAAGAAAGAGAATACGGGCAAAGCAAATTCTCCTTAATCAGCTTGTTTAGACTTGCGCTAAACGGGATTTTTTCTTATAGTACATATCCGTTGAGATTGGTCTTTATTGTTGGAATAGTAATCTCTTTAGGCAGTTTTACTGTTGCATTTTTAATCTTTTTAGAAGAATTATTTAATGTTAATTTATTTTATGATATTGAATTTTTCAAAGTTTGGACAAGTTTTATAGAAGGTATTCAAATCCTTTGTATTGGGATAATAGGCGAATACATTGGGCAAATTCTTCTTGAAGTTAAAGGAAGACCCTGCTATTTAATTGCTCAAGAGTTGAATATAAATTAAATATAAAATATTGTTAAATCTTTTTTGATTTCTTAAAAATTAATCTACTTTTATTTTACAATAATATAAAGACTAGAATTTTGTGGGGGATAATGGAAAGTTATTGCTTTGAGCTTATAGTTGGACCTATGAGTTGCGGAAAAACCGAGGAACTTTTAAGAAGAATTAATAGGGCAAAAATAGCAAAAAAGAAAGTAATAGTCTTTTCTCCAAGCGTTGATACAAGGGAAAATTCGGCTTGTATCAAATCAAGAAACGGACTTCAAGTTGAAGCAATTAAAATCAAACATTCTATTGAAATTATGTCTTTAATTAAAGATAACGAGGTTATAGCTTTTGATGAGCTTCAATTTTTTGATTCTAACATCGTAAAAATAATCAATTATCTTATGCAACAAGGAAAAAGAGTTATTGCTTCTGGTCTTGAATTAGATTTTAAAGCTGAACCATTTGGCTCAATGCCTGAATTGATGTGCCTTGCAACTTCTGTTGATAAATTACATGCTATTTGCATGAAATGCGGAAGAGATAACGCTACAAGGACTCAGCGACTAATAAATGGAAAACCGGCAGATAAAAATTCTCCTCTTATTATGATAGGCGGAGATGAAAGCTATGAAGCAAGATGTATAGAATGTTACGAGCTTCCCGACATAAAAAAAGAAAATAAAAAATCCATATTTCAGCTTGTTAAATAGTAAGGTAGCTAATTGATAAACGTTCATAAATCCTTTTTCATATAGAAAAAGGAGAGAAGATTATGGATTTTAATAATTCAAAAACAAAAATTAACCTTGAAAACGCTTTTATAGGCGAATCTAAGGCAAGAAATAAGTATACATTTTTTTCTAAAAAAGCAAAAGATGATGGCTTTATTCAAATTGGCAAAATTTTTGAAGAAACGGCAAACAACGAAAAAGAGCATGCTGAAATTTGGTATAAATTATTAAATGATAATAAAATTAATTCGACTCGCAAAAACCTAAAAGACGCAATCGAAGCGGAAGATTTTGAATATACTTCAATGTATAAAGAATATGCTATAACCGCCATGGAAGAGGGTTTTCAAGACATAGCAAGAGTTTTTGAAAGCGTACGCCAAATTGAAAAAACTCACAGAGATAGATACATCAAACTTTTATATAATCTTGAAAGTGATGAAATTTTTAAAAAAGATACTGAAATCACTTGGAGATGTTCAAAATGCGGAAACCAAGTTGTGGCAAAGGCTGCGCCAAAAATTTGCCCTGTATGTAAACATGAGCAAGGTTATTTTGAGGATAAAAACACTTGTTTATAAGCTAACCCGTGATTTTGCCCATTGAAACGGCTTTTTTAGCTCCTGTGCAAGATGGGACATTGTTTTCAAGGTTATAGTATCTGCAATATCCAAGTAGGGCAAACGCCATAGCTTCTTTATAATTGTTTGAAATGTTGAAATCTTCATGGGTTTTTAATTCAATATTATTGGGCAAAAGTTCCCTTAAAAACTTCATTATTGCTTTGTTGTAGCTTCCACCGCCCCCGATTATAACGTTTTTGGGGGTGGTTTTATTAAAAACAAAATTATTATAGCTATCTGTTATTGTTTTTGCGCATAAATAAGCTAAAGTTGTTATTACATCTTGCTTTTCGTTCGGCGCAAATTTTAATTTTTCTTCAATATATTCTTTTGAAAAGTGCTCTCTTCCTGTTGTTTTTGGTGGAAATTTAGAATAATATTCATCTTTTAAAAGTTCTGATAAAAACTTGTCATCAATCTTTCCGCTTAAAGCGATAGCGCCATCTTTATCGTATTTTTGATTAAAAAATTTATTAACACAATAATCTATCATTATATTTCCGCAAGCATTGTCAAAACCAAAAACAGGGCAATCATCCGCCACAACCGTCACGTTTGAAATTCCGCCGATATTTTGCACAAGAGAATTTTTAAACCACTTGCTATCCGCAAAACAAACTAATGGCGCACCGTTTCCGCCATAAGCTATATCATCTTCTCTAAAATTTGAAATAACCTTGCAGCCCGTTTTTGCGCTTATTATTGCGCTTTGACCGATTTGCATTGTGCTTTTTGAAGATAATCCTCCAATTTTTTCATCAAATGGAAAATGGTAAACCGTTTGCCCATGACTTGCTATAAAATCAGGTTTTCCATAGTTTTTAATCAACTCATTTGAAGCAAGAGCAAAGCATTCCCCGATTAAAAAATCCAATTTGCATAAATCTTTAATATTAATTTCGCCCCTAAAAGCTTCAAAAATTATATCCCGAATTTCTTTTGGATAAGGAAAATTAATCCCCTTAATAAGTTCAACCGAAAAATCAGGCTTAACAATACAAAACGCAGCGTCAATACTGTCGCAAGATGTACCCGACATCAAACCTATAACTTTTTTGTTTTTCAATTCTTGCATATAAAAATTATAATCTATATAATAAATCTATGCAAAAAATAATAACCGAAAATCGAAATGAAAACACCAAAGATATCGATATAATTTCAACTTTGGATGTTGTAAAAAAGATAAATGACCAAGATAAGCTAGTTGCGCTTGCTGTTGAAAAAGAAACGGAAAACATCGCAAAAGCAGTTGATGTTATAGTTGATAGCTTTTTGAAAAATAAAAAATTATATTATTTTGGAGCCGGAACATCAGGCAGATTGGGAGTTTTAGACGCCTCAGAATGTCCTCCGACTTTTGGAGTTGATAATTCAATGGTTATAGGAATTATAGCAGGAGGCGACAGTGCTTTAAGAAACGCTATAGAAGGGGCTGAGGATGATTTTGAGCTTGGCTATAATAACTCAAAAGTTTTAGATAAAGATGACACGGTGGTTTTAATTTCGGCAAGCGGAAACCCGAACTATTTGTTGGGCGTAGCTAAGGGTGCTAAAGAAAAACAAGCAAAAATCGTCGCCCTAACTTGTAATAAACAAGCAAAAATTATAAAAGAAGCCAATATTTCAATTGTTCCTGTTGTTGGCGCAGAAGCTATAACGGGCTCTAGCAGGATGAAAGCAGGAACGGCGCAAAAAATGGTTTTGAATATGTTAACGACTGCTTCAATGGTAAAAATCGGAAAAACCTATGAAAACTATATGATTGATGTTAAAGCGACTAATATCAAGCTTAAAAAACGGGCGGTTCAGATTGTTGTGGATTTGACTGATATAGATGAAAATAAAGCCGGAGAAATCCTTAAAAATAACAATTGGAAAGTGAAAAACGCTGTTTTGATGATTAAAAAAGGGATTGATTTTAAAACGAGCGAAGAAATTTTAAATAAACATAACGGAATTTTAAGGAAAGCGCTAAATGAATAATTCGCAAAAAGCCTTGATAGGGTGTGGTCTTGGGCATTTTGCACTGGATCTTTATGCTGCTATTTTAATTCCGCTATACCCTTATTTATCTGAAAAACTAGGGATAAATCTTGCAACAATAAGCATTGTGATTGCCCTTAGCCACAGTCTTTGCTCCTTTTTGCAGCCTGTTTTCGGTTATATTTCAGATAAAACCGTTAAAAGAATATTCATTTTTCTTGGAATAATCGTCTGTTCCTTGTTTTTTCCTTTGGCATTTTATAGCCCGAACCCCGTTGTTTTAACCTTGCTTTTGGTTTTGGCTATAGCGGGAAATGCCTCTTTTCATCCTCAAGCCACGCTTATTTTAAAGCAATGCAGTTCAAATCTTATAAAAGCGATGGGAATATTTTTGGGGCTTGGAACAATCGGTTATTCGTTTGGACCATATTTATCAACTTTTGTTTTAAAAAATTTAAAAGAAAATAATTATATTTATATCTCGCTTTTTGGGCTTGTGGTCTGCCTTTTGGTTTATTTTATAACTCCAAAAATAACAAAAATTAAAAATGAAAAAACAGATTTTTTTGAAGCTATAAAAGAAATAATTAAAAATAAAGTTTGCATGTTTTTGGTTTTGATAACCATAACAAAAGCGGCGCTGGTTATGTCTTTTGGAACTTATATTCCTTTTCTTTTAAAAGATTATGGATTTAGTTTAACAAATGTTGGTTTAATCATGACCCTATTTTTCGTTATGGGCGGATTATCTATGATAATAAGTTCTAAAATTGAAAAATACACAAAGCTAAATGGCTTGATATTCTTATCTTTTACCCCAATTTTACCTATATTATTATTAACATTTTATTTTTTAAATATCTCAAAATTTTTAGCAACAATTTCAATAATCTCTATCGGATTTTTTATATTATTGCAAGCAGGTGCAATCCTAGCGTACGCTTGTAAAACCGTTAAAGCAAGCGGCACAATAAGCGGAGTTATTCAAGGTTTTACTTTAGCAATTGGCTCATTGCTGCTCATTCCTTTTGGATTTTTAGCCCAAAACTTAGGTGTGAAATTTGTTTTAATTTTAATAAGTTTAATTGCATTTATTTTTGGATTTTTGGCTTTAAAATTTTTTAAAGTGATAAAATAAATCTTATAAATGGAGAAAACTTATGGAAAATATTAACTACGTTGAAGAAGATTTGAAATATATTTGGCACCCTTGTTCTCAAATGAAAGACTATGAAACGCTTGAGCCGATTGTAATTGACCATGGCAAGGGCATAAATTTATACGATGTGGATGGAAAATGCTATAAAGATATTGTTTCTTCTTGGTGGTGCAATCTTTTGGGGCATTGCAATCCAACTATTTCAGCTTCTTTAAAAAAACAAGCTGATAAACTTGAACATGTTATTTTTGCTAATTTTTCTCATAAAGGAATAATCGAACTTTGCATGCGCCTAGTTAAAAGGCTTCCAAAGGGTTTAAGCAAGTTTAATTTTTCTGATAACGGTTCAAGCGCTATTGAAATGGCTATGAAAATGTCTTTTCAATATTTTCAACAAACCGGAAAACCGAATAAAAAGCGTTTTATGGCGCTATCGGACGGATATCACGGCGAAACAATAGGCGCACTTTCCGTTGGGGCATGCGACCTTTACACTGAAATTTATAAACCCATTTTAATGGATGTAACTCATATAAAAGCGCCTGATTGTTATCATTGCCCGTTTAATAAAAATCGTGATAATTGTTCTTGCGAATGTTTTTGTTATGCTGAGAAATCATTTGAAAAATACGCTGATGAATGTTGCGCTATTCTTGTTGAACCCCTTTTGCAAGGAAGTGCCGGAATGAAGATATATCCTGCTTTATACCTTGAAAAATTAAGAAAATTATGTGATAAATATGATGTTCATTTAATAGCTGATGAAATTGCAACAGGCTTTTATCGCACAGGCAAGATGTTTGCGGTTAATCATGCCAACATTAGCCCTGATATTATGTGTCTTTCAAAGGGCTTAACAGGCGGTTATATGCCTATGGCTGTTGCTATTACGACAGATAAAATCTATGAAGCTTTTTATGATGATTATCTTAAACATAAAGCTTTTATGCACTCTCACACTTATGCCGGAAACCCTTTGGGCGCAAGCTGTGCGCTTGCTGTTTTGGATATATTGGATAAAGGCGAAATTCAAGAAAGCTTAAAGGAAAAAACTCCATATTTTAACAACTTGATTAAAGAAAAATTTTTAAACCTTGATAATGTGGGCGAAGTTCGCTCTATTGGGCTAATTAACGCTATTGAACTTGTTGATGATAAGAAAAATAAAATTCATTTTAATTCAAACTATCGTCTTGGCTATCAAATTTATAAAAAAGCGCTTAAAAAAGGCGTTTTGCTTCGACCTTTGGGCGATGTTATCTATTTTAATCCACCTCTTATTATTGAAAAAGAGGATATGGATTTTGTAGTGGATGTGGCTCGTGAATGTACTATTGAGGCGATTAAAGAATTAAAATAATATTATCCGAAAAATTCAATAGCATTTCCACGATTTTTATTATTTGCTTCAATTAATTTATCATAATCTTTTGAAGCAAGATAAGCGTCTTGCAGGCTATCAAACTCTTTTTTGAAGAAACATTTTCTAAGATAAAAATCGTTTGAATTTTTTGCCATATAAAGATTAAGATTATCAAGATTTCGTTTTTTGGCTGACATTGCTAAAAAGCTCAAAAGTGTTTGCCCTATGTATTTATAGTCAAAAGCCTTGTTCCCTTTGGTTTCTGGAATTCTCTCTAAATATTCAACATGAAGCGTTGGTTTATCATAATATGATGTATCGGGAGTTTCAACATAGGTAACACAATGCCCAATGCAATTTCCGCTTGAATCTTCCATTGTGTAAAATTCGGTTTCGCTAAGGTCTAAATCCCCCTCTGCGTCGGCATTTGGGTCTGATATATATTCATCTGTAATATTAATAAATTGCGAATTTTTCCAAATCGGATTATCTTTCTTGGCTTTTTGATAATAAAATCTATCTTCAGGCAATGACCTATCTAACAAATAAATAGCGCAATCTTCTTTTTGTCCGTTTCCCTTTGGAATTGCGCATTTTGCCATTAATTTCTTTTGAAAAGCTATATTGTTTTTTATATCGAAAGTATTGAAATTAAATTTCATACTTTTATAAAACATATAAAAAAAATAATTGCCTAAAATTCCGTCAATTCTTTAAAAGCTTTAATCGCATAAGTGTCGGACATGCCTGAAATATAGTCTATTATTGCTTGTTTATAATCCATAACATCTTCAATATTATATATAATTTTATTTCTATATTTTCTCAATCTGTGCGTTTTTTCGTCAATATTTGAATATTTAATCAGCCAATCTGAAAAATCAAAAGCTAAAGTCGGGTAGAATTTTGAATATTTTTGAAGTTTATGGATTGTGTTGAATGAATCATAATATGACAATAAAAAGTCGAAAATTGCCTCTATAACAAGCTGAGCATATTTCATAAACGGTTTAAAACGCTCATTTGAATAGATTTTTTGATAGTTGAACTTTTTGATTTTGTTCATCATATCGTAGTGTTCTTTTGAAAAAGTCAAACCAACTTCGGGGTTTGAATTTTTGCATAAATTTGTAATAAATTCGTGAATTAATGATGATGTGTTAACATCTTTGAACTTAATTTTTTTCTTAACAACCTCTTGAGCAAGCTGTTTAAGGGTTAACATATCGTCTTTATCAAAAAATTTATAATTATAAGCATCTTCAATATCTCGTCCTAAATATGCGATTTTATCGGAAATTTTAACAACACAGCCTTCGTAAGTAAAAGGCATATATTTTCCTTTTTCAATTAATTCAAGGTCGATATATTCTTTTCTCGGTTTGATATTATTTTCATTAACTTCGCCGCAATGGCAGACTATTCCATCTCTAACGGCATAAGTTAAGTTCATATTTTCCTTAAAACCGCAATAATTAGGCAAGGTTTCAAGATAATCTATAAATCTTAAAGAATTTTTTTCATGCCAGAATTTTTGATTAAACTTATGTTTTTCCATAATTTTTTCAATAATTCTTTCGCCATGGTGTCCAAACGGGCTGTGTCCAAGGTCATGCCCTAATGCTATTGCTTCAACAAGAGAAATGTTTAATCCTAAAGCAGAGGCTATAGTTTTTGATATACTGGCAACATGCCCTACATGTTCTATTCTTGTACAGACATGGTCATTGTTTGTTGCAAAAAAGACTTGAGTTTTGTGCTTAAGTCTTCTATATGCGCTTGAATGTAAAATTCTTGTTGCATCACGTTCAAATTCTGTTCTAATATCGAAAGGCTTGTGTGACAACGGCGCAAGACGTGTGATACATTTAATCCAATCAGGATTATCCTCATCAATTCTATATTTATAAAACTTATTTTTTTCTATTTCTTCAACATCTCTCATAATTTTTAATAGCTCTTAAAATATTTAACAAATTGATTATACGTAATTTCTACGATTTTTAAATCATATATGTATTTTATTTTCATTAAATGTTAATATTTTTATATGAATAAACAGTTGGTTATATTCATAGTTATTATTGTTTTTGTTGTTGTTAAAGGGTTTATGATTGAACCTAATTCTTTAACTGCGACAAAATATTTAATTCAGGATAGAAGATTAACAGGTCTAAAAGTCGCATTTGTTTCAGACTTGCATTATCAAAAGACTGATTTTAAAAAGCTGGATAAATTAACTAAAACTATAAGAAAAGAAAATCCGAATATTATCTTAATTGGTGGAGATATTGTTAAAAATACAAACAAAAACAACATAATAAATATCAATCTTTTATCTCAAAAAATTAAACAACTTCAACTTCCAACTTTTGCGGTTTTAGGTGAAACCGATTTGAAAGTTGATGGCGAAAAAATCGCACAGGATTTAACTTTTAATGGAATTAGAGTTTTGAATAATTCAAACGCAAGAATTATTGCAAACAATCAATACATAGATATAATCGGTTTAAATAATGCAAAACCTCAAAATCAAGAAATTGATTTAGCGTATGAAAGAACCTCAATTCCAAGAATTCTTATTATGCACAATCCCGACTCATATTTTGATATTATGGATGAAACAGATTTAATCCTAGCAGGACACACTCTTGGCGGACAGGTTAATTTTCCTTTGGCGGGGCCGATTTTTGTTAAATCGAAATTTGGTTCAGAATTTGCTTCGGGCTTAATTAAAAAAACTTCCAACCCTATGGTAATTTCAAAAGGCGTTGGAACGAGCGGAATTCCGTTTCGATTTAATTGTAAACCGGAAATTGTTATTGTTGAATTCGTAAGTTATGACCCCGATAAAGATAGCAAAAAATCAAAAAAATAAATTGACACCCTTGCTTTAAAATTTATAATTATTTTATATAATAAGGGGATTTATGTATATAATAAGTGCAATTATAGGCTTATTTTTTGTTTTTCTTGATTTTAAGAAGAAAAGCCCGATTTTTATGAGCTTAGCTATTACATTTATTTTTGAAATGATAATTTTATATAAATTTCCGACTGATTATAAATTGCAACTTATAACGCTGCCTTCTTTTTATATTGTTTTTTATTTTATGGTTAAATCTTGCTATAAAATTGAGGAAAAAGAAAACCAAAAAGAAAAGCAATTATTGAATTATATTGATAAAAATGCACTTGTAACTCGAGATATCGGTAAAAAGTTTTCGCTTGATGGAATTGGGCAAATTAAATTTAATAATGAACTTTGGCAAGCAAAAAGTTTGGATGATTCCGAGATAAAAAGTGGGTCAAAGGTTAAAATTGTTTCAAGAGAGAATAAAATTTTTAATGTTGAGGTTATAAAATAAATGCAAAAAATTAATAAAAGATTATTGATAGTTGATGATGATACTCAAATTAGAGAATTGTTGACATTTGATATTTCGCAGAGCGGATATATTGTTGATTCAGCGTCTGACGGCGTTGAGGGTTTAAAAAAAGCGCTTGAAAACAACTATGACTTGATTTTATTGGATGTTATGATGCCAAAAATGAACGGCTATGACGTTTGTAAAAATATAAGACTGGTTAAGCCTCATCAACCTATTTTGTTGCTGACCGCAAAAGGCACGCTGGAAGATAAAACTCAAGGTTTTGATTGCGGAGCGGATGATTATCTTGTTAAACCGTTTGAAATTCAAGAAGTTTTATTAAGAATTCGAGCTTTGTTAAGACGAGGCGATACGAACGCAACAAAAAACAATAAAGAAGTTTTAAGAGCAGGTGATATCGAGATTTTGCCCGATAGTCTTGAAACTTTGATATTGGATAAAAAAGTTAAATTAACTCCGACAGAATTTGAAATATTATATTGTTTAATGCAACATATTAACACTCCTGTGACATTAGCGACCTTGTTAGACGAGGTTTGGGGTTATGATAGTAATGAAGATGTTAGAATGGTAAGAGTTCATGTTGGCGGTTTAAGACAAAAAATCGAATCAAATACAAGAAATCCAAAATATCTTCACACAGTTGTGAATGTTGGTTATAAATTAACTCCATTCGGCGATTTAGGGGAAAATTAATGAAACATTTGAAAATAGTTGAACAAATAATTATCGTTTTAATTGTTGCGGTTTTAATTCCGTTTATCACAATTGGGATAATTATTTCAAATATTTCTCAACAAAGTGTTAGAAATGAGCTTGAAAACAGCACAAAGCTTATCTCTCAATTTGTAGCCTCATCTATCAATGGTTATGTTTCAATAAGTCAATCTCAATTGGATCAAATCGCTTCGGGCTTTAATTATATTCACGACGGATATGAAAAAGTTGAATATTTTGGCGATTTAGAGGGAAAAACGAAACTTTTTAAAAATTTAAAAATAATTCCTGCTAAAGATATTCCAAAAAAGAAATACACAGCCGTTGAAGAAGATTTAATCTTGTTTTCGCCGATTGACAAGCAACATAAATACTATTTAGCAGGTCATATTAATATAAATATTTTTAATGTTATTTTAAATGGCAAAGACACGAAAGACAGAAATGTTTTAATTGTTGATAATGACTCAAAAGAGCTGATTGTTTCTAATAATCCAGATATTAATTTTGAAGAAACGATGAAAGGCTTCGATTTTAATTCAAAAGCTAAAGAGGGAAATTTCGGCAATAAGAAAAACACCCCAAAAGTCTTTTATAGATTAGAAAAACCAAATTGGACAATCATTGTTGATACAACCAAAAAAGTTACAAATAGAACAATCTATACTGCTCGCTTTAAAATTATTTTAAGCCTTTGTATAGCCGCTCTTTCAATAATAATCATAGTCTCGCTTTATACTTATTATTTATACATCAACATTAGACAGCTTTTTAAGGGTATAACCGCTATTTCAAAAGGTAACTATGATAAAAAAATCCACCTGATAAAATCCGCTTTCACGCCGCACGAAACGATTTTCATTGCCAAAGAATTTAACTATATGGCAAATAAAATTAAAATTTCATACAAAGATTTAAAACAAAAAAATCACAAACTTCAAAAGTTGAATGAATATAGAGAAAATTTGGTTAATGCAACAAGTCATGAGTTCAGAACTCCTCTAACCAGCATTATTGGCTATTCTTCAAGGCTTTTAAGGCATGATATAGTAGTTGATGAGGAAACAAGAATTAAATCCTTGCAAATTATAAAACAACAAGCCCAACGACTATCCGATATGGTTGAGGATTTGCTTGTTGTTCCGGAACTTGAAAGTTATAGCTTAAAATTCAATATCCAAGAAGTTGATTTAATTGACTCAACAACTCGAGCAATTGAGTATTTAAGTGTTAAAGATGTTGAATTTATAACCGATTACGACAATAATCTTCCTTGGGTTTGGGCTGATGAAAACAGATTAGAACAAATTTTGGTTAACTTGATTAGCAACGCTATAAAATATAATATTGATAATCAACCGATTAAAATTGAAATTAAAAATGTGAACAATGTTCCGACTTTAAAAGTTATAAATAAATGTGAAAAAATAAGCAAAGAATATAAAGAAAAATTGTTTGATAAATTTATTCGTCTTGATTCAAAATTAACAAGAACCACACGTGGTACGGGTCTTGGCTTGTATATCGTTAAAGGTTTGTGCGAGGGTATGAACATCGATATTAACCTTGATTACGATGATGAATTTATCATGACATTAAAATTTAAAGACTATGTTGTATAAATATATGAAACTTGCGCTGGATGAAGCGAAAAAATCCGAAAATGATGTTCCTGTTGGAGCTGTTATTATAAAAAATGATGAAATTATAGCGCTTGAGCATAATAAAAAAGAAAAATTAAATCAACTGACAGCGCACGCTGAAATTTTGGCGATAAATTCCGCTAATTTGAAATTAAACAATTGGAGATTAGAGGGCGCTAAAATGTTTGTAACGCTTGAGCCTTGCCCGATGTGTGCTTGGGCGATTTTAAACAGTCGAATAAGTGAATTATATTTTGGAAGCTATGATAACTTGTATGGCGGCTTTTCAACCGTTAAATTGGATAAATATTTTAATTCAAAACTCCTAATCAAAGGCGGAATAATGGAAGAAGAGTGCGATAATTTAATTAAAAATTATTTTAAAGGCATTAGAAAATGATGGCAATGAAAGAAAAATTAGATAATTTAGTTAAAAAATATGAAACAAAAGACTTTATAAAAAACGACCCTATTCAATTTCCGCACAGGTTTAAAAACAAGGCGGATATTGAAATTTCGGCTTTTATTTCTTCGCTTTTTGCGTTTGGAAAAAGAGAATTATTTATTAAGAAATTAGATTTTTTATTTTCAATTTGCGATAGCCCCTATGAGCTCATTTGCGATTTTAAAAAATATAACTTGGATGATTTTTTATATAGATTTATAAAATCCGCTGATTTAATTGAATTGTTAAATATTTTAAATAAGCTCTATATCCTTGATAAATCTTCACTTGAGGAACTTTTTTCAACTAAAAATCGATATGATAAAATAACAAATTATTTTTATAACAATTGTAAAAATCCAACCTCAACGGGCTTTTGTTTTATGATGGCAAAGCCGGAAAATAAATCCGCTATGAAAAGGCTGAATATGTTTTTAAGGTGGATGATTCGAGATGGCGAAGTTGATTTTGGAATTTGGAAAAATATTAAAAAATCAGATTTAATTATTCCTCTTGATACGCATGTAGCAAGGATTTCAAGAAAATTTAATCTATTGAATCGAAAACAAAATGATTTTAAAAGTGCTTATGAACTAACTCAAAAATTAAAAGAATTTGATGAAAATGACCCTGTTAAATATGATTTTGCGCTGTTTGGACTTGGTATAAATGAGTCATAAATATTAAGAAATGTAAAAATTTTTTTAAATTTTATATTACATTTGTCAATTTGACTTTTTAGGGTTTTTTCTTATAATGGAAAATGCGCCCGTAATTTTGGAAAAATGTAAAAATGGCAAATATAAATGGAATAAATTACAGCATTATCAACGACAATCTTAGTTTGTACACAAAACGTACATGCTCAGATAATTCTGAATTGTTTATAACTTCAAAATTAAATATGCTTTATCAACAAGCAGTTTCTAAGAAAAATTCATTCAATAGCAAAAGAAATCTTAGAAAAATTGTTGAAGGCAATAATTTTGATGAAATCGTTTAGTTTAAAATTTAAAATTTCTTTTGAAGTTTTGTATTAAGTTCGTTAGCATAGTTTAAGTATTTAACTAAATTATCATATCTGGATTCGTTTTCCCCGTAAGGAATTGTTTTATCTAACAATTCATTTGCGTTGATATTTAAAGAATGCAATTTGTTCATTGCTTCTTTAACAAGTTTTGCTCTATAAATTCTTGGGAAAAATTTATACTCAAGATATTCTATAAAGCCGATTTTGCCCTTTGCTAACATTGTTTTTTTAAATTCTAAAAATCTTTTAACGATATTTAATTTATCGCTAAAATTTTCGTCAATCGGATTTGAGGCATTTTTAATTAACGCACTATCATATTCATTTAGCCTTTTATGGCTTGTTTGTGGGGCTTGTTGGGTTTCTTGTTTTTCTTCAATATCTGTTTTAGGAAAATTATCTTCTTCAACTTTTTCAAAAAAATTCTCACTATTAGACAAATTCAACTCATAATTTCCCTCGTTAGATGAAATTATGCCGTTTTCTAATAGCTGATTAGCAAGTGAATTATAGTTATAATCTTCCATAATGAAATTATGCACTTAAAAAACCATTTTTTCTACATATACAAGTAGTATTTTTGATTTATAATATTTTTATAGATAATAAGGTGATATTTATGTGGGAATATTCAGATAAAGTTAAAGATCATTTTAAAAACCCAAGAAACGTGGGCTCTATTGAAAATGCTGACGCTATAGGCGAAGCTGGAGCGTTATCTTGCGGAGATAAATTAAAATTATATTTAAAAATTGAAAATAATGTTATAAAAGACGCCAAATTTCAGACTTTTGGTTGTGGGTCAGCAGTTGCTGCAAGTTCCATTTTAACAGAAATGTTAATTGGAAAAACGCTTGATGAAGCTAAAAAAATCACAAATAAACAAATAGCAGACGAATTAGACGGGCTTCCACCTGAAAAAATGCACTGTTCTGTTATGGGAAGAGAAGCGCTGGAGGATGCTTTAAAGAACTATCAAAAAGATGAAGATTGGTCTGAGCTTGAAGATGATGAAAAACAAGATGGTCAAAACATCATCTGTCATTGTTTTTCAGTAACCGAACAACAAATAGTTGACGCTATTGTTAAAAATGGCGCAAAAACTATGGAAGATATTTCCAAAATCACTTCAGCAGGGCTTGCTTGTGGAAGATGTAAGGAAAATATTTTAAATATCTTAAAAAAATACGTTAAACAAGAAGAAATAACAGAACTTTCTCCTGTTCAAAAAATAATCAAAATCAACAATATAATTGAAACGGTTATCGCTCCTGAGCTTAGAAAAGATTTTGGAGATATTGAACTTGTTAATGTTGAAAACAATAATGTATACGTTAAATTAAAAGGTCATTGTTCAACTTGCGCAAACGCTAAAATGACTCTTAAAAACTTTGTTGAAACAAAATTGAAAGAATTAATTCACGAAGAAATTAACGTTTTATCTGTTGAAAAATAGAGGTAAATTATGAAAAGTGTATATTTAGATAATAATGCAACAACTTGTGTGGATTCTAAAGTATTAGATGCTATGCTTCCGTTTTTAAAGGAAAACTATGCAAACCCCTCTAGTATGTATGATAGCGCAAGAATTTCCGCTAATGCTATTGAAAAAGCAAGAAAACAAATGGCAGACTTTTTTGGTGTTGGTGATGAAAAACAAATATTGTTCACATCTTGCGCTACAGAAAGCGCTAATACCGCTATTAAAGGTGTTGTTGAAAAATATCAAAGCGCAACAAATAATCATATAATCACAACCCAAGTTGAACATCCTTGTGTTTTAAATACTTATCAATATTTAGAAAAAAAGGGCTTAAATGCTACTTATGTCGGGGTTAACGGGAATGGCGAGTTGAATGTTGATAATTTATTATCTAAAGTGACTCCCGAAACGATTTTGGTTTCCGTAATGCACGCTAATAACGAAACAGGGGCAATTTATCCTGTGTATGATATTGCTCGAGAAGTTAAAAAGATTAATCCAAACACAAAAGTTTTTATTGATGGTGTTCAAGCGGCAGGAAAATTCAAAATTGAATTAGAAAATACAGATATCGATTTTTATTCTGTTTCGGGTCATAAATTCCACGCTCCTAAAGGCGTTGGAGCTTTGTATGTTAAAAAAGGAAACTTGTTTGAACCATTTATGCACGGCGGTCATCAAGAAAATTCTCTAAGAGCAGGAACTCAAAACACGCCTTATATCGTGGGTTTGGGGGAAGCTGCTAAAGAAGCAAATGAAAACATCAACTATGAACTAACAGAAGTTAAAAGATTGAGAGATAAATTAGAACAAGGAATTTTATCAACCGTTAAAAACGCAAGATTAAATTCAAAAAGCGCCCAAAGGGTTGTAAACACTACGAATATTGGTTTTGAATATATCGAGGGCGAGTTAATCTTGTTATATTTGAACGATGTTGGAATTTATGCCTCATCAGGAAGCGCTTGTACATCAGGTTCATTAGACCCATCTCACGTTTTAAGGGCTCAAAAAGTTCCGTTTACAACGCTTCACGGCTCTATTCGCTTCTCTCTATCTCGTTTTACAACGGATGAAGAAGTTGATTATGCTCTTTATCATATTCCAAAAATTATTGAAAAATTGGTTGAAATTTCACCATTCCAAAAAGAATTAAAAGCGCTTGGATATTAACCTAAGCGCTTTCTAATTTCTCTATCAACCTCGAAAATCGTTTCTAAATCAGGGTTTTTGAGGTTTGTTGTATGTTCTAATTCGTCTAAAATCATCTTTTCAATATCTAAAAAGTTAATTTTTCCATCTAAAAATTTATAAACAGCAACCTCGTTGACCGCATTTAAAACGGCAGGCATGATTCCGCCCATTTTTCCGCATTCAATTGTTGTTTTTAAAAGTGGAAATTTTTCAAAATCAGGTTCTAAAAATTTCATAGTTCTGTTAAAAATGTTGAAACTATCGGTTTTAATGCCTTTTAGGCGGTTTGGATAAGTCAAGGCATATTGAATAGGAATGTGCATAGATGGCACGCCCATTTGAGCTAAAAAAGAACCATCAACAAACTCAACCATAGAATGCACAAGGCTTTGCGGATGTATAACAACTTTAATATTATCATAATTAAAATCATACAAGTGGTGCGCCTCAATAACCTCAAGCCCTTTATTTACAAGGGTTGAGCAATCAACCGTTATTTTTTTTCCCATTGCCCAACGAGGATGATTTAAAGCTTCTTTTGCGCTAAAACTTTCCATTTCTTTTCTTGAATTATTCAAAAACGGGCCGCCCGAAGCCGTTATCCAAAGCCTTGAAGCCAATTTATTATCAAGCGAATTTAAACATTGTAAAATCGCAGAATGTTCTGAATCAATCGGAATAATATCGACATTGTTTTCCTTGGCTATTTTAGTTACGATATCGCCTGCCATAACGAGGGTTTCTTTGTTGGCTAGAGCTATTTTTTTCTTATTTTTAATAGCACTAATCGTTGCTCGAACAGAAACAATTCCATTTGTTGCAACAACCAATATATCATAATTATCGTCATTAGCAAGCTCTATTAGCCCTTCTTCGCCATACAAAAATTCAATATTTTTAAATTCTTCCTTTAAAGATAGAATATCTTCTCTGTTTTGCACACAAACTTTTTTTGGCGAAAACTTTTTAATTTGTTCACGCAAAAGCTTAATATTTCTTCCGCAGCTAAGAGCGTAAATTTCAAAATCTTCTAATTTTTCAACAACTTCCAAGGTTTGGGTGCCGATTGAGCCGGTTGAGCCCAGTAATATAATTTTTTGCATAATTAATTTTTTTCTTTTAACTCGTCTTTTTTAATAAAATCTATCATTGTTTGAAGCCTGTTGTCTTCGGTTTTCAATAAAAATTCATCAATATTTTGAACTTTGCCTAATTTCAACGCTAATTCATACAACAACACGCAATCGTTGCATAGTCTGTATTTTGAGTATTGAATAGAGCCGGCTAGAGGTTTTTCCTTAGCACAAGCGCTGCAATCAAACATTTCAAATTCACTATCAGGATTTTCTTCAATATCATCAATTTTCATTTGATAGATAACTTCTTGCATATCCTTAATTATATCTTCTTTATTTTTCATCATCTTCCTTTAAACTGTTGCACATGCCTTGCATTATGTTTTGAAAATCCTCATCTTTTAAGCATGACGCACTTTTAAAAATTCTGTTTATTGGTAAATTCTTATCATACCATCTTCTTTTATATCCTTGAGAATATAAGCCCATAACTCGCTCTATTCCAAGGCTTAGAGGTGCTTCATCAAGTTCTTGAGCATTTTCTTTAATTGCTTGAATAACTTTTAAAACTTCTCGAGCAATATCATAATGTGATTGTATGGACAATTGTTTCAAAATGTCTAAAACCTTGTCTGCATAAGGTTTTTTGTCATACCATCTTTTATATGTATAACTTTTTAAATTTCCCATATTATAATTTTATTCCAATTTATTTTCTTTGCAATTTTGTAACAATTTATTATTTTGCTAAATTATAACCAAAATAGAAAAATAAAAGACCCACGCACAAGCTAAGAAGCGTGTATAAAAGAAAATAGACTATTTTTTCATCTTTTAAAAATATAAAGTTTTCTTGAATGAAAGTTGAAAAAGTTGTAAGTCCGCCCAAAAATCCGACTGTTAAAAATAATTTTAATTGGGGTGGAATATTATATTTATGTAAAATTAAGCTATAAATATATCCTAAAATAAAGCAGCCGATTATGTTTGCGCTAAATGTTGCAAAAGGAAGATTTAATTTTGATAAAACAAGATTAATGAAATGTCTTAAACTTGCGCCAATTCCGCCGCCTAAAAATGCAAAAAGAAAATCAAGCATGGTTTTTAGCCTTCAAAAACTGAAGCAGGAAGCCCAATTTTAACGTATTCTTTATTTTCAAGCTTGCCTTGAACATAATTTTCTTTAGCTTTTTGCGATAAATCTTTTGCAATGCCTTTTGATAAGCCAAATCCTGCCAATAATGAAGTAGCTAAAGTTGCAACAGGAGTAAGGGCTAGGGCTAATTTTGATTTATCTTTTTCAAGAATAGGATTAATTGTTTTGTTAAAGAAATCGCCAAATTTGCTTGTATCAATTTCATTAGCTAATTTAGTGGCGTCTTTTGATATAAAGTTAGTTAAATTTGGAAGAGCTTTGCTAACTACATCTTTTCCTTTAGCTAGAGCAGCTGCTCCAATAAACACGCCGCCAATAGCTGCCATGCTTCTTAAAGCAGCTTCTTTGTTGTCTTTGGCTTCGTTTTTCTTGTTAACAAAATTAGCTAATTTAGTAGCAATTCCTGTTAGAGCTAAAAATCCCAACCCATTTGCAGCCTTGGCTGATAATTTTCCGGGTTGGGATAATGCTATACTTGTAGTTAAAATTGTTGCACCGACTAGAGGTATGGCTTTAAGCACACGCATTTTTGCACTCTTCTCTACTTGTGCTTGAGCTTTAATCAGGCTCAATCTTTCAAGAACGTCGTCAGGCATAGTTTCATAATGCTTGACTAAAATTCTCGGCTTCTTTTCTTCCGAGTTTCCCGAAAATGCGGGACTAAACTTGCGCTTTGGCTTGCAACAATCTATTAAATTAACTTTCATTCTTCCTCACAAAGGATATTAACTCATAATATCGTTTTGATATAATCATTCTACCCCATTTATAAAATAATGCAAGCACAAAAATTTTTTTCTTAATAATACTTAATTTTTCATATTTTTATATTGTGATATAATCATTTTATAGCTAATTTTGGGGAATTATGAATTATATAAAATTTGTAGATGTAACTAATAGAGATGGCGTTCAAACTTCAAGATTGGGTTTGGCAAAATTACAAAAAACAATTATAAATTTAATGTTGAACGAAATGGGTATAACCCAAAGTGAGTTTGGTTTTCCAACCACAAAACACGAACTTAACTATCTAAATGGTAATCTTGAGCTTGTTGAGCGTGGGGTTATTAATAAAACCCGTCTTTCAGGCTGGATGAGAGCGATTAAGCCTGATGTAGTCGAATCATTCAGAAATGTTCCAAAACTTCAACATATAAACATGTCTCAAAGTACATCAGAACAAATGATTAACGGAAAATATTTAGGCAAAAAGACTCCTGATGATGTTTTGGCTGATACTCTTGAAGCAATAAACGAAGCAATTAACCAAAACGCAAAATCAATCGGTGTGAACGCCGAAGACGCTTCTCGTTCTGATATAAATTATTTAATAAAATATGCTAAAGAATGCAAAAAATATGGTGCAACTCGTTTTCGTTATTGCGATACATTGGGTTATGACGACCCTCAAACGGCTTATGATAGGATTTATAGACTTGCTTGCGAAACGGGAATGGATATCGAGCTTCATTTTCATAACGACTTAGGCATGGCAACAGCATGTTCTGTTATGGGCGCAAAAGCTGCAATAGACGCAGGAGTTGACGCTTGGATTAATACTGCAATTAATGGCATGGGAGAACGTGCTGGAAATGCGGATTTGGTTTCTTGTATTTTAGCAATCAAAAAATCAAGCGGATTTAAAGATAAATACCATATCGATCCGCAAATTGACCTATCTAAAGCTTGGAAATTGGCAAAATATACTTCCTATGCTTTTGGTGTTCCAATTCCTATGAACCAAGTGGCAGTTGGTGATAACGCTTTTGCGCATGAATCAGGAATCCATGCTGATGGCGCTTTAAAAGATAGAAGAAATTATGAATTATATGATTATGAAGAATTGGGCAGGGGTGAACCTGAAATCATTGAAACAGGAAGAATGATAACGGTTGGAGAATACGCAGGAATTAAAGGTTTTAGAAATGTGTTCCATAATCTTGAACTAGAATTCCACGATGAGGACGAAGCAAGAAACATCCTTGAACTTGCTCGTTATGCCAATGTTCATACTCAAAAACCGTTGACAGATAGTGAATTAAAATTTATTTATTTCTATCCGAATATTGCTGCAAAAATCATGACAGTTGATCCATACTATGCTCCAAAAGGCGCATTGCGTGAAAGAATGGAAAGACTTGAACACATCGCAGGTTCAAAAATTATTTAATAAAAACAAGTGAGAAAAAATGAAAAAATTATATATTGAAACTCTTGGCTGTCAGATGAATAAGTCTGATACCGAAAGAATAAAAGGGATGTTGTCGCATTTTGATTATCATCCGACCGAAAGCGAAAAAGAAGCTGATTTATTTATAGTTAATACTTGCGCAATCAGGCAATTGTCAACAGATAAAGCCTATTCAAAGCTTGGTTATTGGAATAAAATCAAGAAAAATCATAAAGATAGAAATATTAAAATCGCAATTTGCGGATGTGTTGCGCAGCTTGAAAAAGAACAATTATTGAAAAAATTTCCTTATGTTGACCTTGTTTTCGGCACGAGAAATATTTTTCAATTGCCTCAACTTTTAAAAGAAATTGAAGAAAAGAGAATTTGCGCTACATCCAACCAAGAAATTGTTGAAAATGATTATAAAATTGATAGAGTGGACTCAATTAACGCTTGGCTTCCGATTATGGAGGGCTGCGACAATTTTTGTTCATATTGCGTAGTGCCTTATACAAGAGGAAGAGAGCGCTCCAGAACAATTGAAGCTATAGTTAAAGAAGCAAAAGAAATCCTATCTCAAGGTTATAAAGAAATAACTTTATTGGGGCAAAACGTTGATAGCTACGGCAAAAACCTAGAGGGCGACGTTAATTTCGCTAAATTGTTAAAAGAATTGGATAAAATTGATGGAAAGTTCAGAATTCGCTTCACATCTTCTTATCCGACCGATATTACGGATGAAGTTATTGATGTTGTTAAAAATTCATCAAAAATTTGCGAATGCTTCCATATTCCAATGCAATCAGGCAATGATAAAGTTTTAAAGGAAATGAACAGACGCTACAATGTTGCTCAATATAGCGCTATTGTTAAAAAAATTAGAGATAATATTGAAAATGTTGCAATAACATCCGACTTTATTGCAGGTTTCCCAGGGGAAACCGAGGAAGAATTTAACGACACCTTAAAAATGATTGATGAACTTCAATTGGATTATTCAAATACAGCGGCTTATTCTCCTCGTCCTTTCACTCCTGCAGGGAAAATGGTAGATAAATTTATTGCGGACGATGTTAAGAAAAAAAGGCTTCAAATTTTGAATGATAAAGTTAAAGAAGCGACTTTGAAATCTAATGAAAAATATATTGGAAAAACGCTTGAAGTGTTGATAGATGGCGTAAAAGACGGCGTTTATCAAGGAAGAGCGGGGAATAATAAGGTTGTTCATATAATGGATGATAATAAATATGAAATCGGACAATTTGTTGATGTAAAAATCGATAGAGTCTCGACTTGGTGCATGTTTGGAAAACCCGAGCAAAGCGAAACGTAGGCAGACCTGCCACGTTGAGCAAAGCGAGGGCAGAACTGTGCGAAGTAATAGACAAACGATGAGTTTGGCTATTACGCAGACCTTAGATAGCCGCCGTTATGACTGTAGCGAAGCGAAAGGAATGCAGCAATCTCCGATTGCACAGGCAGAAAGCGATAGCCAGAGTGAAAAATGGCAAATGATGAATTTGACATTTTGCAACTGTTGATAGGCGACGTTCCAAATCTTTGATTTGACAGGAGCAGAAAGCGATAGCCAGAGTGAAAAATGGCAAATGATGAACAAACAAAAAAAACATAAAAACTAATTCCAAAAAAGGAGAAAACGATGGAAAACAAGTACAACAGAGTTTACAATTTTTCAGCAGGACCTGCAGTATTACCTGTTGAAGTTCTAGAAACCACTCGTGATGAAATGCTAAATTATCAAGGTTCGGGCATGAGCGTTATGGAAATGTCCCATCGTTCAAAAACTTATGACAATATCATTAAAACCGCCGAAAAAGATTTAAGAGAATTGATGAATATACCTGATAATTACAAGGTATTATTTTTGCAAGGCGGCGCTCATTTGCAATTTTCAATGGTTCCGATTAATCTTTTGAAAAACGGAGTAGCAGACTATATTGTAACAGGTCAATGGGCTAAAAAAGCTTATCAAGAAGCTCAAAAATACGGAAAAATCAACAAAGTTGCGACTTCTGAAGATAAAAATTTCTCATATATTCCCGATTGTTCCAATTTAGATATTGATGAAAACGCTGACTATGTTTATATTTGCGAAAACAATACAATTTATGGAACAAAATTCCATACTCTGCCAAATACAAAAGGAAAAGTTTTGGTTTCTGATATGTCGTCTTGCTTTTTGTCTGAACCTGTTGATGTTACTAAGTATGGCTTGATATATGCAGGCGTTCAAAAGAATGTCGGACCTGCAGGCGTTCAAATTGTTATAATTCGTAAAGACTTAATAAGAGAGGATTTACCGACTTGGTGTCCTACTATGTTAAGCTATAAAACCCATGCTGATAAAGATAGTTTGTATAACACTCCGCCTGCTTATGGTATTTATATTTGCGGATTGGTGTTTAAATGGCTTAAAAAAATGGGCGGTTTAGAAAAAATGAAAGAATTGAACGAAAAGAAAGCTAAAATCTTATATGATTTTCTTGACAGTTCAAAACTATTTAAAGGCACTGTTGAAAAATCTTCTCGCTCATTGATGAATGTTCCTTTTGTAACAGGAAGCGAAGAAATGGATAAAAAATTCATTGAAGAATCAACAAAAGCGGGACTCGTTCAACTAAAAGGACATAGAACTGTTGGCGGAATGAGAGCAAGCATATACAACGCTATGCCAATAGAGGGCGTCATTGCTCTTGTTGAATTTATGAAAAAATTTGAAAAAGAAAATCTATAAAATATAAACAAAAACTAATGCCTAAAGACTATTTTTTAGGCATTAGTTATTTTAAATGCTATAATCAAAATATAAAATTATATTTAAAGGATAGAAAAATGAAATTTGAATACGGATTAGATTTAGAAGAACTTGAAAAGCGTTGCGATAAAGAATATTTATTGACTAAAAAAATGTTAGATGTAGATTCTAAAGAATTTGCAGCTTTAAAAGATGTTGATAAAAAAGCTTTGTCATATCTTGTAAAAGCTGCAAGGATTATTGAAAAAATAAATAAACAATTAGATAGCCACTATAATCTGGAATTTGAAAAATTTTTAGATAAAGAAATTAAAAAGAAAAATAAACAAGCAATTTTAACAAAAAAACTATATGATGCTCAAAAAGGGATTTTTGCGCTTGATTGCGAATCTAATATGGTAATTTTGGCTAAAGGGCTTGAATTTAAAAAAGGAAGAGGGTTTTATCCTGTTGATTTAACTAAAGAAGAATTTCATAAAATTTTAATAAAAATGATTGAAGAAAATAAAATTGATGAAGTTCGCAAAATCTTAAATCAAAGAAGCGTTGTTGAAAGAAAAAAAGATGAATTAATTGCTATAGATTATGTTGATAAATTTAAAGATGACTTTAAAAAGGTGGCTGAATTATTATTAAGAGCAAGCTGTTTATCATCAAATATCGATTTTAACGAATATTTAAGACTTCAAGCCGAAGCTTTTACAAAGGCTGATGCTATGTTAGACGCTCAAGCTGATAAAAAATGGGCAACTTTACAAGATACTCCTCTTGAATTTACTATAACAAGAGAAAATTATTCCGATGAAATGACCGAAACGGTTATAGAAAATAAAAAATTAAATAAACTTTTAAAAGATAATAATATCGAAGTTATTTCAAAAGACTATTTAGGGGCAAGAGTCGGAATAGTTAATAAAGAGGGAACGGATTATATTTTAAAAGTTAAGGATTATTTGCCTTTGATGGCTGAAAATATGCCATATAAAGATAAATACACTCAAGTAATCTCATCAAAAGATGATATATCTCAAACAATGGTTGATGTTGATTTGATTGAAGTAGCAGGCGATGTTGGTGCTTTTAGAGCAGGTATAACCTTGGCTGAAAATCTTCCAAATAACGATAAATTATCTTTAACAATCGGTGGCGGAAGAAGAAATGTATATCATCGTCAAATCCGCTTTGCTACAAGTGAAGACGCTAAAAAGAAAATTCAAGAAAGATTAGATAATATTTTAGTTAAAAAATTCCATAAATATTATGACGATACTATGGATCATCCGTTTACTATCGGGCATGAAAATGGTCATTCTCTTGGTCCAAAAGAGGGTTGCGAAGCTCTTGGAAAATATAAATCTATAATTGAAGAAAATAAAGCCGATATGGTTTCATTATCTATGTTAGATTTATTAACTAAAGAGGGCTTGTATACTAAAGAAGAAAGAGATAAAATAATCGTAACATTTGCGACAGATAACATGCTAAAAACAAAACCAAAACTATCTCAAGCTCATAGAGTTAGAACGGTTATGCAAAACTATTATTTTCTTTTGCATAAAGCAATAAAAATCTCTAAAGACGGATTTTTATCCGTAAATATTGATAAAATGGTTGAAGTTGCATATAAAATGTTAACAGAAATTATTGAAGTTCAATTGAGCGGAGATTTCAAACGTGGCGAAAAATATGTTAAAGATTATTTTGTTTGGACGCCTGAAATGAAAACAATAGCTAAAAAGTTAAAGAAAATCTCAAAAAGATTAAACGGAACAACCGAGCAAAAGCTTGCCGATTATCTTTTTGAAGAAAAAATATAATACATCAAACACACAAAATAACAATGAATTATCTCTGTATCATACAGGGATTTTTTTTAGAAATTTTAACAAATTTTTCAATTCCTTTAATTTATGATAAAATTAGCTTATGAATAATAAAGCAACCGTATTAAATTGTCGTGTTGATTTGGTTGATACCGCCTCAACACTTGATATGTGCAAGGAAGCAATCGAAAACAACGAAAGTTTTCATATTATTACGATTAATCCTGAAATGATTATGAATGCTCAAAAAAATGAGTCATTTTTAAATATAATAAATAATTCTTCCTTAAATGTTATAGATGGAATTGGGGTTAAAATTGCTCTAAAATTCCAAAATATCAACGCTATAAATGTTCGAGGAGTTGATTTATCAAGAAAATTATTGGATTTGGCTGCTTCAAACGGCTATAGGGTTGCTTTTTTGGGCGCTAAAGAAGAAGTTATCGTTAAAGCAGTTGAAAATGTTAAGGCGCTTCGCCCTGCTTTAAATGTTGTATATTCAAGAAACGGCTATTTTAAAGACCAAGAAGAAATAATAGAGCAAATTTCAATGGCTCGTCCGCAAATTTTGCTTGTGGGCTTAGGCTCGCCTTTTCAAGAAGAATTTATTGTTAAATTAAAACAAAAATTAGACGGTTGTGTTATGGTTGGAGTTGGCGGTTCGTTGGATGTATTTTCAGGAATTGTTGAAGAAGCTCCGATTATATATAGAAAATTAGGCTTAGAATGGCTATATAGAACAATAAAACAGCCTGAGAGGTTTAAAAGAATTTTTCCTCTTTTGCCGATGTTTTTGATAAAATGTATAATTAATAGTAAGAAGGGTTGATAAGTTGCAAAAGTTTTCAAATGAAGTAAGAAAAGATATCTTAAAAATGATTCACAACGCAAAATCGGGTCATCCAGGGGGATCATTATCTTGCGTTGACGCTTTATGTGTGTTGTATAAAAAAATATTAAATGTGCCAAAAGATTGGGATAAATCCCACGAATTCAGATTAAGAGACAGATTTATTTTATCAAAAGGACACGCAAGTCCTGCGCTATATGCAACACTTGCTAATTGCGGATATTTTTCTAAAAGCTTATTAAGCGGTTTTAGAATTTTAGGTTCAAAACTTCAAGGACATCCATCCAGCAGAGTTGGCTTAGCAGGAATTGAAGTTTCAACAGGTTCGCTTGGACAAGGTCTTTCAATCGGTGTTGGAATTGCTTTAGCCTTAAGATTGGACAAAATTAATTCTAAAGTTTTTGTTTTAATGGGTGATGGCGAAATGCAAGAAGGAAGCGTTTGGGAAGCGCTTATGAATGCGAATGCTAAAGAGCTTGAAAATCTTGTTGTGATAATCGATAAAAATAATCTTCAAATAGATGGCACTGTTCAAGAAATTAAATCTCTTGAGCCGCTGGATGAAAAATTAAAAGCTTTTGGCTTCAATGTTACAAGTATAGACGGTCATAATTTTGATGAGCTTGAAAAAACTTTTAAAGCAGCTAAAGAAAGCAAAAAACTTGAAGCCATAATTTTAAATACAATTAAAGGTAAAGGTGTTTCGTTTATGGAAAATAATCCTTCATGGCACGGAAAAGCGCCAAATGACGAACAATTACAACAAGCTTTGGAGGAATTATGCTAACAAAAAATTCTATAATTGGTTCACCTCGTAACACTTATGGGGACACATTAGTTGAACTTGGGGCAAAAAACCCGAATATTGTTGTTTTGGACGCTGATTTATCCTGTTCAACTCAAACAGTAAGATTTAAAAAAGCTTATCCTGAACGCTTTTTCAATTGTGGAATAGCAGAACAAGACATGATGACAACCGCAGCAGGGCTTGCTTATGGCGGAAAAACCGTTTTTGCAAGCACATTTGCAATGTTTGCAACAATAAGATGTTTAGACCAAATCAGAAACACTATTTGTTATTCAAAATTAAATGTTAAAATCGTTGCAACTCACGGCGGAATAACTGTTGGCGAAGATGGCGCTTCACATCAAGCGCTGGAAGATGTTGCCATAATGAGAACAGTTCCTGATATGAAAGTTATTGTTCCTGCCGATTGTATCGAAGTAAAAGAAGCAATTAAATATGCTGCAAACACTGCAGGACCTATGTATATAAGAATTCCAAGAACTGATCTTCCTCAAATTTTTGATGAAAAAGATTATAAATTTAACGCTATAAATGGCGTAAAATTGAGAGATGGTAAGGATATTACAATTGTTTCAAACGGCGAAACTTTAATTGAAGTTTTAAATGCGGCAAAAATGCTCCACAATGTTGGTATTGAAGCAGATGTATTACATTATCCTGTTGTTAAACCATTCCACCACTTGATTTTAAAAGAAAGTGCACTTAAAACAAAAAAAGTTGTTGTGGTTGAAAACCATAGTATAATTGGCGGCTTGGGTTCTGCTGTGTGTGAATCATTATGCCAATATGCCCCAAGCAAGGTTTTAAGAATTGGAACAAAAGATACTTTCGGACAATCCGGAAAACAAAGACTATTAATGGAATTTTACGGATTAACCGATAAAAAAATATACGAAGAAATAATTAAATTTATGGATGTAAGATGATTGTACTTAGAGATGTAGTTAAACAATATAAAAATAAATATGCACTAAGAGGTGTAAATCTTCATATTCAATCGGGTGAATTTGTCTTTTTGGTGGGTTCATCAGGAGCAGGAAAATCAACCCTAATGAAGATGTTATATCTTGAAGAAAGACCGACAAGAGGCAATGTTTATGTTGCAGGAATTGACATAGGCAACCTTGCGCCAAGCAAAATCCCATCCCTTAGAAGATGTATGGGTATTGTCTTTCAAGATTACAAATTGCTTCAAAATCACACAGTGTATGATAATATCGCTTATGTGATTAGAACAATGGGAATATCTTCAAGAGAAATCGAATCCCGTGTAATGGGGGCGCTGAAGGTTGTTGGGCTTGAAGATAAATATAAATCAAGACCTTGCGAATTATCAGGTGGCGAACAGCAAAGAGTTTCAATTGCCCGAGCTATTGTTAACGGGCCGCCATTGTTAATCGCAGACGAACCGACAGGAAATCTTGACCCTAAAAACTCTCTTGAAGTTATGCAAATTTTAGAACAAGTTAACCAAAGAGGTATTACAATCTTGGTTTCAACCCACGATCAAGCTATGGTAAATTATTTCAGAAAAAGAGTTGTAACTCTTGACCATGGTTTAGTTGTAAGAGATATGCAAGCAGGAACGTATGACTAGAAAATTAAAGAATAATAACCTAAAACAAAGAGTAAAAGCTCATATTCCAAAGGATTGGATGAGCGAATTTAGAATAACATATAGAATTGTAATTGAAACAATCAAAGGAATTGCTCAAACTGGGCTTGTTAACATTGCAATTATTACAACAATAGCTGCAATTTTAACAATCTTTGGTTCAATTTTTAGAGTTACACTTGCTCTAAATTCCTTTATTTCCTCAATGGGTTCAGCCTTAGAAGTAAGTGCTTATTTGACTCCTAATGCCGATGTGAACAATACTATAGCTAAAATTAAAAAACTAGACCACGTTGAAGCGGTTACATATATTTCAAAAGAAAAATCTTGGACTCAATTGAAAAAAGAAATTGATGTTCCGGATATTGTAAATCCTCTGCCTAACACGCTTCATGTTAAATTGGATAACACAAAATACATAGCTTCTGTTATGAATAGTTTAAAAACTATTGATGGAATTAATGATACGAGCTATGCAAAAGATTTAGTTCAAAAATTTGAGATGATTAATGCCATAATCAACACAGCGACGGTTGTTTTCGTGTTTATAGTTTGCGTTTTAACCATTGCAATTATTAATAATACGATTGAGCTTGTTATTCAATCAAGAAAAGAAGAAATTGAAATCATGCGGCTTATGGGCGTATCTAATTGGTATATTAAAACCCCTCTAATCTTGCAAGGAGCGATTTATGGCTTTTTAGGGGCATTGGTTGCAATTATTCCGATTGACGTTGTCCAAAGTTATATCATCAAAATGCACGAATTTTTCATGATTACTATAGACCCACTGGCTCAATTTACGGTATTATTTAGTGTGTTACTATTAGGAGTTACATTTAGCGCAGTCGGAAGCTTCTTAAGTATCAAAAAACATCTACAGGTATAGAATTATGAACAATAACCCACCCAATAAATTAGACGCT
Organism: uncultured Candidatus Melainabacteria bacterium; assembly: GCA_934667125.1. Lineage (GTDB taxonomy): Bacteria > Cyanobacteriota > Vampirovibrionia > Gastranaerophilales > Gastranaerophilaceae > RUG14156. The sequence continues at coordinate 386,062 of CAKULF010000001.1, read as the reverse complement.
CAGCAGCTGGTAGCGGAGTTTAAAGACATACCTCCAATGCCAAATGTTATGGTGAAAGCTCTAAATGTTATTAAAAATCCTCAAACCGGAATAGCTGAATTAGGTAAAATTATGCAAGTTGACCAAGCAATTTCAGCTAAGACTTTGAGTCTTGTAAATTCTGCTTTTTATGGTTTTAGACAACAAATAACATCAATCAATCGTGCCCTTGTTGTTCTTGGTATGATGAAAGCAAAAAATATTATTATGAGCTTGGCACTAAAGCAAATGATGACAGCACAAGGCAGCAGAGAACTTTGGGAGCATTCAATCAGATGTGCTGTTGCTTCTGAAATTATTGCAAAAGAATATAAAGTGATTAATCCTGATGACGCTTTTGTAATCGGATTTTTGCACGATATTGGAAAAATCTTATTAAACACAAAAAATCCTTTGAAATATTCAAAAGTCAGATATTTAGCGGCTCAAGGCAATGTTAATCTGATTGATATTGAAATGGCACAATTTGGCACAAACCATTGCATTTTAGGAGCTTTAATTTCTAAAAAATGGCAATTGCCGGTAATTTTAACAAATTGCATAAGATATCACCATGAACCAACTCAAAGCTCGCTTCCAACCGTTTGCGGCGTTGTATATTGCGCTGATAGATTGGTTCAAACAAATATGCCAACTCCGCTTTTGGATAAAAATATTATGGCAAAACTTGATTTTTCAATCGAAGACCCTATCGCTCTAAGAGAAACAATCATTGCTAAATCAAGCATATTCTTAAAAGAATTATCTTCTTCAAGATAAAAGCTTATTTGAAAGCTTTTATCTCAATTGTTCAGGGTGTTTTGCTATGTTCATAGCTAGTTTTGGAATGTTTAAATAATCTGTTTGAAGCTCGATATAACACATTTTATCTTCTTTTTCGATTTTATCTAAAACTTCAACAAATTCTTTTTCTGTTGTGCATTTAGCGCAGAAACACTCGCCCCTAAAGGCTTGTGGCAAAATTGAATAGTTCCAAGAAGCAATGTCATTGTATTTATAATGAACATCATCGCAAAGAATACGCTCAACCGTGTAGCCGCTGTTGTTGATTATAAAAATAATCGGTTTAACATTGTTTCTCATCATTGCTGAAATTTCTTGAAAAGTCAATTGATGAGAGCCATCGCCCGATACTAAAATCGTTCTTCTGTTTTTATCTGCCATAGCACAACCAAAAGTGCAAGGCGTTGCCCAGCCGATTGAGCCCCAAAGGATTTGGTTTTGAACAGAAATATTGTCTTTCAAATCCATCAACATAGTACCAAAAGACGGCAAACCAACTTCGTTTACATAAATATCGTTTTCTTTTAAAAATTCATTTAATTTATTATAAATAAAATCGGTTGTTAATTTGTCATCTGTTGCAACTTTAGCTTTATTATATTTGAAAGTGCGCTCGAAAGTCTTATCATATCTATATTTTAGAACTTTATTCAATTCCAATAACAAATTTTTAATTAAAACATTTTCAAATTTTTCGCCTTTAACGTTAACAAAATCAGCCTGAATATCAATAATATCTTCTTTTTTAAAGCGATAGTCAAAGCCCATTGTGTTTAAATCAGACAAAACTCCGCCTGAAATAATGATACAGTCTGATGAATTAACATAATCATAACAAGCCTTATTGTCATGATGTCCCACATAACAGCCAAAATAGTTTGGCGCTTTAACAATATCAACCCCTCTAATAAACGAACATGATGGGATATTGGTTGTTTTTAAAAGTTTATTCAATTCCTCAGCTGCGCCAAATCTTGTTGTTAAAATGTCTGCTATAATAACAGGATTTTTTGAAGCTTCAACAAGCTTTTTAATTTTTTCAACCGCATTTTTTAGATTTTCTTTGTTTGAAACATTTTCTTCTAAAACAAATTCGCCACTTATTTCAACGTCGCAAACATCATCGGGAAGTGCAATATAAACAGGCTTTTTAGTCTTAATCATAACATTGATTAATCTATCTATTTCTTTTTTAGCATTTTCTTTTGTTAAAAATGCACTATCCTCAACAACATTTTTATAAGCGTTGTAAAAAGCGTAATAATCAGCTGTTTCAAGGTTGTGATGTAAAAGTGATTTTTTTTCAATATGGCGAGTTGATGGAACTCCTGTTATTTTAACAATCGGAACATTTTCGGCTTTTGCTCCTGCTATAGCGTTAATTGCGGATAATTCTCCAACCCCGTAAGTTGTTACAATTGCGCCAAAACCCTTTATTCTTGCGTATCCGTCTGTAGCGTATCCTGCGTTTAACTCGTTTGTCGAACCAATCCAATTAACGTTTGGATTTTTTTCTATTGCCTCAACTATCTTAAAATTAAAATCCCCCGGAAGTCCGAAAATTTCTTCAATCCCCAATGTGTTCAGTGTTTGAACCAGATACTCTGCTACTTTCATTGTTTTTGCTCCATAAATTAGTATGTTTTTGATGTTTTTTATTATAGTTAGTTTTTTTGAAAAATTTTATTTTCTTTATTTATTTTTTATATGGAGCAAATTATTTTTTTAAGCACAAAACAATTTTAAAAACGATTTTTTAGCGTCGGAAAGCAGATATATCCGCTCTTGCGTCTTTTCAATTTTTGAAACAATTTTAATATAATCAAGCCAAATTTCTTCTTCATCCTCTTTTGTTGGTTTAACCAAAATGCAATAATCGCTCTTATTTAAAATCGCTCTATTAATCTTATTCTTGTCAAGTGCTTTCCAAATCAAGCTCAAACCCTCGTTTTTAGAGTTTAAAACATCTAATAAAAGCTCAATTAACATTTTTTTATCTTTTGAATTCAACTTATTTAAAATCTCATCAATATTTTCTATAACAACCGCGCCTCTTCTATTTGATGAATTAAAAATCGCTTTTGTTTCTTTAATATAGTTTTTAAGGCTGAATAAATCTTCTGCGCCTTTAAAATTAAACAATGAATAGTTTCTTGTGGTTAATTCAAGAGTGAATTTTTTAAAATGTTCTTCTTTAGATTTGCAATTTGCCCCATAAAACCCGACGCAATTTGCGGTTGGATTTTGTCTTAGCAGGCTGTATTGTGCTTTTTCAATCTCATCTTCATAGTTTGTTAAATAAACCGATTTATACGATAAATAGTTTAAAGTGTTTAAATACCTATAGTTTAGCTCGCTGCTGATGTAGTTGCATTTTTTTGCAAGCTTGTAAAAATTTCTTCTTAAATTTGTTTTTAAAAATCTCATATCGTTTTCCTTTCAGCTATAAAAAAAGAGTCGACAGTTGAATTGTCGACTCTTAGTTTTTGTTTTTGATTTTTTGAGGATAAAGTATCGAAGCTTTGTTAGCTTTTGCTTTATTGTTCGATTTGTTCGATATTTTTTCACAAAATATTTTTAGCATTTTACCTCGATATTTTATTACTGGCTATACAAAACAATTTTTTCAAAAATTTTGCTAAAATTTTGCTAGGTTGTTACAAAAGTTCACAAAATTCTATTTTAAATTGAATTTTTCTGTTTTAAATAGAGTTTCGATTTTAAAAGCCTTGTCGCTTGGTTTTAGCGTGTTGCAAGTGTAGATGTATGAGATTAACATGCTGATAAATGTTATCAGAAAACAAACTATAATTATTTTTTCATTCTTGTTCATTAGATTATTCCTTTTCTTGAATACTTTTTTCAAGCCACTCATCTACCCTTGCATCTGTAAGAATTTTTCCGTCAGACCTCACGCCATACCCAAAAGGACATTCGTTAACACAATCTTCCTTTTTGGCATTTGGCGGAATACCGTCGATATCCATACAAACAACTTTATACCACATTCTTGATTTAATTCCGTCCTCATTGTTCAATTCAAATAAATGCGGATGATATGGGTCGTCAGGATTTGCATAGTTTTCATAAATTGCGCCAAATTCGCAAGCAGGACAAACCGAATAATAAACTATTCCATCCGAAGCTATAATTTTATCTTGCGATTGTCGTTTGTAATAATTTTTGCACAAGTCATCCATTACCCCAGGGCGCAATATTTTATCATCATCAACAACAGCGGCTCCAATCCAATTTTTATATTCCCCGCAAGTGACTGATTTAGTTGTTATGTTGTCGCTAAACGCTTTACAAAAATATTGTATTTCATCGGCATAATTGCCATCAGGAAGTTTAGTCATATCACCCGCTTTATAATATTTATCAGACGTCACCAACTCATTTATAACCTTAGCCAGCGTTGCATTTCCCTTTTTGAACTTCATCACATTCTCGTTTGGAACATTGTTAAACGCAACAGGCAACAATATTGAAGTAATAACCCCAATAACTGTTAGGGCTATCATAATTTCAGCTAAAGTAAAACCCTTTAAAAAATCCATATTTTTATATCTCATAGTAAAAAGTATAAACACACTATTGATTATAGTCAATAGATTATAATCAATCGACTTTGTTCAATATATTCTAAAATATTCTTATGGACGAAGATAAAACATTGATTGATGAAAAGAAAAAGGCGCTTCTTGCGGCACTTGGCAAGGTTGTTTATAAAAAGAGAAAAGAAATCGGCAAAGGAATAAATCGCTTTTCTTTTGAATATGATATTGGAAATGGGCTGTTATCTCGTCTTGAAAATGGAAAAATCGATATTAAAATCACAACTTTTTGGAAGCTGGCAAATGCTTTGAATTTGAGCTTGAAAGATTTTGTTGAAGAAGTTGAAAATGAATTGCCAAAAGGTTTTAATTTTTATCTATAGTTTTAGGCAACTTATTTTTTTTACTCGTTTTATCAAATTATGAAGCTGAATTTTGCCCCAAATATCAATTTTAAAAGCATTATAGATGAATATCGCTATGAAAATTATCAAAATAGTGAGCATAAAATGATATATTGCACAACCCGTTTGTTTAGGAATGACCTTGAATGGGGCGATTTTGTCGATTTTTTAAGTGATTTTTATAAAAACCAACAAAAAGTAAACACTGTTGATTTAAGTTGCTCAGATGGCTCGGAAGTGTATAGCATGGTGATGTTGATGAATAAAAATCCAGACAATAAAAAGTTTTATCCGATTAAAGCTTATGACCTTAATTCCGAATTGATTTTTCAAGCCAATAAAGGCAGGGTTTTTCTTGGAATGGATGATATTATAGCTTGCAAAAAGTTGGGAATTGATTTTGATGATAATTTTGAAAAAATTCAAAGTTTGCTTGGCGAATTTAAGCTTTATCGGGTATCCCCTAAAATCCGTGATAATATTGAATTTCAACCCTGCGAAGCAACTCGAGTTTTAGGAAATATGAAATCTAAAACGGATAATACAGTCCTGTTATTTAGAAATACGCTTCCATATTTAACAAAGGAAAACCGAGAAAAATGCTATAGTTTGATTGATGAAAAGCTTGGCGAAAACAGCATTGTTGTGCTTGGCGGACATGATAAATATGTTTTGGGTTCAGAAGCCGAAGATGAGCTTTCAAAACGTGGATTTAAGAAACATCCCGAACTAAAATGGGTGTATGTACGAAGCTAAAGTAGAACCAATTTGGGCTTTGAACAGCCCTTGTTTATAAAAATTGGTTAAAATTAAAATTATAATTTAAAGTTCGTTTTAGATTATTGTCAATAATTTTTTGTATTTCTTCTACTTCTGTTGTAACGGCATTTCTTTGTGTTTCGATACTACTGAATATATCAACAACTGAGTTACCATTATTACTTTTATCGGCTTTTTCGCTTTCTTTTTTAGCTTCAAGTTCTTTTATATTTTCATCATGCTTTGCAATTTGGCTTTTAAATTGTTCTGCTTCTTTTTGATATTCTGGAAGCTTGTCTCTATTTTGAGCTGAACTTAATTCGGCTTCAAGCTTTTGTTTTTGTTCATTTAATTTCTTTAATTGCGGAGTTTCAACTAACGTATTTTTGTATGTATACGGATTTTTGATAAAAGCTTGATATTCTTTTTCACTTTTGAATGTTCTTGTACTTTTGTCTGATAAAGTTACTTCGTATTTAATTAATTTACCTTTACTATTAACTGTTTTTTCTGTTCCTAAAATTTCACATGAAACTTTTTCTTTTTTATATTTAGTGTTCTTTTTGATTTTTGTTTCAATATTTTTAATATCTTTTTCAATTTGTTTTTGAGAACGTGTTGTTGTGCATTCTTCCGCTTCTTTGATTTTTTCTTCTAGTGAGTCTAATTTGCTTTGTGCTTCATTTTTTAATATTGTTTCGTTTCTTAATTTTTCATCTGTGTCGGATTTTTTTGGTTTGTTGATACCAACGCCAAGGTTAGCTAAAATTGTATCATTTGGCACTTCTTCTATGCTTGTATCAACTTGGCTCTTTGTAAAGTTTTCAATATATTCTTTATCTTCTAAAAATTCGTTTGAGGTTTCTTCAAGTTGTTTGCTAAGTGTTAGTCTTCTTTGGTTAATTTCATTAGCTTTTGATTCAAAATCATTTTGTTTTGCTCTTTGTTGCAATAAAAACATTCTTCCCATTGAAGCTGATAAACCCATACGTTACTCCTTATTTCATGTCATTTTAGTGTTTTAGTTACATTCTATATATCGTTTTTTTTTTTGAAACTTTAGGTTTTTAATTCTATATTTTACAATTCGTTACAACAAAACGCAGTTTTCCGCCTTTAAAAATCGCTAAAAGTCAATAATAACGTGTGTTTTAGGGAATGTTAAAAAATCTATTTAAAGTAGAGTTTTTGGAAGTTTTAATAGGAGAATTGTAAGTTAGAATAGAATAATTCTATTTAAAATAGAGTTGAGGTGTTTTAAAATTTTGCAAAACTCTATTCAAGATAGATGAATTCTAATCCTGTCCAATAAAATATACAAATAAATTTAAAAAATATCGGGATGACAGGATTTGAACCTGCGACCCCTGCGTCCCGAACGCAGTACACTACCAAACTGTGCCACATCCCGATATCTACATATAATTAAATGCTCTTTAAAAAAAGAGCATTTTGAATTTTGATAAATGGTCGGGATGACAGGATTCGAACCTGCGACCCCCTCGTCCCAAGCGAGGTGCGCTACCAAGCTGCGCTACATCCCGATATACTGGATATTCCTTATTTAATTTTCATTTGATTCAGTTTCGGGCTTTGCGCACCCCCATTATCATGCTGATAATGTTTGGGTTTCTTTGGCTTTCGCTCAAACTGGGTTGAGTCCCTGGGGTCCCTGCTACATCCCGATATACTGGACATTTCTTATTTAATTTTCATCTGATTAAAATTAAAAGGCTTTAATCAGCTCTTAAATCTTATCAACAACAAAAATTTAAGTCAATACATTGACTTTAAAAAATTAAAATAGATAATTTTTATATGAGAGATTTTAAAAATATATTAATGATAAATTATGGCGGAATTGGCGATGAGATTTTGTTTTTATCTACAATTCAGTCTATTAAAGAGCAATACCCGAATTCTAAAATAACGCTTGCGCTTGAGCCTCGTTCAAAATCGATTAAAAATTTATGTGACGATATCAACGATGTTATGTGTGTTGATATTAAAGCAAAAGGTCTTAAAAAATATCTGAATATGATGTTTTTTATTATGAAAACTTGGTTCAAAGGGTTTGATTGTGTTATTTCAAGCGGAAAAAGCCCGCTAGTTGCGATTATTCTTTTCTTGACGGGGATTAGGCAAAGGGTTGGTTATTGTTCTAAAATGGATTTTCTTTTAACTAAAAAAGTTGTGTTAAACGAAAATCAATATGCTGCAAAAATGTATCATGACCTTGTTAAGCCTTTAATTAATGGGACTTATCAAAATCCTTATATAAAAATCAATGATGATGAATTTTCGCTTCCTCAAGGTTTGAATGATAATGAGTATATTTGCATTCACCCTGGGGTTTCAAAAATGTCAATTCAAAAAAATATTTTTAAATGTCCGAAATTATATTTTTGGAACGAGTTGATTTTTGGGCTTTTGGAAAAAAATCAAAAGGTTGTGCTGCTTGGAACTAATGATGATAAGGATTTGGTTGAAAAGATTTTGGATAATAAAAAAATATCAAATCATCCAAATTTCATAAATTATTTCAAAAAAACAAAAAATATTAAAGAAATGGCATTTTTGATGAAGCATGCTAAGGCTGTAATTTGTGTTGATAGTGCGCCATTGCATGTTGCAGTTTGCGTTAAAGCTAAGATATTTGCGATTTTTGGACCAACAAATGACCTCAAACTCACTCCAAGACAGGATGATATTATGGTTATTGAAAACAAAATCGCTTGCAGACCTTGTTTGTGGCATATTAGACAGCAAAATTGCGAAACTTCAAAATGTTTAAATATTAATCCTAGGTTAATATTAGATAATATTAATTGATTTAAAGAAAAAGTTAGTGTAATATATAGATATTTAAAACCATTTGTCGTATAGGTTGAGGTAATGTATGAAAAAAATAACAAAATTGTTTATCACCTTTTTAGCATTATTTTTGGTAAATAGTGCATATTCGCTTGAAATTGTGGATGTTCAATCTAACCATTGGGCAGGACAAGAAATTATTCACAGCATTCAAAACGGATATATTTCAATTGTTGACGGAAATAAATTTAAACCAAACAGCCCAATGTCCAGAAGTGAATTTGTAACATCACTTTTAAAGGTTATTGGTCGTCAAAATGAAAACGTTGTTCAAAGAACAACTTATAAAGATATAAATTCTAAAACAACCAACGCTAGAAACATTGTTCTATCAGAGCAAATTCAAATGTCATACGGCTATCCGAACAAAACTTTTTCACCTATGACATATATTAACCACAACGAAACAATGAGTATGATTGCAAATATCACAAATGGCGACTATGTTGCTGCCGATATTACTAATTTCGCAGATTACGAGGACATTCCGCTTTGGGCAAGACGTGCTTATATTAAAAACGTTGCAAATGATATTTATGTAAATCATCCTGATCCTGCTAAATTCACTCCGGCAAATAACTTAACAAGAGCAGAAGCGGCAGTATTGTTCGATAAAGTTGCTCAAAATTTAGCAAAAATCAAAGAACAAATTAAAGATTTATCTTCAAATACACCAAGCAGCGATTATACTGCAAAAGTTGATTATGATGATTTTATTTCAAAAGAATCAACTTTTATTGCGGATAATACATTGAATGTTGTTGATTTTGCGCCAAATAATAAAGTTAAAATCTATGACAACAAAAAAATCATTGAAGCAGGAAATATATTAATCGGCACAAATCTAAAACTTGTTAAAACAAGAAAAGATTTAGTTGGAACAGAATATGTTTTTGCTTGTCCGAATGATGTTTATACAAAAGAAGGCACTTTCTTATTCCCAAAAGGAACAGAATTTTACGCAAGAGTTGATAAAATCGGCTATAGCAATTGGAGAGCAAAACCACACAAATCTCGTATAGTTTTCCATAAATATTCTTTCCCAACGGGCGAAACATACGATATGGCAGGCGTTCCATTAACTAAAAATGAAAAAATCAAATATGTAAATTCAATTAAAAAATCTAAAAAAGCATATACAATGGAATATTATTCAGGCAAGAAAGAAAACAATATCATCGCTCTTGCTCATCAAATGGCTCCGTTGACCGAGTTTAATATCGATAAAGATAAAACAATCTATATCTTAATTACAGGTGACACGGTTATTCCATTGAATGATGAATATTTGAATTTAAGAAAGAAAAAAAGCGTTCTTGATGAAAGTATATAATGTTAAAAACGCCCCAAAAGGGCGTTTTTAGTAGTAAGTTTAAGTTATAGAGGAAGTTAAGGTTAATTTTTTAAGATTCATTGACAGTATCTTTAAGTTTGTTTTGGATAAATGCTGTAGCAATACCTATTCCTGCGCCTAGTAATGGACCAACTACTGGAACGAAACATCCAATTATAGCACCGGTTGCAGCACCACTTATTGTTTTACCAATAGATTCACCAATTACATATTTTGCTTGAGTTTGTTTTCCTTCAAATGCGTTTTTAATTTCGCCTTTTGAATATGAGTTAAATAACAATCCTGCAAGAGGAATACCGTTTAATAAACCTGTCATAAATGAACCGTTTGCGTTTTCGCAAGCCGCAGTTTTGCTTACCCCACATCTTGCTAGAGCTGTTTCAATTGTTCCATCATCAACAGTAGAGTTTCTATCTGTTGCAATTGTGTTTGCTTCTTGTTTTAATTTTTCTAAAATTTGCATAGCTTCAGCGATGTTGTTATCATCTAAAGCTGCGTTAAAATCTTGAATATCAGCAGCATAGTTTCTATTGATTTGGCTTGCTAAAGTATTTGAATTCATTGTTCTATTATATGATGAACCTGAATAACCGCTTCCGCTATAACCATAACGAGAACCTAACCATAAGCCGTTGCTTCCTTGTGCAAATGCTGATGTAAATACACCTGACATACTAACCTCCACTATAAACTTTTAAACTAACCTTACATTTATATAAAAACTTTTTTGGTTTGAAGATTGCCTTTTTCATTTATGAGATGTTACATTTCTTAACATTTTTAAAATGAGTTGAATAATTTTTTACTTGAAAAATAAAATTTAATTGGTAAAATTATTCTATAAAGTCGTTATGGGCTTTGGCACTCTGCCAAATTGGGTAGTTAACTGCCTGAAAAAATGAATAATTTAAGTCGTCACGGGCCTGTGGCGCAGCGGTAGCGCAGGGGACTCATAATCCCTTGGTCGTGGGTTCGAATCCCTCCGGGCCCAAACTTACATTAAGCTCCTATAAGGAGCTTTTTTGCTGCCCGTAGGGAGCAACCGCTTCGCTTTACCTTCTTGGAAACCCTTTTTGGACAACCTCCTTAAACTAATTTTAACAAAATGCAATATTAGGCTTTTAAATGTAAAAAAATAATATCTTTATGTTAGAATGAAAGCATTGTTTAAGATTTATACAATACAAAAAGAGTAATTGTGTAGAGATTAAGAAGAGTATAAAACTTATCAAATTGAGGAAGTTAGAGTTAATGGTAGAGGATTTTAGAGTTGAGTCTATATATAGCTTAGAAGAGTGTTTTGCTGTTTATTTTGCTAATAATGTCGTTTGTTGGAGAATTTAATTATGCCTAAAGTATCAATATTAATGCCTGTTTATAAAGTTGAAAAATACTTGCGCCAGTGCTTGGATAGCGTTGTTGGGCAAACATTAAAAGATATTGAAATTATTATTGTTGATGAGGGCGAACAAGACGAGTGTCGAAGAATAATTGACGAATTTGAAGCTAAAGATTCAAGAATTGTAACTATCCACGAAAAAAACGGAGCATACGGAATTGCTTTAAATAAGGCTATTGAAAAAGCAAGCGGCGAATATATTGGCATTATTGAAACAGACGATTTTATTGACTCTAACATGTTTGAAGATTTATATAATCTAGCGAAAAAGTTTGACGCTGATATTGCAAAATCTGATTGGTTTGAATATCATACTAAAAACAATAAATCCTTAAAGGCTGGGCTGATACCGTCTTTTCTGACTAATAAAATTACAAACGTTAAAAAGGATATTTATCTTTTGAAAATACCTCCATCAATTTGGAGTGCTATTTATAAAAGAGATTTTATAATGAATAATAATATTCGATTTGTTGATAAAACAGCTCATTCATATCAAGACACATCCTTTAAATTTAAAACTTTTGCTCTGACAGATAAAATTGTTTTAACAAATAAAGCATATTTGCATTATAGAGTGGATAGCGAGGGTTCAACCTGTAATACGGGCGGAAAAATTTATGCAATTTGTGATGAATATAAAGAAATAACCAAATTTTTAAATGAACACCCTGATTTAAAAGAAATTTTAAATAATAGAAAATTGCTAAATGAATATAATGCTTATGTTTGGAATTCAAAGCGAATTAATAAGGATTTCAGACAAGAATTTATAAATAAATTTTCTCAAATATTTAGTGAATACAACAACAATAATGAAATTAATAAACAATTTTTCAAAAAAGTTAATCGCAAGGAATTTGAACTTTTAATTAATAATCCTGAAAAATACAAAGCTCTCATAGATAGAAAAATTTTCTTTGCGAAATTAAAAGATTTTAGAAAAAAATTGCTCACTGTTAGATTTAATAGCTCAAGAGCATATATCTGTATTTTTGGCAAAACTATCTTGGAGGTGGGTTAATGCAATTAGTTATTATTGCAGGAGGAAAAGGCACAAGGCTTGGACTTAAAGATATTCCAAAACCAATGGTAAAAATTGGCGACAAACCTTTGCTTGAACATCAAATTGATTTAGCAAAAAGATATGGCGTTGATGAAGTTTTTATTTTGTCGGGCCATTTGGCAAATGTTATTGAAGAATATTTTGAAGATGGTTCTAAGTTTGGTGTAAAAATTCATCATGTTGTTGAACCTTATCCATTAGGAACAGCTGGAAGTTTGAAGCTTTTAGAGGGTAAATTAAACGATAGATTTTTAGTTTTTTATGGCGATGTTGTTATGGATTTTGATATTGCTTCATTTATTGAATTTGATAAGCAATATAATTCAATCGGAACAACGATTATTCACCCTAACGATCATCCTTACGATAGCGATTTATTGGAAATAAATAAAAATAATAAAGTTACTAAGGTTTTACCTAAACCTCATCAAAATGGCGAATATTATCAAAACTTAGTAAATGCAGCGGTTTATATTTTTTCACCAAAAATATTTCAATATATTGAAGAGGGTATTTCGCAAGATTTTGGAAAACATATTTTGTCAAAAGTTGTTGAAGCAGGCGAAACTTTAATCGGCTATAAAACCCCTGAATATATTAAAGATATGGGAACAGCAGACAGATTTGAAGCTGTTAAAAATGATTTTTTAACAGGCAAAGTTGCAAGATTAAATAAACAAAACAAACGTCCTTGCATTTTTCTTGATAGAGATGGAGTTATCAATAAAAATATGGATTCAAAGCCTTTATGTAAGGATTTTGAACTATTGGATGGGGTAGCTGACGCTATAAAATCAATAAATAAAAGTGATTATTTATCCGTTGTTGTAACCAATCAACCAATGATTGCAAAAGGGTTTGTAACTTTTGAAGAAGTTGAAAATACTCATAAAAAAATGGAAACACTTTTGGGCGAGCAACATGCTTATTTAAACGGAATTTATTATTGCCCACATCATCCTGAAAAAGGTTTTGATGGCGAAATTAAAGAATTGAAAATCGATTGCGAATGCCGAAAACCAAAAGCAGGCATGTTATTTTCCGCAACAAAAGATTTAAACATTGATTTAGAAAAATCTTGGATGATAGGCGATAGCAAAAGGGATATCGAAGCAGGAAAAAATGCTAATTGTAAAACAATATCAATAAAAGAAGATTTTGGTGCAGATTATATAGCACAAGACTTAAAAGACGCTGTTAATTATATTTTAAAAGGAGTAGATAATGAGTAAAAATATTTTAATTACAGGTGGTGCAGGATTTATCGGAAGCCATTTAAGCGACGCTTTGCTCGAATTAGGGCATAAAATAACCGTTTTTGATAATTTATCACTTGGAAGATTAAGCAATATTGAAGAAGCTCAAAAAAATCCTAATTTTAAATTTATTAAAGGTGATATTTTAGATAGAGAAGCTCTTTTCGACGTATTTAAAAACGGCAATTTTGATACAGTTTTCCATATGGCAGCAAATTCTGATATCGCAAAAAGCCACGCAAATCCAAACGTAGACTTTGATAACACTTTAACTACAACATACAATGTTTTGCTTGGAATGAAAGAATTTGGAGTTAAAAACATTGTATTTGCTTCAACTTCAGCAATATACGGTGATACAGGCGTTTCGGTAACCGAAGATTATGGTCCATTGTTCCCAATTTCTCATTATGGTGCGTCTAAATTAGCTTCAGAAGCTTATATTTCAAGTTTTTGTGAAAATTATGGCTTTAAAGCTTGGATTACAAGATTTCCTAATGTAGTTGGTGAACGTGCTACCCATGGCGCTATTTATGATTTTATCAATAAATTAAGAAAAAATAATAAAGAATTAGAAGTTTTAGGCGACGGAACACAAATCAAACCTTATCTATATGTAAAAGACTTAGTAGAAGCGATTTTGTTGGTTTGGAATACAACAAATGAACAAATCAACTACTTCAATTTGGGTGTTGAATCAAGAACCACAGTAAGTCAAATGGCTGAAATGGTTATTGAAGAAATGAAATTGGATGCTCAAATTAAATACACAGGCGGAAATAAAGGCTGGGTGGGCGATGTTCCTGCGTTTAGCTATAGCTTAGATAAAATCCACGCCCTAGGTTGGAATCCTAAAGTTTCATCAAATGAAGCTGTTAGAAAATCTATCAGATATATTTTAGACAAAGATTTAAGCGTACAGGCAAAATAGAAAGATAAAAATATGATTATTACAAGAACACCTTTTAGAATAAGTTTTGCCGGTGGCGGTAGCGATTTAAAAAATTATTATGAAAAATTTGGCGGCTCAGTGCTAAGCGTTTCAATAAACAAATATATCTATTTATCAATGCACCCATATTTTGATGAAGAATCTTATTTGTTGAAATATTCAAAAACAGAACAAGCTAAAACAATAGATGAAATTCAACATCCGATTATTAAAACCGTGTTTGGTAAATACGGAATTAAAGGGGTTGATTTTAATTCAAGCGCCGATATTCCATCAGGAACTGGCTTAGCTTCATCAAGCGCTTTTACAGTCGGTTTAATTAACCTTTGCAATGTTTATACAGATAAATATATGAACAAAGAAGATATAGCAGAGTTAGCTTGCAAAGTTGAAATTGAAGATTTAAAAGAACCAATTGGAAAACAAGATCAATACGCTTGCGCTTGCGGAGGCTTGAATTTTATTGAGTTTCAAAAAGATGGCGTTGTGGATGTTGAAAAATTGTATTTGCAAACTGACGCATATAGAGTTTTAGAAAAGAACTTACTAATGTTTTATACGGGTAAAACTCGTGCAGCAGGCAGTATTTTGGCTGAACAAAAGAAAAATACAACAACTGATGAAGCTAAAATCAATAATTTGCATAAAATGGTTCAACTATCTAAAGATTTAAAAGAAGAATTGCTAAAAGGCAATATTAATGCAATGGGAGAAATTCTTCACACAGGTTGGATGTATAAAAAAGAACTTGCAAACGGAATTTCTAATCCTGATATTGACTATTATTACGAACTTGCTATGCAAAACGGGGCTTTGGGCGGTAAACTTCTTGGTGCAGGCGGCGGAGGATTTTTGCTGTTTTATGTTGAAGAACAACATAGATCAAGAGTAAGAAGATCATTATCCGGCTTAAAAGAAATAAGTTTTTCTTTTGATAGCAAAGGAACGCAAGCAATTTACTACAATAAACGTGATTTATACAGAAAGGAAGTTTAAGTTGAAAGAAGCTATTAATAAATATTTTGATTTGTTAAAACGAACAATCGATGAACTTGACAGAAACGCTATAATTGCATTTGCGGATTTATTGCTTGAAGCAAGAAAAAACGGCAATCATATCTATATTATGGGAAATGGCGGTTCTGCTTCAACTGCGAGTCATTTTACCTGCGATTTTAACAAAGGCTTAAGCTATAAAAAAGATATTCGCTTCAAAATGATTTGCTTAAATGACAATGTTGCAACAATGTTGGCTTATTCAAATGATGTAAGCTATGACAATGTTTTTGTTGAACAATTGAAGAATTTCTTGAAAAAAGATGATGTTGTAATCGGAATTTCAGGAAGCGGTAATTCTAAAAACGTTGTAAAAGCGATTGAATATGCAAACGATTTAGGCGCTAAAACAGTTGCCCTAACAGGATTTGACGGCGGTATATTAAAAAATATCGTTGATGTATCTATCCATGCTGATGTTAATAATATGCAAGTTGCAGAAGATGTACACATGACAATTTGCCACATGCTATATAGCGTGATGAATCCTATGTTGGAAGCTGAAAACAAAGAGGTAGTTTGTTGTGAATAGTCCAAAAGTAAGCGTAATAGTGCCGATTTATAAAGTAGAAAAATATCTTGTTCAATGTATAAATAGCATTGTTAATCAAACATTGAAAGATATTGAAATTATTTTGGTTGATGAAGGCGATATTGACGCTTGCAGATTTATAATTGACCATTACGAACAAACTGATAACAGAGTTAAAGCAATCCATGAAAAAAATGGCGGATATGGCGCTTCTGTAAATAAAGGGCTTGATATAGCAAAGGGTGAATACATTTCAATAATTGAATCCGACGATTTTATTGAACCAACAATGTATGAAGAAATGTATGAATACGCAAAAAAGCTTGGCGCTGATGTTGTAAAAACTCCATATTATGAATATTGGGATAAAACCGCAACAGAAGATGAAATAGTTAAGTCTTGTTTTTGGCAAAAATGGGTTAATAATGTGGCAGAAAATACATTATTTTCCATAAAAGACTACCCTGTTTTTATGAGTATTCATCCATCTGTTTGGAGTTGCATTTATAAAAAATCCTATTTTGACAAATACAACGTAAGATTTTTAGAAGATAGAGGTGCTTATGTTGATCACCATTTTAAAATATTGTCACTATTAAATACCGACAAAATTGCGTGGTTAAATAAACCTTTCTATAAATATAGATTATCAAATATGAATGCTTCGGCTGCAAGCATAAATTTGCCTGTAATGATAAAAAGATGGAACGAAGTTCATAAATTGATAAAAGAACAATATAGCGAGCAATGTAAATATTTTGAAAATTATAATTTTAGAGAAGAATTTGCAAATACATATAATAAGCTAAGAAAAGAGAATTACTCTATAGATGAAGTATCGTATAAAACTTTAAAAGAAAATTTATCTTGCATAACTTTTGACACTATAAAAGAAACAAAGAATATTTCAATAGGTGCAAAATTATTTATGTTATTGATAAAAATTTTTCCTCAATATTTAAAAAAATACACAAGAAAAGATATGCAAAGAGCTTATGTAAAAATATTGGGATTTGAGATTTTCAATTTGGTTAAAATTAAGTCAAAAACATATAAAGTTTTATTTTTAAATTTGTTTCCAATGTTTAAATTAAAATTAAAAGCAAATAAAAATTATAAAATATATTTATTTGGATTTATTCCATTTGTAGAAATGAAAGGAATATAAATGCCTGAAATAAGTGTTATTGTGCCTACGTTTAAAACTGCAAAATATCTTCCAAAATGTTTAGATAGCATTTTAAATCAAACATTTCAAGATTTTGAAATAATTATTGTATCAGATGGACCAAATGAAGACCATAAAATTGCTGATGAATATGCTCAAAAAGACAACAGAATTACGGTTTTAAAAGATATCAAAAAAGATTTGGGTGGCGCAAGAAATGCAGGTATAAAAATTGCTAAAGGAAAATATTTCTGCTCAATTGATAGTGATGATTGGATAGAACCTACATATCTTGAAAAAATGTATAATGCTATAACATCTTCTGAAGATGTTGATATTGTTCAATGCGGAACGGAAATTGTTTTTAAAGACGCAATTAATGAAAATTTATTAAAGGATGATAATGCTTATTTTGCAATAAAAAATAATGGAATTATCGATTGTGATGATTTAATTTTTGGAACAATTAACGTTGGAACTTGGAATAAATTATATAAAAAAGAGCTGGTTGATAAATATAATATTCAATTTCCCGAAAACCTTAGAAATGAAGACGCTTATTTTACTTGGGCTTATTGGATGGTTTCAAGAAAAATGTATTGCATAAAAGAACATCTTTATAACTATTTAAGGCGAGATGATTCCTTAATGGCTCAAACTTTTAAAAAAGGCTTGGGCGAAAAGGTTTTAGACCATTTAAAAGTCGGCTCATTATTGTATGATTTTTTAATTAAAAACGATTTATTTGAAAAAAGAAAATATGCTTTTTGGCGAGCTTTTGTGATTTGTTGGTGGTTTGCCCGAGATAATGGCGATAAAAAAACAATAGCAAATGCAAGAAATTTTGTTAAACAATTCTTTAAAGATAAAGAACAACCTAAATCCGAAAAGGAATTGATGAAAATAATTGCACCAAATCAAATGAAATTAAAAGAGCTTATTTTAAATATTTTTTCTATTACAAATTCTTTTAATAAAAGACATAAAATTATTAAATTGTTTGGTTTTAAAATAAAAGTTTCAAACAAAAAATATGATGACAAAAACAAAATCATTATTGTTGAAAACGGAAAAGAAAGAATTTTAAAAAGAAAAGAAAAAATAAAGGGCTTAAACATCAGATTTAAAGGCAGAAATAATGTTATAAAAATATTTATGCCCTCTGTTTTTGAAGGAGCTGAAATTGAAATGCTATCCGAGGGCGGATATATTGAAATAAACAAATCTCCTCGTTTTATGTGGCATATAAAAATGGAAAATGGACATAATCAAAAATTCATTTTTGGCGAGGGTTCCGATACTTCTTATTTTGGCGAAGTGCATTTATTGGATTCTTGCGCGCAAGTTATTGTTGGAAAAGATTGCATGTTTGCTGGGCAAATTATCATATTCGCTTCAGACGCCCACACGATATTTGATATAAATTCTAAAAAAGCTTTAAATAAAGTCGACTCAGCTGTTACTATAGGAGATCATGTTTGGGTTGCTCAAGGAGCTAAATTATTAAAAAATGCCCAAGTTCCCTCAAATTCCATTGTGGCAAATTCTGCTATCGTAACTAAAAAATTCGATGAAGAAAATATAATCTTAGCAGGAAACCCTGCGCATGTTGTTAAAACAAATGTTAATTGGGATAGATGTGGTGTAGAAATGTATGAAAATGAGATTATAAATGGCTAAATTATTACAACATATTTTTTCTGTAAAAAATTCAAACGATAAAAGACATAAAATCGTTACTGTTTTAGGCTTGAAAATGAAATTTAAAAGAGCGCTAAATGAAATTGATAATGTTATAGACCCAGAAATTCCCGTTTCTGCTTATGATAATGCTGATTATGAAAATGTGGGCAAATATACTTATGGGCACAAAGAAGCTTTAAGATATTGTTGTTCAAAAGTAACCATAGGTAATTTTTGTTCTATTGGTCCTAATGTAATTATTGGACCTTCAGCGCATGATATATACAGTATTTCAACTCATCATTTTCACCAAGATGTGCGCTTTGGGCGATTTGTAGACAAATATATGAGTGATGATAAATGCACTTTTCAAGGAAGAAACAAAAAATTAGAAATTAAAATAGGAAACGATGTTTGGATAGGCTGTAATACTGTAATAATGGCTGGTGTAACTATTGGAAATGGAGCAGTAATAGGTGCTGGCGCTGTTGTAACTAAGGATGTGCCTGATTTTGCTATAGTAGTTGGTGTTCCTGCTAAAATATTGAAATATCGTTTTACTAAAGAACAGCAAGAACTAATTTTAAAATCCAAATGGTGGGATTGGGATGATGAAAAATTAAAAGAAAATGTTGAACTTTTCCATAATCCCGAAGAATTTTATAAATTTATCACAAAGGAGAATGCTAATGCCTAAAATTTCTATAATATTACCTATATTCAACGTTGAAAAATATCTAAATCGTTGCGTAGATAGTGTTATTAGTCAAACTTTGGAAGATATTGAAATTATATTGGCAACAGATGGACCTGAATCTTGTGATAAAATTTGTAAAGAATATGCTTCAAAAGATTCAAGAGTGAAAATCGTTTCTCACCCAGGGAGTTACGGAAAAGCTTTTAATAAATCTCTTGAAATAGCAAGCGGAGAATATATTGGCATTGTCGAAACAGATGATTGGTGCGACAATACGATGTTTGAAAAAATGTACAATAAAGCAAAGGAAAATGATGCGGATGTTGTTAAAGCAGGTTTTTATTTTGCTTATGATGATGAAAAGAAAAACACTGTTGAAGTTTGGGATGAGTATAATCAATATTTAGACATTTTTAAAAATCAAAAGTTTTTATCATCTCAACCATCTGTTTGGAGCTGTATTTATAAAAAAGATTTTCTAACTAAAAACAATATTAAAATGATAGAAGATAGAATGGCTTTTATTGATGCGCCTTTTCACTATGAAACACTGTATAAAGCTGATAAATATGTGTTATTAAAAGAACCTCTGTACTATTATTATCAAGATAACGAAAATCAAACAGTAAGAAATGTTAAGCCTCTTGATGGCTTGAGAGCTGAAAAATATGCTTTTGAAAAAATTAAAGAAAGCAATAATTTTGAAAAATTGCAAAAAGGCTTTATTAATTCTACATCCTTGCATTTATTGTGGAATTATAAACGAATGAAATTTAATGATAAGATTACTTTTTGGAAAAATGCAAGAGAATATGTAGAAACTCTGCCTTTAAATAAAGAAAACTGTAAAGGGCTTGGAAAAAGGCAAAAACGCATTTTGTTGGATTTAAAGAAATATAATTTCTATTCAATGCTAATTATTAATTTAATAAAAAGTATATTGAGCTTTATATTCTCAATAAAAAATAAAGAAGGCAAAAAAGGCATATATAAACAAATCACGATATTTGGAATAAAATTGAAATTTTTCTATAAACCGTTTGAAAATCAATTTATTGATAAAAAATCAAATCAAAAACCGCTCGTATCGGTGGTCATGCCTGTATATAATTCAGAAAAATACATAAAAGAAGCAATAGATAGTATCCTCGCTCAAACTTATTCTAATTTTGAATTTATAATAGTCTATGACAAATCAACAGATAAAACCCTTGATATTATTAAATCTTATCAAGATGAAAGAATAAAAATAATAAATGGTGAAAATAAAGGGCTTGCAGCTGCTTTAAATAAAGGAATTTTATATTCAAAAGGCAAATACATTGCAAGAATGGATTCTGATGATATTTCATTACCTGAAAGATTTGAAAAACAAGTAGCTTGTCTTAATAATAATCCGGAAATTGGAATTCTTGGAACAAAAGCTCAAATAATTGAAAATGAAGCGATAACGAATAGATTTTTTCTGGAAGATTTTTATAAATACAAAAATCATATTTTTGAAATCGGAATAGTGGATGTGCTTAACACTTGTGTTTTTTGCCATCCGACAGTTATGTTCAATAAAGATATTTTGCTTAAAGACAATCTTTTTTATGATAACTCCATAAATGGCGGAGAAGATCAAGAATTATGGACAAGAGCAATCCTTAAAACTAAACTTGCAATATTAAACGAGAATTTATTGCAATATAGAGTTCATAACAGCAATGCTACTGACGTCAATTTGGAAGAAGGTTTAAATAATACAAAAATTGCAAAAATGAAATTGTTAAAAAAGATTTTTCCAAATAATACACCAATTTTTAACTCCCTAGAGGATTTAGAAAGAGAAAGTTGGAAAATAAATACCGCAATCGATATGATGGGCAAGGCTGAAAGCAAGGATGGGGATTAAATATGGCAAAATTTTTTTCAATAACAATTTCAAATAATGGAACTCATAAAGTTTTAACGATTTTTGGACTTAAATTAAAGTGGAAAAGATGGACCAACAAGAAGAAAATTTTTCTTTTTGGCAACGCCACTCATAGAAATATTGGCGATTCTGCAATTACAGAAGCAGAGCTTTATTTTGCAAAAAAATATTTTAAGGATTACGAAATAATTGACGTTCCATTATATGAATATGATAACTATATGGAATGGATAAAGAAAATATGCACAAAAGATGATATGATTTGGACATCTGGTGGCGGTAATCTTGGGAATAGATATTTGTTTGAGGAAGAGCAAAGAAGAAGATTAGTAAGCGATTTTAAAGATAATTCGATAATTATTTTCCCTCAATCTATATATTTTTCAGAAGATGAAAATGGTGCAAAAGAAATAAAAGCAAGTAATGCTGCTTATGAATCTCATATATCGCTTTTGTTGCTTGTGAGAGATGAAAAAAGTTTGGATAATGCAAAAAAATATTTTCCAAATGTTGACTCTATGCTTTTTCCTGATATTGTTTGTTCAAAAAGATATGAAAAAAAATTTAAAAGAAAAGGTATCTTGGTATGTATTAGAGATGTTGATGATGAAAGCGGTTTAACGCAAGAACAATACGATTTGCTATTCAAATACATAAAATCTTTAAATGCGGAAGTGGATTATACAAAAAATCTTCATTCGGCTGATATACATCCAAGCATAAGAAAAAAAGTTGTAGAAAAGCAACTTGAAAATTTTGCAAAACATAAGTTTGTTATAACAGACAGACTTCACGGACTGATTTTTTCATACATTACAAATACGCCAGTTATTGTGATTAAGTCTTTAGATCACAAAATTCCTAAATTTATGAAATTCTTAAATGACTGGGATGGGGCAATTTATATTGGTGATAATATTGAGGAGTTTAATAATGCTCTGAATAAAATAGCTTCTCTTAAAAGCAAAAAATATCCAAATTTGAATGAATATTTTGATAAAATGGCTAGAATTATTAAGCAAAAGAAAGGAAAAAATAATGATAGATAATTATATAAAATATATAGATTGTTTTTTGCCGTACAAACGTTGTAATTTGAATTGTTCTTATTGCTATGTTGAAGGAAAAAATAATAAAGATGTAGAATTAGTGCATTTAAAGTATTCTGTTGAACAGATGGCAAAAGCCTTGTCAAAAGAAAGAATAGGCGGAAAGGCAATTATTAATTTGTGTTCTGATGGGGAAACTTTGCTTCATAAGAATGTTCTTGATTTTACCAAGGAATTATTAAAACAAGGGCATTGTGTTTCAATAGTTTCAAATGGCACTATGAGTGATAGGATAGATAAGTTTTTAGAGCTTGATGAGGAATATTTATCCAGATTATTTTTTAAATTTTCATTTCATTATTTAGAATTAAAAAATAAAAATCTTCTTGATGTATTTGCAAATAATATAAAAAAAGTAGATAATTCGCCAGCCAGTTTCACTATAGAAATGGGAGCTTCGGATGAATATATTCCATATATTGATGAAATATGTAAATTTTCACTTGAACATTTTAAAGCGCTTCCACACTTAACTATATTAAGAGATAATGACAATAACGAAGTTATAATGACATCTTTAAGTAATGACGAATATGAAAAAACTTGGTCAGTTTTTGATTCGGGTTTATTCGATATTAGACTAAAATATTGGAATGTTAAGTCAAACACCGGTTATTGTTATGCTGGATATTTTACAAATACTTTAGATTTACAAGAAGGTATTTTAAGACAATGTCATTTGAAAAATCCGCCATTTGAAAAAAATATATTTGATAATTATAATGAAGAATTTCCAATTGTTCCGATTGGCACAAAGTGTCCTGCGGTTCACTGTACTTTATGTCATGCTTTTTTGGCTTTTGGAGATAAACCTGCATTAAAAACACCAACTTACGAATCGGTTCGCAATAGAATATGTACAGATGGTAGCGAATGGTTAAAACCAACCATAAAAAATATCTTCAAATTAAAATTTTATGAAACAAATGAGAATTATAAAAATGTAAGAAAAATGTATCCAAATGGATATGAATGTGAAAGAGAAAATATTTTTGACAAATTGTTTTCAATAAAAACAAGATATGTAAATAATTCAAATAGAAGAATAATAACTATTTTGGGTGTGAAAATAAAGTTAAAAATCAAAGACAATTAAGAGGAAGATATGTCAATACCTATTTTATATTTGCCAACAAATGAAACTTTTGAAACTATGCTTATATCAATAGCAAGTTTAATTCAAAATAATGGCGAAAAAGAGTTCAAGCTTGTTTTGGGTTTGGATAGTTCTTTTGATGAAGAAAATATCGCAAAAATCAAAGCAATATGTTCAAAACATAGCCAAATTAAAGAAATTGTTATTCATAAAATTGATGAAAGCAAATATATGTATTTTAAAAATAATCGAAAATTAGTTTTGACATCAAGACTGTATATTTTTGATTGTGTTGAATTATTTAAAGAAAAATTCATATATTTTGCGGAACAAACAATAATAACGGGCGATATAAATGAATTATATGATATCGATATAACAGACTATGTCTGTGCTGTAGCTGAATATATTGATCCTAAGACTTTAATTAGGGAATTTGATTTAAAAAATAAAATAATTTTTTCAACAAATATGCTTTTGGTTAATCCTGTTAAATGGAAAGAAGAAAAAATCAGCGATAAATTTTTTGCAAAAGAATTTATGAAAGATTACAAAAATGCTGAACCTATTAAAAATTGGTTGTTTTTTAATCTTCTAATCGATAACTATAAATTGCTTACTTGTAATTTTGATTACACCGAAGAGTGGCTACGAACTAAAAATCGACCTTTGACTTGTTCTGTTCAAAATAAAAAAGAATATAATGAATTTTTAACACATGTTAAAACACCTCTTGTTGTTTGCGTTGGAAATCCGCTCAATTCTAATGAACTTGGCAACAGAAACAGCTATCTTTCTCTTTGGTGGAAATATGCTGAGCAAACGCCGATTTATAAAGATATAAAAGAGTTTAGACAATTAAATAAATATAAATTGCAAGCAACATCGGCTCAAAATTCTTTTAAATATTCTTGGTTATTATCCAGAATTTTTCCCTACATCAAGCCATACATCCCAAGAATTGTTATTGGTTTTTTAATTGCAATACCTCTAGGGTTGCTTGATGGCGTGACGGCGTTGGCCCTAAAGCCATATATGGATTATGTTGTGGGCAAAAAAGCTCTTGAATTTTCGTTTATTGGTCAAGATATATCTATAAGCAGCCTTGCTATGGCGTTTTTGCTACCTATTGGCGTTATACTTTTTGCGATAATTCAAGGGGTGTTAAAATATTTAAATGACTATATTTCTGCTTGGACATCTCAAAGGATTACAAACGATGTAAAATTTGATTTGTTCCATCGTTTGATACACATGCACCCGCAATTTTTTGATGATAACTCTTCAGGTATTGTAATTTCAAGATATATGAGTGACCCTGCGACAGCTTCAGCAGGTATTGTTGATCAAATTAAAACAATAACAACAAGCTTATGTGGAGCTTTGGGCTTGATTGGAGTTATGGTGTACAGTTCTTGGAAGCTTGCATTCATCGGTGTTTTGGTGTTGTGCATAGCTTTTATTCCTGTCGCATTAATTAGAAAACGCATTAAAGAAACTTCAAACAAAAATATGGTTATAGGTGGCAATATCACGACGAATATCAATGAAACCTATAGCGGAAACAAGGTTATGGCGGCTTACGATTTGCAAGACCGTCAAGAAAATTATTTCAAAAAACAAGTTTGGAAATCTTTTAATATCAATATGTCCCTTACTAAGCGTACAGCTTGGATGAGCCCTTTGATGTACTTAATCGCATCTTTTGGTATCGCTATTGTTCTTGGCTATGGCACATATTTAATAAACACAGGACACATGACAGCAGGCTCTTTTGCGTCGTTTGTAACTTCGCTATTGTTGTTATATAAACCAGTAAAAACCCTTGGCGGAACACTTACAGGCATTCAAAACATCTTTGTTGCTATGGGACGTGTGTTTGAATTGTTTGACCTTGCTCCTGCAATAAAAGATTGTGAAAATCCAAAAACTTTAAACGGTTTTGAAAAATCAATAGAATTTAAAGATGTTTATTTTGAATATATTCCAAATAAACCTGTTTTAAAGGATATAAATCTTACAATTCCTAAAAATGAAACATTAGCGATAGTGGGCAATTCTGGCGGTGGCAAGTCTACGCTTGTAAATCTTATCCCTCGTTTTTATGATATCAAATCAGGTTCTATAAAAATTGATGGCACGGATATCTGCGAATTTTCGCTAAAATCCTTAAGAAATAACATTTCAATGGTTTTTCAGGATAATTTCTTGTATACAGGAACAATTAAAGATAATATATTGATGGGAAATCCGAATGCGACAGCACAAGAGCTCATGGAAGCAATAAAATCAGCTCATCTTCAAGATATGATAAAAGAGCTTCCCGAGGGGCTTGAAACGGAGCTTGGAGAAAGAGGCTTAACTCTATCAGGCGGTCAACGTCAACGTGTCGCTATAGCAAGAGCAATGCTTAGAAATGCGCCTATTGTTATTCTTGATGAAGCAACTTCTGCTCTTGATAACCAATCGGAAGCCGTTGTGCAAAAAGCTATGGATAACCTTATGCAAAATAGAACAGTATTTATCATTGCGCATAGATTATCGACAATTAAAAATGCCGATAGAATAGCGGTTATAAATGAGGGGGAATTGGTCGAACTCGGTAATCATAATGAACTTATGCAAATTGAAAACGGTCAATACAAACACTTATACGAAATGCAATTTAGAACGCAAGAAAATTAACAGGAGAAATAAATGAACTACACAATATTAGGCGGCGGATTATCCGCTATATCACTAGCTTATTATTTGCAAGAAGACAAAAATATCGATGAAATTCATATTTTAGAAAAAGATGAGGCTTTAGGCGGAATTTGTCGTACTTATGTTAAAGATGGCATTGAATATGACGTTGGACCTCATATTATTTTTTCAAAGGATAAAGAAATATTGGATTTAATGAATAATCTTTTGGGCGAAAACAACGAAAAACATCGTCGCTCAAATAGAATTCTTCACAAAAAAAGATTTGTGCAATACCCGTTTGAAAATGATTTATCAAAACTTCCTAAAGAGGATATTGATTATTGTGTAAACGGCTTTTTGCACAATCCTTATGAAAATTATGAAGCTAAAAATATGCTTCAGTTTTTCTTAAAAACATTTGGCGAGGGAATTACTAATACTTATTTAAGACCATATAACGAAAAAATTTGGAAGTTTGACCCAAGTTTTATGGACACACAAATGGTTGAAAGAATTCCAAAGCCTCCAAAAGAAGATATTCTAAAAAGCGCAAACGGCGAAACAATCGATGGTTATTTGCACCAATTGTATTTTACATATCCAAAACAAGGCGGGACAGAGGCTTTAATTAAAGCGTTTATTGCTAAATTAAGCGATAAAGTAAAAATCCATACAAACAATAAAGTTTTAAAAGCAAAAAAACAAGGCGATAAATTTGTTGTTACAACATCTGAAAAAGAATATACTTGCGACAAAATTATATCTACAATGCCTGCTAATGAATTTTCTCATATTTATGAAGACAATAATAAACCACAAGAAATTTTAGATATAGCTGATAATCTTCGCTATAATTCAATTGCTATTTGCATTGTAAACATTAGTAAGGATTATGCTGGAGATAATTATGCTTTTATGGTTGCAGATAAAAATGTAAAATTCCATAGAATTTCAAAACTTGATTTTATGGGTGAAAATTATCATAAAGATGGCACTGCAACATATATGGCAGAAATTACATATCGAAAAAATGACCTGAACGATAAAGCTTCTGACGAAGAATTGACTCAAAAAGTTATTGAAGGGCTTGAAACAATTGGTTTTATTGATTCTAAAGATGATGTTAACTTTACCGATTTAAAACGTTTTGAATATGCCTATGTAATATATGATTTAAAACATAGACAAAATATGGACGCTATAAAAGAATACTTTGCTAAACAAGGTATTTATCTAAACGGTCGTTTTGGTTCGTTTGAATATTTGAATATGGACGCTATAATCAAGCAATCTAAGAATTTAGCGGAAAGTATTAAAAAATAGGTAAATTTAATTAATTATAAATATGCACCCGCAATATCAAGATGGGTGCATATTTTTTAAAATATTTTTAAACGTTTAAATGGCTTGATTCAAGCACTCTTCCGTTTCTGTCAAATTTCCAATGTTCACCTTTTAGTAAAGTGATAGCACCATCTTTAACCATAATTTCGCCATCATAATAATCAACGCTTTTATCATCATTGATATTATAAGCAATGCTTGCTTCAATTGAATTATCGTCTAAAATTGCGCAATTTTCTAAATATGTGCCATACATTTTATTTTTATCATTGATTGCAATAATGCCGGCTGTGTTGGTTTCTTCGTCAAATCCAAAAGCTTGATGATTTTCATCTATTACTTTTACACTGTAAGCCAACATAAGTGGCAAAAAGTCCATATTGTCTTTATAAGTTTCAAATATCTCGTCGCCTTTTGCTTGAATGGATAGTCTGATTGAGTCAAATCCTGCTATTGCGTTATTTTTAATGGCTTCAGCTGCGGCATTGTCATATAAAACAACTATATTTTTCCCTTGAGTCGGATTTTGCTCTTGTTTTTTAGATGTGAAATTTGTATTTTTAAAATTATTGTAAAACCTAACCGGTGCTATATTCATTTTTATCTCCTTGACTTATGTAAATATTTTACTATAAGCAAGAATAGTATGGAAAAAATATTAAGAAGTTTGAATAATGCCAAAAAAGCCTCGCTAAGAAGGCTCTAAATTTAGAGCCTTTTAAATTATATACGAATAACCAAAAACTTAGAATTTTTAAGCGCTATAACGCTATGTTTTTCCATTTTTTCAAATTTCAAAATATCCCCCGTTTTTAAAATTCTATCTTTTTTATCTTCATCAAATAAATCAAACTTAACTTCACCCTCTAAAACCGTTATAATAGCGTCCGTTTCGGATATATGTGTTCCAATGAATTGATTTTCCTTAAGCGCAAACAACAATAACATTTTTTTGTCGTCTTTTAAAATGATTTTCTTATCAAATTCGTCATCTTTATATTTAACCAAATCTTTTAAACCGTAAATCTCATAGTAGTTCATCTTTTATTCCTTTCTTTAAAAAAACCCTGCAAAACGCAGGGGAATAGCAATCAGAAGAGTTGAGGATTTATATTGTTACTATAATTTTTTTTAACTTCAATTTAATTGGATTTTTTGTTAATTTTAAATTGTCTTTTATGTTATATTTAAGTCATAAAAAGGAGAAAATATGAGAATAGACGGAAGAAGAAACGACCAATTACGCCCAATTAAATTTACAAAAGACTATACAAAAAACGCCTTAGGTAGCGTTTTGGTTGAATTTGGCGATACAAAAGTTATTGTTTGTGCTAATTTTGAAAATGCTATTCCAAAATGGATGGATAAAGACTCTCCCGAAGGATGGCTTTCTGCTGAATATTCTCTTTTACCCTCTAGTACATCAATTCGCTGTCAAAGAGAAAGAACAAAAGTATCAGGCAGAACCCAAGAAATTCAAAGATTAATCGGACGTTCGCTTCGAGCTTGCCTTGATTTGACTAAAATTAAAGGAAAAACATTTATAATAGATGCTGATGTTATTCAAGCTGATGGCGGAACAAGGACGGCTTCAATTTGCGGAGCTTTTGTAGCTGTTAAAATTATGGTTGAAAAATTATTAACTCAAGGTTTAATTGATGAAAACCCTATAATAGAGCCAATCGGAGCAATAAGTGCCGGCATTGTGAATAATTCGGTTATGGTTGATTTATGTTATGTTGAAGATTCTTCTGCTCAAGTTGATTCTAATATCGTTTTAACTTCAAGCGGTAAAATCATTGAATTTCAAACAACCGCAGAGGGCACTCCGTTTGAAAAAGAACAAATGGATGAAATATTTTCGCTTGCAAAATCTTCAATTGAAAAAATAATTGAAATGTACTAGCAATTTTTTTACAGAAAAATACTTTATATAAATATAGTTAGTGTGAGAAATGTATGTTAAAAATTTTCTTTGAATTGTTGTGCAGTTTTAAAATAAGACGCTTTGCGCCCGTTCGGGTTGAAAACTATGAGTATTTATACTATAACTAAATCTTTTTGAATTAAATTATAAAACTCTTTTGTTATTGAATTGTAATCTGAAAAATTAACAACAAACGGTAAAAAGCTGCTATCGAATTTTTCTTTTAGCTCTTCTAGGGTTGCTAAAGGCATTTTGTCTTTGCCTTTAATTAGAATATCTAAATCAGAGGTTTTTTCGTGCGTTCCTTTAACTCTTGAGCCATAATAATAAAAAGTAAAGTCTTTTTGATAGTCTTTTAGAATATTTTTAATTATATTTTCTTCTTTTTTATTTATGCCTTTTATCATTTTAATCCAGTTTTTTAGATATATTATTATATAACTCATTGGAATCTTTAATTAATGAATCAACAAGTTTTAGTGTTTCTTGCGCTTTATCTTGATTGTATTCGTGGCTTGTATTGTTTCTATGGTTATAATAATTCTTCCAACTTTCCCAAGAAGAAATTAAATTATAACCCTCCATAAACCTAAAAATATTGTTCATAGTAAGCTCAGCATCGCTTTTGCCGTATTCAAGCTTTAAAAATTTTTTCATAATTTTCCAAGAAGTTTCAACCGTAAATTCAAACCTCTTAACGCAAGAATCTTCAATAAACCCCCTCATCTTTTCATCTTCGTTGGATTTATAGGCGGATGAGCTTTCAATAAGCGAATCAATAGCGTTTTTTAAATTTGTTAAACTTAATTCTTCTTTTTTCATATCGTTATATTAGCATAGATTTAATATTCAAACAAAACCCTACAGCTCGATATTTTCGGGTTCATATTTATAGCTTCCATCTTTTTCGTAAATAGAAACCATATTTTTTCCGTTGTGTTTTGAAAAATATAAAGCTGTATCAGCTGCGTTAATCAATTCTTTCGGCTCTTGTCCGTCGGTTGAAAATTGTGCAACACCGATAGAAATGCTTGGGGATAATGTTTCTGTTTCGTTAACTTGAACAGTTATTTTTTCAACGTTTTGTCTAATTCTTTCGGCTATAACGCAAGCATCTTTTTTGTCTGTTTCAGGAAGAATTACAACAAATTCCTCTCCGCCGTAACGAGCCGGAATATCAATTTTTCTTACTGTTTCTTGAAGAGTTGCAGCAAGGCGTTTCAAGATAATGTCACCCGTTAAGTGTCCGTAAGTATCATTTATACGTTTAAAATTATCAATATCCATCATAATTAAAGACGCATTTCTTTTATATCTTGAACATCTTCTGATTTCGTTTTCAAGAAGTGTGTAGAAGTGTCTATAAATGTATAATTTTGTCATACCATCTTTTGTTGCAAGCTCATATAACTTAGCATTATCAATAGCTATAGCTGCTTGGTTTGCTAAAGATGTGATAAATTCTAAATCTTTTTGATTGAATAATTTATTGTGTTTTTTATTTGTAATGTTGATTACGCCGATTACTTCGCCTTTTGCAATCAATGGAACACAAAGAAGCGATTTTGTATTAGGCATAAATTCTTTAACAATAAAACGAGGGTCGGCTGAACCCAGGTTTGTAATAATTGGTTTTCTTTCTAAAAATACTGTTCCTGCAATGCCTTCTCCTATTTCGATTTTGGCACATTGAACAGCTCCATTATTGATAGCTTCTTCTAATTTTTTATCTTTCAAACCGCTAACAATTCTAACTTGCAGAGCGTTAATCGAATAATCATATAACATTAATGACCCTTTTTCAGCGTCAAGCGTGATAAGAGCTTTTTGAATAATAACTTGCAAAAGCCTTTTAAGGTCATCAATGAAATTAACTGCTTGAGAAATATTGTACAAAATTGAAATATTATGAAGCGATTTTTGAAGCTCGGATATTTCCTTATTTTGTTTAATTTTTTTATGAAGTTTTCCTATTATCGGTTCAAGATAATCAAAAACAGCATTCAAATTGCTTAATTGCTCTTCTTTTATAGGATCTTCAGGACTTTCCTTTATAAAACAAAAGCAAACCGGAACTTGTTTGTATGTAAAAACTCTAACGTGAGTCGGGTGAAGCTCTTGAATATTGTTATATTCTAAAAATGATTGAATAAGCCCAGTATATTGCGGGTCTTTAACTTCAATAATTTTTGAAACAGAATTTTCCCAAAAAGCGCTTTTCCCTTCTTCGCATTCAAAAAACTCATTATTTCTGACTTGTTGATTGGTATAAACGCACTTATAGTGCTGATCATCAAGCAAATAAAACGTTATATCTTCTGCTTTTATAACGTTATCAATATATTGAGCCGTTTTTTCTACTAATTCATACACATCATCCGTTTGATTAGCTATAGAGCTTACTTCAAACATCATATTAAGATAATTTATGTGCTGTTGTAATGATAAATTTGTTTCTTCTAGCATATTTATAATTTTACTAATATCCCTAATTACACTATAATTATAAATGTATAATACCCAAAAATCATGAAATGTATTTTAAATACTACGTTTGGAGGAAAATTTGAGTAATATTTGTAAAAATTGGTCGCAATGGCTTGCTACGACAAGATTTTCATATATGAGCGAAGTTCAAAAACAGCAAACAATTAATTGGCTTATTTTAATCAGAAATAAAGTTTTAGAGCTTGCTGATATAAAAAATGGCGAATATGTGGCTGATTTTGGCTGTGGAAGCGGATTATTGGGTTTTGGAGTATTGGAAAAATTTGAAGATAGAGTTAAATTAATTTTTTCCGATAAATTCCAAGATTGCCTTGATGAATGCGAAAAAATCTTAAAATCCTCTTCGACTCCGTCTGATGTGGAATTTTTAAAGTCCGATATAGCAAAAATCAATTTAAAAGATAACATCTTAGATTGTGCCATGACACGTTCTGTGTTGGTTCATATTGTTGAAAAGCAGCCTGCATTTGATGAATTATTCAGAGTTTTAAAAAAGGGCGGAAGATATTGCGCTTTTGAGCCGATAATTTCTCAAAACACAAGATATTACGAGCTTTTGAGTGAAAATGATGTATCTGATTATAATGATTTTAAAAACGCTGAAAAAGATTTTATGGAGCGAAAAAACGATCCTTTGGTTAATTTTAATTCCATTACTCTTGAAGAAAATCTTAAAAATTCAGGTTTTGAAAACATAAATATTGATACTCAAACAACTTCTTCAACCTACATTCCACTAAAAGAAAACATCTTACAGTGGTTTGTTGCTCCTCCTGCACCCGACCAAAAGACAATGAAAGAAAGGTATTTAGAGTTTTTTGAAGAAAAGAAAGTGGATAATTTTATTGCTGAAGTTTCAAATGCTTTGAATGGAAAAGAAATAACAGTTGAGGCAAAAGTTGCTCTAATTAAGGCTATTAAGTAGGTGGAAAGTGGAAAAACAAATAGTTGAAAGGCTTTGTCAAAGTTGTAGAAATAAATTTGATAGAGCTAATTTAATTAAAATAACAAAAATTGATGAAAATAATCTCTCTCTTAACCCGTCCTCCAAGGTTTTAGGCAGAAGCCTATATGTTTGTAAAAATCTTGAATGTGTTAAGAATTTAATTAAGAAAAAAAGATTAAGGGGTGCACTAAAATTTAACAATCAAGAAGAAATTGAAAGAATTGAAAGTGAATTATTAAAAATGTTTAACTAAAATAAATAGCTAAATTCTTCTAATAATAAGCTTAAATCCCTTTTATCTATTGCGTTTTGGATTTTTTCCTTAATATAGTTTATATTTTCTTTTGATAAAACTTTTAAATATTCAGGCATAACGATTTGATTGGTATTTGATGTGTTGCAAAAACCTTTGTTTAAAACAAGAAAATCCTTATAAGCCTTTAAAATCGGAAGATATTTGCTATTTGGAACAAAAATTCTGTTTTGATAATATTTTGTGTCCCTTGGATAACTTTTTTCAATAAAATCAATTAAAAAATTAATCTCGTCTGTATATTCTTTTTCTTCGCAAACCTCGCCAAGAAGCTTGTTTCCGTCTAATTCTTTATCTTTTTCATCAACAATACAACTTGCCCACAAAAGACAACCCATATAAAAACTTATGTTCATTTTTAAATTTTCTTCAAGTTTTTTATAGATGAAATTAAAATTAATTTTTTTCATTTTTTTATCTTGAATTGAATTGAACATATAATACATATATCCCACTTTTCCAAGATATTCCATCGCAACGGGCGCAAAGCCTGGGTCAAATTTTACTTTATTATTTTCCATAACTTTAATTTTAAAACAAAAACAGAGAACAAGCAAAAACTCATTCTCTGTTTTTTATTAAGATTTTAAAAGATTATTCTTCTTTTGCTTCTTGAGGTGTTCTGATTGATTCAACACCGCCTTTTGCCTTTAGAAGACCTTTTTCTTTGTATTTTTTAACTTGTCTTTCAAGTTTGTCGCAAACAAGGTCAATAGAAGCGTACATGCTTTCTGCTTTTTCTTCTACACGGATTGTTTCTCCGCCAATTTTGCAATTAATTTCAGCGATGTGAGAATCACTAACAGATGGGTTTTTGATTACTGATAACACTGCTTCGATTGAGTCGATTTGTTCGTAGTGCGCAGCAACTTTACCTGCCTTTTCTTTGACGTAAGCTTTGATAGCGTCTGTAATTTCGATATTACGTCCGTTTACATGAATATACATTAAGGGCCTCCATTTCTAGCGTGATAATCTCCATCTCGCCTTGTATTTATTATACCCCATTTTTAATCTTTTTTAAACAAATATTTGTAAATAATTTACTTAATAAACTAAAAGTAGTATTATATCTAAGGAACATGATAGCTAAGGAATTAACAATGTCATCAATTACAGAAAAATTTAACAATCAGATTAAAAACATGTCAAACTATATTATGTTTGTTATAAAAGCACGTCAAATCGAATTAACAGACGAATTAACAGCAAAAGGAAGAAAACCTATTCCTTTATCTATGGGCGCTCCGGTTGAGCCCGTTCCTGATTATGTTAAGCAAAAAACAAAAGAATATTTAGATGTTGATAGTTTGCACACATATTCAACCCCAAAAGGCGAAGTTAAATATCTTGAAGCTGTTGCAACATATATGAAAAACAGATTTAACGTAACTTTAAATCCAAAAAATGAAATCTTTTCTCTAATCGGCTCAAAAGAAGGTATAGCTAATATGATTAGAGCTATGGTTAATCCAACAGATAATGAAGCCGATAAAGATGTTATATTAATTCCATCCCCAGGATATGCTTCTTATACTCAAATAATTAAAGCCGCTGGAGCAAGAGCTTATGGGCTTGATTTGAACGAAGAAAACGATTATCAACCAAATTTAGAAGAAGAATTAAAAAAATATTTACAAAAAGGTAATGATATTAATAAAATTAAAGCTTTAATAATTAATTACCCGAATAATCCGCTTGGCTGCACTTGTAAATTCAGCTATTTACAACATTGTGTTGATTTTTGTAACAAATATAACATAGCTTTGATTTCGGATAATGCGTATTGTGAAATGTATTATGATGAAGATTATAAGCCACATAGCGCTCTTGAATGTGATGGAGCTATGAATTGTTGTGTTGAAATGTATAGTTTATCTAAAACTTATGCTATGACTGGCTGGAGATTGGGTTTTGCTTGCGGAAACAGTGAAATAGTTACTATGTTATCAAGAGAAAAATCAACCGTTGATACAGGTATATTCAAGGTTTTGCAATATGCAAGTGCTGATTTAATGGTTAGCAAGGAAGGTCAAAAATATATTGATGAGCAAAACATCAAATTTAAAAATAAACTTCAAAAGTTCGTAAACGGCTTAAATGAACTTGGTTATCAAGTTAAAATGCCAAAAGCAACGTTCTATCTTTGGATGAAAATTCCAGATAGATACCCATCTTGCGTTGAATATGCTAAAGATTTATTAGAAACTTCAGGCGTTGTTGTAGTCCCTGGAACTGCCTTTGCAGCTGACGCTACTCGTTATGTAAGATTATCTGTTGTGGCGTCTGATGAGGATTTAGCAGAAGTAATCAGACGTATGAAAGAAGATGGATTTTATTATAATAAATAATATAATTTAATTATGAAAAAAATATTCACATTTTTAACTTTAATTTTAGCTTTCGGGTTTAATGCGGTAAATGCTGATGTAATGCCGTATTATATTAATTCGCTTAAAAGATATGGTATCGGTTTTACTGAAATTAAAAGCCCTCTTGTTATGCGCCAAGAACCCAAAAAAGACGGAAAAATTTTGGAAGTGTTGAATTTTGATTATAAAAACAACGCTTATTGTCAAATGAATTCAAACAGATGTGAAATCGATGACATTTTTTCAAGTTATTCAATGTCTAAAAAATTGGCTTTTTTAACAACAATAGATGAAACAACAGACTGGAATTTGGTTTGTTTTAATCAAAAAGATAGACCAGTTTGCGGTTGGGTTGAAACAAAACAGAACAGATTTTATAATTGGAGCGAATTTTTCAATATTTTTGGAAAAAGATATGGATTATATTTATTTAAAGATGTGGCTAAAGCCGATAAAGTCTTGTATTCAGCTCCTTTTAAGCAAACAAATTCAACAGGCTCTATCGAAATGGCAAATTATATTACCCCTTGGCTGATTAGAGGAAATTGGATACTCGTTAAAGTGAGCGATTTTAATAACCAAGCCAAAACGGGCTATATCAATTTTAGAGGGGCGGATGGAAAATTAAGATTGTTTGTTAAATTTTAATTTTATTCGTGTTTAAAAAATAATATTTTTGTGATATTTTTAAGAAAAAAGGAAAACGGGATGATTACATTTTTTTATACATTACAAATAATTAGCGCAGTTTTTAGTGTAATTTTAGTATTATTACACTCTCCAAAAGGCGATGGAATGGCTTCAATCGGCGCTGCAAGTCAACTTTTTTCTTCTCAAAAATCAACTGAAAAAGGTTTAAATAAAGTTACATATTTCTTTGTTGGAATTTTTGTTATTTCAACATTCATGCTTGGCTTTATTCTAAAATAGTTAAAAATGAAAGCTGAAACAGTTAGATATAACAGCATTTCGCCCAATTTTAAAGGCGGAATATATAATTCTAAAACTCTTAAAAATGTTGCTGAATTTGCTTCAAATAATTCAGCTCTGTTTTGTGCTGGAACATCGTTTTTAATGCGCTCAACCGTTCGCCCGTTGGCAATTTTATCAACTCCAAATACAAGCACAGAAGATAAAAAATATGCTATAGCAAAATCTTTAACTTCAGGAGTAGCGGATGTTATCTTAACAACGCTTGTTGCGACTCCTTTTTCAAAAGCAATTAAAAATATTGAAAAAAATCCAACCCAATATTTAAAAGACTCCACTCTTCAAAACTTAAAAATCCAAGATAATATCACTTCTTCAAAGGAATATCAATTCATTGCGCAGCTATTCAAACTTGGTTTAACTTGCGCTATCGCTCTTCCAAAATCATCCATAACATCATTTCTTATTCCAAAAATAGTTAAACTTTTTAATTTTAAGAAAAATGAAGATGAAAATAAAAAAGATAATTCTTCTAAAATTTCTTTCAAAGGAAAAATGGAAGAAAAACTAACAGGTTTTGTTTCAAGCGTTGTGAATGATAAAACAATACAAAATCTTGCTTCGAAATTTAAAGACACAAATTATAAACAAAATATGATGTTTTTATCAGACATTATTTTAACTTCGGCTTTTGTTAGAAAAACAAGTAAAAACAATAATATTGAAGAAAAAAGAAAAAAACCACTAATTTTAAATTCAATTCTTTCAACTGCTTTTAGCATGATTTCAACCCTAACTGTTGATAAATTGATTGATAATAAATATCAGGATTTTGTTCAAAAATTCGTTAAAGAAAACGCTAAAGACGCTAAATTGAATAAATATTTAGAAGGATTGGACGTTATTAAAACAACTTTAATAATTTCTAGCATGTATTATATTGTAATTCCTATAATATCAACATTTTTATCCGGAAAAATTTCAAAATCTAAAGACGAAAACCCTCAAAATAACTAATTGTTTTTTATATTCAAAAAAATAATTTTTCTTTTTTAGTATTTATCTTGATTGAGCTTTTTGTTTGATACAAAATATTTTTTGTAGTCGATATTAATAACAAAAAGAGGAAATATGGAAGTTTACTTTATAGGAATTGCAATCTTACTTTTTGGTGCAATTTTTACATTATTGATTAAAAATCAAAGTTTAAAATTAAAATTTATCTCTGTTTGTGCTTTAGTTGCTTCGCTGTTCACAACGTCTTGTGCAGTTAAAGCTATGTTAAACGGACAAATAGAAAAAACATTCCACTTAGGTTCAATCTTTCAAAACGTTACTTTTGCAATAGATAATCTAAGTGTATTTTTTGTTATCTTTATTTCAATAGTTTCAACTTTAGGAATAATCTACTCAAACGGTTATCTTAAAGGTTATATTGAAAAAGGTAAAGAAGTTTCTGCACACGCTGTATTTTTGCCAATGTTAATGGCTTCAATGCTTGGCGTTGTGACTGTTCAAAATGCAATAGCATTCTTAATTATTTGGGAATTGATGAGTCTATCTTCATTTTTCCTTGTAATTTTTGAACATGAAAAGAAAGAAGTTTTAAATTCAGGAGTTAAATATCTTGTTTATATGCACATTTCAGTGATATTTATAATCCTGTTTTTCGCTCTTCTTTCAATCAATGCAGGAAGTTTAGATTTCAACACTTTTGCTGAATCTTTAAAAGGAAACGCAGATTTAGCTAATTTAATATTTATTTTCGGATTTATCGGATTTGGTATTAAAGCAGGCTTTGTTCCTTTCCACAATTGGTTGCCTGATGCGCACCCTGTTGCTCCATCACACGTTAGTGCTATGATGAGCGGCGTTATGATTAAAACAGGTATTTATGGAATTTTAAGAGCTTTAACATTCTGCTCAATTCCAAAAATTGCCGTAATTTACACAATTCTTTTTATAACAGTAATAACAGCTCTATACGGCATTGCTTATGCAACTGTTCAAAAAGATATCAAAAAGATGTTAGCTTATTCATCAATTGAAAATATCGGTATTATTGGTATTGGCATTTCAATTTATATGTTAGCAACTTATTATGGTCAAAATATAATCGCACTTTTGGCTCTATGTGGTTCTTTAGCTCACATAATTAACCACTCTATATTTAAAAATCTTTTATTTATGGGAGCAGGAAGTGTTTATATTAAAACCCATACTAAGGATATGGAAATATTAGGCGGATTGATTAAAAAAATGCCTATAACTGCTCTAGCGTTCATAATCGGTGGTATTTCAATTTGTGCTTTGCCTCCATTTAATGGTTTTGTAAGTGAGTTTTTAATATATTTATCATTTATTAAAGCTCTTTCAATTCAAAATATAGCGGTATTTATCGCAATATTATTTGCTTTTGCAGGTTTAGCTTTGGTTGGAACAATGGCTATAGTATGTTTTACAAAAACAATCAGTATAACATTCTTGGCTGCTCCAAAATCTGAACATGCTACAAATGTTCAAAGCGACAGCCCAAAATCAATGACTATTCCAATGATGATATTAGCACTTGCTTGTTTTGTTATTGGTTTATTCCCACAATATGTATTTAAGTATGTATTGTTACCAGCAAATGTTTTAGCTGACACTACTTATGCTAATGTTCAATTTGAATTTTTAAGCAAAATTTCAAGTTATATTGCAATATTGGTTGGTTTAATCGCTTTAATATTTGTTGTTAAAAAACTGATTACAAAAGGCGCTTCAACATACACTGCTTGGGGTTGCGGATATAACAGATTAACTTCAAAAGTTCAATATAGCGCAGCAAGCTATGTTCATCCTTTTGTAAATATCGTTAAACCTTTGTTTAAAAGAACTCGTGACGTTAAAAAAGCAAAAGGCTTATTCCCAACAGACGCACATTATGCAACTAAGGTTGATGATATTGAAGAAGCTTATGTAATTAAGCCTTTGATTAAATTGGATGAAAGATTCCTATCAAAATTTGAACAAATTCAAAATGGTGATATTCAACAATATATCAAATTTGGACTTGTATTCTTGGTTGTAGCGCTTGTTATAGCGGTAATTTTAGGGTAGGTAAATATGAGTGAAGATATGATTATTGAAATATTAAATTTAGCTTTGCTTCTAATTGTTCCTTTCTTAATGACTGGTGTAATTAGAAAAACAAAAGCGTTTTTCGGCGGAAGAAAAGGCGCAAGCGTTTTTCAACCAATGTATGACTTTGTTAAATTATTAAAGAAAAAATCAATATATGCCAATACAACTACTTGGATATTTAGAATTTCTCCAATAGTAACTTTAGCATGTACTGTTTTTGCTTGTTTATTTATTCCAATTATAAACGGGCAAGCAATTCTTCCAATTCAAGGCGGATTGATTATTTTTGCTTATGCTCTTGGTTTAGCAAAATTTATCTCATTATTGTCTGCAATGGAAATTGCAAGCAGCTTTGAAGGTATGGGTTCATCTCGTGAAGCTTGCTTTACAACAATAATTGAGCCGGCATTTTTTGTTACTAT
This sequence comes from uncultured Candidatus Melainabacteria bacterium, assembly GCA_934667125.1. Taxonomy (GTDB): domain Bacteria; phylum Cyanobacteriota; class Vampirovibrionia; order Gastranaerophilales; family Gastranaerophilaceae; genus RUG14156. The sequence goes on along the minus strand of CAKULF010000001.1, from coordinate 345,784 downwards.
TGCTTCAATTATGGCAATATGCAAAATTTATACATTCGATAGCTTAACAAACATCATCCAATCAAGCGGAACAATCGGATATTTAATTATTCTTTTTGCAATTCTTGCTCTTGGAGTTATGTTGTTAACAGAGGGTTGTAGAGTCCCTGTGGACGATCCTACAACTCACTTGGAATTAACAATGATACACGAAGTAATGATATTAGATAATTGCTCATCAGAACTTGCAATGATTTCTTGGGGAGCATATATGAAGATGTTTTTGCTTTCTTGTTTAATTTCAAATTTAATTTTACCAACAGGAAGCTCACTTCTTGCAAGCGTTGGTTTAATACTATTAAGTTTATTTATAATTTCAGTACTAATCGGAACAATAGAATCTGCTATTGCAAGACTTAGAATGACACACGTTTTTGAGTTTGTCTTTGTAATGTCCACATTTGCTCTTGTTGTTGCTTCGCTTGTTGCTGTTAAATTGTATGGAGTATAAGATATGATTAGTGGATTAATAATTTTATTTGGTTTAACAATGTTGTATTTATCTACAACAAGCAGACTTAAAGGACACGTTAGTGTTGTTATTATTCAAGGTATATTATTGTTTTTAATTTGCATGTTAAATTTTAAACACATGCCTCTTGGTGCTATTATCTTTTTAACAATTGAAACATTGATTGTTAAAGCGGGAATTGTGCCTTGGTTTTTGAATAAGGTTTTAAGAAAAACTCATACAAATCGTGATACAGACGCTAATGTTGCTCACTTTTATTGTTTATTATTTTCAAGTTTAATATTATTTGCAGGATTTATGATTTCTGTTGTTGATTTACCAACCCTTTCAATGATTGACCCATTGTGCTTTGGTATAGCATTATCTACAATCATCATAAGCTTATGGTTAATCACAATTAAACACAAAATCCTATCAAATGTAATTGAATTTATAACAATGGAAAATGGTATATTTTTATTATCATTATCTGTTGCAAAAGAAATGCCAATGTTAGTTAATATCGGCGTTTTATTGGATGTATTTATCGCTATTTATATTCTTGGTTTGTTTGTTTCTCAAATCAACAAAGAATTGGGCGATTTGGAAGTGGCACATTTATCAGACTTAAAGGATTGTGAATATAATGATTAGTTTAGTTTTAATATTACCAATAGTTTTTTGTCTTGTTCTATTTTTATTTAAAAACAAAACTTTAAATAACATTCTAATAACTCTATATTCGCTTGTTCATGCGGCCGTTGGGGTTTGTTATTTTGTTAATCTTGATTTGCTTAAAAACAATCAATACTTTAGCTTGAATAGCTCAAATTTAATATTCTATTTGGTTTTATCAATTGTATTTTTAGCAGTTGCAATATACAATAATGGTTATTCAAAAAATTTAAATAAAGAATTTTCATCACAAAAAATGATGCACTATTCAACAATGATTTTAATCTTTGTTTTATGTATGACAGGCGGTATCTTATCAAATAACTTAGGTTTAGCTTGGATATTTATTGAAGGTACAACATTAGCAAGTGCATATTTAATTTATTTTAATAAAACAAAACATTCAATTGAAGCTGCTTGGAAATATGTATTTATTTGTTCAATCGGTATTGCTTTAGCATTCGTTGGAATTATTCTTTTAACAATCGCTACAGGCAATTTAAACAGTTTAGATTATAAAGATTTAATTGAAAATGCTAAATACTTTAATCATTTTTGGTTAAATGTTTCATTTGTATTTATTTTGTTTGGTATTGGAACAAAAATGGGCTTAGCTCCTGTTCACTTTTGGTTGCCGGATGCACACGCTGAAGCTCCAAGCCCGATATCAGCATTATTATCAGCAACATTATTAAATTGTGCATTTTTAGTTATTTTAAATGTTTATAGAATAATGATAGCTGCTTCTTGCGTTGCATATCCAAGAATAGTTCTATTATTAATGGGATTTATTTCTTTGTTTGTAACAAGTGTATTTTTATATCACACTTCAAACTACAAAAGAATGTTAGCTTATTCTTCAATTGAAAATATGGGCATTTTAGCAATCGCAACTGCTCTTGGCGGAGTTGCATATTATGCTTTATTTATTCACTTAATTGGTCACTCATTAATTAAAGCAAGCTATTTCTTAACAAGCGGAAACGTTTTAGAATTGTTTGATTCTAAGAAAATTAAATCAATCAAAGCTTTAGGAAGTGTCGATAGAAAAACAGCTTGGTTATGGATTGCAAGTTTCCTTGGAATTTGTGCATTTCCGCCAAGTATGCTATTTATAAGTGAATTTTTAATTGTTAAAGCATTCATCATTCAACACCATTTCATCCTTTGCGGTTTGTTCTTATTCTTGTTAACAATTGTGTTATTCGGAATGGGAAGAGTTGTAATTAAGATGGTATTTGGCGAAAAATCACCTGAAAAATTTGAAAAAGCTAAAAGCAATTTATCAAAATTATCAACTTGTATGTATGTTCCTCAAGTCGTAATGTTAATTATAGCGTTCACTTTGGGCGTATATATACCAAAATTTCTTGATATAGTTATAAATAATACTTTAATTGGTTAGGAATAAATTATGAATTATTATGTAGCAAAAAATAATGAAAGAGTTAATCTTTTAGATATACCAACCCTTGAATTAGAAACTTTTAGAGGTCAATTGGCAGCAACAAGCTTGCGTCCTTTATCTTATTTTGGGGCTGATTGGGGAAATGATGTTAAGGTTTATGCACTTTTGGCAGATGATGAGAAAGGCGAAATTTTAATTACTTCAACTTTAATTTCAAAAGCAAAACCTGAAATCGAATCAATAACTAAAGATAATCCTCAATATCACATGTTTGAAAGAGAATTATATGAACAATTCGGAATAAAACCTGTTGGTCATCCTTGGCTAAAACCTGTTAGGAAAAACCATGATGATTATAAATTCTTTGAATTTGATGGCGAAGAAACCCACGAAGTAGCCGTTGGACCAATCCACGCTGGGGTTATCGAACCGGGGCATTTTAGATTTTTGTGCCAAGGTGAAAAAGTGTATAACCTTGAAATAATGCTTGGTTATCAACACAGAGGTGTTGAAAAAATGATGGTTAAAAACCCATCTAATCAATTGGCTGAATCAATTTGCGGCGATAGCGTTGTAGCATATAATATGGCTTATTCTCAAATTATGGAAGCTCTAACCGACACAAAAATCACTTCAAAAGCTGAAATAATAAGAAGAATAGCTCTTGAAATGGAACGTGCTGCTATACATATCGGCGATATGGGTGCAATATTGGGCGATATAGCTTATTTAATGGGTAAAGAAGTCTATGCTGTTACTCGTACATTGATAATTAACACAATGCTTGAAATTTCAGGAAGCCGTTTTGCTAGAGGCTTAATTACAACAGGTGGTGTTAATTTTGATATTGATGCTGCAATGTCTGATAAAGTTGTTAAAATGTTAAATCAAGTTAAAGCAACTGTTGAAAAAATGACACATGTTGCCTTAAAATCTTCAACGGTTATGTCAAGATTTGAAAAAACAGGTACAGTTTCAAGAGATACGGCTCGTGAATTGAATTTGGTCGGAATGATTGGTCGTTCTTGCGGCAACACAAACGACACCCGTTTTGATTTTAATGATAAATATTATGCAAACTTTGAAAGAAAAAGCTTTGCTGCAACAAACGACGCTTATTCAAGATTTAGAATAAGATATAAAGAAACAATGGAAAGTATTTCATATATTAAAAAATTATTGAAAATGTTGGAAAACGTGAAAGATGAAAATACTTTAGTCGATGTTAAATCAACCCTTGCTCCAAATAGCTTTGTTGTTTCAATTGTTGAAGCTTGGAGAGGCGAATTGGTTCACGTTGCAACAACAAACGATAAAGGTGAATTAACAAGATATAAAATCAAAGACCCGTCATTTAACAATTGGTATGGTTTGTCTATTGCTTTAAGAGGAAACGGAATTTCTGATTTTCCATTGTGTAACAAAGGTTTTGACTTATCATACTGCGGATTTGATTTATAGTAAAAATAAATAAGGAAAAATATAAAATGTTTGATACTTTAAAAATGAAATTATGGCAAAAAAATCAATTTATTCCTGATATTAAAAATGCCAAAATGAGAGACCAATTCAGGGGTTTACCTGTTTTGGATAATTCAAAATGTAATATAAATAATGTTAATAATATTTGCCCAACAAGAGCATTGAGCGTTAATCCTTTAAAAATCGATTTAGGAAAATGTACTCTATGTGGCGCTTGTGAGCATAAATGCGGCGAAGGGGCAATTAAATTTTCAAATTATTATAAACTTGCAGTTGACAGTTTAGATAAATTAATCATTGAAGAGGGAATTACTCCTGAAAAATACCATACAAGAGCAATTGATGTTAAAAAAGAAATCTATTCAATTTTTAATCGTTCAATCAAATTCCGCCAAGTTTCAGCAGGCGGCTGTAACGGCTGTGAAATGGAATTGAATGCGGCATCGAATGCTAATTTTGACATGGGCAGATTTGGTATAGATTTTGTTGCCTCACCTCGTCATGCGGACGGCATTGTTGTAACAGGTCCTATATCAAAAAACATGGCTTATGCTTTAGAAGATTGTTATAATTGCACTCCTGAACCAAAAGTTGTTATTCTTTGTGGCGCTTGTGCTATTTCGGGCGGAATTTATCAAGATTCTGAAGAAATAAATCGTGAATTTTTGAAAAAATATAAAGTGGATTTGTATATCCCCGGATGTCCTGTTCATCCTTTGACATTTATAAATGCTGTTTTAGATTTTGTTAGAAAAAAATAGGATTTATATTGATATTAATTATATAAAAATGGCTTTTTGGGTTTAATTTCAAAAAGCCATTTTATTTATTATGTTTTGCTTTAATAAGCTAATTAATCATCATCTTCGTAAGCGTCTGCTATAGCTTTTGCTGAAGCTTGAGTTTGTTGAGTTGATGTGAAGCTTGCGTCAGAATCATTTGCGCCTACTGTTGGAACATTGCCACAATCTTGTTTTGGAGCTTCCGTTGCTGCTGGAGCGTTTGTTGGAGCTGAAGCAGTGTCATCCTTGAAGCCTAGGTTGCTGTCGTTAACATCACCCTTTACATTTGTATCATCTTTTGTTGCTCCATCAGGAATAGATGGCGCAGCTGTAGGTGTTGCAGGAGCTTCTGTTGGAGCTGCAGGAGCTTCCGTTGGCTTAGTGTCATCTTTGAAGTTTAAATCGCTATCGCCAACATTAACCGTAGGATTTGATGGACATGGTGCATCTGTAGGTGCAGCTGTCGGAACTGGTGGCTCATCTGATGGCCAAGGTGTTGGATCAGGTATTGGAACTTTCGTCGGTTTAAAATCCAAATCGTCATCATTGATGTCTATCCCTGGCTTTGTTGGAACAGGGTCTGGACTTGGTAGAGGATTTGGATTTTTAGATGGGTCCGGTTTAGGATCATCAGGATTATCAGGTATATCAGGATTATCAGGATCTACAGTTGGGTTTGAAGGACAATCCGTAGGAGGAGTTGTAGGTGGTTCTGTTGGTGGAACTGTTGGGTTTGTAGGAGTATCTGTCGGCGGAGCTGTAGGTGGTTCTGTCGGAGGGGTTGTTGGGTTTGTAGGAGTATCTGTTGGTGGATTTGTTGGAGGATTAGTCGGAGGGGTTGTTGGATTTGTTGGAGTATTTGTTGGCTTTTCATCAGGCACAACAGGTGTTTGAGCAGGTGTTATTTGAACAGCAGGTTTATTTGCTATTATGTATTTAACATCTTCCAAAACAACTTTTCCGTTTGGTGCTTTTGAAACAAAGTTTGAAATATCGCTATTTAAAACTTCGCTGTTTGATTTTCCGTCTGTCCAATCGCCAAATAAATCAGGCTCGTTGCTGAACAATTGTTCTAAGGCACTTCTTGCAAGAGCTTCGGTTGATTCAATTGTTTCAGAGTCGCCACTTTTTCTTGCTTCTTCAACAGCGTCTTTAAGAGTAGAAGAGCCGTATTCAATGTATTGAAGTAATGATAAAGCAGGAGTTTCGCCGTTTTCATTTTGTTCTAAATCTTTTAGACCGACTAAAACCTTTGTTGCGTGAAGATAAGTGATATCATCAAGAGAATCTTTTTCTTCTGTTAGAATTTCTCTAATTTGACTATCTGTCATATCTTCGTCTGCTAAAACGGTTTCATTTACATAAGGTGTTGCTAAAGTGATTTTGTTATCGTGTTTATTAGCATAATCAACCATTGTAGCTATCATTGTAGATGGATTTTCGTTTGTTTTATCAAAAATTTCATTGTTTTCATCTTTTAAAGCTATACCGCTTAAAATTCCGCTCATAGCAAAGTTTGTAGCGTTTGGAAGATTGTAATTTTCAACAATTGCATTTGTTAAAAGTTCGATTTTTTCTTCATCTGATTTACAAGAATTGAAATCAAGTTCAATATAATCTTCCATTGGATTAAAGCCGATTGTGCTTGATGAAACAGTTGCTTTAGCGTCATCATTTCTTTGAAGAGTAACTAATTTTGGAGCGAAAAGTGAAGTTGCTTCAACATCGGAATAATCTGCTCCAAAAATATCTTCGCCTACGATATATTTTGTATCAACATCTTCTTGATATTGTTCATAGCCGTTTTCATAGCCCTTTGCATAAACTTTTTGAGCTATTTGCTTTAATGCTTCTTTAGCTTGGCTATTTAGTGAAGCGTATAAAGAATCTTTTTGAATTTGCTCAAATGATGTGCCTGCTAATAATGAATTAGCTAATTTATTAACGTTTTCTTCTTCGCTGCCAAGATTAGCTGCTTCAATATCTGTCATAACTTGACGAGCTAAAGCTTTAGAGTTGATAGCGTCAAGAAGTTGTCTGTTGTGGTCAACTATTGCTCTTGCTGCGGCTAAAATTTCACCGTCTTGAATATCTGAGCCATAGTTTTCTTCGATAAATTCAGCCATTGTTTCATCATTGTTAAATGCTACAGATGTTCCGGGTCCAAATTGAGTAGAGTCGTATGAACCTGTTAAATCAATAGTTAAAGATGAAATGTTATTATCTTCTCTTGCTTGATATTTGTTGATTAAAACGCCTGATGGTTGTTCAAGTTTTTCTGTTGGAGCTGAGTTTGTTGCGTTTGATTTTACTTTAGTATTATTAGTTGCTTTTGTGTCTGCTGTTGAAGTTGGTTGAGTTGTAGCAGTTGTTACAATATTTGTTTGGTTTTTAGGTGTGCAGCCTGTTAAAGTTGAAAGAGCAAGCGCAAAAGCTGCAAATTTCTTTTTCATTTCAGAAATTTTCTTTCTTGAAACAGGTGCTTTTGAAGTAAAACTAATACTGTCGTAAGAATTATTTAATTTTGCATATAAGTTCGATTTTGGTTGATTTTGCTTATAATCATTGCGTTTAATGATATAATTAGCAGTAATTTTTTCCATAATTTGCTCCTATTAGAAAATTTATCTAACGTTTTAAAACGTGTGAAAATTAAATATTTCTATAATAACGATTTTTTTTGACAATTTTTTACATTTCTTAATATCGGATATAAAAAAAATAAAACTTTCGTTTTATTTTAGTACTCATTATTTAAAATGGAGCGGAAGACGGGGCTCGAACCCGCAACATCCTGCTTGGAAGGCAGGTACTCTACCAATTGAGTTACTTCCGCAACAATTTCATTTTATTACTAAAAAAAATTTTATGCAACTAATTTATAAACTTGTGATGAAATTCTTTTTCGCCGTTGGAATATGGCGCTACTATTGCGTTTTTGCCATATAACTTATATTTATAAATTGTTAAACCCTCAAGCCCAACAGGACCTCTGGCATGGGTTTTGTTTGTCGAAATGCCGACCTCTGCCCCAAAGCCATATCTAAAACCGTCTGAAAATCTTGTTGAACAGTTTGAAAAAACGCTTGAACTGTCAACAAAATTCATAAATTTTTCAATATTTTTTTCATCATTTGATAAAATTGAGTCGGTGTGCCCTGAGCCATATTGATTAATATGTTCAATTGCTTCGTCGATATTATCTACAACCTTTAAAGATAAGGTTTTTTTGCCGTATTCTGTTGAATAATTTTTAGGATTTTCAATAATTTCAATTCCATTTTCAACCAATTTTTCTTTCAAAAGGTTGATATCTTTAAAATCTTTATGAACCAAAACCGTTTCAACAGCGTTACATGCGCTTGGGTATTGCGTTTTAGCGTCTGTGATGATTTTAGCGGCTTCAGCTAAATCATAGTCTTTATCAACATAAATATGACAAATTCCACTAGCATGACCCAAAACAGGAATTTTTGTATTCTCTTTAATATAAGCTACGAGTGAATTTCCGCCTCTTGGAATAATTAAATCAATATATTTATCAAGTTCTAACATATTTTTAACGTCATTCCTTGAATAAATAAGATTTATAACGTCATTCAACTTCGGATTGACCTCATTTAAGGCAGATTTAACTATTTTATTAAAAATCGTATTTGTTTTTTCGCATTCTTTTCCGCCTTTTAAAATCCCGCAATTGCCCGATTTTATTATTAAAGAGGAGATTTGAATAAAACAATCCGGTCTTGCTTCAAAAATTACTCCAATTGTTCCGATTGGTGTTGAAACTTTTTTTAAAATTAAATCTTTATCTAATTCTTTTTGCCATAAAACCTGATTAACAGGGTCATTTAGCCCTTTTAAATCTTCTAAACCTTTAATTAAATCCCTGAGTTTTGGTTCGTTTAATTTTAATCTATCATAAGTTGAAGAGTTGATTTCGCCTGAATTTAAAAGCGTTTTAGCTGATTTTAAATCTTCTTGATTTTTAGATAAAATTTCTTCCTTATTTTGTTCTAATTTTTCTTTGATTTTGTCTAAAATAGCGTTCTTGACTGAATTATCCAAATTCATCGAAGTTAAATAAGCTTTTTTGGCATTTTTTGCAATTTTTAAAATATCTTCCATATTTTTCCTAAATTAAGACTAAATTATCCTTTAAAACAACGTCGTCATCGAATTTGTAGCCCAATATAGAGCATATTTTATCAGAGTGTTTGCCTTTGATTTTTTCTATATCGGATGATGAATAATTGGAAATTCCACGAGCTATTTCGTTGTTTTGATTGTCATATATCGAAACAATTTCCCCTCTTTGAAAATCGCCCTCAACGGCTTCAATTCCGATTGATAGTATACTTTTATTGTTCAAAATGGCTTCCCTTGCGCCATTATTTACAACAATCTTACCCATAATATTAGTAGCATAAGCAATCCAGCGCTTTTTATGAGATAAATTTTTAACAGGTAAAAACACCGTTCCAACGTTATCGTCAAAAACTCTTTGAATAATATTCGGAACTTTTCCGTTGATAATTTTAGCGTATAAACCTGATGTTGTCACAACTTTAGCAGCATTAAGCTTGGTTATCATTCCCCCTCTTCCACCTTCTGAAGCGCCTGTTGCCAATTTTTCAATTTTTGAAGTTACTTTTTCAACTTTTGAAATTAATTTAGCATCATCATATAATTTTGGATTTTTGTCGAATAAGCCGTCAATATCAGACACCATAACCAACAAATCGGCGTCCAATTTTGAAGCAACGAGAGAAGATAATTTATCGTTATCCGAAAAGCTGGCGTGTTCAAGCTCCGCAGGCGAAACAGCGTCGTTTTGGTTGATAATCGGAATAACTCTGTGATTAATCAAATGGTGAAGCGTTAAGCGCAAAGAAAGATATTTTTTTCTGTTTGAAAAATCATCCTCGGTCAAAAGAATTTGAGCGGTTTTAATTCCATATTTTTCAAAACCGTCTTGCCAAATTCCCATTAACATCGGTTGCCCAACGCTTGCTGCCGCTTGCTTTAGGGTTGTTGAAGTTGATGTATCTATATTTAACTTTTTTGCTCCTAAGCCAACAGCGCCTGATGTTACGATTAAAATTTCTTTTCCTTGATTAAAAAGGCTCGAAATGTCCTCTATGAAAGAATATACGTGCGATAAGGATATATCTTTATTTTCGTTTCTTAAGATATTTGTTCCGAATTTGAAAACTATTCTTTTGGAATTTTTTATCATTTTAATTTAAAACCTACCAATAGCTCAATTTGAGTAAATTCTCGATTTAAAGATTGTGCAACGGCTGCGTTTGTAATCTCGCCATTGAAAGTGTTTACGCCGTTTGATAAATCTTGATTTTCTTTTATTGCTTCAATTAAGCCCAACTCGCCAAGCGCTTTTAAATATGGATACATAGCGTAAGAATAGGCGTATGAAGCGGTTTTCGGGGTGGCGGATGGAATATTATGAATTGCACAATGTAAAATTCCATGTTTTTCAAAAACAGGCTCTTTGTGAGTGGTTAATCTGTCGATTGTTTCAACGTTTCCGCCTTGGTCAATCGCTACATCTATAATAACAGAGCCTTTTTTCATAGATTTAACCATTTCTTCGGTTATGATTTTTGGAGCAATTGAAGAGTGGATAGAAGCTGAAGTTATTAATATATCTGCTTTTACGATTTCTTGTCTTAATTTTGTCGGGTTTGAATAGTGAGTTTTAATTGAAGCGCCGTAAACATTATCAATTTTAACCAATTGTTTTGGGTCAATATCAAAAATTGAAACATCAGCACCCATTCCTATTGCGATTTGGGCAGCGTTTGAGCCCACAACGCCTGCGCCGATAATTATAACTTTCCCCGGTTGAACCCCAGGAACACCTGATAATAAGACACCTGAACCGCCTTGATGTGATTCTAGGAAGTTTGAGCCGATTTGAACCGCTAAACGTCCTGCTACTTCTGACATTGGGCGAAGCAAAGGAAGCTTTCCGTCTTTTGTTTCAACGGATTCACAGGCAATTGTTGTAACTTTTTTCTTTAAAAGTTCTTTTGTTAAAACCTCGTCAACCGCCAAGTGCAAGTATGAAATTATTGTTAAATCTTCTCTAAAAAACTTAAATTCCTCTTTTTGAGGCTCTTTAACCTTAACGATTATTTTAGAATTGTTCCAAACTTCCTCGGCGCTATTTGCAATTGTTGCGCCATTTTGAATGTAATCATCATTCGTAAAACCCGATAAAACACCTGCATTAGTCTCAATTAAAACATTTAAGCCGTTTTCTCTTAGCATTGCAACAACATCAGGGGAAATCGCAACCCTTGTTTCGCCGTTTTTAAGTTCTTTAACTATTCCAAAATTGTATTTCATAAAATCGCCTCACTTTTAGATTAATTTTATCATCCCGAAAGTGAGTTTGCAATTCTATTTTATAATTATTTTTTTATTCTTCAGTTTCTTCTTCTAATTCTTCTTTAGGCTCTTCGGCTTTTTCAATATCAGCAGGTTCATCCATTTTGCTTAATTCTTCTTTTTTAGAAATTTCAGCTGTATCATTTTCATCTTTTTCTTCAGCTTTTTCAGCCTTTTCAGTTTTCTTATCTATACCTTTTGCAATTGCTAAAGCACCAAGTACAGCAGCTATTACAGCCCCTGCTGTGCCTAGTTTTTTAAAATTAACTTTTTTTACAGCTTGTTCTACAACTTCGCCAGCTTCATTTTTAACCTCAGGTTTAACTGTTTCTGTGAAGAAATTAACAGCTTTCATAAAAGGTGTCTTAATTAATGCCCAAATCCCAAGAGCAGTTGTTGAAACTTGACCAATAAGACCTGTTATGCTTTTTGAAGCTTTTGCAACAGAATGTGTAACTTCTTCTGTTTCGCGGCTAAATTCATCTACTCCAGTTGAAATGTCGGGTATTCGTTTCTTTTTATTTTCTTCTGTTTTGTCGTTGCCTTGAAAACTCACTGTTGAACATTGTAGCGGCTGAATCATATAAACACCTTTATTAATACTTTCCATATTAATAAAAACATTTTCGATTAAAAAATTGCCTATAATTTAAAAATTTATTCAATAAACATGCAATCGCCATAGCTAAAAAAGCGATATTCGCTCTCAACTGCGTGTTTATAACTGTTTAATATAAATTCACGTCCTGCAAATGCGCTAACCAACATAATTAAAGTTGATTTTGGAAGATGAAAATTGGTTATCAATTTATCTATCGATTTAATTTTGTATGGCGGATAGATAAAAATGTTCGTTCTGTCGCTTCCTGCTTTAATTTTGCCATATTTTTGATATGTTGCTTCTAACGTTCTTAAAACCGTTGTTCCAACAGCAACAATAGAACCTTTTTTATTATTTAAAATTTCTTCGGTTTCGGGTGGAATTGTATAGCTTTCATAGTGCATTGTATGATTTTGAACATCATCAACTTTAACAGGCATAAATGTTCCGAGCCCGACATTAAGCGTCACATAAGCGATTTTAACCCCTTTTGCTTCAATTTCTTTTAAAAGCTCTTTTGAAAAATGCAAACCCGCAGTAGGCGAAGCAACCGAGCCGATTGTTTTTGCAAAAACGGTTTGATAGTTGTCTGTGTCTTCTTTTTCAGCTTTCCTGTTAATATATGGCGGAAGCGGAATTGAGCCGTATTTGTTTAAAGTTGAATAAAAATCATCTTCTTTAAAATCAATTTCAACAACAAAATGCGGAATTTCGTTTTCGTTTTTTGCTTCAATTTTTTTGATATATTTAATCTTGAAATCGTCGCTAACGTTCAAAATCTCATTTTCTTTAACCCTTTTAGCGTTTTTCATCAAAACTTCCCAACGACTTGAATTATCGTAAGGATTTAAGAAAAACACCTCAACACTAGCACCACTAGCCCTTTTTGCTACTACTCTAGCAGGAAAAACCTTGGTATTGTTCAAAACAAGAACATCGTCTTTTTTTAAATAATTTAAAATATCATAAAAATGTTCGTCTTTATAAGTTTGATTTTTTCTATCCAAATGCAACATGCGGCAGCTATCTCTTTTCTCAAGAGGGTTTTGCGCAATTAATTCGTTTGGTAAATAATAATCAAAATCAGACGTTTTCATATAATTATTTTACTTTAAAAATAAAATATTATCCTATTTTTGGGCGGATTTTTTAAAATCTTCTATAAAATCTTTTGGAATTTTCTTGGATAAATCAACAACATAGCTTAAAAATTGAGTCATATATGAATAACCCCAAGGGGTCGTTTCGGCGATTTCTATGTCGTTTTTGCCCGCCAAATAGAGGCGAACTTCTTTTCCATTATTTGCTGCTGTTGTCAAAATGCCTTTAGACATCGGTTTATTGTTTGCATATAAAAGCGTAGCATTATAAGAATCGACATAAGAATTATTATTCAAATTTTTTCTTATATCTTTATCGAATTTTTCCACTTCGTTTTTTGTGCCAAAAACAGCGTAAACGGATTTGAAATTTATGTTTCTTGTTGGATTTATCTGCAATTTTTTATCCTTTTTAGTTTAAAAAACCGTGAAGAATTTATTTTGCGTGATTAGCGAATTAAAATTTTTTCTATTTTGAATGTTGTATTGCTGGGTTTTAGCTTGTTGCAAGTGTAGATGTATGAAATTAGCATGCTAAAAAACATGATTAAAAAGCAGGCTATGACTATTTTTTCGTCTTTTTTCATAAATTTTTCCTTATTTATTAAATTGGTTGTCGGATTAGTAAATCCGACCTACTTTTCTTGAATACTTTTTTCCATCCATTCTTGCGCTCTTGCGCCCAATAAAATCTTCCCATCCGCTCGAATGCCATAGCCAAAAGGTTCTTCGCCTTGATTTATCCCATCAACATCCATACAAAAAACCTTATAAATCCTATCAAACCCGTCATTTGTGGAATGATATCCGCCGAATAATCTCTCATGTTGTACGCTGGACGGCAATTGCGTGCCCTCTTCTCGTCCTTGTAGCCAAGAAACATCCCAATAAATTCCAAAATGTATGTTTGGTGCGGTTTGAAAATATATAATGCCATCCGTTGTTATAATTTCGGCACCTATTTTTTCGGCTTTTTCACTGCATTTAATATCAACCTCTTTCATTGCTGTTTCAAAAGGATATTCTTCAACTCCACTAACTCCAAATTGCACAGTGCCATTATTTTCTGAACCCGTGGTATCTGTACTGCAATTTAAACTTTTAACCGTTACAATTTCCCCAAAAGTTTTACAAAAATAATCCCTATCTTCCATTGTTAAAATTGTTCCATCTTTTTTAACCCCCAAATCCCCCTCTTTATAATACTCTCCGCTTGTTACCAATTCATTTATCACTTTTGCTAGTGTTGCATTTCCTTTTTTAAATTTCATAACATTCTCATTTGGAACATTATTAAAAGCAACGGGCAAGAGGATTGAGGTTATAACCCCTATAACCACTAGCGCTATCATAATTTCCGCCAACGTAAAGCCAAAAAATCTTTTCATTTTATTATCTTTCCAACATATTTACCTAAATAGATAACATTAATTATGATGTATACATCATAACACATGAACTTTAGTTCATAGATTATTTTTTGTCAAGTTGTCATGATGAATTTATGAAAGAAGATTTAAAGAAACTTGGAAAAACAATTAAGCTTGAGAGAATTAAAAACGATTTGTCGCAAGAAAAATTAGCAGAAATAGCGGGCGTTTCGGCAAGAACAATATCATTAATTGAATCAGGTTTGCAACATCCAAAATTCTTTTTGGTTGTTAAACTTTCAAAAATCTTAAATTTTGACATAAATATCTTAATTTAGTCTTTAAAAACTATTTATAATTCTAATTTTTTCGCTATACTGATTTTATGAATAGAAAATTAATATTATTGGGGTTAATAGGCTTATTATCGTTTTCTTTTTGTCAAGCAAGAGAAAACCTTTTGGAACAATTCAAAAACAAAGAAGCAATAATTTATACAATCAATATAAGAAATTTTGGCGCAATTGATAAAGATAATGATGGAATAATTGGCGAAAACGACGTCAAAGGTACGTTTTTAAACGCTAAAGACAGATTAAAAGATTTAGCCCAAGAAGGAATAAACACGATTTATCTTCTTCCGATAACAAAAACAGGTAAAATCAAGGCTTTAGGCACAGCAGGGTCATTGTATGCGATGGATAGTTTTTCTGAAATTGCGCCTGAATTGGATGATGTTAAAAATCCGATGAGTGTTGCTGATGAGGCAAAGGTTTTTGTGAAAACGGCGCATAGCTTGAATATGAACGTTATAGTTGACCTGCCTTGTTGTGGTTCGTATGATTTATGTTTATCAAAACCTGATTTATTTGTTCAAGATGAAGACAATAATCCCGTTGTGCCTGCGGATTGGACAGATGTAAGGCTTTTTAAAACGGTTGATGAAGACAATAATTTGGATAAAGAAATAATTAAAAACTTCAAAAATTTTGTTGATATGGTTCAAGATTTAGAAATTGATGGCATAAGGGCGGATGTAGCTGCGATTAAGCCTCCTGAATTTTGGGCTGAGATAATTAAATATGCTAAAGAAAAAAATCCAAATTTTGTATTTTTAGCCGAAGCAAGCCCTGATTGGGATAATCCAGCTAAAAATTACATCAAGCACTATTCAACAATAGATGAACTTTTGGATAGCGGTTTTGATTCTTACTATGGTTCTTTTTCGGATTTTAAAAACATAAAAACTAAGCAAGAATTTGACGAAAAAATTGAAAAAAATCTTAAAATTTTAAAAAACCATAAAGATAAATCAATGATTTCGGCTTTAGCAACGCATGACCAGCAAGCGCCGATTTTAAGAGGAAAAAACTATTGGAATATGGTTTTGTGGCTATCTACAACTTTGCCTCTTAACACATATTTTCTTGACGGATTTTCAACGGGGGATAGTTTTTCATATCCTTTTGAAAACAAAAAAGCTGCTAAAACCTATACAGACGACGATTTTTACTATGTTCACAGCGGAATGTTTGATATATTCAACTTTTCAAGAGCGCCAATGGGAAATTTTGTATACTTGAAAAAGCAATATATTAAAGCAATTAAGTTCAAAACAAGCAATATTGATTTGTTTAAATATGGTACGTATAAACCCGTAAAAACCGAAAATGACAAGGTTTTTGGCTATACCATGACATATCAAAACAAAGAACTTTTAGTTGTAGGTTCGCTTGATGATAAGGAAAATCAAAAAGCCACAATAAAATTGGCTTCTCTTAAAAAAGATCATCTTTTTTCTGTCATTAATTCCTTGACTTCAGCAAAATCCACAAAAGGCTTCTTGAACTTGACTTTTGAGCCTTTGGAATTAAAAGTATTTTTGATTACTTCAACAATTCCTCAAGAAGATTAGCATTTTTAACAGCATTTTTTGGAGCGGTTCTTGTTGCTTTTTGAATATAGCTTCTAAGGGCTTCTCTGATTAATTCTGAGCGTGTGCGTTGCTCGCTTAGCGCAACTTTATCTACTGATTTTAAGAAATCTTCTTTCATTGATACTAAAATTCTAGCCATATTTTTTTCTCCTTAACCAATTATACCACATTGTTTTGTTTTGGAATTAGCTTTATTGGCTAATAGTTTTGAAATTGATTTTTATGAGAAATTTATTTTATCAAGTTAGGGGAGGGGTTATGAATACTATTTTAATTCAACAAATGAACAGACAGATGAATTTGGAATTTTACGGAGCATATTTATATTATGCGATGGCTTCGTATTTTGAGAAGATTTTTATGGAGGGATTTTCTTTGAAATTGAAAAAATTGGCAACAAAAAGATTGCAAAATGCTCAAAAAATTACGGATTATTTAATTTTAAGAAATGAAAAACTTTTGTTTAGCAAGATTGATGAACCTTTGAGCAATTGGAAATATCCATCCGAAGTGTATGATAATTTATTAAATTTTGAAGATTTTATGTTGAAAAACATCTATGTTTTATATGGAATTTCAGAAAAAAATACCGACAAAGGCGCAATAGACTTTATATACAAGCTTTTAGTTGAGCAAGAAGATTTAACAAATCAAATTAAGAAAATTCAAAAACAAAACTCAATCGCTAAAGGTGCATAATTCCTTTATTGGGCATATTTCACACTTGGGCTTGATGGGTTTGCATACGTTTTGCCCAAGTGTTACAAGATATGTATTAATTTGAATCCAATATTTTTTGGGCAATTTTTTTCTTAAAACCATCTCGGTTTCATCCGGCGTTTTGGTTTTAACATATTTCAATCTATTGAAAATTCGATGAACATGAACATCAACGCAAATTGCAGGCCTGTTAAAACCCTTTGTTAAAACAAGATTGGCGGTCTTTCTTCCAACACCTTTAAATTTGGTTAATTCTTCAATGGTTTCAGGAGTTTTTCCGTCATATTTTTCAATAATTTCTTTTGAAAGTTCAATAATTTGGTTGGCTTTATTTTTATAAAATCCGACAGGATAAATGGCTTCCGTTAGTTTATCAGGATTAATTTTTACCATTTCAAGCGGAGTTTTAGCCAGCTTTAACATTCTTTTTGTTGCTCCAATTGTGGTTTTATCGTTTGTTCTAAGAGATAAAATGCAACAAATTAAGACCAGATACGGGTCTTTAACGTTTTCCATAAAATCAACAAATTCGCTATGAACAAGCTTATTTGAATTGAACTCTAGCTCTAAAATTGAATATATTTTATCAATATCCATGGTAAAATTATATCAAATAAAAAATTTTGGAGAAATAATTTATGGCTAATATTGAAGAAATAAACGATGATAATTTTAAAAATTCAATTCAAAAAAACGATATAGTTATTGTTGACTTTAATGCGCCTTGGTGCGGACCATGTCGGAAACTTTCTCCAATTCTTGAACAAGTTCAAAACGAATTTATTAACGAAGTTAAAATATATAAAATCGATACGGATAAAAACCCAATTTCAGCCCAAGAATACGGCATAATCTCTTTACCTACGGTTTTGTTCTTTAAAACGGGCGAAGTTAAAGAAACCATGGTTGGAATGCTAACAAAATCTTCTATTGTTTCAAATGTTAAAAAATTGTTGAATTAGGTTAATCAAAAACAATTTCGCCGTTTGCTGTCTTATCGATTAAGTCTGAAAAGCCGCCGATATGTTTTGAATTGATTACGATTTGGGGAAAAGTTGCCCTTGATTTTAGGTTGAATTGTTGAGTTAACTTATCTCTCCACATTTCTTCGTCATCTTCGCAATTGATTTCTGTGTATTTTGCGTTATGTTCATCAAAAAAGATTTTAGCTTTTGTGCAATAAGGACAATAGCTAAGGGTGTAAATTGTGATGTTTTTCATTATTTAATCCTATTTAAAACGTCTCTTACCTGATTTTTTTCAACTTCCGGTACATCCAATTTCAAATAGTCTTCAAAATATTCTATAGCTGAGGTTTTATCGTTTCTGCCTAAAAATAGCATTCCGAGCTTTTTATAAGCAAGAGCGAATTTTTCGTTCAGCATTGTTACTTTTAAATATGCCCCAATCGCTCTATCAATCTGTCCGTCTGCTTGATAGGCTTCTGCTAGCATAAATAAAATTAAATGATTTCTTGAACCATCTGCTACTAATTCTAAATTAGAAATAGCCGATGGGTAATTACCCATCTCCATAAATATACGGGCTAATTCGTAATTATAATCCTTATTGTCAGGTTCTTCATCTGAATATAAGTTTAACAACTCTAAAGCGTCGTCGTATCTGCAATCTGCGATAAGTTCTCTAATGTAGTCAATTTTTGATAGTTCTTGTTCCATAATTAAATTATCCCACAAATATTTTTTAATTAAATGTTTTTCAAAATTGTTTTAATGTCGTCCGTCATAATCAAATTTGGATTATTTGCAACAAATTCATCTAAAATCGTTCTTGCTTGGGTGATTTTTTTGGTTTTAATATAAATTAATCCGACCAAAACTCGATTATACGGGTTTTTTGTGTCTTGTAAATATTTTTTAATTTCAGCATTTGAATTACCTTGAAGAACAATAATATCCGCAAGTGAATTATAATAAGCTATATTCATATAATCTTTTTTAATGCAGCCTTCAATCGCTTTTTTGGCTGCGGCATATCTTTTTGAAACCATAAAACATTTTGCTATATTATATAAATAAATTGCGCCATATTTCCCATTAGGCTCTAGATTATAAGCTATTTCATATTCTTTTAGAGCGGCAATATAATTTTCTTCTTTAAAATAAATATTTCCCATATTGTTATGCCCTCTTGCGTTGTTTGAAGCATTAATAGGCACATAAGAATAGCTGTTTACTCCTCTTATATTTTCTGAAGCCATCAAAAAAGGCGAAAACAGAAACAAGGCGAAAAGCAGGCTATAGATAGATTTTATGGTTTTCTTTTGCAAAAAATATTGTATCATCTTTACTAAATTCTTCTTCAAGCATTTTTAACTTACTATCATCATACTCCGGATCGTAATGGAAGAAAAATAATTTTTTTGCTTTTGCAAGCTGTGCTGTTTCAATTGCCATTTCAAAAGTCGAATGTCCAAAACCTTGTTTGGGTTGAATTGGGTTAACATAGTCCTGATAAGTGTATTGAGCGTCATGTATCAAACAATCGCAATCGTGCGCAAACAATACAAAGCGCTTATCGGAACCAATGTAGCTTTCTTTGTCTGTCGCATAAACCAGTGTTTTATTTTTATAAGAAATTTTAATAGAAAGGCAACCATTTTTTGGGTGCGCTTGAGTTTTGCAAGATGTTACAACAATATCATCCGATTTTATATTATTATCATCAAAATCAGTCGTATTATACTTTTTAATCAAGCCATCCTGACTGATTACAACAACGTCATCTTGAGAAAAATTATTTATTTCAAAATTGCTTCTAATTTCATCCAAACTTAAAGGAAAAACCTTGTCAAAAAGAATGGTGTTAAGCGTTTCTTTGAGGTTTTCATCTTTGGAATTTAAGCCAAAAACATTGATTTTTGAGCTTGGAACAAACAAAGGTTTATAAAATTGTAAACCTTGGATATGGTCTTGATGGATGTGGCTTAAAAAGATGGTTGTTTGATGTGGGGTTTTATCTTGAGAAATTATTTTATTTTTAATTTCATCATCTCCAACATCAATTATTCCTGTTCCTGCGTCTAATATTATAAGTTGTTTTCCGCAATGAACCTCAACACAAGCCGTATTTCCGCCAAATTCAAGAAAATTAGCCTTAGCAACAGGAAAAGAACCTCTTGTTCCTCTGAATTTTATAATAAAATCAGACTTATACTCCATCCGTGCTTCCTTTTGTTTTTCTATATTTTCTTGATTTATGAACACGCTCTTTCTTCGGTTTTTGAGCTTTTTCAATTCTTTTTTGTTCTAATTTTTCTTTAATATCTTGAATTTTAGCGTGATATTTTTCAAGAATTGAAGTTTTTGTTTTAACTTGGTTTTGAGTTGTTAGTTTTTTAGCTTCTTTTTTAGAGATTGTTCTTTCTTTTGTTGAATTTTTGATTTTATTTCTCTTGTAGCTTGCGCTTCTTGAAAATCTTTTTCTGAAAATAAAATCTTGTTCTCTGTCTTTTTCCATGCCGGCTAAAACACCGTATGACACAACGCTTTGCCTGTTTTCTTCTTTAACTTCATCCAATCTTGTCGGATAAAAATCAAATTTATATTCGACTCTATCTTTAAAATTAACAATCTTGATTCTTCTAAAAGCCATCGGATAAGTAACCATAGCAGGAGTTGAAACAAAAACAAGGTTTCCCATTCTTCTTATTTTTGAAGCGTGATAGTGTCCTGATACTACGATTATCGGGTTTTTATATTTTAGCAAAATTTCATTGAATTGATTAGCGTTAACTATTGTGTGGTCGCTTGACGCAAATGGTTCAACAGACGGGTGGTGCATAGCTATTAAAACAATTTTATCTTTATTTTGCGCTAATTCGCTATCCAAAAAGTCTAATTGTTCTTGCGAAAGCTCGCCATTAGCCGTGTTTGTATCTTTAATTGTGCTATCTAAAATAATAATTCTATAATCTGTTTTTGGTGAAAACGCATAGTATGTGTCGTTAAATGTGTAGTTCGGGTTATTTTTCTTAACTATATTTAGTATGGTTTCTTTATCATTTCCATAAAAGTCATGGTTTCCAAAAGCGTTCAACGACGGATATTTTAAGCGTTTTAAAAGCGTATAATAATTTTCAAAATTTTCTTCAGTAGCAGCATCCACCATATCGCCTGTAAACAATACAAAATCTAAGCCTTTCATATTGTTTATTTGATTGATAGCGTCTTTTAATAAGTCCTTGGATGAGCTCAAAGCCTTGTATGAAGTATCTGCCCTATCGGTTATATGCGTGTCACTGATTTGAACAAAATCGAGCGTCATGTTTCTGAAAGAAAAAGCATATACACAGCCTAAAGCGCTTGATATAACAAGCGCTAAGACTAAAAACAGTTTTATTAATTTATTATTTTTCATTTATCTAATGTTTACCAAATTTTCAAGTTTGTCCAGCAATTCTTGATGGTTTTTATAAAATTCCCATCCTCTAGCTTTCATAGCATAAATCATAACCAAAGGCAAGTTTAATGCTTCATCCGTGCTTAATTTTTCTTTATACAGATTTTCAAAATCGGATGGTAATCTTAAAGTCCAGTTTGGATCGCCTGATGTCCCTGGAGTATTGTATACTTCGTTAATTCCAAAGAAATCCGTGAAGAAAATTTGAATATTTTGAGATTGAGAAGCAAAGCATTCAACAAGCTTCATAAATCCGAAGAATTTTTCATCTGTATACATTCTATGCCAAATTTCGTCTTTGTTGCCGAATTCTGAACATAAATCTTCAATTAAGTTTTTAATATATGGGTTAGCTTCTTCTGTGTTAACAAGCTTTGAGGCCCACATTCTGATTGGTTCGTTGTCGTGTGTTCCAACCATTGTCCAAGAGTTTGGAGTGATATTTCTACATCTGTATGGGTGGTTGGGTTCTTCTGCTACAACGAATTGAACAAGTTTCATACCTTGAAGAGCATATTTTTTCATAACTTGAACAACAGGATATGTTAAAGTTCCAAGGTCTTCCGCTATGATTGCTTCTTTACCTAGTCCTGCTTCGTTTGCGGCAGCTATAACGATATGTTCAATCATTCTTCCGTATAAAGTTACTTGTTCATCTGTTAAATTATCAATCCATTTTTCATCATCAGGAGTTACAAATTTGCCGTTGTATGGAGTTTTGTTGATATTTTCAGGTTTTGCAATTGAATATTTTTTAAGTTCAGGATGATTTGGAGAAGAGTATAATCTTCCTGCTCCTTCTTCAACTTTTGGCAAATGTCCTTTTTTGTATACCCATGGATCAATTAAGCCGACTGTGTGGTCAATTCTTACTCCGCCAGGGTTTTCTGTAAACATTTTTAAATATAATTTTTTAAGTAAAACACCTGCTTCGCCTAGTGAGCCATCTTTATTAAATAATTTATCAGGATTTACAACGCTGAAGCCCCAAGCTTGACCATCTTCTGAAAAATAATCAGGAGGACAACCTAAGCACCAGCCATCCAAGAATAATGATTGATAAGCCCAATTATCTCTATCTGAAAAAGCAACTTGACGGTCTGCAATAAGCTTGATACCTGTTTTTTTAGCATATTCAAGAGTTTGTTCGCTTTGACGTTGAACGATAAATTGTTCAAGTTTGTATTTTTCAATAGTGTCAAAATATTTTTTAGTAATATCTTTAATTCTTTTTTGGGCTTTTGGATCATTTTCATTTGCGAATAATTTTTTATCTAATTCGTTTTTCCAATGCGGCCAATAATCTGAATTGTTTTCAATTG
Source organism: uncultured Candidatus Melainabacteria bacterium (assembly GCA_934667125.1). Classification (GTDB taxonomy): domain Bacteria; phylum Cyanobacteriota; class Vampirovibrionia; order Gastranaerophilales; family Gastranaerophilaceae; genus RUG14156. Next base: position 323,062 of record CAKULF010000001.1, on the reverse strand, counting down.
TTAAAGCTTCATATAATGCGTCTTTATCTAGCCAAAAAGCATTTTCTTTTTTGAATTTTTCAAAGTCATTTTTAAGAGCTTTTGAAGCTGATTTTTTGAAATTTTTGTAAAATTCATTTGAAGCCAAAGCAAGATTTTCGCTGGCGTAAACATAAGCAGCTTTAGCAACATTTTTATTTGGGTTATTTTCAATAATTTTGTTTAAAGTTTTTGTTGATAAAATTTTATCCCATTTTGAAGTTGTTAATTCTTTTAAGTTAATAAATAAAGGGTTTTTAGAAAAAACAGTACCTGTATATGGAGATGAGTCTGATAGTTTTGTTTTTCCGCAAGGACCTAGTTGAATTGCTGAGAATAGGTCTTTTGCGAAGTCTATAACTCTTTTTGCGCCGTTTGAATTATATGTTCCAAAACCGATATTTTCATCTGCTTCGGATGGAAAACTTACACCTTGCAATATTAAAGCTAAATTCTTTTTATCTAAAACTTTAAGTGCTTCTCTGATTGTTTCTTTATATTCCTTAGAAAACAGTTCTGTTTTTTCTAACAACATTAATTTCCTCTCCTTTATTGTCTAATTTAAAATAATTTTTAACTAATAGCTCGTTAATCCTTTTTTGGATAGATATTCTCGAACATTATTGAGCGAAGCCTGTATTATTCTTGTAATACGAGAGCTTGATAAGCCCACCATTGACGCAATTTGTTTAACTTGTAAGTTTCTATAAAATCTATATTCAACGATTGTTCTATCTTTTTGCGGCAGTTTTGAAATAGCTTCTTTTATTAATTTTGATAATTCTGTAATTTCTGCTTTCTCATCAGGCATGGCATGGGTGTCTTTAATAAAATCAAACGGCGATTCGTTATCGGAACTGTTTGCCATTATTGAATCAATGGATAAAATTGTTTCATACACTGCTTCTCTAACTTTAGATGGTGTAACATCAAGCGTTGATTGATTTTCGGTGTATTCATCCGCCTCTTGGGCAGCGTCGTCAACTTTGTGTTTTAAAGTGTACCATTTGTAACGATTTCTAAGCTCGTTTCTAATTGCCCAACGAACCGCAGTTGCAATGTATGAAGAATTGTAGTTATTCATCTCTTCATCGGTTTTATTTTTGAACAATGCTTGAAGAGCAATTATGCCAATTGAAACTAATTCTTCACAATCCAACATGTGCGCCGGAATTCTTCTATATTCCACTTTTGCGACTTTTTGAATTATATCGATATAATCTTTTAATTTTGCTTGCAATTTCTGCTACCGTTACATACTAATTCAATAATTAAATTTTAATATTAAAAAATAAATAATGCAAATTGTAAAGATTGTGTTGATGTAGTTAAGGTGGTGAGGTGTGATATGTTGTTTTTGTTTTATCAATATAGATTGACTTTGTTGGTTTAATAACTGGCTATCCCTCATAGTCGCCCTAACACCTCCAAAACCGTCGCCCTGAACTTGTTTCAGGGTCTTGAAATCGTTGAGAACCAAATAAAAATCTAAAAAATTACCAATTCTTCGATAGTCAAAATCTATTTTGGCATTAATTGTTTAAGACATAAATCTTATAATAAAAACTGGCTATCGTAGAAATTTAAAAAACTCTGTAATTAATTATTTTAAACATAATCTTTTACAATAGAAAACTGCTATCAAAGAAATTTAAACATGAAATAAAAAACGAAAAACCTTGGCTATCAAAGAAGTTTTAAAAACCCTATAATTAATCATTTTAAACATAATTCTTTGCAATAGAAAATTGCTATCAAAGAATTTTAAATATGAAATAAAAAAAAGAAAAACCTTGGCTATCGAAGAAATCCTTAAAATCGTAGGTTGGTTTTACTAATCCAACAATTATTAAATACCCATAGCCACCCCAACATCCCCTCTCAAACGTCGCCCTGAACCCCGTTTCAGGGTCTTAAGATTGTTGAGGACTAAATAAAAATTTAAAAATTACCAATTCTTAGATAGCTAAAATCTATTTTAGCATTAACCATTCAAGGCATAATTTTTGTAATAAAAACCGACTATCAAAGAAGTTTTAAAAACCCTGCAATCAAGCATTTTAAACATAATTCTTGTGAAAATAAAGATAGAACCGACTATCAAAGAAATCTTTAGAACAAAAAAATCGCCGATAGCCACAAGTTTCTAATTTCTCTTCGGCTATAGATTACGTTCTTAATTTGTTCATTTTCTTTTTCTTTTTGGCATTAAGAAAAAGAAAACAGAACCAAAAGTAAAAAGAAAAAGCCTAAATAACATTAACCAAAACCCTCGAAAGGAGAGTCAGGCGCACTAGAAAGCTAACAGACATTTGTTTCGCTTTCCACCCCTTGATTTTCATGGAGGTAGCTTGCCCTCCCACCTTTCGTTTGTGGGTTTTGGTTAGTTGTTGTAATTTTTGCTATACTATAAACTTCTTTGATAGCCAAAGGGTTAATACGAATACTGTTCTTTTGCTTTGTTTTGCACAAGGCAAACGTTAAGTTAATTATGAAAATAACATTAGGATAAAAACTGGCTATCGATAAATTTTCTATTTTAAGAATTTCTTCGATAGCCACAGATTGCACTGTTTAATGTTTTCTATTTAAAAATTAATTTAGGAATAAAAAAATGACTATTGAAAAACTTCAATTCCAAGACTTTCTTTAATAGCCAGTGGTTGTTTATATAAAATTTATTGTCAAAATCATTGACAATTGAATGAAGATTAGCTATCGAAGAATTTTCTTAAATTTTATCTTCTTAAAACAGGATAATAATTTGCCCCTATTTGTTTTCCTTAACCAATTCGTCGTGGTAAGCCTTATGTGCCAAATAAGACAGTACAGCGCAAACAACCCCAAAGAATATTGCAAAATATATAGCCCAATGATATCCGTTAACAAAAGCTAATTTTTCGCCCATCCCGTTTGCAAGTGCATTATTTTTAAAGCAATCAAAAATTGAAACGGAAATTGATATACCTAAAAGCATGCCAACATTTCTAAATGTAGCTAAAATTCCGCTTGCAATGCCCATTTTCCCTGGGGGTGCAATTGAAACAATTAAAGCATTGACAGATGGTTGATAGCAGCCGGAACCTGCGCCAATTAACGCTTGACCCAATAATATATTCCAATAAACAAGCGTGTCTGAAACGGTTGTAAATAAAATATATCCTAAAATAATTAAAATCGTCCCTGTTGTCATAAGTATTGAGCTGTGCAGTTTTTTGGTCATTTTTCCGTTCAAAAGTGCCATAACCATAAACATTATTGAAAATGGCAATATCAAAACTGCTGTCATTAAAGGTGTTTCGTTTAAAACTTCTTGAGTGTAGAAAGGAAATAATAATGCGTTTGTAAATAGTGAAAAATAGGCAACTAAAAGTGCAAAATTCCCAAATGTAAACACTTTTGATTTAAACAATTCAAAATTGATAACAGGATATGGAATTTTCTTTTCTTGCAAATAGAATAATAATGAAAAAATTATAAATACAGTTGATAAAATGGCGATTCTATGCGAACTCCAGCCCCAGTTATGTCCTTTTGAAATTATTAAAAGCATAGAAAAAATAGTAACAAGTTGTAAAACCATGCCTAAATAATCAAACTTAAATTCCGCTTTATGAACGGTTTCGGGGATAAATTTAAGAGAATAATATGCCCCAATTATGCCTATAATAACGCTTGGAACAAAAATAATTCTCCAAGACGTGTAGTGCATTAAAAATCCGCCAATCATTGGACCGCTCATGCCTGCTAATGCCATTAAAGCGGTTGAAAACCCTAAAGCTTTTGCTCTTCTGTTTCCTTTAAAAATTGATGAAATAATGGCGTAATTATTTGATAACAGTATGCTTGCGCCCGTTGCTTGAATAATTCTTGAAATTATTAAGGTTATTAAATTGAAAGATAAACTGTTAAATAATGCCCCGATTGCAAAAATAATGTAGCCTAGAGCGTATAAATTTCTTCTTGAAATTAAGTCGTTTAATTTTCCAAAAAGGGTTAAAAATGTTGATAATATCAGAATATAAGACGTCACTGCCCATTGAGCGGTTGAAATTTTAACGTTGAAATCATTCGCAATTTCATACAATGCAACATTAACGGTATTTGAATCCATCATGGCTAAAAAACCGCCAATAGCGCTAACTATAAATATTATCCATTTTAATTTATGAACGTCTGTATTATACATAATCTCCCCTATTCGCCTGAATATTTTAACATTTTAAAAATTTTTAAGCAAACTTATTAAAAAAATTTATTAAAAATAAATAAAGAATTAGACACGCAGTTAAAAAATTTGCTATATTATTAAATGTCAAAAAATTATTTAAAATAAAGATAAAAGCTGAAGTAAAAAGAGGATTAAACAATGTTTGAAAAGTATTTTTCTAAAAGAATTAAAAACACGCCATCATCATTTATAAGAGAAATTTTAAAAGTAACTCAAAAACCTGAAATAATTTCATTTGCAGGTGGTTTGCCCAATCCGATTTCTTTTCCGCAAGAAGAATTGAAAATCAGCGCAAATCGAATTATGGAAAAATACGGCTCAAAAGTCTATCAATACTCTACAACCCTTGGTTTAGATAGCTTAAGGCAATATATTGCTGATAGATACAATAAAATTTGGAATATGGGTATTGGAATTGAAAATATCATTATTACAACAGGTTCGCAGCAAGCTCTGGATTTAATTGGGAAAGTTTTTGTTAATGAAGAAGATAACGTAATGGTTGAAAAACCGTCGTATCTTGGCTTGTTGCAAAGTTTTTGTATGTATCGAGCTAATTTTGTTGCAACAAAATTGGATGATGATGGGTTGAATATTGAAAATTTAGCGGAAACTATGGAAAAATATAACCCAAAAGTTGCATATTTAATTCCAAACTTCCAAAACCCAACAGGTTTAACCTATACAAAAGAAAAAAGAGAACAAATTTTTGATGTTATCAAAGATAAAGATATGATTTTAATTCAAGATGATCCTTATGGCGAATTAAGATTTGAAGATAGTCCAAGAATTCCTTATATTGGGCTAAATAAGACTGAAAGAAATATTTATCTTGGAAGTTTTTCAAAAATTGTAACCCCAGGGTTCAGATTGGGCTATATTATTGCAAATAAAGAAATAATCAAAATGTTAGAAACCGCAAAACAAGCTTCAGACCTACATTCCAACATTTATTGTCAATATTTGATTTCTGATTATTTGCACAACAACGACCTTGATAAACACATCGAAAAAATCAAAAAACTATATAAATCTCAAGCAAATTGCATGGTCGAAGCTATGGAAAAATATTTTCCAAAAAGCGTTAAATTTACTCGTCCAAAAGGCGGAATGTTCAGCTGGGTAACGCTTGAAGAGGGTAAATCTTCTCTTGAATTATTTAATAAAGCAATTGAAAAAAATGTTGCTTTTGTCCCCGGAAATCCGTTTTATATTGATAGTTCAAAAGATGTTAACACTTTGCGTTTGAACTATACAAATGCTGATAATGATACGATTATAGAGGGCATTAAGCGCTTGGCTCAATCTATGGAAGAGATATAAATAGTTTAAGTTTATAAGATTTAAAGACGGTAACAATTTTGCCGTCTTTTTTATTTAAAACTTGTTTTTTATTGTATAATTTAATAGTTAAATACTTTAAATAAGGAATTTTATATGCAAGTTTCATACGAATGGCTAAGCGAATATGTTGATTTAGTTGGAATTACACCTGAAGAAATAGCTCATAACCTTACTATGTCAGGGCTTGAAGTTGAAGAAGTTGAATACAAAAAGCCTGCTTTTTCAAATATCAGAACAGCTAAAATCATTAAAATAGACAATCATCCAAACGCTGACAAGCTTCATCTTGTTACGCTTGATTTGGGAAATCAAACAAAACAGGTTGTTTGCGGAGCGCAAAATATTGAAATTGGTCAAATTATTCCTTATGCTTCCGTTGGTTCAAAAGTCTTAAATCGCAAGACAGGAGAGCAATTTGAGCTTACTCCCGCAACAATTAGAGGAGTTGAAAGCGAAGGCATGCTTTGTTCTCAAGACGAATTAGGGCTTGAAGGCTTGCAAAAAGAAGACGGCATCTTAATTTTAAATAATTTATATGAAAATATTGAATTAAATGAATCATTGGAAAAAATCTTAAATTTATCTGATGAAATTATTTTCCACACAGCCCCAACAGCCAACAGAGGCGATGAAGTCAGCGTTGTTGGTATAGCAAGAGAGCTTGCAAGTTTATTCAATCGTGAAATGAAATTTAAAAAAGCTCAAATCCAAGATGAAAAAAAAGTTGATTTTGAAGTTGAAATTAAAGATGATGAAACTTGCAAATACTATAGCGTTGCAATTTTAAAGAATTTAACTACAAAACCTTCTCCGGACTTTATTCAAAGAAGAATTACAGCTTGCGGCATGCGCCCAATTAATAATATAGTTGATATCACAAACTATGTTATGCTTGAATACGGCACGCCTCAGCATGCTTTTGATTTTGATAAATTAAATAATTATTTATGCGTTAGATATGCAACTGATGGCGAAAGCATTGTTACAATTGACGAAACAGAAAGAAAATTGACAAATCAAAGCGTTGTTATCGCAACAAAAGAAAAACCGGTTTGTATAGCAGGGGTCTTTGGCGGTTTGAATTCTGAAATTGATGATAACACTAAAAATATCGCTCTTGAAGCAGCATATTTTACACCTCATACAAACAGAAAATCCGCTCGCTCTGTTGGATATCATTCAGACGCTTCGGGCAGATATGAAAGAGGAATCGACATTGAAATGGTTTCAGCAGGTTTGAATCGTTCTATTGAACTTCTTGAAAAATATGCTGACGCTGAATTTGTTGGAATATCTAAAACGGGTGATGATAAAGCTCAAGAAATTGATATTACATTAAGAAATTCTGAAATTAAAAGAATTATGGGAATTGAAATTCCGCAAGAAGAACAAATTTCAATTTTAACAAAACTTGGTTTTGAATTATTGGGCAAAAATGAGGCTGCTGCAAAATTTAAAGTTCCAAGCTATCGAGTTAACGATGTTTATCGTGAAATTGATTTAATTGAAGAAGTTTCAAGAATTTATGGCTTTGATAAAGTTACTCCTATGATTCCAAATATCTCTCAAGGGGCTGAAATTAGCCAAGACACAAGAATTTTAAATATTATAAATTCAACTTTATTGGGTTATGGATTTAGCGAAATTGTTACAACTTCTTTGGTTGGAAATGCTTTATGCAAGCAATATCTTCAACCGATAGTAGAGGAAAATGCTATTAAAGTTATGAATCCGCACAGCGAAGAAAGCACAACTCTAAGACAAAAACTTATGCCAAATATGTTGGATGTAATTAAAAATAATTATGATAACGGCAACAAAAACTTCAGATTGTATGAAATAGGAAAAACCTATGTTAGAGTTGGCGAAATAACAGAAAATTTTACAGGGGTTAAGGAAAACAGAAAATTAACGGCTTGTATTTTTGGAAACGTTAATAATAGCTTATATAACGCAAAACAAGACGATTTCTTCACATTGAAAGGTGTTTTAAACGGGCTATTTGATAAATTAAATCTTTCAAAAAGAATAGTATTTTCAGCATTTAATGAAGAAGATATTAAAGAATATGAATTTTTACATCCTGCTCAAAGCGCTACTATTTCGCTTTTGGGTAAAAATAAAAACGCAATAGGATACATTGGAAGACTTCATCCAATCTTGGCAGATAAATTGAAATTCAATCAACCGTTATATATTGTTGAACTTGATCTTGAAGAAGTTATAGAAAACACAACTTTACCAATTACAAAGTTTAAAAAACTTCCGATTTTTGGCGCAATTCAAAGAGATATTGCAATTTTGGTTAACAAATCAACAACTGTTGAAGAAATCAATAAAGCGATTAAAAAAGTTGCTTCAAAAAATATCTTCAAAGGCTCTAAAGTGTTTGATATCTATGAGGGTGATAGAATTGAGCAAGATAAAAAATCTATGGCATTTAGAATTACTCTTCAAGATGAAAATAATACTTTAACGGATGATATTATAAATAAAGAAATCATCAATATTAAAGCAGGTCTTGAAAAAAATATTATCGGTTTATCGCTTCGCTAAATCTGATAAATAAGGCTTAATATCAACATTAATATCTTCTAGTTTTTTATAATTAGAAGATATTTTGTATTCAAAATCGCTCGAAATTAAAATCAAATTTGTAATATCATAAACAATTTTATCTATATTATAAAATGTCTTATAATACAACTTATTCGAGGTTTCGCCATTATAAATATCAACAAAATTAAACATTTTTCTATAATCATCAAGTAAAGATAAAATCACTTTATTTTTCTTATTAAAAATATCACGACTTGATGGCAGATTAGAAATAAAAACCCCTTTCTTTTTAAGGTTTTTCTTAATCAAATTCAAATATTCAACGCTTAAAAATCTTTCGTCTATTCCCTCGTTTCCGGCTACATCAACAATAATTAAATCATATTTTCGTTTATTATTTTTTAAATATATCAAAGCGTCTTGAAGAAAAAAGTTAATTTTTTCAGAGTTTTTAAAATTAAAATAGTTTTTAGCTATATCAAAAATATTTTCTTCAATATCAACAACATCAATCCTATCTAACTTTTTAAAAATCTTTTCAAATTGATTAACAATAATTCCGCTCCCAAAGCCAACAAGCAGAATATTTTTAATGTTTTTATTCATCAAATAGGGTATTAAAAAATAGTTTATATAAAAAAGATTACCTTTATAGTTTGGGCTATTAATAAATCCTGCTTGATAAGTGTTGTCATATTTTAAAAATCTTCCGATATTATTTTCAACAACTGAAATGTCGTGAAACGTTGAATTTATTTGAAAAAGCTCTTTTTCTTTTAAATCGGTTTCATCAATTATTTTTTCAAAATTTTTGTCAGCTTTATGAATTACAATATCTTCAGGTCTTAACATAAAATAAATATATCATAAAATGTTAAATCAGTTGTTAATTTTGAAATACACTTCCCTTAAAACATTTTTAGATATATGAGTGTAAAGTTGAGTTGTTACAATGCTGGCATGCCCTAATAATTCTTGAACAACCCTTAAATCTGCTCCACGCTCAAGTAAGTGCGTTGCAAAAGAATGCCTTAAAGTATGAGGCGAGATTTTTTTATGAATTAATTTTCCTTGCTGTTGAATAATTTGCCAAACGTATTGGCGAGTGATTTTTCTGCCATCATCTTTCAAAAATAAAAACTCGGATTTTGAATTTTTAAGTTCGATAATTTCTCTTTTTTTAAGATATTTTTTAATAATATTAACACATTTTTGATTTATTGGAATAATTCGCTCTTTTGAACCTTTCCCGAAAACCCTTATAAGGCGCTGATTTAGGTCTATATTTCTTAATTTTAAATTAACAAGTTCAGAAACACGAACGCCTGCTGAATATAATAATTCAAAAATCGCATTATCTAAAATTGTTAAATCTTGTTTTAAAATCTCATCAACTTCATTTATTGATAAAACTTTTGGTAAATGTTTTGGCAATTTTGGCGAAACGATTGATATGGCTGGGTTTGAGGTTATATATTGTTTAAAACAAATGTATTTAAAAAACCCTCTAATTGAAGCTAATTTTCTTGTAATTGTTGTTGGGGATTGGTCATTTTTGGCTAGAAATTTCGTAAAATTTGAAAAATCTTTTCTTTTAATTTCATTCAACTCTTTGTCGTTAAAGTTAAAAAAGCCCACCAAATCGTTTTGATAGGCTAAAATTGTGTTTTTGGATAAACCCTTTTCGATTTCAAGATATGTTAAATATTCTGAAATTAATTGCGAAATATCAGGACAATTATTTTGCACTTATAAGTTCTTTAACCTCACGTCTTTTGATTTTTTTAGTCGCAGTTTTTGGAAGCTCACCTTTAATTACTGCAATATTGGTTGGGCGCTTGTATTGGCAAAGTTTTAGCGCTTTTTTCTTAACCTCATCAACGACAATTTTTTCAACTTCCTCGTCTGTATGATTTTCGTATAACTCATCAACAGGCGACACTACAAGCGTAACCTCTTCTGTACCTTTCTTTTCGCCCATTTGCTTTATCGAGCCGAAAGCACAATATTCTTTAAACAAAGAACTATCTTCCATAGCACTTTCAACTTCTTCAGGAAAAACCTTTTTGCCCCCAGGAAGAACAATCATATTTTTAATCCTTCCTGTGATAAAGACTTCGCCTTTTTTGTTGATTTTAGCTATATCGCCCGTGTGAAGCCATCCATCAGGAGTTATAACTTCTGCTGTTAATTCCGGTTGTTTATAATATCCTTTCATAACCGCAGGGCCTTTAACCATTAATTCGCCTGTTTGTTTATCGATTTTTGCTTCAAAACTATCTAATAAATAGCCAACTGAGCGCAAGTCGATTTTTTTATCCATTGAAAAAGTAACAACAGGGCTTGCTTCAGACAATCCATAGCCTTGAAATACTCTAATACCAATACGATTGAAATATTTGCCCATTTCTAAATCCATTGGCGCTCCGCCGGAACAAAAACCATAAAAATTATTTCCAAATTTAGCGTGAATGTCTTTAAATAGGCGCTTTTTGATACATTCAAACGGCAAGAATTTGGCAATGTAGTGATAGCTGAATTGATACATTAATTTTTTAAATGTTGATTGTTTTGCTATTTCTGATTCAAATTGCATTTTTAACATCTTGAAAAATGATGGAACTGTGCACATAAATTTGATTTTTTTAGCTCTCATTACGCTTAAAACGTCGTTCGGGCGAAGAGTTTTAGTGTAATAAATTGAATAACCCAAATTTAAAAATGCACAAAAACCGAATGAAAGCTCGAATAAATGATTCATTGGCAAAATTGATAAAATATTAACTTTTTCATTGTTTTTAAATATTCTATCCATGCCGATTTTTAAATCTCGAATTTGAGATAACAAGTTTCCAAATGTTGTTTGAACGCCTTTGGGATTGCCTGTTGTGCCTGATGTATAGATAATTAAAGCGGTTGAATTCAGGCTTCTGTGGCGAAAATGCGCTTCTGCGTTATCAGGTAATTTATAAATATTTTGATATGGCGGATAATCCACATCATCAATTAAAATAATGTTCTTGATTGATGGGATTTGTTTTTGAATGTCTATTGCTGTTTCAAAATATTTTTTAGAAACAAAAACAATCGTCGGTTCGCAATTCGACATAATCGAAGCTATTTCATGCTTTGTTAGCTTGATATCAAGAGGGATAAGGGTTGTTCCTGCAATGATTGAGCCAAAAAATACTGCGCCAAATTCAACTTTTGATTCAGAAATTATGGCTATTTTTTCTTCTTTTTTAACGTTTAATTCGTTGATTAAATATGAAGCAATTTTTCTGCTCATCAGTGCTAAACCTTGATAGGTGAACTCTGACCAGCCATATTTATTTCTCATCCCTAAAGCAATTGTGTCTTGAAATTTATCTGTTTGATTTTTTAAAAAGCTTAAAACGTTTTCCTTGTTGCTTTTTGACATCCGATTCCCCTCGTTGAACCTAACTAACGAGTTTATTTTACTATATTTTTCAAAAAATGGGAAATTTGATTAAGATTGTAAAGGAAGTGATATTTTAAAAATCGCTCCTTTTGGAGTGTTATTTTTTGCGCTTATTTTTCCGTCATGGGCTAAAACTATCTTGTTTGCTATATATAAGCCCAATCCAATGCCAAGATTTGAATATTTTTTGGAATTAGAATAATACTTTTTAAAAATCTTATTTATATCTTCTTCTTTAATTCCGTCACCCTCGTCAATCACTGATATTTCAATGTTTTTGGCGGTTTTATTTAATTTAATTGTGATAAGAGAGGAGTTTTTGCCATAATAAATAGCATTTGCAATTAAATTATTCAAAAGCCTTTTAAATAGCATTTTATCGAAGTTATAAAAAATTGAATTATCATTATATATAAATTCGATTTTTTTATTTTTAATCGTCAAAATGCTTTGATTTTGCTCAATTACTGACTTTATAAATTGAATTAAATCAAGATTTTCCTTTTCAAGCACAAAATCTTCTATATCAAGTTTTTGAATGTCCAATAAATTAATTACAAGATTTTTCAGGTCATTATTTGAAATTTTTAAATTCTTAATCACTTGTTTTTGATTAGCTGAAATTTCTCCAAAACTGTTATTTAAAAACAAGTCATAAGTATTGTCCTGTGCGATTATTGGAACTTTAAGGTCATGAGCCAAACTCGTAATAAAATCTTTTTGAATATTTTGGTGTTGATGTTCTTTTTCAATATATTCGCTAATCATTTTATCTCTATCAATTATGCTTTCAAAAAGAGCGTTTGTATTGTTAGAAAGCTGTCTGGTTAGGCTGTTTACCCCTTTTCCAATTTTAATATTTAAGTTGCCATAGCGGGCAGAGGTTATTTTTGAAAGATAATTATAAAGAAACTTGTTGATTTTATTGTATTTCAAGCGATATCTTAAATATTTTATAAGACAAAAAAGAACAAAAAATATTAAAATAATTTCAAAAAATATAAAAATCGTTAATATAATTTTAAATTCCAAGTTCATTATCGCTTTCTATCAGCCTTAAAGCCTCTATACATCTTTCTTTTTTATCAAGTTCTTTTGCTTTTGAAAACAAAAACAAAGCTTTTCCAATATTAATTAAAGCATAATCATTGTATTTTAGCATATAATAACTAACTCCAAGATTAAAATACGCTTTAGCGTTTGTTGGGTTTAGTTTGATAGCTTGAGCATAATCCGTGATGGATTGCTTGTATTTTTCAAGTGCAAAATTGCAAACCCCAAGATAATAATAGCCAAAATCCGTCTTGGGCGCATAGTTTAAAAGCTTTTGAATACTTGCAATTGCGGAATTGAAGTTTCCTAAAGAAATTTTGTTTTTAATTATTAAATTATATTCATTTAATATTTCTTCCATCAATCATATTATATTACATAATTTTAGCGTTTTTGCATATATTAATTTTTTATGAAATAATTATCTAAACGGAGGAAAATTTATGAAATTAAGCAATATAAAAACAGATAATGCTTTTAATTATGGCGATTTGATGAGGAAAATGTTTCCATATATTAAACCTGTTTTATTTAGAATAGTTGTAACTTTCTTTTTGGCTATTCCATTAGGGCTATTGGATGGTGTGACGGCATTTGCCCTAAAACCTTATATAGACGTTGTTGTTAATGGCAATACTTTAACATATTTTAACTACACTCTAACTCGTGATGTTTTATCTGTTATAATTCCTCCGGGGATTGTTTTGTTTGCTGCCTTTCAAGGCATTTTAAAATATTTAAACACATATTTTACGGATTGGATTAGCTTAACAATTTCAAATAAAATTAAAGTTGATTTATATAAAAAACTTGTTTATTTAGATTCTCAATTTTTTGATGAAAACTCTTCAGGGCTTGTTATTTCAAGATTTTTAAACGACCCTGAGTTAGCTGCTCGTCAATTAATTTCAAGTATTAAAAACCTTACAACCGCATTCACCAGCGCTCTTGGACTTGTTTGCGTGTTGTTATACACTTCTTGGGAATTGGCTGTTGTTGGCGTTATTGTTCTTGTTTGCGCTTTTGTTCCGATGGCACTTTTAAGAAAGAAAATTAAAAAAGTTTCAAACGCTACAACCGTTGTAGGAGGCGACATTACAACAACATTTAACGAAACTTACACGGGAAATAAAGTCATAGCGGGCTATAATCTTCAAGAAAAAGAATATTTAAAAGTTAAAGATTTAATCAAAAAAACATTCAATTTACAAATTTCTCTAACAAAAAGAGTTGGCTGGTTGTCGCCTATAATGTATATTATAGCAAGTTTAGGCATTGCATTTGTAATGTTAATCGGAAACAAATTAATTTTAGCCGGAAGATTAACCACAGGAAGCTTTGCAAGCTTTATTACATCATTATTATTGCTTTATAAACCAATCAAAACTCTTGGAAATGATTTAACAAATATTCAAAATATTTTCGTTGCAATAAGCCGTGTGTTTGAGTTATTTGGCTTCAATTCAAGAATTAAAGATGACGGCAAAAAAGAATTAACAACTTCACCAAATACAATCGAATTTAAAAATATTTCATTTTCTTATGAAGAAGATAAAGAAATATTGCATGACATCAATTTAACAGTTCAAAAAGGTCAAACAATTGCGCTTGTCGGAAATTCAGGCGGTGGAAAATCAACGATAGTTAATCTTTTGCCAAGGTTTTACGATGTTAATAAAGGTGGAATTTATTTTGATGATATAAATATTAAAGATTTCAAACTAAATTCTTTAAGAGATTCAATTTCTCAAGTTTTTCAAGATAATTTCTTGTTTTCAGGCTCAATTAAAGAGAATATCATGCTTGCAAACCCTGCTGCAACTGAGCATGAGTTGGATGAAGTAATTAAAGCTTCCCATTTGGATGAACTGATAAATTCCCTTGAAGATGGGCTTGATACGGTTATATCTGAAAACGGAACTTCATTGTCGGGCGGTCAAAAACAGCGTGTAGCAATAGCAAGAGCTATGATTAAAGACGCGCCTATTGTGTTGTTGGATGAAGCAACGTCTGCGCTTGATAATAAATCAGAAAAAATTGTTCAAAAAGCACTTGATAATTTGATGAAAAACAGGACAGTTTTTGTTATTGCGCATAGGCTTTCAACTATTTTCAATGCAGATAAAATTGTTGTAATTAATGAGGGAAAAATTGTTGAAACAGGCACGCACGAAGAGCTTTTAGCTATTGAAAACGGTGCTTATAAAAATTTATATAATATGCAATTTAAAAAAGAAGAAAAAATGCTTGACAAATAAAATTGATATTATAAGATAGATATTGCTGAAGGGCTTAAAACCAACGTAGCATATGGGCGTTTAGCTCAGTTGGTAGAGCGCCTCCCTTACAAGGAGGATGTCGGGAGTTCGAGCCTCTCAACGCCCACCATAAAAAAAGACCGTGATAAGCGGTCTTTTTTTATTGCGTTTCAAAGCTACGCCTCAGCTGGTGTTTTTAAATTCTACGCACATTCTATGCTTGAATTTTACAAAACCCTGCGCATACTTTATTTAAACTTCTATATTGCTAAATTTTTTAAATTACTTGCATGGAAATTGCTCTCATTGTAAAATTATGTTATAGGAGAAAAATATGAATCAAATTACTAAAACAGCTTGGGATTTAAACGAAAAAGCCCCAAACAGATACCAATTAGTATATGAATTAATTGAATTAGCAAAAAAACTTGTTGACGAATCTCAAGTTAAAAAACCTCGTGACGATTTTGGTTATGATGTTGAAATTCCTTTCGACAACAATGTTAAAAAAGAAAAACCTGTTCAACATGCTATCATGGTTAAAGCTTCTGAAGCTGATGACGATGGCTTAGTTGGTTAATATATTGGTTAATAATACAATTTTATGCAAGAATTAAAAGAAACTGTAGAATATATTAAAAATATCATTAATGATTTCACTCCGGAAGTTGGTGTTATATTGGGTTCCGGATTGGGGTCATTTTGTGATGATTTGAATGGGGTTACAATTCCTTATAAAGATATTCCTAACCTTAAATCTTCAACGATTGAGGGGCATAAAGGTGAATTTTTGTTTTGCAAATTGCCTTGTCATAATGGCGAGAAAAATTGCGTCGTTATGCAAGGAAGAATTCACTATTACGAGGGATATACAATGCAAGAAATCACATATCCCGTTAGAATTTTAAAAGAATTAGGTGTAAAAACTTTAATCATTACCAATGCGGCAGGTGCTACAAGCAAAAGCTATAATATTGGCGATATTATGATGATTGAAGATCATATTAATTTAATGTCCGATAATCCTTTAATTGGACCGAATAATGGCGGTGGCGAAAGATTTCCGAGCCTCAAAAACGCATATTCATTACATTTGCAAGATTTAGCGCTAAATTGCGCATGCGATATTAATATTGATTTAATTAAAGGAACATATTTAGCGACCTCTGGTCCGTCATACGAAACAAAAGCAGAAGTTAAAGCATTTAAAACCCTTGGTGCAGACGCTATTGGGATGAGTACTGTTCCTGAAGTTATTGTTGCAAGCTATTTGAAGATGGATTTAATAGCTTTTAGTTTGATTACAAATTATGCAACAGGCGTGACTCATCATGAACCTAATCATCAAGAAGTGCTTGAAATTGGCGAAAAATCAGGCAAGAAATTAGCTGCTTTAATTAAAAGAATGATTTATAAACTTGATTAATTTTTAGTTTTATTTAACTAAAAATGTTCCGATGTAATCGTTTTCAAGGTCAAGTTCTATAATTTTGTAAGCATGGTTTTTTGAATAATTTTCAGTCAAAATCACATTTATATTGCCGAATTTTTCTTCTAAATTGGTGTCATAATGTCCGCTAACCATAACTTTAACGTTGTTATGCTTTCTTAAAACATCAATATATTCTTCAACTTTAGCCGTTTGAAGCCACATTGATTTTGATAAAGTTATTGGAAAATGTTGCAAAATTATAACATTATCGTTTTTATATTTTGTTAAAGTTTTATCAAGCCATTTAAGCTCGGCTGTTGAATAATAGCCGTTTGAGCTTTTAAAATATTGCTTAGCTCCATCCATCACAACAAAAACATAACCATTTTTTTTGAAAACATAATTTGGCTTTTTGCTGTGATTTTTCAATGATTTTGAGGTTTTTAAAAGGTATAAATCTTTATCCATGCCATCATTTGCATATAAATCATTTGAACCCATTAAAACATAAGCTTTTTTGTTCAAATTTTTAACAATTCCCAAAAAAGTTTTTAAATATTGAAACTTGGCACTATCGAGATTATTCCCCCCAAACACAACAAAATCAATATCTTTCATCTCGTTTAGTTCTTTAATTGTTTCTTTTAAATAATCCGAATTTGAATTATTTAGGGAAATATCTGTTAAAAATGCAAATTTAACCTCTTTAGCAAAAATCTGACTGCTAAAGAAAAATAGGCTAAAAAGTATTAATAGTGCTTTTTTGAAATTCATAAGATAATTGTAATTCAAAAAAATCTTTTTTCAAAATTTTGTAAAATATAGCAATATTAATATATTCTTAATTTACAAAATGTTAAAATCTTTGTAAAAAAATAGTTTTTTCGCTCTGTTCTTGCTACGATTATTCTACCCATAAAAATAGAAAGAGGGGTTTTGTTAAGTATGAATAGATTTTTAGCCTTAGTTTTAACAATGATGTTAGCTTTTTCAAAGGCGTATGCCTTCAATTTTGATGAGTGGATGGATACTAATGTAGCGCCAATTTCGGACGCTATTGCAGATGTTATTTTCTATCAAATTAATTTATTTGGAGTTAAAGTTCCGATAATTATTTGCTGGGTTTTATTTGCAGGTATATTTTTCACAATCTATTTCAGAGGTATATCAATTTGGGGCTTTAAACACGCTATTCAAACCGTTGCTAAACCTGCTGCTAAAACAGAAGACGGAATCGGTGAGGTTTCTGCTTTTGAAGCTTTAGCAACTGCTTTATCAGGCACAATCGGCATTGGAAGTATAGCTGGTGTTGCTATTTCAATATCAATCGGCGGTCCTGGGGCTGCGTTTTGGATTTTTGCGGGCGCATTGCTCGGAATGTCTATTAAATTTGTTGAAGCGACTTTAGCTGTTAAATATAGAAGATTTAATCCTGACGGTTCTGTTTCAGGCGGACCTATGCACTATATCGCTCACGGTTTAACAAGAAATAAAATGCGTTGGCTTGGTCAACCTTTATCAGTTTTGTTTGCAATTTTATGTATCGGTGGCGGTATAACAGGCGGAAATATGATACAAAGCAACCAATCTGCTCACCAATTAATATTTATAACAGGTGGCGAAGCAAGCTTTATGCACGGCTGTACTTGGATTTTCGGTTTAATTATCGCTATAGTTGTTGGTATGGTTACAATGGGTGGTATTAAATCAATTGCTAAAATTACAACGGTTTTAGTGCCTACAATGTGCGCTATGTATATTATTTCAGGTCTAATCGTAATTTTTGCAAATTTTGTTCATATCCCATCTGCAATTGCTTTAATTGTTAAAGAAGCATTTAACCCAACAGCGGTTGCAGGCGGTGTTATCGGTACTATAATTATAGGTTTAAGACGATCTGTTCAATCCAATGAAGCAGGAACAGGGGCTGCGGCTATTGTATATGCTACTGCTCAAACGAAAGAGCCTGTTTCGCAAGGTTTTGTAGCTTTATTAGAAACATTTTTAACAGGTGTGTTATGTTTATTTACATCTTTTGCAATTATATTCTCAGGTGTTTTAGATAACACTCAAATTGGTCATATTTCAGGCATTGAATTAGCTTCAAACGCTTTTCAATCCGTAATTCCATTTTTCCCTTATGTTTTATCAATAATTGCAATAATGTTTGCTCTTTCAACAATCATTTCTTGGGCATATTATGGTCAAAAAGCTTGGACATTCTTGTTTGGTGAGGGCAAAAAACGTGTAATAACATTCAATTTAATCTATTGTGCATTCATTGTAATCGGTTCAGTTATGAATGTTAAATCCGTAATTGAAATCACAGACGCTATGATGGTAGCAATGTGCGTTCCAAATATTATTGTTCTTTATATTCTTTGTCCTGAAATCAAACGTGATTTAATCGATTACGTTAGAAGATTTAAAGTGACTAAAATTTTTAAATAAATAGGTGAAATTATGGAAAAAAGAGTATCTGAATTAAAACTTGAAGATAAAACAGAATTAGAGCTAATGCGCCATTATAAGGAGCTTTCAGATAAAAATTTCTGTATTGAAAAAGGTTTTTATCCTCTTGGTTCTTGCACAATGAAATATAACCCAAGAATTAATGAATGGGCGGCAAGATTAGAAAATTTTGTAAATTTACACCCTCTTCAAGATGATGAAGATTCTCAAGGCGCTCTAAAATTAATGTTTGAGCTTCAAAACTATTTAAAAATTTTAACAGGAATGGATGAAATTTCGCTTCAACCTTGCGCAGGTGCTCACGGCGAATTTAGCGGAATGATGGTTATAAAAAGATATTTTGAAGATAATAATGAACTTGAAACAAGAAAAAAGGTAATTATTCCCGATAATGCCCACGGAACAAACCCTGCAAGCGCTGCTATGTGTGGTTTTGAAGTTGTTGAAGTTAAATCAAACGATAAAGGACTTGTTGATATTGATGAGCTTAAAAAAGTTGTTGAACAATATAATAGCCAAATTGCAGCTATTATGATGACAAATCCTAATACGCTTGGACTTTTTGACAATAACGTATTAGAAATTTCAAAAATAATGCACGACAACGGTTCTTTGTTATATTATGATGGCGCTAATTTTAACGCTATTATGGGCTATACGAACCCAAAATTAATGGGTTTTGATGTTGTGCATCTTAATCTTCACAAAACTTTCTCAACTCCCCATGCAGGCGGCGGTCCTGGGGCAGGACCAATCGGAGTTGTAGAAAAATTAAGACCATATCTTCCAAACCCAAGAATTGAATTTGATGGCGAAAAATATTCAAGAAACTATAACTATCCAAAATCAATCGGCAAAGTTGCTACTTTTTTTGGTAATTTTTCGGTTTTTGTTCGAGCTTATACATATATTTATATGATGGGGAAATCTTTAAAAGATGTATCGGCTGACGCTGTTTTAGCTGCAAATTATTTAAAAGCGGAGCTGAAAAAATATTATAATATGGCTTTTGATTCTCGTTGCATGCACGAATTTGTTATAGATAATTCTGATAAAAAGCTAAAAGGCGCTTCAACGCTTGATATAGCCAAACGTTTGATGGATGAAAATGTTCACCCTGCAACAATATATTTCCCATTGATTGTCCATGAAGCGTTTATGGTCGAACCGACAGAATCTGAAACAAAAGCGGTTTTAGATAGTTTTGTTGAAAAAATGATAAAAATAGCAAATGAAACTGATGAGGGCGCTGATTTTAGCGAATGTCCTAAAACAACACCAATTACAAGAGTTGATGAAGTAAGAGCCGCTCGCCAACCCGATTTAAGAGCGTAATTATATTTTGTTATTTTGAACTTGTTTTAGAGTTTTTTCAATCCTAAAAATCATGCCGCTTGGTTTTAGTTTGTAGCAAGTGTAGATGTATGACGCTATTAAGCTGAAGAACATGATTAAAAAGCAGGCTATAATTATTTTTTCATCTTTTTTCATATTTTTTCCTTATCTTTTGATTTGAAGACCCTGAAACAAGTTCAGGGCGACAGATTTCCGTGACAGTGGGTCGGATTTGCGCAGCATGGGTTGAATTATGTTTAAGGTGGCGAGTTTTAGGGTGTTGAGTTAAATTAAATATTTTTGTCGGATTAGTAAATCCGACCTACTTTTTTTAAACCTTTGAGCACCTCATCGTTCCCTCTGAAATGTCACCCTGAACTCCGTTTCAGGGTCTTTAAATTGTTGAATACTAAACAAAAATTGAAAATAGCAATGTAGGTCGGATTTACTAATCCGACAATTACTCTTTGTCTTGCATACTTTTTTCCATCCACTCATCCGCTCTTTTTCCTGTTAAAATTTTTCCATCAACTCTAACCCCGTAGCCAAAAGGCTCTTCACCATAATCAACTCCATCAATATCCATACAAAAAATCTTGTACATCCCATCAAATCCATTATCATCAGTACAGCATGGGCTAATTTCATCCCCAAAAACTCTATGATTTCCATCTGGGCATGAAGTTATCCATTTGTCACCATAAGCAACCCGTGGTTTTGTTTGAAATAGTGCAATGTTATCCGTTGTGATTATTTCTGCTCCAATTGATTTTTGAGCTATTCTGCATAAATAATCCAAGCTTTGTTTTGCGTTTGCAAGTTCTGATTCTTTTTTTAAACAAACAGAAGAACCTGCTTCCTCGTTTTCACTAGCACTGCAGTTTTTGATTTTGTATGAAATAATTTGAGCTATCGTTTCGCAATGGTAAGTATTAATTTTATCACCTTTTTTCTTAATAGCTACAATTAACTCCCCATTCGGCTTTTTTCCTAAATCCCCAGGGGTATAGTATTCCCCACTTGTTACAAGTTCATTTATAACCTTAGCTAGTGTTGCATTACCTTTTTTAAATTTCATCACATTCTCATTTGGAATATTATTAAAAGCAACAGGAAGTAAAATCGAAGTAATCACTCCAATTACTACAAGAGCTATCATAATTTCTGCTAAGGTAAAAGCATTTTTTCTTAATATTTGATATATATTTTCGTACATTGTATCAACATGAATATCACCGATTTATAAATTTGTCAATTTAAAATAAATAAAATAAAGTCTTATTATGATTGATATTAAACAGGAAATTCAGATTTTATTGCTTAAAAATTGTCTTTCAATGCGCAAAATTGCAGAAATTTTAAGACAGAAAGGTTTGGATATTCCAAAAGCGAGCGGTTTATCTTATCGTTTTTCTCAAAAAAGAGTTTTATTTGAAACTGTTCAACAGATTTTAGACTATCTCGGCTATGAAATTAAAATAGTGAAAAAGCAAGATAAATAGTGTATTTTTAGTATTTTAAATTTAGTGTATAATTATTTCAAGTGTTATGGTATATAGGCTGAATTTTTATGAAACATTTATCTGATATATTTAAAAATGAGGACATCTTTCAATCCTCTAAGGCTGCGAGTTTTAGCGCATTTTTTGTTGTTGCTTTAATTTTTACAAGTTTATTGTCAATTCGATATTATTTGTATCAAAACATTGTTGTTAACGGCATTGCGCAAAAAACAATCGTTGCAAAAAATTCTTTTCAAGTTGTTGATAGGCAAAGAACGGAATTAATTAAAAGAGAAGTTTCAAACAAAATCAGACCCGTTGTTGCGCCTGTTGAAACGGGCTATATTAAAGCAGATTTGCAAAAAACAATGGATGAGATTGAAAAAGTTAGAAAAGAGAAAAAATCTTATCAAACCAAACAAAAAGAATTGATGGATGTTATTGAAGTTAATGATTTGGATAAAAAGAAAAAAGTTGTAAATTATATCCTTTCAAGCTCTGAAAATACCATAACTTCGGCTTTTACGAACGCTAAATTTGTTTTAAATGAATTAATTAATGTTGGGGTTTTTGATTCCGATGTTTCAAATTTTGTTAATAAAGATTCACTTGAAAAAATCTTAGGCTCGTCTGTTAAAAAGAGCCAATATGACTTAATTGAAGCCTTGATGGAACAATGTATTAGTCCGAATTTGATTATTGATGAATATGCTACAGAAATTGCTCGAAAAAATGCTAAAAATGCCGTTAAACCGTATATTGTGTCATTTAAAAAGGGTGATACTATAATTCAATCGGGCGAAAAAATAACCCAATTAAAAAGAGATGCCCTAAAACAATCAGGCTATAATGCTTTTGAACTTAATAAAGGCGGAGTTTTGGGGATTTTTGCCCTTGTTTGCTTAATTATGTATAGCGCTGTTTTATACATCAAGCAATATGAAAAAAAATACTACACACCCCGCTATATGGCTTATATCGCAATGAGCGGAATAATTTTAACTTATGCTTGCACGGTTATTTCAAACTCGTTATTAATTTCAAACTATATCATGCCTTTTGTAGCATTCACAATGATTTTAGCGATATTTACCAATCCTTTGTTGTCGTTTTTAATTTCAATTTTAATGCTTGCAATATTATCTGTCACGCTATTTTTCGATTCACAATTAATATATGTATTTATTTGTGCGATTTTGGCTTCAAGTCACTTGGTTTCAAAAATGTCTTATTCAAAACGATTTGACATTATCTGGTGTGGTTTTCAAGTTGGGATTGTGATGTTCGTTGCAATGTTTTTTGTTTCAATTTTTGAACTTCAACAAGGCGCATTTTCAAGCTTAATTCAATTCCAAAAGCAAAATCCATTTTTTGGAATTTTAAACGGTTTAATTTCTTCAATGATTGCTATGTTTTTAATTCCGATTATTGAAAAAGTCTGCAAAATCGTTTCCCCTTATGCTTTAATCGAGTTAGCCGATCAAAATCAAGAATTGTTATCAAAAATGAGAAGCGCAGCCCCAGGAACTTTTCATCACTCTTTAATGGTTGCAAATTTGTGTGAAGCGGCGGCTGCTGCAATTGGTGCTAATTCAATATTGGCAAGGGTTGGAGCTTTTTATCATGATATTGGTAAGTTGCAGCGTCCTTATTTCTTTATTGAAAATCAATCTTATTTTGGGGTTGAAAATCCGCATGCAAAGCTTGCTCCAAGACATTCTACCATGGTTATCACATCCCACACAAAAGATGGGGTTGATATAGCTAAAAAATACGGTTTGCCTCAAATTATCATAGATTTTATTCAACAACACCACGGCGAAAGCCTTGCAGGGTATTTTTATAATAAAGCGGTTGAACAAGAAGGTAAGGAAAACGTTTCAGAACGTCAATTCCGCTACCCAGGGCCAAAACCGAAAACAAAAGAAACTGCTATTTTGATGTTAGCGGACGCATTGGAAAGCGCTGTGCGTTCTTTAAAAAAGCCGACTCCCGAGGAAATCGAGGCTATGGTTAATAAGATTTTTACGGAAAGATTAAATGATGGACAGTTATCCGATAGTCCTTTGACTCTTAAAGACATCAAAATCATTGCGATGACTTTCAATAAAATCCTTAGAGGTATGCAACATGAAAGAATTAAATATCAAGAAAAAGTGATGGATGAAATTTCTGATAAGAAAATAAATGTTCAACAAGTCAATCAAGATGAGGAATTTGAAAGAAAAATTCAAGAACTTCAATCAAAAGCTCAAAAAAAGGATGAAGATGATGAAAAGTAGCTTCACTATTGGAAAAATCGACGACATCAATTTAAGAAAATATAATATAAAATTGTCTGATTATAAATCTAAAATAAAATTAATTTTAGAAAACATTCTTTCTTTGTCTGAACTAAAATCAAGCAAAATTTTTAACGTTGATATTAATAAAATCCGCTTCGATATTGCGTTTTGCAATGATGAAACTATTCAAAATATCAATAGAGATTATAGGGATAAAAATAGACCAACGGATGTTATAACGTTTTCTTTGTTTGCGGATGATAATGACGCTATAATCTATCGCAAAACGGCGGATTTGGGGCAAATTATTGTGTCTGTTGAAACAGCGGATAAACAAAAAGAAGAAAACAATAATACACTTGAAAAAGAGATTTTGACTTTGATAACCCATGGAATTTTACATTTGCTCGGGTTTGACCATCAAACTAAAAAGGAATATGATTTTGTTGTGGGAGTTCAAAATAAGGTTATGAAAAATTATGAACAAATTTCAATCTAAATCATTTGCAAGAAGTGCTATGTTTGCCCTTAACGGCTTAAGGCTTGCTTTTCGTTCGCAAAGAAATTTCAGAAAACACCTTGTAATTGCGATTTTAACCTTTTGTATTGCGTTTTTATTGAGAGTTGAAGTGATTGAATTTTGTATGATAATTTTCGCTAATGCGTTTGTGCTTGTGGTTGAGATGTTAAATTCGGTCATAGAGTTTATTATGGACGCATATTATAAAAATAAATGGTCAAAATTGGCAAAATTATCAAAAGATATAGCAGCAGGCGCTGTGTTGTTGTCGGCTGTAGCAAGTGCCGCTATTTCACTTTTGATTTTTGCAACAAAAATCTATGATTTATACTATAATTTTTAATTTTAAAATTTTAAATGAAGTGAGGAAATATGGAAAAGAAATTTATTGATTTAGCGCCAAATTATTTTAAAGAAGGATATTCATGTTCTGAATCAATTGCAAGAGCGGCAGTTGAGCTTGGTTTAGCGGATGAAAGCTTTGTTTCTATTGCAACAAGTTTTTCCGGCGGAATGTCATCTCGTTGTCTTTGCGGAGCGGTTGCAGGCTCTCAAATGGTTTTAGGCTTGTTGCACGGCAAAAACAAAGATAACACAGCTCGAAACTTAGCTAAAGAATTTTATGAAAGATTTACTTTAATTCATAAGGTTGCATGTTGCAAGGTTTTATCTGCCGGTTTTAAAGATTTTCACAGTCCTGAAAGAAAAAATCATTGCACTAATATGGTGGCGGATTGTGCTAAGATATTGGATTCTATGCTTGCTGAAATTAAAGAAAAAGTTTAAAAATGCAAAGTCGAACAAAATTTTCTAAAAGAGAAAAACTTGAAATTTTATATGAATATGTTTTAACAAAAAAGCCTACGCTTGCTTTTGGGACTTCAAAAACCCAAAATTTAAACTCGACAGATAAAAAATATTTTGCAAAATTGATAAATAAATGGAAAAATCGAATGTTAAAATCAAATAATTTTAACAAAATTATGAACAAAATTTGTAACAATATATATTTTGAAAAATATTATAATAAATCAGGCGACGACTGGATTTTAGAGGAATACAAGGCAAAAATCGCAAGTCAAAAATAAGCGTATTTTTTACAATTTATATTAATTTTATAAAATTTTAAAAAAACTGTTTGACAAAGAAAATTTTTTTGGTTTAATAATATTACAGAGTCATCTGAGCGAACTAGAAGGAGTTGCAAAATGCAAGACAAAGAATTACCAAAAAATATGGGTAAAAAAATAGTTGACGCACTAAAGCAACAAGACTTTGAAAATGCTACTGAAACAGAAGATACATTGATGGACAATTTTGATTCTAGCAATGATGTTTCACTAGATGATTTGGAAGATGCTTCAACATCTGAACCATCTTTCGACTTCGGAGCTAATGGAAAAGATTATCAACCTGTATTTTCTGTTAACAAAGAAGAATTGGCAAATGATCCGGAATTGAAATTATCAATTGAAAACGAAGATGATGTTGAAGAATTTGAAATGCCAAATAACATCAACGTTTTAAAAAGATTAATCTCTCAACTTCCAACTGGTGTTCCTCGTCAAACAGGTGCGCAAATCATTAGACAAACAATTGAAGCTCTTGGAATTCCAATGAAAACCGTTCTTCAAGACGCACAAAGAGTTAGAGATTGTTTAAACAGCTCAATCAAAGATTGTAACTATACAATCCAAGAATATAAAAGCAATATCCGCACATTAGAAAAACAAACTGCAAGTTATCAAAAACAATTGAACAAATTAAATGATATCATCAGCTTGTTTGTATATAGCGATAAAAAATAAGTTTTAAGCCCCCATCGTCTAGAGGCCTAGGACAACACCCTTTCACGGTGTAGACAGCGATTCGAATTCGCTTGGGGGTACCATTTATAAAAAGAACCACTTTGATGGTTCTTTTTTTTTGTTGTTTTATATATTGACAATCTGAACGTGCTTTAATAGCATGAATACAACATGAGATTTGAGAATGGGTGAAGATTTAACTTTATTTGAAGATAAACAGATTAGACATATTTATGATGAAGAAAAGAACAAATGGTATTTTAGTGTTAAAGATATTGTTAAAATATTGACAGATTCAGTTAATCCCAAAGATTATATAAAGAAACTAAGGAAACGTGATTTGGAACTTTCAGAAGGGCGGGGATAAATTGTCACCCCTTAAAATGTAAACTGTTGGTGGAATATAGAAAGTTAATTGTGCGGATGCAGAAGGCATATTTAGAATTATCCAGTCTATTCCGTCTAAGAAAGCTGAACCTATTAAACAATGGTTAGCCAAAGTCGGTCAAGAACGTGTTCAAGAAATGGCAGACCCTTCAAAAGCTATTAATAGGGCAAGAGAAACTTATCAAAAGCTTGGTCGTTCAGAAAAATGGATTCAGCAACGAATGACAGGTCAAGAAACCAGAAATAAATTGACTGAAGTAAGAGTATTAAGAGAGCTAGACTAAAAGCAACGACAAATTTTGAATTTGTTTGAAACTCAAAAATACATAACCGCAAAGGATGTAGCTGAATTTTTTAAATTTGCTCTAAGAATAGCTCGTTTATTAGTTTCGGAATGGATAAATTCCGGCTTTTTTTGTTATAATGGAGAAGGGCGTAAACGCAGATATTTTTTAAGTGAAAAATACGAAAATATTTTGCAGGAATTGTAATTTAAGCATATTAAAATTAATGAAATTACAAATACCTGCCAATCTTTTCAACCCTAAATTTCCATATAGGATTTTTGCCGTTATTCAAGCATTTTGTTCTTGTAGTGTGAACCGAAAACATGCTATTATAGCGCCACTGGCTATCATACATTGATAAAATTTTATATTTTAAATTCAACAATGTTTCGTTTCCCAAACCTAAAAGCTTAGAATTAGCATTTTGATATTTTTTAAAACCTTTTTTAGAATATAAAAATCCGTCTTTAGAAGTGTCAAAAAAGACATTTGGATTTTTAACATCTGCCCAAACTTCGTAAAAAACTATTTTAGTGTCGGCATTTATCCCAACTTTTCTTGCTATTCTTTTAAACAATTTATTTGTTATGTATCTGTGCTCGTGATGTCCGTCTTGCGGATGTGGCAAGAAAATATAATCATAATCTTTTAAATTTTTTAAAACTTCGCAATATTCCTCAAAATGCCCATCCATTTGACTATCAAACCTTGGCTTGCCATAAGTTTCAAAAATCCAACGATTTTTAACCCCTACAGCGTCCATCACTTCGTTAAATTCTTTAATCCTCAATTGCGACCTGTCTTTTGCGTTGATATCAGGTGTAGCAACGCCGGATGAACCCATACAAAGGCAATCAAAATTATTTGAATATTTAATCATCAACGCACCAGCCCCTAATATCTCATCATCAGGATGAGGGCAGACCATCAAGCACTTTGTGTTTTGATTTATTTCAAGCGGACAATTTTCTTTTTTCTTTCTTTTTTTAAGTTTTAAACCGAGAAGTCTTAAAAAATAAAACGAATCACTTTGCCCAAATTGGAAAAGTTTTCTTTTTAAAATGTGCTTTCCTTTTTGTCTTGTGATTGTTCCGGAAAATGTTTTGTTGACTTTTGTTGATAAATTCTTTTTGTATAGGTAATTTCCGCCTGCCATATAAAAAGTTTTATATTTTTCTTCGATTAATTTTTTGATGGTATAGTATGCTATGATTGTTCCAAGGCTGTATTTAGATAGTTTTTTATTATAACTAAAATTTTCAAAATAAGCTTCTTTGCTGTCATCTGTTGAACTTACAAAAGAAATAGCACTAATAGAATTATCCAGATAAAGAACATAAGCTTTTGTGATTTGAAATTCCTTTAAATATTCTTGTTCCGGCAATTTGTATGTGTGATTTAGTGTGTCTTTTTTGAATTTGTAATATGCGCTAACAATTTCTGTTGGAATATCGTTTTCAAATGTTTTAAATTCTACATTAAAATCCTTTTCAATGTATTTAAAATATTGTTTTAGATGAAGACGAGTTTTCTTGCCACGTGAACTTATGTATTCTTCTTCGCTGTTTGGCAATTCAATCGTCCATTGATTAGCGCTTTTTAACATATTGTGATAATTAAGAGAATGTTTAATTTCAATAAAATCAACATTTTTATACATCTTGAAAACAAAATTAATTAGCGCTTCAAAGACTTCTTGAGGGAGCTTGGTCATATATAGACCAAGTTTTACAGTATAAGCTTCTACATGCAGATGAACATAATATTCTTTATTGTTTGCTTCAATTTTTATAAGTTCATATTGATTATTATAAAACTTGTCAAAACGGTTATAAATAAAATTTGGATTAACCAGTTTCTTAAGCGCTTCTTTGTTGGTTTTAACAAAATCAATCATTATATTGTTCATCTAAATTTTCCCTTAAATTATTTATTTTCTTACATCTATTACTTGTCCGGTTAAGTCTGATAAAAATGTTTTTAAAGAAGCTTGTGCAACTTTTTCGGGCTTTAATAAGCTTTCCGTTGGTTTTTTTGCCAAAAGCTTTAAATCTCATTGGTGTTTCATTGAAAAATAGTTTTTATGATGAACATATAAATTATTTTTAATGTCTTCAATTTCGTCTTTTTGAATTTTATATGAATCGATAATAAAATCTCTGTTTATTTTATCATCTTCTTTTAAATAATATGGTTTTGGGGTTTCTATTGAAAATATGGAATAATAGTCTTGATATTTGTGTATTGTTGTTGTTTTTTCGCTAATTCTGCACCATATATTTGGAATATTAAGCGAATCGGCCGCAATCAACGGATGCATGCCTGTGGAGATGATGGCTCTACAACTACTTAATTGTTTTAAAAATTCCATAGGATTTTGTTGGGTATCTATTATGATACTGTTTGGATTATTTTTTAAAATATTTTGAAAAATAGGATTGTCTTTTTCTGCGTAATGTGGACAAATTCCTAAATTATATTTTTTGTTTTTAATATCATTGTCAATTAAAAATGAAGCTAATAATCCTAAATCACCCAACGCAACGTTTGATGTATCTATATTTTTGTTGATTTTCTTGATTTGTTCAAGGGTATACCTCCCCCTAACGGATACAAGTTCTATTCTTCTTTTAAAAATCGGGTGGTGAAAAAATCTTAATTTGCTTTCATAGTGCTCTGTTTCCCATCCTAAACCGGAAGATAAGACTTTGATTGGTTTTGTAATATTTTTAAAATTGGTGTTGTAAAATTTTAAAAAGTCTTTTGTTTGCAAAAGTAATTCATCCAAGATTGAACCTATGCCAATGTAATCTGCATTCCAAGTTGTGGCATATTCTACATCTATATTGAAAAGTTTTGGAAAAATATATTCATTTAATTTATCTCCAAAATTATTCATATTGCAATAATATAATTTCATCTTTTATTAAAAATCCTTTTTCTTATATCCCTAAAAGTATATTTTCTAAGCTCTTTAGGCAGGTTATCAATATATTCTTGATAATCTTGATAAGGTTTTTTCATTCTCCAAGGTTTGCCCATTTTTCCTGCATAATGCACTATAGCGGGATTTTTCTTCGCTTCTTTAATATCATCTATTGTATAAACTTTTTGAAGATATTTCCAATCTGTTGAATTTTGAAAATCGTCAGTCAAAAGACCCTGCAATAGGCAATATTTTAAAGGCAATTCTTTTATATCATTGCAAGTAATATTCAACAAATCCAAATCAAAAAAGACAAGCTCTTTTTTATATTTTTCAATATTTTTAAACAATTTATCTAAAAGATTTGTTTCTTGCCAAATTTTACAATTAATCAACATCAAACCCGACCAAAAAATATATTCATTTTTATTGTCTTTAAAATATTTATGTCCAACGGTCGGATATGTGTTCTTTTCAGCTCGAACGCCTGCCCAGCTGTGGTTTTCAAGGTTTGTATTATACAATTCTTCTAAATCGTCTTTAAACAAAACATCAACATCAGAATAAATTACTTTATCATATTCTTTAATCAAATTTGAAACCAAAAGCCTATAGTAAACAAGTTCTGTCCAAGAGCCTTTGTTCACTGGTGCGTTTTCAAAAAGTTTCGAGTCGATATAATGAAAAGCTATGTTGTGCCTTGTGTTTTGGGCTAATGAAGTCAAATTCTTTTGATTTTCAATGTCTAAGTCGCTATGAAATATGCGTATATCATAGGTTGTAGAGCTTTTAGCGCAATCTATTAAGCTTTTTATAGCAACACTTGCGCCTAAAATAATTCTTTTATCAAAACAAAAAACAACAGGTATTATATTAGACACATTTCCTCCTTGTTCAGTTTTTTAAAAGCACTTACAATGCTATCTACCGTTTGGTTTTGGGTGATATTAATACAATTATACATTTTTTCATCGGGTTGATATTCAACCGTGTCATTTTCATAAAACACGCTAACAAAAGATGTTCCAACAGCACAAGCAAGGTGCATTAAACCTGTATCAGCCGTTATCATTGATTTTGCGCCTTTAATAATATTAAATGTTTCAAGAAGCGTTGTTTTGTTTGCTAAATCAATCAAATTCGGATAATTTTTTTCTTTCAAAAAGTCTGAATATTCTTTAGCTACTTGGCTTTTGCCTAACAAAACGAAAGTTTCATCTTTTAATTTTTCTAATATCTCACAAGCCACTTCAAGCGGAATATGCTTGGTTTTCCTTGTGCTTGTTAAAACAAGAGCATTATAATTTTTTGGAAGCTTATCTATAATTTCGCTTTCAATTTTTGGAACATTGTATCTGATTTTTTCGTTTATAATTTCTTCTTTTGTAATCCCTTTTAAAAGGTTAGCAAAATTTTCTTGACAGGTTTTATCTTGCTTTGGAATTGGATAAATTGAATTTCTTAATCTTGAAAAAGTTTTTTGAGGCGGACATAGAACATATTTTGCGCCCAATAATCTTGATAGCATAACGGGTCTATCCATTCCATAGATTGGAAAACAGGCGTAAATATTTTTATAAGGAAAATTAAAAACAAACTTTAACATCTTAAAAAAGCCCTTGTCTTTTCCTTTTCTATCCCAAACTATAACATCATCCACTCCCTCTTGATATTTTGATATTTCAACCATTTCGGGCTGAACAATGCTAACAACTTTGGAATTTTTGTATAATCTTTTAATATTTTGAACAAGTGAATTTGTTAAAAGATTGTCGCCAATGAAGTTTGAATGCACTATGACAAATGTTTTAGGTTTATCCATTTATTGCCTCTTTTAGATTATTCAAAGAATCGTTATAAATATTTTTAGCGCAATCTTTCAAATTATTTTGCATAATTTCATAGTCATCAGCCGACATATTTATACATTTTTCCATAGCTTCTGTGTAAAATTCGTCGCTATCATAAATTATTGAATTATCGTTATCAAAACGGTTAATCGGCGCAAAGCTTTTAACAATCAAACAAGGTTTTAAAAATCCATAAACAAGTTGGAAATTTCCGCTTGTTCCTGTTGTGTTATAGCGGATGTGAAGCGGTTTTGTAACGTCATAGCTTGTTAGCATAAAATCCGCTTTTTCAAGCTCATCATACATTTTATTAAACGGTAATCTGCCTTTAATATCAAAATATGGTTGCAATTTTTTAGGTAAATGTTTCAAACTTCCTTTGCCCACAACCGTCACTTTGAAATTCTTATAGCCTTTGTTAACTAAATTTTCAACAGAATTGATTATCAATTCATTATTTTTCTTTTTGCCTTGAATAGCGCCAATTGTAATAAAATTGGTTACATCAGGGTTTTTTGGCGTATATTTAACAGCCCCAAAATAATGCGGATTTACAACAACGCTTTTTGCGCCTTTATAGTTTAATTCCCTTAAAGTAATCAGACTTTCTTTCCAAGAATTATTGTCTACAGCGTGTTTTGACTCATGTGAAACAAAAAGAATTTTTGATTTATCAACATTTTTATTAAAAGTTTTATACGCTTCATCAAAATGAATTTCATCGCATAATTTGCCGACTGTAGTAACTAAAACCCCTGCAACATCAGCTAAATCATCGTTTTTAAAGAATTTTTCCACTTGTTTTTTGGATAGTTTATTTATAAAAAGTTTTTCATTTTTAAAACGAGAAAATAAACCCTCCTTGATTCTATCTGGATGAGTTATAACAGAAACTTCATAACCTAAATCCAATAAATATTTGCAATACCCCGGAACAACCTCGCTGTGTGATTTTGAGCAAGGCTCCCAAACTATAAAAGTATTATTCTTAATTATTGGTTTTTTATAGCTAAACAAAGGCTTGATATAAGTTTCAAAAATTGCTTTATAAAATCTTGGTCTTAAGAAAAAGACTGGTCTATATTTAATATATTCAATAATTGAAGCTTTTTGATTGTCAATCGTCCAGTGTTTATAGTCTTTTTCACTTAATTTCCAAGGTGTAAGTTGAAGATATTTAAAATATAAATTTCTATGATATGAAAAACTTGCCCAATGCCAAGGTTTTTTCTTTGCAACGAAATGAATTGCTTTTGGCGAATTTGTGTAACTTGAACGGTTTGTAAAATTTGAACTTTGAACATTCCAAACATCCTCAACAAGCGCAATTCTTCCTTTAAGAGCCTCGTTTATAATTTCTTGGTCACCCAATTTTATAGTATCAATGTGTTCTTTTGTCCAATTTAGGAACAATTCTTCAACATTTTGGCTTCTAAAATTGTCCAAATCCATAACTAACATGCCTGCGTTAACATAATTTGGATTGTGTTTGATAAATTTTTTATTAATGTCTTGAACGCCTGCAACAGGGCTTTTACCAAGGTTTTTATTGAATAAATCCCTTAAACTTGAATTAATTACAAAATCGCAATCAAAATAAATAACTCGATGAACATCAGGCAAAAGTGTCGGCAATTTCAACCTGTAAAACGTTGCAAGAGTTATATATGAGTGCGTTCTAACGTTTTTATAGTCCTCAAACATATTTTCATCAATTTTAACAAAATTAATGGCGCAATCTTTAATATTCTTTAAAGACAGCATTTTTTGCTTATTTTCCTCTGTTATTCCGCCATCCAACACATAAAAAGTAAGATAATCATCAATTTTAGCATTCGCTAAAGCTGAAGCTATAACAACCGAAGCGTATTGAGAATAATTGTTATCTGTTGCAACGCAAACATTTATATTTTTATTAACCAATTTGTCATCCTCTAAATCCCTATTTTGCCCCATTATAACACAAAAACTTATATCAAGCTTTTTAAATAAATGCGCAAAATGGATTTATTTAATGCTTAAAATGACAAATAAAATTATTAAATAAATTAGCATTAATATTTTTAACGTTTTGTCGTTGTATATAAAATCGGCAGGATCATCATTGTTTGAGCAAGTAAAAATCTTGAAAAGTAATCTAAAAATGATTATAGAAAAAGGAATTACTGTAATATATAAAAATTCCGTCCCTGTTCTTTGAATGGTTTTTACATCAAGCATGTATGTAAAATAAAACGCAATAGCCAAAACGGCATTTATGGTTATAAATTGATCTAATAATGCGCTTGTGTATTCTTTTAATGATTTTCTACATTTGCTTTTATCTTCAATTAATTCATATTCCAATTTTCTTTTTGAAAATGTGAAAAACATTGAAGTAAAAAATGTAAGTAAAATTACAAGCGGAGAAGGCATAACCAATATTGCTCCGCAACCGGCTAAAATTCTTAAAATAAATCCAAGCGCAATACACACAATATCTATAATCGGCAAGGATTTTAATTTTAGCGAATACCAAATATTTAAAATCAAATACAATAATACCGATATAAACACATATTTATTTATTGAAAAAGTTATTATAAAACTTGCTAAACTTATCAATATAAACAATTTCCAGGCAAAATGTATAGAGATTGCCCCTGAAGCAATGGGTCTGTTTTTCTTGATTGGATGAAGTTTGTCGTTTTTTAAATCTATTATGTCGTTAAAAACGTAAACAGCAGAAGCGATTAAGCAAAAGCCAATAAAAGCATATAGTGTCATTAATGTTGAATTTATATCCAAAAATTTGAGTGAAAAAATTAATGGAATAAAAACAACAATGTTTTTAATATGATGATTTAATTTTAAAAGTTTTATTATTGATTTAAACTTATTCATCTTCAGCCTCCTCAAACAATTGGAATGTATACGGATTGTTTTTCATTGTAAGTGCATATTTTTCTTTTGCTGCGATAATATTTGTCGGTATTTGTATTATCAAAAATGCTAAAAATAAATATATAATACATTTTTTAATAATTTCATTAAGATTAAATTCAATGAATTTAAAAGAAAATCCGATTAAAACAGCCCATAAAATTAAATGATTTGGCGCAAATAAGAGTCCTTCAGCCGGATCCCAAAAATATAAACTTACGAAATTTGCAAGCAAAACAAATAAAACCGAATAAAATATAATTTTATCATCAAGCTGAATTTTTTTGCTTTTTGTATTGAATATTGCTAATACAACAATTAAAAGAATGAATATCAATAACAAACTTATCAATAAATTTGAATAGTTCGTTGATTGTGCCAATAGTGGAAGTTTTAATGTATTATCTATAAAAAGTTTTGTGTTGTTTGAAATATGTAGCCAATATGAAACAATTCCATCAACAGAGCCCCATATCGGAGTTACAAGTTCTCTGAAAAATAATAAACCATATATCATTGAAACTGTCGATACAATAAAAAGTAAGATTTTTTTGGGGTTAAGTCTTTTTATTATAAATACAGGTAGCAACAGGGCGATTAAATAAAAAACGCAAGCACGTGTTACGCCGTAACTTAATCCTAAAATTAAAGAGAAAAGCAATATTTTGCGGATAGAAAAACTATTGTTTTTAACGCTTGTTATTAACATATACATTAGTATTGAAAGGTAAAAAGGAAATATTGCATAAGCAGTAAATGTGTAGTTTGATAATAAAACTGAATAACTGAAAAAATAAGTTAAGGTAAGAATTATATTTAATAATTTATATTTTTCATTGATAAGGCTTAACGATTTATACAAAAATAAAACCGAAATCGTTGTAATTGCAGAATATATAATAATTAAGCTTAATATTAAATTTTTAGTGAGGAAAAATAAAATATCAAAAAACGGCAAAAAGGCAAGTGAATAATAAGGGTGCGTGTATAATAAAGTCGATTCTAAAATTGTAGATATTCCTAAATTTGAATCACCTAATAAAATATTAAAGTTTGCAAAATAATTTGTATTATACGCTTCATAGGAATTAAACAGTATTAAAAATAAAAACAATAGCGCTCCGCAATATATTAGCGACGAGTTGCTCTGATAAATGGTTTTTAGATTTTTGTGTTGATATATATAGTTAAGAACTTTGAATAATAGAAAATATATTAACAACGTTATAAAAAAGGCAATTTTGTTTATATTTTGAAGAAGCGAAGTCTCTGTATTTGTTTTTAATTTTGCATCAAAAGAAATATTAACAGGTTCTAATTTTTTAGCGCTAAAATCCGCACTGTTTTCAATCATTGGTGTAATTTTATTATTGATTTTTAAATTTTTTACAGAAACATCCCAAGGAACTGTGAACGTGAAATTAATGTCTTTTAATGGAGTGATAGTCATTTCCATATTCAAATATTTTTTAGGAAGAGTGAATTTATTTTGCATAAAGTTTAATCCATTATCTTCCGTGCCAAGGATATAAAAAGAACCTTTTGCGATTTTTTCATCATTATTTTTAAAGCCAACGTTTTTAAAATCTCCGACATTGTTAGCTTTTATGTAATACCCTTCTCTTTTTGGTAACGTATATTTATTAAGCCAATAATCCTGTTTAACATACCAATGCGGAGTTAAACAGGTGAAAACTACTGCAAAAAGACAAGCAAAAACGAAAGTTTTATGGGTTATAGTATTTAAAATTTTGTTCTTGAAAATAAATATTAAGCTTGGCAATAATAAAAATATTAAAAATAGTTCTATATGAAACAAATTGGCGGGACGACCTTTAATGGGGTAGTTTAAAATAACTTCATCAGAAGTGGGGGTTATAATTAAACTATCGTTTTGGATAGCTGATTTTGCGCCGGAAATTTGAAAATTATCCAAATTATCCAGTTTGATTTTGCCATTTCTAAGGTCTATGTTCGTTAAAGTGAATGGTTTTAAGGGTTTATCTACTCGATTAAAAACAAATTTTGCATTTTTGAATGCGCAACTTTTATTTATAGGAAAATAAACATGGGAATCTTTGTTTAAATCAACTTTTGTGATATTTTCTTTTTCATCAAGAAAAACTTGAGCTTGAATTGTATTTTTACCTAAAATATCAAAGTTTACTTCAACCGCTTTTCTTTCAAGCCAAATTTTATTTGTAAAAACAAGTAAAGCTATAGTTATAAAAATTATACTTATGATATTTGTTTTATTAAATTTCAACATTTGCTTTATTTGAACTCCCTGTCGTCTTTTGCGCCTTTTGCCTATTGTAGCACAAAATTCTATAGTGGGTTTTTTGTTAATAAACTTAATTTACTAGCTAGTTGGCTAATATATTTTTATAATTTTTTAAGATATTCCTATTAATAATTCCAAAACTCAATTTAAAAGAGAGAAACTCTATTGTGAGTGTGTGTAACTCTATTTTAAAATGTACTAATATATTTTTAAAGTTATGTCAATTAAAGAAAAATTAGGAAATAGACTTCGTGAGCTTAGAATAAGCCGTGGCTTTACTCAGGAAGATCTAGCGGAAAAAGTTAATTTATCAGCAAAAAGCTTGAGTCAAGTTGAAATTGGAAATAATTTTATTTCGGCTGCGACGCTTGAATTGTTATGCCAAGCGCTTGATGTTGAAGCTAAGGCGCTGTTTAATTTTAACGACTCCAACAAATCTTCTGATGATGTCATTAAAGAAATTGTTGCAAAACTGGAAAAAGATCCTCAATTATTAAATACAATCTATAAAATCGTTGTTGCACTAGATAGCTAATATAAAATTTTAGAGATTGATTTTCCTTTTTGTGCTATAATAACAAAATTAGCAGGAAAACAAAATGGAAAAAGAATTTGAAAAAAAGTTTGCAGCTAGTCTTTCAATTGCTTCAAACGGCTTGATAATAGTATTTAAGTTGATTGTTGGAATTATATCGGGAAGTATTAGTATAATTTCGGAAGCGGTTCATTCTATAAGCGATTTTTTGGCTTCAATTTTAACTTGTTTTGCAGTTGTGCGCTCTTCAAGACCTGCCGATAAAGATCATCCTTTCGGGCATGGCAGATATGAAGATGTTGCAGGCTTTATTGAAGGCATATTAATCGTTTTAGCCTCATTTTATATTGTTTTTGAATCTTATAAAAAAATAATTTCGAACAGCACTGAAAACTTTGATTCCACCCTTGGTATATTTGTTATGGCTTTTGCAATTGTTGCAAATTTAATCGTGAGCTCTTATCTTTCTTATGTTGCAAAAAAGACCGATTCTGTCGCTTTAAAAGCGGATTCTAAACACCTTAGCACAGATATCTATTCTTCTCTTGGTGTTTTGATTGGTTTGGTTTTAATTAAAATAACGGGAATTGCTCTTCTTGACCCATTAATAGCGATTTTTGTTGCGTTGATTATTTTAAAAGCAGGCGTGTCTATAACAAAAGAATCGCTGAATAACTTGGTGGATGGCACTTTGCCGGATGAAGATGTTAAAATAATTAAAAATATTTTAGATACAACGGATGATATTATTGGATATAAAAATTTTAAAAGCCGCAAGA
This sequence comes from uncultured Candidatus Melainabacteria bacterium, assembly GCA_934667125.1. Lineage (GTDB taxonomy): Bacteria > Cyanobacteriota > Vampirovibrionia > Gastranaerophilales > Gastranaerophilaceae > RUG14156. The sequence goes on along the minus strand of CAKULF010000001.1, from coordinate 284,833 downwards.
CGGGACCAAATCGAGATATTGATATAACGCTGATTTGTGATGGTGATATTTCGTTGAGGAAATGTCATAAAATTTGTGATGCTATAGAAGATAAAATCAAAACTGCTTTTCCTAATACGCTGATTACAATTCATTGTGAACCCGAAACCGGAGGGGAAAAATAATATAGTATTACTTTTTAGGCAATTATTTAAACAGCCAAAACAACACCTTGGCTCTTAAAAAATCTTTAAAATAGAAAATTTATTGATAGCCAGTTTTTGTTTAAGTATTAATTTTTATTTAACGATTTCTAAAAACCATTAAAACCTTAATGTAGCCGCCAAACTGTCACCCTGAACCCGTTTCAGGGTCTTTAGGTTGTTGAGAACCAAACAAAAATCTAAAAATTATCAATTCTTCGTTAGCCAATTTTCATTCTGATGTTTATTACTTTAAGAACAACTTTTAAATAGGGAAAAATAAAAACAAGGCAAAAGAACAGTATTTGTCTTAACTCTTTGGCTATCAAAGAAAATCTATAGAACAGTAAAGCTACAAACAACTAACCAAAACCCACAAACGAAAGGTGGGAGGGCAAGCTACCTCCATGAAAATTATTGTGTGAAATGCGCAACTGATGTCTGTTGTCTTCCTAGTGAGCCCGACTCTCCTTTCGAGGGTTTTGGTTAATGTTATCCAAGCCATTTTCTTTATTCTTTTGGTTCATTTTCTTTTTCTTTTCTGGCGAAAAAGAAAAAGAAAATGAACAAACTAAAAGCGTGGTCTATAGCCGAAGAAAGGTTAGAAACTTGTAGCTATTGGCGATTTTTGCTCTAAAGATTTCTTTGATAGTCGGTTTTATCTTTATTTTTACAAGAATTATGTTCAAAATAATTAATTACAGAGTTTTTAAAACTTCTTTGATAATCGGTTCTTGTTAAATAATCAATGTTGAAATAGATTTTGGCTATCGAAGAATTGGTAATTTTTAGATTTTGGTTCAGCTTTCAACAATCTAAAGACCCTGAAATGGGGTTCAGGGCGACGTTCGAGAGGGGACGTTGAGGTAGCTGGGGGTGATAAATAATAGTCATATTGGTAAATCCAACCTACGATTTTAAGAATTTCTTTGATAACCTAGACTCTCATTTTTCTATTTCATATTTAAAATTCTTTGATAGCCAAACGGTGATTGTGTTTTATTTTTTTAAATTTGCCACTAGAATAATTAACGATAAAAGTTCACTATCGAAGAATTGATAATATAAAACCTGTTATTGATAAATTTTTATTTTATAGATTTTTTTGATTAAATCATTTTAGAATGGATAATTTACTTTTTAGAAATTTCAGAACCCTAAAACCCAATTCAAACTGAGTTTTAAGGCTAGTCATCATTATTTATTCTTTTTGTATTTTAAATGTAAACTCATATCCAACCCCAAAAAGAACATATTTATCAAATACAGCCAAATAACCCAATCGTGACTATATAGCACCTTATTTATTACTCCAAAAACATATCCCAACATAATCAAACAAGAAAATGAAAAGCTCTTTCCACCGACGCTTTTTGCCTTGTAGGTCTTATATGCTGCTATTGGCCAGCTTATTCCAAAACAAATTAACATCCCTGCTTCAAATATTCCGCTCATTTTTTTCTCCTTAATTCCAACAAAAATTTTATCACTTTGACAAAAAATTGCAATAAAAAAGCTCTAATAAATGAGCTTTTTTATTCTTGGCAATAGGATTTAACACATCTAATAAGGTTGTATATGGCATTGTTCCAATTTTTTGCCTTTCGCTTGAAAAATGCATGGAAACTGTAACCCTTGACCCTGTTAGGAAAGCCGTAAAAGTGTAGCTATATAAATCCGTTTTGCATGTCTTTGAAAAAACCAAAAACAGCTAAAAAACTGGAAGTATCAGCGTTTGATACTTCCAGTGAAATGGTTGCGGGAGCTGGATTTGAACCAACGACCTTCGGGTTATGAGCCCGACGAGCTACCAGACTGCTCCATCCCGCGATATTAAATTCGCTTATAGTTATATTATCCTCTTTAAAGATAAAAAATCAAGTACTTTAAAAGTTTTATTTTTTGGTCAATAAAAAATAATTATTTTTTATTGTAAGCGTGGTTTGCAAAAATTGCATTAAAAAGCTTTGTGAAAATTTATTTGTAAAGAAGTTGATAAATTATAAATATTAAATTATAATTGTCCTATATTTTGTAAACTTTTGGGGAATTGATTGTGTATGAGTAGTTTGATTGATAACAGTATTAGCATATATGAAGCAATGCAAAATATAGAAAATGGTAAATATGTTATGCCTGCTTTTCAACGTCAGTATGTTTGGAATATGGAACAAATAGAAAAGCTTTGGGATTCTATTTTACTGGATTATCCTATATCTACCTTTTTATTTTGGCATGTTGATGATGATAACGTTACCTGGGACACTTATTTTTGCAATTTTCTTAAAACTGTAACTTTTGATAGTAAAAGGCAAGCTGACGATATTAATTATGAATTGTCAAGTATAAATTATAAAGTTTCTGACACTGCTATATTGGATGGGCAACAAAGACTTACTTCGCTATATTTATCTTTATTTGGTACGGCTTATATTCGAGAAAAACATGCGAGAAAAAAGACTACTGGTGGTACTGTTGCGAAATTAGTAATTGAATTAAACAAGAAAGCGATAGTGGAAGAATATAATAACAAAAAATTTGATATTAAATATGCTGATAAATGCGGAAATCTCTCTGCGACGCAATTTGAATTAAAAAAGATTATAGATGATAAATTTAAAAACAAAGAAACAAGAATTTTTGCTATTGATAATATTGTTAAAAAAGTACCGAAAGCAAGTCAAGAATATGCTCAAAATATTCTAAATAAATTGTGTAGTAAAATTTATGATGAAAACCTAATTCGTTATACGGAAATTCTTAATATGCAACAAGAGGATGCTCTTGAAATGTTTGTGAGATTTAATAGTGGCGGAAAGGCATTAAAACCTTCTGAAATAACAATGTCCATATTGGAGGCATATTGGCCAAGTGCTAGAGAGGAATTCGGAAAAATTCTTACAGATTCATTTGAATGTTTTAGTACGGATTTTATTATTCGTACTGCTTTAATGTTATTTGGCAATGTTGAAAAAACAAATATCGATAAGCAAATAGCGGATGACTTGAAGAATAATTGGGATTTTTTAAAAAAAGCACTAAGGGATTTGAAGTTGTTTTTAAAACAATCAAAAATTAATATTTCAAGATTTTCCGGAAGTTGGAATGTTTTGATACCTATTGTTTATTTGTTATATAAAAATCATGAGTGGCAGAATGATTCAATTGCAATAAAAAAATATTTAATTAGGGCAATTCTTTTTACGTATTTTCAATCTGGAACAAAAGGCAAATTAAAAAAATTGCAAAACAAAATTAAAGAGTATAATTATTCAATAACAATAGATATGTTGAATAGTATGCAGGAATTCAAAGTTACCGATTCAAGAATTGAGGATATTTTAAATTCTGAAAAAGGAAGTAAAATTGTAGGAGAAGCTTTGTATTATTTAAGTCATGATTGGCTGAACGATACATTCAAGTACGAACAAGATCATTTGCATCCTTGCGAAAGATTTAGTGATGACAATCGAAAACCTATTGCAATAAAATTTGAAGAATGGAAAGAGTGGAAAGGAAACAGGAATAGATTACCAAATTTGCATTTATTGGTAGGTAGAAGTAATGCAAGTAAAAGTGACATGTCTTTAAATGATTATGTTAACGACATGAATGAAGAACAAAAACACTTATTTTATAAAAGAACTTTTATACGCCCTGGAATATCCTTGGAAATAGATAATTTTGGTCGGTTTTATGCTGAAAGAAAAAACAATCTAGCAAAAAAAAATCAGAGAGTTACTTGAATAACATGATTACATAGCGGTTTGCTAAACACTTAAGTTAAATATTACTCGCTTACAACTTGCACACCAAAACGTGCTCTGAATAGGTGTTGGATGGTTTCGCTTTGAATTTCAGCCATAAGTGAATTAAACAAATTATAAGCTTCTTTTTTATATTCAATCAGCGGATCTTTTTGTCCGTAAGCCACTAGTCCGATAGAATCTTTCAGCATATCGATATTTCCAAGGTGATCAATCCATTTAGCGTCAACAACTTGAAGCAAAATATCTCTTTCGACTTGTCTTAAAATGTTATCGGCTTTAAACGGTTCTTGGCGAACAAAATCGTTTTGATAGAATTTTTCCATTGTTGAATTAAAGTTATCAATCGTTTCAATTTCAAATTTTCTATAGCATTCTTGAGCCATATTTTTCAATTTAGCCAAAATTTCGCTTGGTCTTAAATCCCTGATATCATTGATTTTAAGCTCATCTTTCAATTGAGGGAAAACACTTGTGTATTCTTTAATTAACATATTCAAATCGTCTTCGATATATTCTTGTGGGGACATATCTTTTGATATGAATTGACCAAAAATTCTCTCAACCTCACGCTCCATCATATATTTGATATCATCCGTCAAGTTTTCAAGAGCCAAAACCTTTCTTCTTTGAGCGTAGAATTTTTCCCTTTGAATGTTCATAACATCGTCATATTCAAGGACATTTTTTCTAATATCAAAGTGATAGGTTTCAACTTTCTTTTGAGCGGACTCGATTTGTCTTGTTATAAGCGGATTTTCGATAGCCATATTGTCGTCAATATTTAACATAGACATCAAATTGGCAATTTTTTCGCCGCCAAAAATTCTCATCAAATCATCTTGCAAAGATAAGAAAAATCTTGTTGACCCAGGGTCGCCTTGACGAGCAGCACGACCACGAAGCTGATTATCAATACGTCTTGATTCGTGGCGTTCTGTACCTATAACGTGCAATCCGCCAAGCTTTACAACCTCATCGTGTTCTCTTTGGGTAATTCTTCTTGCCTCGTTTAATGCAGCATTTTTAAGCTCTTCCCAATTGGGATGTTCGGGAGTAATACCTTTTTTATCAAGCTCTTCTTTTGCCATATATTCAGCGTTTCCGCCTAATAATATATCAGTACCACGACCTGCCATATTGGTTGCAATGGTCACAGCGCCGAGCCTGCCTGCTTGAGCGATGATATAGGCTTCTTTTTCGTGGTGTTTAGCATTCAATACATTATGCTTAATTCCCATTTTTTTAAGAATTGAAGATAAATATTCTGATTTTTCAATTGAAATCGTTCCAACCAAGATTGGGCGCCCGATTTTGGTCATTTCAGCGATTTCACGAGCAACGAACTCAAATTTCTTTTCAATTGTTTTATAAATAACATCAGGATAATTAATTCTGATATCTTCCTTGTTTGTTGGAATTTGGGTTACTTGAAGATTATATATCTTTCCAAATTCGGCTTCTTCGGTCATTGCCGTACCTGTCATGCCTGAAAGTTTTGGATATAATCTAAATAAATTTTGGAAAGTGATTGAAGCAAGTGTTTGAGTTTCGTCTTGAATTTTAACCCCTTCTTTAGCTTCAATAGCTTGGTGTAAGCCTTCTGACCAGCGACGACCTTCCATAATACGACCCGTAAATTCGTCAACAATCATAATTTGATTATCTTTAATAACATAATCCGTGTCTTTAACGAACAATTCCTTGGCTTTTAGGGCTTGAAGAAGATAGTGTGCATATTGAGTTTTGACATCAAACAATTCGTCAACGTTCAGCAATTTTTCAGCCTTGATTACGCCTTGTTCTGTATAGATTATATTTTTATTTTTCTCATCAACCTCATAATCTTCGTCTTTAATCATTTTTGGCGCAATTGTTGCCATTAATTGATAGGTTTGAGCTGATTTTTCAAGTCGACCTGAAATAATCAATGGAGTTCTTGCTTCATCAATTAAAATAGAGTCAACTTCGTCTATAATTGCATAATTATAAGGTCTTTGGACAAGCGAATTGATATCTGTTGCCATATTATCACGCAAATAATCAAAACCGAATTCGTTATTTGTTCCATAAGTAATATCGCAGCGATAAGCTTGTTTTTTATTTTCATAAGAATTTAATTCGCCTTGAGAAAGAATAACTCCAACGCTCAAGCCCAAAAATTCATAAATCTTGCCCATCCAATCTCTATCACGTTTTGCAAGATAATCGTTAACCGTGATAACATGGACTCCTTTTCCTGTTAGAGCATTAAGATAAGCAGGCAAAGTCGCTACAAGAGTTTTACCCTCCCCTGTTCTCATTTCGGCGATATGACCGTTGTGAAGAAAAATTCCGCCAATTAATTGAACATCAAAGTGCCTTAAATTTAAAACACGTTTTCCTGCTTCTCTGACTGTTGCAAAAGCTTCGGGTAAAATCTCGTCCAGTGCTTGTTTTTCAAGTTTTCTATCTTCTTTAATATCTGTGCTTGTTGGTCTTTTTGCCAGTAATTCTTTAAATTCTGTCGTTTTTGCTTTTAATTCTTCGTCCGTAAGTTTTGAAAATTCTTCTTCTAAAGAATTAATTCTATCAACTATAGGCATAATTTTGTTTATTTTTCTAACGTTTGGGTCTTTAAAAATTTTCAACAATATATCAATTAATGCCATATAATACTTCTCTCCTAGTCTGTTTATTTAATTCTAGCATAAAAAAATATAATTAAAAGTTAGCTAATTATCTAAAACCTTATGAGTGGCAAGATTTTTGCAAACTCCGCAATTATTACATTTTACTTCGCATGGAATGCTTGTGTTTTCTTCTTTCGCTTTGTTGTATTCAGCTTTTAGCCAAGATTTATCAACCCCATAGTTAATATCATCCCAAGGCAATTTCTCATCAAGCGAAAACTCTTTGCTTGCAAGGGCTGCTATATCTATACCCAATTCATTAGCGACTTTATTATACATTTCAAGGTCAAGATTTTCGTCCCAAGAATCAAGATATGAACCATTTTTATATAATTCATAAACAAATTCGCCAATTCTTTCATCCCCTCTGGTGAATAAGCTTTCAAGCCTTGACATTTTTGCGTTATGGAAATTTAATTTTGCGTTTTTGATTTTCTTTTCATCTTTAATTGATAAAATATATTTTACTTTTCTTTCAACTTCTTCAATTGTGTTTTGCCCTGCCCATTGGAAAGGTGTGTGTGGTTTTGGAACGAAAACCGAAATAGAACAAGTTATTTGAGGATATCTTAACCCGTTAAATCTGCAATTTTCATTAATTTTTTCAATTAAACCAACAATTGCCGCTAAATCTTCATCTTTTTCAAAAGGCAAACCAATCACAAAATAGAATTTAATTCTGTTCCAGCCGTTTTTAATGCAAGAAATTGTAGCGTTTATTATCTGTTCTTCGGATAAATTTTTGTTGATAATATCCCTCATCCTTTGGCTTCCGGCTTCAGGTGCGATTGTAATAGTTGATTTTTTTTCGCCATGGGCAAGATTAGCAAGCTCGAGCGAAAATTTATCCGCTCTTTGAGAGGGCAAAGATACCCCTATTCCTGTGTTTTTGAAACAACAATTTAATTCAGATAAAACATCTTTAATATTTGTATGGTCGTTTGATGATAACGAAAGCAAGGAATATTCGTCATAGCCTGTGTTTTTGACATATTCTTTAACAAGCTCAACAATATCTTCTTTTTTTCTTTCACGAATAGGTAAATTAATATGCGAAGCTTGACAAAAACGGCACAATCTTCCGCAACCTCTTCTTAATTCAACAATTGCTCTATCTTGAATAGAAGCAAAATGCGGAATAGGAGAGAGTGTTGGATGATTTTCTTTTGTTAGTTGAACAATGCACTTTGTTGTTTTGTTGTTGAAAACAGGTACATAAGCGCCTTGGATTTTTGAAATTTCCTCTAAAATCTCTTTTCTATCCAACCCTTTATTTTTTAATTCAGCAAATTTTTCTAAAATTTCAATGCTTATTTCTTCGCCATCCCCAATCATAAAAACATCAATAAAATCTTTCATAACAGCAGGATTAGAGCTGCAAGGGCCACCTGCCACTATAAGAGGATGTGACATTGTTCTATCTTTTGAAAATATTGGAATATCAGACAATTCAAGCATTTTTAAAACGGTTGTATAACACATTTCATATTGCAAACCAAAGCCAACGACGTCAAAATCTTTCACTTGTTTTTTAGATTCAAGAGCATATAATGGCTTATTATATTTTTTTAAAAGTTCGATAAAATCCTTATCAGGAGCATAAATCCTATCGCACATTAAACCATCTTTTTTATTTATGATGTCGTATAAAATTTTATGTCCAAAATTGCTTATTCCTATTTCGTATTTATCCGCAAAAGCAAGCAAGTATCTGGCTTTTTGCTTATCAAAATCTTTATTATAACTTCCAAACTCATCTCCGATATATCGAGATGGGCGCTCTGTTGAAGATAATATTTCGTCGTATTCTTCTAAAAATTTGTCATCAATCATATCTTAATTAAACTATAAAAAATTATTTTATTTTAATTGTTAAGATTTGTTAACAAAATAATAAGAAAAAAAGCAATAATCTAAAAGAAAAATACTTTATTAATATGTAAAAGGTTAGTTTAAAAATTAAATTTAGGAGTGTGTATTATGGGTTGGGTTACTTTAACTTTGCGCAAAACGGAATTGCAACAAAAAATTAATGATGCGCAATTACAAAAAATTAAATTAAATACTCAATTGCAACAATTAACAAGTTTTGCTAATGCAGTTGGAAGTGGTTCAATTACTCCTGCTAACGTTGCTTCATTTGGTACAGCATTGTTTGGTGATGCGCTAGATTATATGACAGCGTCAGACGAAGCAGCAGCAGAAGTTGCACAAGAACAAACAGATTACTATTGCAACACTTATGGCGATTTAACAGCAAATCAATATGCTACATCAGGTTTGGCTTCTCAAGCAACTTTATATTATGACGAAGATGGAAACTTAGATGAAGAAGCAATTTATGCTAACTTCTATAAACAAAATTTAAAAGAATACGGTGCAGAATTTAAAGATGTTTTAAACGAAAAAGAAAAAGAAATTCAAAACGAATTAAACGAAATCTCTGTATTACTTCAATCTTATGAAGCTGAAGAACAATCATTAGATAGTTCAATTCAAAGCTCAATTCAAAATAGCGCAATTAAATTCAGCTAATAAATAAATTTAACTAACTCTCTCAATCCTAAAAAACTATAACCTTTAAAAATACTCGCTAATTATAGCGAGTTTTTTTTATTCAAAAACGAAAAAATTGAAAAATTCCTTTTTGCAAAAAAAGTTAATCTATGTTAATATAAATTTAAAAAAGTTTATATTTTGTAATGTTGTAAAGAAAAATAAATAAGTAAGGAAGTAAAATGACTAAAGACATTCAAACTGAGCAGTCAGAGTCTACACAACGCATTCTAGTTGTTGATGATGAAGCAAGTATCAGAAGAATACTTGAAACAAGACTTAAAATGGCTGGATATGATGTTGTTACAGCAGAAGACGGCGAAGAAGCTGTTGAATTATTTAACAAAACAAATCCTGATATCGTTATATTAGATGTTATGATGCCAAAAATGGACGGATATGGCGTAACTCGTGAAATCAGAAGAGTTTCAGACATTCCAATCATCATTTTAACAGCATTAGGCGATGTATCTGAAAGAATTACAGGGCTTGAACTTGGCGCAGATGATTATGTTATTAAGCCATTTTCTCCAAAAGAATTAGAAGCTCGTGTTAAAGCAGTTTTAAGAAGAACAGTTTCAAAAGATATCACTGTTCCAACAGGCGGAAAAACTGCTAAAAATGTTATTACAACAGGAAATATTAAAATCGATACTGCTCGTCGTCAAGTTTATCGCAAAAACGAAAGAATCCGCTTGACAGGCATGGAATTTAGCTTATTAGAATTATTAGTAAACAATTCAGGCAGCGCTTTTTCAAGAAACGAAATATTGCAACATGTTTGGGCTTATCCGCCTGATCATAGAATTGATACTCGTGTTGTTGATGTTCACATTTCAAGATTACGTTCAAAATTAGAAACAGACCCTGCTAATCCTGAATTAATCTTAACTGCTCGTGGTATTGGTTATATGTTTCAAAGAATAGGCTAATGAACAAAAACGATATAAAACTTATTAAAAGATTAAACTCCAATTATGAAAAATGTTTTCTCATAATTGGAGTTTTTCATGGCGATGAATTTCAAGGGGAATATTTTATAAATTCTTATCTTGAAAAAGTGGGCGATATTATGCCAATAAAAAACGAAATATTCTATATTCCTCGCTTGAATTCTTCTTCAAATAGAAAAAATCCAAATGGTGTGGATTTGAATAGGAATTTTCCAACTAAAAATTGGGTTTTGGGCGAAAATAATGATTATTTTGGCGGAAATAAACCAAATAGCGAAATTGAAACTCAATTTATGGTTGAGTTGCTTAAAAACTATAAGTTTGATGGAATAATCACAATTCACTCGCCCTATAAAGTAATAAATTATGACGGTCCTGCTAAGGATTTTGCCACAATTGTTCAAAAATATGTAAACTATCCGATAACTTCTGATATCGGCTATCCAACCCCAGGGAGTTTTGGAACATATTGCGGAGTTGAGCGAAAAATCCCAACTTTAACAATTGAAATAGATGAAAACGAGGATATTGAAAAATTAAATAAAGATTTTTCTTCCTTGTTCGATTTTCTTGAAAATGAATATTAAAAACTAAATATTAATATTGTTCAGAAGAATTTTCTTCATCTTCTCTTAATGATGATAAATCATAGTTATAGGTGCAATCAAAGTCTTCAGGTAATTTATCATCATCAGGCCAAACTGTTGATTCATCAAATCTTGCAGATTCAAGGTTTTCGCTTGTTGAAAAATCACTATTAGATAAATCTGCTTCAGCTAAGTTGCAGCCTGCCATATCGCATTCGTTAAAGTTGCAAAAATCAACCGTTGCATAGTTAAATATTGTTCCATTTAAAAGTGAACCTGAAAAATTACATTCTGATAAATTGGCTCTTGAAAAATCAACACTTGTTAGGTCGCAATCTTCAAAATTGACGTTGGTTAAAGTAGCCTCGGTGAAACTTGTTCCTGAAAAATCAATGTTTGAAAAATCAGCATTTTCAAAGCTCATGCCTGAAAAATCTGCCTCAGTCGCTTCTATATCTGAATTTTCCTTTTTATATTCAACAAATGCGTCATAATCGTTTAAAATTAATTCAATAACTTTTTCTGCCATAATTTACCTTTTATTTTTTTATATAATTCCCGTTTGTTGTGCTAATAAAACAGCTTGAACTCTATTATCCACATTTAATTTTCTATAGATGTTATTTAGATGTGTTTTGACTGTAACTTCCCTAACAAAGAGCTTTTGAGCTACTTGTGAGTTTGAATTTCCCAATGAAACTAAAGTTAAAATTTCTTTTTCTCTTTGGGTTAAATCCCCAATTTCTTTGCCATCTACAAAAGGCAAAGGCTTAGTTGTTTTTGTTTCTTTATTCCAATTAGAACGTCTTAAAAGCGCTTCAATTCTAGCTAAAAGGTTTGGAAGAACAAATGGTTTTACTATATAATCATCTGCTCCAAATTTTAGCCCTGAAATTTGTTTGTTTGCGTCATTAACCGAAGTTAGCATTATAATTGGAATAGAAGCAATTTTATCGTCTTTTCTTATTGCTTTTAAAACTTCCCAGCCGTCCAAATTTGGCATAACAACATCAAGCAAAATTAAATCAAAATCGTTTTCTTCGTTTAAAATTTTTAGCCCCATAAGCCCATCAGTCGCAGCTTTAACCTCATAGCCATACATCGGAAGAGAATCTTCCATAAGCTTTGGATTGTCGTCTATTATTAAAATTTTAGCTAATGCGCTCATATTTTCCTTTAATTGATTAAATTTTCTCTGATGGCTTTAATTGCCGCTTGGGTTCTGTCTTCCACATCCATTTTCTGCAAAATCGAACAAACATGCACTTTTGTTGTGTTGATTGAAATTTTTAATTTCTTAGCTATCTGTAGATTATTATTCCCACTTGCTAATAATATTAATACTCTTTTTTCTTGCTGAGTCAAATTGTAACAATCTTTTACACTTAATTCATGCTTTTTGGTATCTTCTTCTTTAGAATTAACTTCTAAAACATATTTTGAAATGCTTGAATCAAAATACATTGAGCCGTTTAAAACATCTTTTATAACTTCATCTAATTTATCGGGCTTAATATCTTTTGTGCAATACGCTCTAACCCCGATTTTAAGACATTTTGTCACTTCTTCTTTATCTGTGTGTGAAGTTAGGATAATAATTTTAACATTTTCATTTAATTTTTTAATCTCTTCACTTGCCTGAATACCGTCTATATCGGGCAAACCAATATCCATAATAACTAAATCAACTTTGTTTGATTTAATGATATCATAGGCAGCAGAAGCGCAATCCGCTTCAAAAATCTCTTCTATATATTCTTTTGTTGATAGCGAAGTTTTAAGTGCAAACAATGTAAGACCATGGTCTTCAACTATCAAAACATTACTCTTCATATCCATATATTTTATTATAAATTAACTTAATAAAAAATTGCAATAATTTAAGTTTTTTGTTACTTTATATGTAAGGGAGATTTTATGATTACAATTAAAGATGTTGAACATGTTGCAAAATTAGCACGATTAGAATTAACAGACGAAGAAAAAGAAAAATTTACACATCAATTAGGTGATGTTTTAGAACATGTTGAAAAGATGAATGAGGTTGATACAACAGGCGTTGAGCCTATGAATCATCCTATTGATTTTGTTAACGTGACAAGAAAAGACGAAAAGATTTACGAAAATACAAGAGAAGAACTTATGGCAAACGCTCCGGATGTTGAGGGCGATTTCTTCAAAGTTCCAAAAATAAATTAAGGAAGATATGACAAAATATATTTTTATTACAGGCGGTGTGGTTAGCTCTTTGGGAAAAGGGATAGTTGCCGCCTCTTTGGGCAAGCTTTTAGAATCTCGTGGATATAAGGTTGCGATACAAAAATTTGACCCTTATATCAATGTTGACCCTGGAACAATGAGTCCTTTTCAGCATGGCGAGGTTTTTGTGTGTGATGATGGGGCAGAAACGGATTTGGATTTGGGGCATTATGAAAGATTTATCAATCGTCCTTTGGCTCAAATTAATAATGTAACGTCGGGTTCTGTTTATCAAACGGTTATAAATAAAGAAAGAAAAGGCGAATATTTAGGCGCTACGGTTCAAATGATTCCTCATATCACAGGGGAAATTAAATCGAGATTTTTAAAAGCGGTTGAAAATTCTAAACCTGACATTTTAATTGTTGAAGTAGGTGGAACAATCGGTGATATCGAGGGTTTACCGTTTATTGAAGCAATCAGACAATTTAGAAGTGAAGTTGGTTATGAAAACAGCATGTCAATCCATGTGACACTTTTGCCGTATCTTCAAACTTCGGGCGAAATTAAAACAAAACCATCTCAACATAGTGTTAACGTTTTAAGAAGTTATGGAATACAGCCTGAAATGCTTGTTTTAAGGACTTCTGTTCCTGTTGGGGAAAGCGAAAAAGATAAACTGGCTCTATTTTGTTCTGTTAAAAAAGAAAATGTTATTGTTTGCAAGGATATGAAATCCATCTATGAAGTGCCTTTATATCTTGAAAAACAAAACATGACAAGCCAAATTTTAAAAACTCTTCATCTTGAAGAAAAACCAACTGATTTGACTGAATGGGTTGAACTTGTTGATAAGATTAACAATCCGAATAAGTCTATAACTGTTGCTTTAGCAGGAAAATACACTGAACTCAATGATGCATATATTTCGGTTGTGGAAAGCCTAAAGCATGCCGGTTTTAAACACAATTGCAAAATTAATATCAAATGGATAGCATCTGAAGAAATTCTAACTCTTGATGACGCTTCATCGCACCTATCAGATGTTGATGCTGTTGTTGTCCCTGGGGGCTTTGGCGTAAGAGGAATAGAGGGCAAATTAAAAGTTGTACAATATGCAAGAGAAAACAATATCCCTTATCTTGGTCTTTGCCTTGGAATGCAATGTGCTGTTATAGAATACGCTAGAAACGTTGTAGGACTTAGCGAAGCTAATTCTGCCGAGTTTAATATAGAATCTGCTGATAAAGTTGTTGACCTTATGGAAGAGCAGAAAAATATTATGGGATATGGCGGAACTATGCGTCTTGGGGCATATCCTTGTAAAATTGAGGAAAATACTTTGGCTCATAAACTTTATAAAGCCGATTTAATTTCTGAAAGACATCGTCATAGGTATGAATTTAACAACAAATATAAAGATATCCTAACATCCCATGGGCTTGTTATTTCAGGAACTAGTCCCGATGGCTTGTTGGCTGAAATTGTTGAAATTCCTGAGCATAAATATTTTATTGCTTGCCAATTTCATCCTGAATTTCTTTCAAGACCGCAAAAGCCACATCCTTTATTCTTGGGACTTGTTGAAGCAGCCCTTGAAAAATAGCTTAAAAAACACCCTAAAATAGGGTGTTTTTTAAAATTTATTAAATTGTTTTATAGTTTTGGATATTTTTTGGATATATATTGATTAATGTTTTTAACTCTTTTTTGAGTTTTGTTGTGTCTTGAGAAAAATGTTCCTCTCCATTCTCCTGTTGTCTTATTTAGTGCATATGTTAAAGCTTTAGGGTTATATCCTGCCTTTGCCATATAGTCTACAGCTTTTTTATCAAAATTTAATTCGTTCATTTTTGCAATATAGTTAAAAGGCATGTAACCATTTTTTGTAAACATGAACTGTCCGTTCAAAACCCCTGTATAACTGTGTTCACCTTGTGCTAATTCATGAGCTATTAAACCTGCCACTTCATCATCGGAAGCTAATCTTGCATAGTCTGCCCAGAACAGATTAACGCAGTGGTTATTATGTAAATCCAAATCGTTAGTGTATGAAGTATCTATAAGAATTGGGTATGCTTTTTGTTGGCTAACGTTTGTAAAATTGAAAGTGTATCTGTGTGGAATTTTGTTTGCTTTAATTAATTGATTTCCAATTTTTTGCAGACGAACAAAGTCTGGTTTATCGATTACGTCTGCATTTACTTGTGAAGTAAAGGCTAATACGCTAAAGCATAAAAGCGCACTTAGTAATAATTTTTTCATAAAATCCTCCTTCTTAAAAACAAATAAAATGTTGCTACTTATCTTTTATATGTGCAATTTCGTAAATTTTCCTCATTATACAATATTTTATGTAATTTGAAAATAAATTATTCTTCAACATAAATTTGCGCCATATCATAAATTAATCCGCCAAGTTTTGTTGGATAGATGTTTTTGATTTTATTTCTGATTGCGCTGATATTAATTGGCGCATACAGGTATATCATTGGGTTTTCGTCGTGTATAATTTGTTGATATCTGTCATATATTTTTTTTCTTTTGTTAAAATCAAGCTCCAGAGCGCCTTTTGTGAATATTTCATCTAATTCTTTTTCAAAAGGAAGAAGTTTATCGGTCGATTTATCATCATCCTTTAAACGCTTATTGAATTGGTGCAAATTACCGTTGCTTTTCCAAACATTTGCGCCCGAATTCGGTTCAAAAATATTAGATGTTAAAGCCACTATAACGCAGTCAAAATCGGGCGAGCTGATTAATTTATTAACCAAACTGTTGAACTCAATCGGTTTAAAATTAACCTTAATTCCAAGGTTTTCTAAATCTTGTTTGATAGAAACCCCTGTCGCTTCTCTTTGAGTATTTCCGGCATTAGTTAAAAGTTCAAACTCTACTCTATGATTGTGTTTATCGTATAAAACATTGTCTTTATAATAAAATCCGCTTTCTTTTAAAAGACTTTTCGCATAATTAATATCTTTTTTATGCCCTTTTGCAATTTCTTTGTTTAAAAATAAGCTGTTTATAGGTTCAGCACTATGCAAAGGGCTAGCTAACCCTGAAAAGACATTTAAAATCAAATCATCCCTATCGATAGCCCAATCTATCGCTTTTCTAAAGTTTTTATCTTGAAACCACGCTTGTTTAATTGGATTTACATAATACTTTCCATCCTTATTTTTGCGATTGTTCATATTAAAAACCATAAAGGTTGTGTTTGTGCTTGCCCCTAAATTATACAATTCAAAATCGTTGTGTTTTTTTAGCTCCCTATATCTATCAATCAAAGAGCCTTGAATAGTGATTGTATCGGTTGCTCCGGATTCAAATTTTAAAGTTTGATTATTAATATCTCCAACAATCAGCATAACCCAACGGTCAAGATAGGGAAGCTTTTTATTTTCTTTATTAATTAAATAATAATTCGGATTTTTTTCAAAAATCAACCTTTGAGCAGGCACATAGCTTTTTAGATGAAATGCCCCTGAATATACGATATCACTTGGTTTTACCCCAACACCCTGATATGATAAAAAGTATTGATTTCCTTTTTTAACAACATCTTTAAAAACATGTTCGGGTAAAATTGAAGCGCCTAAATTTCTTAAAAATGGCGCAAAAGGTTTAGGAGTCTTAAAAACTACTGTATATTTATCAATTGCTTTAATGCTTGGAAGCTTGTTGTCGATAAGCAAAACATCCCTTGCGCTCCCTTCGCCAAAGCCCTTAAAAATAACTTCGTTATATGTAAAATCAACATCGGCTGACGTTATTTCAACCCCATCAGACCATTTTACCCCTCTTCTTAAATGAACTATATAAGTCATATTATCAGGTTTGATTTCAATCGATTTAGCTAGCTTTGGAATAACTTCGCCATTATTCGGATTAGTTTGAACAAGTCCATCATACATAATTTCGGATAATTCTGAACTCGTTGCGTCTTGCGAATTATAAGGGTTAAACGTTGTGGGTTCACCCAATATAGAAGTCACTATTTGTCCGCCAAAGCGCCCAACAGGAAGATTGGATTGAAGATAATCAACACCATCAAGTGTTTTATTTGTAGGTATTTCAATAAAAGAATTAGGTGTTTTAATCGCTTCATAAGTGACACTAGTTGATTTATCGTATCCGTAATCTTTTTTAAATATTAAAAAAACGCAAGATAGCGCAATAATCGTAAAAATTACAATTAATATTAAGATTTTGTAAGTCTTTTTTATCATATTATTGATTTTACCATGACTAAATGCTATAAAAAAAGTGGTTAAGAGTATTATTTTAAGGTAACGATTATGAGAATTTTAGTAACAGGCGCAACAGGTTCAATTGGTAAATCCTTGTGTCCTATGCTGGAAAATGAGGGATATCAATACTGGGCGACTAATTCTAAGATTTTTGATGTTACAAATACAAAAATGGTTAATGAGATAATGAATAAGATTAGTCTTGATTTTATTATCCATTTAGCAGGTTATACAAATATAGACCAAGCAGAAGACAACCCCGAAATTGCATATAGCGTTAACCAATTAGGAACAAAAAACATAGCAAATATTGCTCGAAAACACAATATCCCTATTTTATACGTAAGCACGGATAACGTTTTTGATGGAAAATCCGAAACACCATACAAAACAACAGACGCTACAAACCCGATTAATGTGTATGGAAAATCAAAACTGGCAGGCGAACAAGAAATTATAAGAGCAACCAAAAAACACTATATCTTAAGAACCTCTTGGTTGTATGGTGCTGGCGGATATGTCGATGCTATGTTGACTTTTTCAAATTTTAGAAAAGAAATTTCAGTTGTAGATGATCAAATCGGCTCGCCAACTTGTGTTGATGACGTCTCAAGAAAAATCATTGAATTAATTAAAACCAAAGCTCCGTATGGAATATACCATGTTTCTTCATCAGGACGTGCAACTTGGGCAGACTATACAAGAAAAATCTTTGAAATTAAAAAAAGAGATGTCGAAGTAACGGCTATTGATAAGTCTGATTTTCCTCGTCCTGCCTTAAGACCAAAGTTTTGTGTATTGGATAGCAATGATGAATTACCTGCTTGGCAAGAAAGTTTGGAAAAATATTTAACCGTTAAAAAGTAATTGCTAAAAACCCTAAAAATATATATAATTAAATATATTACAGTTGTTAGGAGTAAATTATGCACGGAATTATTTTAGCAGGCGGTAGCGGTTCAAGATTATGGCCATTAAGCAGGGATTTATATCCTAAACAACTTTTAAAATTAAATTCGGATAGAAGCCTTTTGCAAAAAACCTATGAAAGACTTATGGGAATTGTTGATATCGATAATATTGTCGCTATAACAAGCTCTAAGCACTTTTCCAATGTCAAAATGCAATTAAAAGAATATAACCAAGATATTAAAGTTTTAGCCGAACCCGAAGCTAAAAACACAGCTCCTGCTATAGCAGTCGCTACAAAATATATTATGGATTTTGTGGGAGATGAGATAATTGTTGTTGTTCCATCTGACCATTTAATCAAAGATGTTGAAAAATTCAGAAAAACAATCGAAAATGCAAAAACACTAGCTGAAAAAGATTATATAGTTACGCTTGGTATAACTCCATATTGTGCAAGCAATGGTTTTGGCTATATTAAAACAGGTGAAAAAATCGATAATGGTTATAAAGTTGTCGAATTTGTTGAAAAACCTGATACAAAAACAGCTCAAACGTATTGCGATAGCAAAGAATACTATTGGAATTGCGGTATTTTGGTGTTCAAGGCTTCTGTCTTTATGAAATCCCTTGAACAATGTTCAAAATTAATCTATGATTTAGTTCAAAAATTTGATTTTAGATATCAAGATGAGATTGATTACGTTAAGTTCGTGAAATTTCCAAATATTTCAATTGATTATGCTTTGATTGAAAATTCTCCAAACGTTGCAATGGTTGAAATGCTTTGCGACTGGAACGATTTGGGAAGCTGGCATGCTGTTTATAATTCTAATAATAAAGATGAAAATAATAATGTAAAAATCGGCAACGTCATAGCTAAAAATTGCAAAAATTCTATGCTTTATTCTTCAAATAGAACTGTTGCAGGAGTTGGGCTAGAGGATATTTTTGTTGTTGAAACAACGGATGCTGTGCTTGCTTGTAATAAAAACGATGTTGAAGGCGTAAAAGAAGTGTTTGATATGTTAAAAGAATCTAACACAGACTCACATCGCCCGCAAACCACTGTTTATCGCCCTTGGGGATATTATACGGTTTTAAATCAGGGTGAAGGGTATTTAACAAAAATGATAGCTGTTGCTTCAAAAGGTCAATTGTCGCTTCAATCTCATAACCATCGTTGCGAGCATTGGGTTGTATTGTGCGGAGTGGCAAGAGTTACCCTGAACGATAAAATCTTTATGTTAAAAGCAGGTCAAAGTATCGATATACCAAGAAAAGCAATACATTCTCTTGCAAATCCTTATGAAAGCGAGCTTAGAATTATTGAAGTTCAAAAAGGCGACAAACTTTCTGAAGAAGATATAATTCGCTATAAAGATATTTACGGAAGAATAACAAAATAGCTATTTTAAGTAGCTTTCGGCGGTTTTGATTAATTCTTTTGGCAAATTAACAATTTTTGCCGTCGTTATTGCGCTGCTATTTTTTGCGATACCTCTTTTGATTTTTCTATCTTTAAAGGAGTTTTCACCCAAATGATAGTTGAAAATTTGGTTTGGATATTTTTCTTCAAGCTCTGTTATATCAAGGTTGTGGGTTGTTATGATTGATTTTGTTTTATAATATTTTAAAACGTATTCTATAAAACTTTTTACAATAGCGCCGCTTTCTTTTGAATTTGTGCTTTTTGCAGGTTCATCAAGCAAAATTAAGGATTTTTTTGTCGCATTATCTAAAATATATTTCAAATCGTTCATTTCAATCATAAAACTTGAAGCACTGTTGGTTATATCGTCGGTTGAGCCTTGATAGAAAAATAATTTATCAACAATACTTACCTTGGCGCTTGTTGCAGGAGTAAATGCTCCCATTTGGCTTAAAATTGCAACAATTGCGTTATGTTTTAAATATGTTGATTTTCCGCTCATATTTGCGCCCGTTAAAATTATGATATCGTTTTCTTTTAAGGATGTATCGTTTCTTGTAATTTCAACATTTTGTTTTAGTAAATTCGGATGAATTGCACCTTTGATTTCAAAATTTTCCTTGGTTATGGCTGGTTTTGTTAAATTATATTCAATAGCGCAGCGTGCAAGCGAAACTATAGCGTCAATTTGGGCAATTGTTGAGGATAATTTTCTTATATCTTCAACATAATTAAGCGCCTGATTTTTAACATTGTTAAATATATCTTTTTCAAATTCAAAAATCTTAAATTTTAAGCTATCAACTGTGTTTTCAAGCTCTTTTAACTCCTTTGTTTTATATCTTGAAGAGGTTTTTAATAATTGAAAAAGAATAAAATCTTCATCGATTAACACATTATTATCAACTTCAATTAAATAGCCTTTTTCCTTAAAATATTTAATTTCAAGTCTTGTTGTTTCGAGCTTCTTTCTTAATTTTTCTTGATAAGCTTCAATTTTTTGTTTTTCAATTCTCAAATTATTTCTTAAATAATCAAGCTGCGGATTATAATTTTCCTTAATTAAAAATTCATTATTTTCATTTTCTTTATAATTTTCATTTATTGCATTTTTAATTTCTTTTGAAAAATCAAAAATTTCTTCTAAAATCGAACTGTTAAGTTTCAAAAGTTCTGATTTTGTATTTTTGTTTATCAAAATTAAGTTTTCAATTTTTTCAATTGTGGTGGCAATTAAATACAATTCTTTTGCTTTTATCGTTGAATTTGCTATTTTGGCGCAAAGTCTTGATAAATCCGTAAAATATTCAAGATTTTTTTCAAAATTTTCTATTAAATTATTGTCTAAAATCAATTCTTCAATTGCTTCTTGTCTTTTTAAAATAAGGTTCAAATCAAGCAGTGGTGCTGTTATATATTGCTTCAACTTTCTAATTCCCATTGGGGTTTTGGTGTAATTTAGAAAATCAAGCAAACTTCCTTTTTTCTTTAAATCCCTTTTGCGCCTTAAAAGCTCAAGATGGTGTCTTGTTACGTTATTCATAAACATAAAATTATTTATGTCATAGCAAATTATTTTATCGAAACTTGGGCAAAAATCAATAAAATTGTCTTTACAATAGGATATTATGGCGTTTTGGGTGTTTGAAAATGTTGTATTATTGATATAGGTTAAATTGAAGCTTTCCTTTAAAAATTTTGCTTCTTCTTTTTGATTGTTTAAAACAAGAATTTCGCTTGGGTTAATTTTAAAAATTTCTTCAATAATATCTTCTTTTTTGGCTTCCGTTTTATAAAACTGACCTGTTGAAACATCGGCATAGCTAAGCGAAGCCATATCTTTAGTTAAATCAATTGAAGCTATAAAATTATTTTCGGAACTATTTAAAAATTCTTTTTCTAAAATTGTTCCTTTTGTGTATTTTCTTGTGATTTTTCTTGTAAAATTGTCGTTTTCATCTTTAAATTGTTCACAAAGACAAACTTTATAGTTATTATCTAAAAGCTTTTTGATGTGTATGTCTATTGTTTTTGCGCTAACTCCTGCCATTGGGATTTCTTTTGAGTTAACTTTTTTGGTGGTCAAAGTTAAATTATTAGATGAAGCAAAATTAATCGCGTCTTCAAAATAGCTTTCAAAAAATGCTCCAATTTGATATAGAATAATAAAATCAGGATTATTTTCCTTAAAAGTTAAATACTCTCTTATTATGTCGGATTTAAAATCGTCTTTATTGATATTTTTCAAAAATCTTCCCCAATGAATTTATATACAAAAAAGCCTCGAATTTGTTGTTTCGAGGCTTTTTGAGTTATTTATTAGAATTGCATATCAGAGTCAACTACTCCAAACATTCCTTCGATTTCTTCTAAAATCGCAGATGGTTTTCTTGCTTGGTGTTTTTGAGCCGCTCTTTTTGCCGCTTCTTTTTCTTTTTCTTCTGAAGCGTTAATCAAGTGATAGTATCCAGTACCAGCAGGAATTAATCTACCAATGATTACGTTTTCTTTAAGACCTCTTAATAAGTCTTTTTTGCCTTCAACGGCTGCTTCAGTAAGAATTCTTGTTGTTTCTTGGAATGAAGCTGCTGAAATAAATGATTCAGTGTTTAATGATGCTTTAGTGATACCTAGTAATAAAGCTTCAAATGTTGCTTCTTGTCCTTCTTTTTCACGAACTTTAGCATTTTCAGCTTCAATTACTTTAAGTTCAACTAATTCACCAGGTAATAATTTAGTATCGCCTGAATCAATTACTTTAACTTTCTTAATCATTTGACGAACGATAACTTCAACGTGTTTATCAGAAATTTCTACACCTTGAGAACGATATACTCTTTGTACTTCGTCAACAAGATATTGTTGAGCTGCGTTTGCGCCTTTTAATCTGATAACGTCATGTGGATTCATAGGTCCTGAAGTTAAAGCGTCGCCTTTATGGATTTGTTGTTTATCGTTAACGATAACAGTAGCTTCGATTGGATATTTAATTTCTGTTCTTCCGTTTTCGTTTTCGATATACAATCTTGGAACATCATCTTCATATTCAATTACTGCTACACCATCTTCTTCAGCTGCAATTGCTGAATCTTTTGGTTTTCTAGCTTCTAAAAGTTCTTCAACACGAGGAAGACCTTGAACGATATCCCCTGTTTTTTGTCTTTCAAATACTAATGTTGCAAGTAAGTCGCCTCTTAAGATTAAAGCGCCGTTGTCAACCTGTAATAATGCCCCTGGAGAGATTAAGTGAGGTCTGCCAACTCTTATAACAACTTCTTTTGCTGTTGCCTTAACAACTTTACCAGAGAATGGTGAAGTTTCGTTTTCTGAAATTTTTTCGTCTACTGTTACATATTGACCAGCTTTAACAGTCGCTTTTCCTGTGATTTTGATTGTTTCTTCATAGTTATTTGAAACAAGCAACAATCTTCTTAAATCAGAATCTTTAGAGTTGATTGAAGCGATTGAATCATTAACAGCTAAAACTTGAGTTTTTGTAACAGGAGTTTTAGGTTGGATGATTTGACCGTCTTCAACTAATAATTCTGTTTGAGTTGAAGATAAACCACGAGAGTTGTCTTCTTGTTCACGACGAACAATTAAAGTTTCTAATACAACAATTTTAAGATCGCCTTTTGAATCAAGTTCAACTTGACCTTTTAAGTGTGAAATGTAACCTGACATAGATAATACTAATGATGTTCTTGTTAAGATTGCACCGTCTAAGTTTCTTACTCTAGCGCCATCTTTGAATTGAACTTGAGTGATTGGTAATAATTCAATAGCATCATCCGTAGCGTCAAATTTGATTGAAACATCTTGTTGTTCAATATCAAATGCTTGAATTGGACGGATTAAGATTTGAACAGGTTTTCCTTCAAGATTGTCTTCATCTATTGAAGTATCTGTAAGTTCTTCATCTAAATCGTCTAATTCCATCATATCGCTTTCGTTTTCAACGATTGTAACGATAGAATCTTCTTTAGCTTTGATTTTATTTGCAACAACAGTTCCGGCTTTAATTACTTCGCCTTCACCAACTTTAAGGTCGTTGATTGAATCAAGAGTATGAAGTTCGCCAGGGCGAACAACGATTTCGTGAATAATATCGTTAAATTCTTTAATTTCAACGATACCTGCGATGTGAGTGTAAATATCTTTTACAACTTCAGTACCTGCTTCAACGAATGTTCCTGATTCAACAAGTTTAAGTGAAGCGTCTTTTGAAATTTGATGAATTTCTTCAGGAATGAAGATTAATTGACCAGGAGTAACAACTACTTGGTTTTCATCAACTTCAAGACCGTTGTAGCGGATTTCGCCTGATGATTCAACTTTGTGAGTTTCATCAATAAGTTCGGCGATTATCATTCCGTTTTCAACTTGTGTATCAACAGGAGATTTAACAATGTATTTTTCGCCTGTTGTTGGAACTGTCCAAATTTGTTCTTTTTTAGTTTGTTCAAATACGGCGTTTGCTGCTTGGATTGAAGCGATAACGATTGTTAATTCTTTACCTTGAACAATCTTTTTAATTTTCTTTCCTTCAAAGTTTGTTTCTTTGATTTCAAGATTATCGCCAACACGAACTTCGCCGCCGTGTTCAGAAATAATCAATGTTTCAGCTAATTTTTCGCCTTTTTTGATTTTTTGTCCGTCTTCAACAAGAACTTTAGAACCTGCAGGAAGAGCATAAACATCTCCGCCTAAAACCCAAACAACACCTTGTTTGTTTGCAATTCTTGAAATGTTGCCTTGACGGTCTTTTCTTTCATCTGCAACGAAGTCTTCAAATACAACTTCACCAGAAATGTCAGATGTGATATCTTTTAAGGCTTTTTCTGTTAAACGAGAACCGTCGCCTTTTGAAGCAGGATCAAATTCAGCAATAGCGTCGCCTGCTTTAACCATATCACCTTTTTTAACTAAAACTTTAGCACCCATTGGAACGTGGACTTTATCTGTATAATCAGCGCCTTTAATTTCAACGTCTGCTTCTTTAATAGCGATTTGAACAACATCCCCGTGACGTGTTCTTTGTTCTTTGGTTTTAACTTCTGTCATAACTTTACCATCAACTGTTGATTTAGCTTGACGAGTAACCCCTGAACCTTTGAATACACCGCCTGTGTGGAATGTTCTCATTGTCAATTGTGTACCGGGTTCACCGATTGATTGAGCAGCGATAATACCGATTGCTTCGCCAATATCAACAAGTTTTTGTGTTGTCATTGACCAGCCGTAACATTTTTGACAAATACCATATTCTAATTCGCAAGTTAGAGTTGATCTAACTTTAACTTCTTTTAAACCTACTGTTTTGATTTTTTCAAGATCATCTCTATCAACAGTTGTGTTTTTAGTAACTAAAACATTTCCGTCTTTATCAACGATATCTTGGGCAATAGTTCTTCCTAGAAGTCTGTCTTCTAAAGCTACAATAACATCTTCACCATCTGTAATAGCTGTTAAGTTGATGAATTTTTCAGTGTGGCAGTCTTCTTCTCTGATGATAACATCTTGAGCAACGTCTACCAAACGTCTTGTTAAGTAACCTGAATCGGCTGTTTTAAGAGCGGTATCAACCAACCCTTTACGAGCACCGTATGATGAAATAACGTATTCTGTACAAGATAAGCCTTCTTTAAAGTTTGATTTAATCGGTAAGTCGATGATTTGACCTTGCGCATCAGCCATCAAACCACGCATACCAACTAATTGAGATACTTGTGATAAGTTACCACGGGCTCCGGAGAATGCCATCATATAAACCGGATTTAATCTGTTGAAGCCTTCAACAACTTTTTCTGTTAACTTAGCTGTTGTCTCACTCCAAGTGTCGATAACCTTTGTATATCTTTCAACTTCTGTGATTTCGCCTTTTAAATATCTTTTTGTAGAACGAGCGATTTCATCTTGAGCTTCTTGTAATAGTTCTTGTTTTTCTTTAGGAACTTCCAAATCGTGGATAGAAATGGTTGTGCCTGATTTTGTTGCATATTTATAACCTAAGTTTTTTAAGTTATTAGCAAGTTCTGCTGTTTTAGCTCCGCCCCATTCAAGATATGCTTGAGATAACAGTTGGTTTAGAGCTTTTTTATTCATAACTTTATTGATAAACTCAACGTGCTTTTTCTTTTTTGAGTTTTCAGTTAATGTTGTCATTTATTTTTACCTCATTTGTTTAATTTTTAACCAATTTTATCAAGTATGACTTGATGTTTACGCTAGAACTGATTTTCTAACCGCTTCGTTGAAGATAATTCTTCCAACGGTTGTTTCAATTCTGTTATTATTTTCATCTCTAACAATAATTTTATCGTGAAGTTTCAAAACTCCTGTCGCATGAGCAGCTAGAGCATCATCAAAGTTGTGATAATAGCCTTTGATTGGAGCTTTTTGATCTTTGATAATTGTTAGATAATACATACCAAGTACCATATCTTGAGTAGGTGTGATAATTGGTTTACCTGTTGCAGGAGCTAGGATATTGTTTGTTGCTAACATTAACATTCTTGCTTCTGCTTGAGCTTCAATTGAAAGTGGAACGTGAACAGCCATTTGGTCACCGTCGAAATCGGCGTTGAATGCTGTACATACCAATGGGTGAAGTTGAATTGCTCTACCTTCAACTAAAACCGGTTCAAATGCTTGGATACCAAGTCTGTGAAGAGTTGGGGCACGGTTTAACATAACAGGGTGTCCGTCTACAACTTCTTCTAAGATATCCCATACAACAGCTTCTGAGCGTTCAATTTTCTTTTTAGCTGATTTAATATTTTGAACTAAACCACGTTCAATTAATTTATTAACAACGAATGGTTTGAATAATTCGATTGCCATTTCTTTTGGAAGACCGCATTGATTTAATTGTAATTGCGGACCAACAACGATAACTGAACGACCTGAATAGTCAACACGTTTACCAAGTAAGTTTTGACGGAAACGACCTTGTTTACCTTCAATGATGTTTGATAAAGATTTTAGAGGACGAGAATTTGGTCCAACAACTGTTCTGCCACGTCTTCCGTTATCAATCAAAGCGTCAACTGCTTCTTGTAACATGCGTTTTTCGTTACGAACGATAATTTCAGGAGCGCCCATTTCCAATAATCTTAACAAACGGTTGTTTCTGTTGATTACACGTCTGTATAAGTCGTTTAGGTCTGATGTTGCAAATCTGCCACCGTCTAATTGAACCATAGGTCTTAAATCTGGTGGAGTTACAGGTAATACATCCATAACAAACCAAGTTGGTTCTGTTCCTGATTCAATTAAAGATTCAATCAATCTTAAACGTTTGATTAATTTAGCTCTTTTTTGAACTGAACCGCCTGAATTTTCAAGTTCGCCTCTGATTTCATTAGCTAATTCATCTAATTTAATTTCAGAAAGCAATTCTTTAATAACTTCTGCCCCGATACCTACTTTTAATTTAGAATCTTCGTTTTCCATAATGAAATCTTCATATTCTTCTTCAGTTAAAAGTTGGAATTTTTTGAATGGGCTGTCTGCGCCATCAACTACAACGTAGTTGTTGAAATATATAACTTGTTCTAAGTCTTTTAAAGTCATATCTAAAAGTAAACCAAGATAAGATGGAATACCTTTTAAGAACCAAATGTGTGAAACAGGAGCAGCAAGTTTGATGTGTCCCATTCTGTGACGTCTTACTTTTGAATCTGTAACTTCAACGCCACATCTTTCACAGATGATACCTTTATGGCGAACTCTTTTGTATTTTCCGCAAAAACATTCCCAGTCCTTTGTTGGTCCAAAGATTTTTTCGCAAAACAAACCGTCACGTTCAGGTTTAAGAGTTCTGTAGTTTATTGTTTCGGGTTTTGTAACTTCCCCGTATGACCATTTTAGAATTCTTTCGGGTGAAGCGATAGAAATTCTTATATAATCAAAATAATCAATACTTGTAGACATTTATTCTCCTTTGATTTTAATTAATCTAATCTTAAACTAGTCTTTAAAACTAGCAGTTGTGTCTAAAAAGTCGAAATTCAACAATTCAGAATCCATATCGGATAATACTCTCTTTGGAGCTGATTTTCTTAAATCATCTGTATCAGACATTAAGTCAACTTCTTCACCGCCTTTTTTAGATACCGCAATATCTAAGCCGATACTTTGAAGTTCACGAACCAATACTTTGAATGATTCAGGAATACCAGGACGAGGAATATTATCACCCTTAACAATTGCTTCATAAGCTCTTGAACGACCGTTAACATCATCTGATTTGATTGTTAACATTTCTTGTAGAGTATATGCAGCGCCATACGCTTCAAGTGCCCAAACTTCCATTTCACCGAATCTTTGACCACCGAATTGTGCTTTACCGCCTAACGGTTGTTGAGTTACAAGTGAGTATGGACCAGTTGAACGAGCGTGGATTTTATCATCAACCAAGTGAACAAGTTTCAAGATGTATGAGATACCAACTGCAATTGGTTCATCAAACGGTTCGCCGGTTCTACCATCATATAATGTAACCTTACCGTCTTCTCTAACCCAATCGATACCTTTTTCTTTGATACCTCTTAAAAGTTCAGCTTTTGTATTCATTTCGGATTGGTTTGCACCATACATTTCATCAAACAATGGTGATTCATAGTGATCGCCTGTTAAGTATGAAGCTAAACCTAATAAGTGTTCGTAAGTTTGACCAACGTTCATACGAGAAGGTACGCCCAGTGGGTTTAATACGATATCAACAGGTGTTCCGTCAGGTAAGAATGGCATATCTTCTTTTGGTAATATTCTTGAAACGATACCTTTGTTACCGTGACGACCTGATAATTTATCACCAACTTGTACTTTACGTTTTTGAGCAATATAAACTCTAATTACTGTGTTTGCTCCTGGTGGAAGTTCGTCGCCTTTTTCTCTGTCAAATACTTTAACGTCGACTACACGACCGCCTTCACCGTGAGGAACACGAAGTGAGTTATCTTTAACATCTCTTGCTTTTTCAGCAAAGATTGCTCTTAATAATTTTTCTTCAGGTGGATGTTCACTCTCACCTTTTGGAGTGATTTTACCAACTAAAACATCGTCAGCATAAACTCTTGCACCAATTCTTACGATACCTCTTTCGTCAAGGTGGCGGATAGAATCTTCAGAAACATTCGGAATTTCACGAGTGATTTCTTCAGGTCCAAGTTTTGTTTGACGAGCGTCTATTTCTAATTTTTCAATGTGTAATGATGTAAAGATATCATCATATACGCAACGTTCAGAAAGTAAAATAGCATCTTCATAGTTGTAACCTTCCCAAGGCATATATGCTACAAGCACGTTTTTACCTAATGAAAGCTCACCCATATTTGTTGAAGCGCCGTCTGCGATAACATCTCCTGCTTTAACTTCATCCCCTTCTCTAACTAGAGGTTTTTGGTTAATACAAGTGTCTTGGTTAGAACGAACGTATTTTAAAAGTTGATATTGGTGAATATCGCCTTTTTTGTCTTTAATATGAATTTCTTCGCCCATAACTTTAACAACAGTACCGTCAACAGTTGAAACTGCAACCATACCTGAGTCTTTAGCTACACGAGCTTCTAAACCTGTTCCAACTCTAGGTCTTTGAGTAACTAAAAGCGGAACTGCTTGACGTTGCATGTTAGAACCCATCAATGCACGGTTGGCGTCATCGTGTTCAATAAATGGAATTAATGATGTTGCAACAGAGATGATTTGAATTGGTGAAACACCAACATAGTCAACTTTTGTTGATTCGCCCATTGTAAATTCTGAACGATATCTAACAGGAACGTAAGCGTCTTTAATTTTTCTATCTTTTGTAAGTTCGATATCAGCAGGAGCTACACGATAGTTTTCATCTTCATCTGCTGTTAAATAGTGAACTTCATCTGTAACTTGACCGTCTTTAACTACAAAGAATGGAGTCTCAACAAAACCATAGTCGTTAACTCTAGCGTGTGTTGCAAGAGAGTTAATCAAACCTGCGTTAGGTCCTTCAGGTGTTTCAACAGGACATAAACGACCATAATGAGATGGGTGAATATCACGAACAGCAAAACCTGCTCTTTCTCTCATCAAACCACCAGGGCCAAGAGCTGAAATACGACGTTTGTGTGTTAATTCAGCTAGTGGGTTTGTTTGGTCCATAAATTGTGATAATTGAGATGAACCAAAGAATTCTTTTAAAGATGCCACCAATGGTTTTGTGTTTAAAAGGTTTAGTGGTGTTAAAGTTTCAGAATCTTGAAGAGTCATTCTTTCTTTAACAATTCTTTCAATTCTTGATAAACCAACTCTGAATTGGTTTTGTAACAATTCGCCAACAGAACGAATACGACGATTTCCCAAATGGTCAATATCATCAAGCGTACCTTCGTCATAAGTTAAGTTGATTAAATATTCAATACCTGCAACGATATCTTGAATTGTGATTGTTCTTTGTGTTTCAGGTAAGTTTAAACCTAATTTTTTGTTTAATTTATAACGTCCAACTTTTCCGATGTCATATTTCTTTTCATCAAAGAATCTTGCTTCTAAAATTGAACGACCACCAGCAGGAGTAGCAGGATCTCCTGGGCGAAGTTTTTTATAAACTTCAACAAGAGCTTCATCTGTTGTAGCTGCTGTGTCTTTATCCAGTGTTTTCTTTAAGAAATCAAAGTGTGTGAATAATGTTTCCATTTCAACAGGAGTGATTCCTAAAGCCTTTAATAATGTTGTAGCTAAGATTTTTCTGTTTTTATCAATTTTTACATAAACTAAGTCATTTGAATCAGTTTCAATTTTTAGCCATGCCCCACGGTTTGGGATTAAAGTTGCATTATATAAACGTTTACCAGTTGGTGAAACTTCTTTTTTATAATATATACCAGGAGAACGAACGATTTGAGAAACGATAACACGTTCTGCACCATTAACGATAAATGTACCTTTATCTGTCATAGTCGGTATATCGCCAATATAAACTTCTTGTTCTTTGATTTCGCCGCTATCACGGTTAACAAGTCTCATCATAACTCTTAATTGTTTAGCATAAGTAGCGTCATGGATTCTTGCTTCTTCGATTGTATATTTTGGCTTATCAAATGTATAATTCGGTAAGAAATGTAACTCTAATCTGCCTGTATAGTCTTTAATTGGGCTGAATGATAATAATTCTTCTTTTAAACCCTCTTTTAAAAACTGCTCAAAAGATTTCTTTTGAACTTCAATTAAATCAGGCAAATCTGTAAGACGAGTGCCGGGAATACCCTTTGGAGTAATGCGGCTTGCTTTTTTTGTTGCTGTCATCTAAATACCTCTAATTATGTAATTTAACTTTTTCTCAAATTCTGCATTTTGGCTTATAGTGTGTGTTTTAGTCATTTTTTAAAAATAAAACGATTTTTTAGCCATTATGCAACATTTTATTGAACTTTATCTATTATATTGGCTAAATGGGCGTGGTCAAGATTTTAACTTAACAAAATTTTACAAAAACTTGAAATTTTTAAAAAATCGTGTAAAATAACAGTCCATCTATATTTAAAACGAATTTTCTATTTGTTTGCTATGTTTAAAAAAATAATTGCAGAAGAATTTGTCAACTGCAATTATTTTGAAAAGTTATTTTGTTTTATTCAACCGCTACTGTGTCGGATACGCAACGAACACTTCCGCCATGATTATTGGTCAAAGTAGTTACTGCAAAATTCCCGTATTGATTTGTGTTTGTTATAACCTTTTTTGTATTTATCCAAACGCCCTTGGGATCGCACCAACCTTCTGTTGCACCAGTACAGGTGCTGTGCTTTGATGGGCAGTGATTCATCCCGTAGTTTTTAGAGTTGCCATCGCATAGTTGTAAACCCGTATTGTTTAAATATCTTGAAAAATAATTTGAATAATATGAATCAATATTAATCATTTGCGCCAGAGCACCTGCTTCTTGTTCTGTTAATAATCTCCATTTGCCTGCTGAAATATCTTTGTTTGGATTCCAGTTCCTACACAAAATGTCTGCTGCTAGATAGTTGCAAACAGTTCTAGAGCTAGCACTATATGAATAAGGCGATGTTCCGTTGGTGGTATCTCCCCTCCAACAACAAGCTGTAGTTGTTGAATTGCAGTTTGTATTAACATCAACCATTGTTACTCCAACTCCTGCATAGTCTTCTACTGTGTTTTTTCCTATAATTGTTTTAATATTTGTATTTGTAATATTTTTATCTGCCATATTATATTTTGTCATACAAATGCTTCTTGATAGAGAAACTCCTGTTATTGCTTTAATTACGTGTTTATCTATAAATAGGGCAGAATATTTATCGCAATCTTCTTGTTTTGAAGGTTCATTAGTCTCATAGGTGTTCTTTTGAACTGTATTATGTCCGCCTCTAATTAGATTTGATACACATCTTACACTACCGCCATGATCATTGGTTAAATCAAATATGCCTATTTTTCCATATTCATTTGTGTTTCCTATATTTTTCCCAGACTCAATCCAAACACCTTTTGGCTCGCACCATCCATCTGAAGCACCAATACAGGTACTGTGCTTTGA
Source organism: uncultured Candidatus Melainabacteria bacterium (assembly GCA_934667125.1). Lineage (GTDB taxonomy): Bacteria > Cyanobacteriota > Vampirovibrionia > Gastranaerophilales > Gastranaerophilaceae > RUG14156. Next base: position 252,782 of record CAKULF010000001.1, on the reverse strand, counting down.
TGGGCAATGATTCATTCCGTAATTTGGAGAATTTCCATCACACAGTTGTAGCCCTTCAGTATTTAAGTATTTTGAAAAATAATTTGAATAATATGAATCAACATTTAACATTTTAGCTAATTCTGTTGCTTCTGTTAAATTTAATAATCTCCAATCCCCCGGTTTTGTATCTCCATATTCCCAAGCAGCACAAATTCTATTTGCTGCTTCAAAATCGCATACAGTTCTATTGTTTGGAAGATACTTATATGAACCACTTCCGTTAGAGGTTGTCCCTTTCCAGCATTGCGCAGGGCTGTACTTGCTTACATTATCATTTCCTGCTCTATCCATTGAAACACCTATCTTAATATAATCAGGATGATAATATGTTCCATCAGCATTGGCCAAAAAATCATCTCCTGCGTTATATTTGAACATGCAGATATTTTTTTCTCCGCCTATATATTTTTTATTTATATATAACGCATTGTATGGTTCGCAATCTTCTTGTGATTGTGGTTCATATTCATCAACAGGATCGCTTTCTCCTTGATTATATACGTTGTTTGAAACATCTGCTGTGTAAACATTTTCTGTAACACATCTTACACTACCGCCATGATCATTATTTAAATCAATTATGCCTATTTTTCCATATTGATTTGTGTTTCCTATATTTTTCCCAGACGCAATCCAAACACCTTTTGGCTCGCACCAACTATCTGTTGCACCAATACAGGCTGTTTTTGATGGGCAATAATTCATTCCGTAGTTTTTTGAATTTCCATCACAAAGTTGCAAACCATCTTCATTCTTATATCTTGATAAATTGTTTGATATATCGCTAGAATTTTCCGAATCTATTGAAGCTGCTAAATTCGTTGCTTCATTTTCTGTTAACAAACGCCAAGCGCCCATAGTTGAACCATTTGGCGCCCAAATAGCGCAAACTCGTTTTGCTGCTTCAAAATCGCAAACTGTTCTAGTATTTGCGTTGTAGTTTGTGTATATTGAAGTTCCGTTTGAAGTACTATTTTCATTTCCAACCCAGCATTTTGCAGGACCATACTTGCTAACGTAATTAGTCCCCGGTTTATTCATTGAAATATTATATTTTATATAGTCAGGTTTATATATTTTTTTTTCTCCGTTTACCAAAAAAGCGTTTCCAGCATCCCCTGCGTTATATTGCATCATACACAAATCATGGCTTGTACCTAATACATCTTTTGAAATAAATTTTGCTTTAAATTCAGCGCAACATTCTTTTGAAGGTTTTCCGCCAGATTCTGCACAGGCTGTACTGATACAGTGATTTGTAGTAGGATCAATTTGATAACCGGCTGCGCAGGCTTCGCAACGAGTTGCAGAAGAGCACTTCTTGCAATTATTTAAGCTATCCGAGCATTTTTTACAAGCACATTCGTTATGTTGATTTATGACAGGATAATATTCATCGCCGCATACGCAGTTTTGATCTTGCCCGCCATTATTATTTCCTCCTCCGTTTCCAAAACTCCCTACAGTCACTCCCATACTTGACAACTTCTTCGTTATAATAGGTGCAAATGCTGCGGTTATCAACGAAATTGTAATCAAGGAAATCATTAGCTCAACAAGAGAAAACCCTCTTTTTCTTTTTTGTGTTTGATGTTTCATATTTACTCCATAATTTTTCAAAGAAAACCATGGCAAATATGCGCAATTTGCAAACCTATGCCCATTTGGTTTTCTTTAGAAAATATAAATTTTGTGTTTGATGTTTAGTATAAAATTACTAATTTCTTGGCAATATTTTAATATATCTAACTGTTTTTTGCAAGAAAATCTGAGCATTTCAAGTTAAAAATCAGATATCGACTAAAAAGGCGTGGTCAAGATTTTAGCTTAATAAAATTTTGCAAAAGCTTGAAATTTTTAAAAAATTGCAATATCAAAAATAAAATATTATAATCCTTTTATGTATATAAATTACGAAAAAATCGGCGAAATATTGGGGTTTGGCAAGGATTTTTTTTATAATAAAAAAATAGAGCAAAATATTGCATTTATTAAAAAAAACCAAAAGAAAGTTAAACAAAAGTTAAAAAATAAAAAACATCTAAACGTTGCTTTTTATGTCTATGACTCGGCAAAATGGAAATGCCAGAGCGTTTATGAATTATTGGAAAACAATAAAAATTTTACGCCTTATATTTTTGTAACCAAATGTAATGCTCCTAAATCAAATTTTAATTATCAAACAGCCGATGATGTAAAAAATAATTACAACTACTTCAACTCCAAAGGTATGAGGGTTAAGTGCGCTTTTGATTTTGAAAAAAATAAGTTTATTCCTTTTGAAAAAATAAACCCTAAGCCCGATATAATAATTTATCAACATCCTTGGTATGTTGAAACTTCGCAAGGACCCGTTGTTTGCTCAAAATTTGCCCTAACATATTATATTCCTTATTACATTTCCGATATCGATAATTCGATTGAATATGATTTAAGGTTTCATCGCTATATTTATCGTTATTTTGTGCCTGACGAAACAATTAGAAAAAACTATGCTCCAAATATGTATGATAAGGGCGAAAAACTCGTTGTTGCAGGACATCCCCAACTTGATTTTTATTTGAAAAAAAACAATGATAATGAAAAAAAATATGTAATTTATGCTCCGCATTGGACTGTTTGCGGTGATAATTTAAGATATTCAACTTTTGATTGGAATGGTTATGAAATTTTAAAATTTGCTCAAAATCATCCTGAAATTAATTGGGTTTTCAAGCCCCATCCTTGCCTTTTTAATTTTCTTTATATGTCAGGTTATATGAGTAAAAAATCTGCTCAAGAATACTATAAAAGTTGGGAAAAAATTTCAAAAGCGTGTTATGACGGGGATTATATGGAACTTTTTGAAAAATCATACGCTTTAATAACTGATTCAGGTTCATTCTTAATAGAATATTTATTTACAAAACAACCTTGTATCCACTTGGTTTCAGAGCATTTTAAGCCTAATGAGAGTGTCAAAAATATTTGTAAAACATATTACAATGCTCATAACATTGAAGAAATGACGAATTTATTTGAAGAAGTTTTGATAAATAAGAATGATTATAAAAAACAAGAAAGGCTAAATCTTTTAAAAGAGCTGAATTATCCTAATTGCGCTGAAATTATTGTAAATAATTTGTCTGAAAATTTTATGGTATAATCACTTTATGCAACATAAATTATTGATGGTTTTAGGTCCAACGGAAGTTGAAAATGATATTTTAAAAATTGCTTCTTGTCCTCAAGAATATATGAGAACGCAAGATTACACCTTAAAATGGGTAAAAATTTTTGAAAATTTAAAATATTGTTTTCAAACAAAAAATCCTGTTGCTGTTTTTGCTTCATCAGGAACAGGTATGATGGAAGCTTCTATTACTAATTTTTTGAGCGAAAATGATACAATATTATATATAAATGGCGGTTCGTTCGGCAAACGTTGGGGCGATATTGCAAAAAAACATAAAATAAATGCAATCGAAATTTCTGTCGATTTTGGACAAAGCGTTAAAGTTGAAAATATTGAAAAACTATTAAGTCAAAATAAAAATATAAAAGCTCTTTTTGCAACGCTGAATGAAACGTCTTCAGGCGCTTTGACGGATATAAAAAATATTGGAAAAATGTTAAAAAAATATCCTGATATCCTTTTTGTTGTTGATTGCATAAGTGGACTTTTAGCGGATGAATTTTTGCAAGATGAATGGGGAGTAGATGTTGCAATTTCTGCTTCACAAAAAGCTTTTGCGCTTCCTCCGGGGCTTGGTTTTATGTCGGTTAGTAAAAAAGCTTTGGATTATGCAACAAACAGCAATATTAGAGGTTTTTATTTTGATATTTTAGATTATGTTGCTAATTTAAAACGTGGTCAAACCCCTTTTACTCCAGCGGTTAGCCTTGTTAATCAGCTTGAAAAAAGGTTGGAAAAAATCACTAAAGAGGGACTTGAGCATTTCAGATTGCGCTACAAAGAAAACACAGACTATTTGCGCAACGGGCTAAAACAAATGGATTTTAATATATTAGCTAAAAATCCTGCAAATTGCGTGAGCGCTGTTTTAGTAAAAGAGGTTGACGCTAGTTTGATTGTTAAAATAATGCGAGAAAAATATAATATCGAAATTGCGCCATCAGGCGGTGAGTTAAAAACTAAACTTTTTAGAATAGGCAACTACGGCAATATCGGCAAAAATGAGATAGATAAGTGTTTAAAAGCTTTAAAGCTTGCGAAAGAAGAAGCGTATGCAAACAAAAATATATAGTGAAAAAATTGAAATAGATGATAATTTAACAAATGATTTTTGGAAAAATCGAGCAAATAAAATTTTCGGTCTGCAATCTGTTTTGCTTGGTTCTGATAAAACTGGAACTGCTCAAAAAATCAGAAATGAAAACGAAAAAGCTATCGTAGAAAAAATTTTAAACAATATTGAAAATCCGAGAATATTGGATATTGGTTGTGGAATTGGGCGTTGGGCGGAAAATTTAAAAGATAAATTTGAATTCTATGCTGGAGTTGATTTTTCTAAAGGTTTTGTTGATTATGCAAAAGCAAAATTTATAAATAATTCTAATATAAAATTTTACAATAGCTCAATTTTGAATTTAGATAAAGAAATATTGTCATTGAAATTCAATTTTGTGATTTGCACAGGGGTTTTGATGTATATAAATGATAAAAATATATCAAAAATTTTGGATTTTCTAAAAAAATTGTCCTCTGATATATATATATATATTCAAGAGTCAATCAGTACAATGGATGAGAGGATGACGCTGAATAATTTTAAATCGGAAGATTTAAAAGCGGAATATAGCGCAATTTATAGAACTAAGAAAGAATATGAAGAATATTTTAAAACAGCTAATTTTGATATTAAAGAAACAAGCTTGTTGCTTGACGAAAAATCGGGTGCACGAAAAGAAACAAACGCTCAATATTGGATATTAAGAGGATAAAAATATGATTGGAAATAAAACAGTAGTTTACACATCAGGCACTTTTGATATGCTTCATATAAATCATTTAAAAATGATAGAATATGCAAGAGCATTGGGAGATATTTTAATTGTCGGGGTGAATACCGATGAGCTTGTTGCAAGCTATAAGTCTGAGCCTATTATTCCTTTTGAAGAAAGAATTGCTTTAATGAAAGCAATTAAATATCCTGATATAGTAATACCTCAGCATAGTCTTAATCACAGAGATAAGGTTGAAAAATTGAACTTTGATGTTTTTGTTGTTGGGGATGATTGGACGGGAAAATATGACTACTTAAAAGAAATGGGCGTGACGGTTGTGTATTTCCCTTATGGCAAAGGCGTTTCATCATCTTCTTTAAAAGAAAAAATTTATTCTAACTATGAAGCTTTAAAACACAAAGCGGATAATCATTTCCCACAAGATGCAAGAACAGAGGAATAATAAATGTTTAAAAAAATATTTTCCGCTATAAATTGTTTGTTTCCGTATAGAACAAAGGGCAAAAATAATAAGATTTTTGTGACATATAACGGCAAAAAGAAACCTCTTAAAAGAAAATTGAAAGGTTTGAATGTTTCAATTCATGGTGTGAATAATTATTTAGAGATTGAATTGCCAATAGCATTCAAAGATACAAATATTGAATTAGCAGGTGAAAACGCTGTTTGCATAATCAAAAAAACATTTACCGAAGTTAATCGGGCAAGTATATATGTTGGTCCTTGGGGACGTTGTTTTATAGATGAGGGGATTTGTATAAATAATTCTGGTTTTAATGTAGTTGTAAATAATAATGAAAAATATAAACCCCATAAGCTTTCAATCGGAAAAAGAGCGTTAATTGGAAGAAATGTCGCAATAAGAACATCAGACGGGCATGCACTATATAATCTTGATGAAGATTTGCCATATAACGAGCCACAAGACGTTATTATAGGAGATGATGTTTGGTTGGCTCAGAATGTAACTATTTTAAAAGGTTCAATACTTCCTTCTAATGCGGCTGTTGGAGCTTGTTCTTTGGTGAATAAAAAGTTTGAGCAACCGAAAGGAAAGGGGGGGGAATATTAATAGCTGGAAATCCTGCTAAAATAATTAAAAAAGATATTCGCTGGGTGTTTAAAACTTACGGACAAATCAAAAACCTGCATAATAAATATTATGGAGATGATTTGAATTTTAAAAAAGTTATTTTAAAAAGAATAAATAACAGAATTTTAAAATTTTTGTTTCGCTTTTATTTCTAGAAGTGGCGCAATTATGAAATTTGTTGGAAAATTCCAATAATCAGGATATTGCACTTTAATATATCCGTCAGGGTCGTTTGGAGCCCAAAATTCATAACCCTCAAATTTTACTTTTTTGCGAGGAAAAATCATATCCTGACTCATCGGAGCGGTTGGGTTTACAATGTAGCTTCCAAGGCTATCTATGCCATAATAGATGTTTTCGCTTTTTTCTTCAATATTTGGGTTGTTTTTTCTTTTAAAATCCAAATATTCCACCATTTCTTGACGACAATCCAAAGGAGCTAATTCTTTTTTAAGTTCCAACATATATTGTTTATGGTCTTCTAATGTGTAAGAATTTTTGTAATATTCATGTGGAAAAACGTCAATCAGTCTGCAATTTTTAAAGCTTTCGCCTTGATATATCTGAATATATTTTGGTCCAATTAAATATATTATTTCTCCATTGCTGTTCTTCAGCGCATTATCAATAGTTTGAATATTATTGCCTTTTGAATTTAAAACTTTTGAAAGGTCAATAGCTTTAAAATTCTTTTTCAAAATTGATTTTAATTTTTCATAATCTTTGCGCATCATCCCAACGTCAAAATCATCATCCCAAGGCACAAATCCGCTGTGTCTTACCGAGCCGATTAGCGTTCCTGAAGTAATGAAATATTCTAAATTATGAAAATCAAAAAAATCGGTTATTTTTTTAGCAAATTCAACGCAATCTAATTGAAGTTTTCTTAGCTTCTTTTCTTGACAGGGTTTAACGGTTTTAATATCAACAATTTGAAGCATAAGTTCTGCTAATGGTTTGGTCTTTTTATATAGTTCTTTATAGATTTTTTCTTTTGAAAATCTGAATTTGCGTTCTAATTTTTTTAAAATTACATCTTTATTAATACTTGTTTTAAGGGTATTGCAATCTTTTCTATAGTCAATGTGGGAATTTAAGGTAATTTCTTTCGGCATATCCATATAATTTTTGCCGTAGTTGATTAATAATGATTTTATTGGGTTGTTTGGAATTTTAAGTTGCGCATCTTCAAAAGGCGTTTTCTTTGTCGGATTAATGTCAGAGTCCTCATACCAAGAAGAAAACGGCAGAAAAGTAATGTCGTAATTATCATAACCATAGTATATTTTGTTCGATTTTTTTACGATTTTTTTATTGTTTAACCTTAAATCTTTGAGATATTCATTTAGTTTTTTAAAATTGTCTATTTCTGTTTTTTTGTGTTTTATTAGGGCAATGTCTTTTTTTATTTCTTCTTTGGAATAATCGTCAGAATAATAGTCATAAGGATGTATATCAAGCGTCATAAGGTTTTCCATATTTTGCCCGTGCAATATTTGCAGATGAGTTGGGAAAATTGCAAACGCTGTTTGATTTGGATTTTTTTCTATAAAATCGCTTATAACTTCACTTCTGTTTCTTTTTGAATAAAAAATCTTGCTAACGTCAACTTCTTTAAAATTATTTTTTAAATATTCAATCGTTTTGTCAAAATCTTGTCTTAACATTCCAATATCAATATCATCATCCCAAGGAATAAAGCCTTGATTTCTGTATGCCCCAAGGAGATTTCCGCTAATTAAAAAATAATCTGTGTTTAAGTTTTCAAATTTATTAAACCAATCTTTAGCAAAATTGAGCAAATCAAGCTGATATTGTCTTAGTTTGCCTTTGCAGGGCTTAAGATGTTGTGTATCTGCTATGCTTTTTAAAAATTGATAAGTATGATAATTTTTTTTATAATAATTTTTATATTTTTCTTCTTTTGAACTTATTTTGTTTTTTAATTTTTTAATTAATACTGCTTTTTCCATTATTTTCCCAATAAAACTTTTATTGTATATAAAATTGTTGGTTCAATTATCGAAATAATTGGTTTACCTTCATTTTGAGTGTTTATTAATAATTGATATTCTAAATAATCGCACAGGCTCGTATCGTCGTATAAAGCGACTAAAATAACATCAAAATCAAAGTCTTTTAATTCTTCGGGCGCAAGAGGGGTAAAAGTTGTGGAATTAGCTTTTTTTGATGTTTCAAATTTTTTATCCGCAATACCTACAATATTTAATTTTGATAAATCGAAATTATTGTTAAGAATTTGAAAATATATGCCTGCTCCGTAAATTACGATTTTTTTATTTTTATATTTTCGAGCAAGCTTGTTAATCTGCTTTTGTGCGTGTACGGCTTTAAAATAACCTAATATATCCAAAATAAATTCTCCGTTCTTTCGGCTTTAATTATATCTTAAACTAAAAAATAGGGCAATAAAAAAGAAGCCAAAAAGGCTTCTTAAACTTCAGAGACAAAGGGATTCGAACCCTTGGCGGAGTATGACCCCCGCACAGACGTTCCAGGTCTGCACCTTAAACCACTCGGACATGTCTCTTTATATAATACATTTTACTAAAACATCAATTAAAAGCAAATGTCTTGATTTTTTCTTTTAAACACTCAATTCTTTTTTCATCAAGCGGATTTTTTTCTTTTTTATTTTCAAGATACAATATTTCAAATTCCAGAGCCTTTAAAATTCCCTCGTTAATATTTTTATTTTTAAGCGCCGAAGATGAAAAAACAATTTTTCTTGTTTCAAAATGCGTTAAATATGGGATATTTAAAAAGAATGGAGTCGATTTATCGTCAACTTTTCCACCCAAAAGAAAATCTTTATTATTTTGTTTTGCTTTTAGCGATAAATTTTTTGCTATATCAAAAATTTCAGCAGAATTAACATCATCACTTTCAAGCGAGCAAACTAAATCGCTTCTTCCAAGCGTTATTCCTTTGATATATTTAAAATCAGCCGAAGAAATAATATCATCTATATTTTTAATTCCCTCTTTTGTTTCAACATTTATAATCAGGTTCAATTTGTCTTCTATAAACACGTCTTCTGCGGTTTTGACAAATTTTTCAAGAGAATATTTTGTTTCAATCATTGGAGCGATAATAGTATTTATTTTTGCTTTTTTTAGTTCAAATAAATCCCTAACACTTCCGCAACCGCTGATTTTAGCGGATAAATCAAGTGTAGCTTTAGTTGATAAATCTTTTAAAAATAAAAGCTCCTCGTTTGTTATTTCTTCGCTTTCAAATTCGGCTTTAAGAGCAACAGCTTGGAAATTATTTTTTAAATCAAGCAAAATATTTAACATTTTTTCTTCATTGTTCATAAAAATTATTTTCCTTGATTAGAAGTCAATTCTTTTGCTTTTTTCCATAATGCGTCATATTCTTCAAAAGTCAAATCTTCAAGCTTTTTGGGGCAAATTTCTTCAAGCTTGTTAAACCTTTTCATAAACTTTTGATTAGCCTTTGATAGCGCTACTTCGGGGTCGATTTTTTCCCAACGAGCAACATTAACAAGTGAAAACAAGATATCTCCAAGCTCTTCTTCTTTTTCTTCAAAAGTTTTAGCGTTTTTAAACTCTTCAATTTCAGAATTAAAACACTCCATTACCTGTTGTTTATTTTTCCATTCAAACCCTGCTCTAACGGCTTTTTTAGAGATTTTCATTGCTTTTAATAAAGCAGGAAAATTCCCAATTCCGTCAAGCGTTTTTTTTCTTTCTTTTTTCTCTTCGGCTTTTAATTTTTCCCAATTGGATAAAATTTCTTTTGTATCTGTCGTTTTGTTTTCGCCAAAAACGTGAGGGTGTCTATGTATTAGCTTTTCATTTAAAATTCGGGCAACATCTTGAATATTAAATTCCTTATCATCATCCGCTATTTGAGAATGTAATAAAACCTGCAACAAAACATCCCCAAGCTCTTCTTTGATATGTTCAATATTGTTCTCATCTATTGCTTCTGCTGCTTCATAGGCTTCTTCCAGCATATTTTGCCTTATAGATTGATGAGTTTGTTCTCTATCCCAAGCACAACCCTCTGGTGAGCGCAAAATTCTAACAGTTTCAACAACTTCTTTTAAATAATCTTTTTCCATATTTTCCCCTTATAATTACGTTACAAGAAAATTAAGAAATTGGCAATTTTTATTTTTCATTTGTTTTGTAAAACTATGAAATTAAATTCTTCTCAAAATATCGGTTTAAATATAGCTAAATATAAAATTCCTAAAAAAGTTGATAAAAATTTATCTTTTTTGGCAAATTATAATACGCCTAAAAACACTGAAATGCCAAGTGTTGAAAACCTTGTAGCAAATTTTATGCCTTATGCGAAAGGTATAGACTTAAGCAACACCAAAAATCGTTCGTTAACTCCAGAGGTGCAAAGGGCAATATTTGAAGCAGCAGCGACAACTTTACTGGAATTTTTTGCTGAAAATAAAAACAATTGCCCCGAAGATTCTCCTGCTTATACCGTTTCAATTCAAGAATTTTGTTCAGCAATTGCTCCAAAGTTTAAAGATGAACCGGAATTGAGTGCTATTGTTCATCAATTGTCAGTGTATTTTGAGCCGTTTGGTATGACTCAAATGAAAGAACTGATGAGTTTTTCAGCTAATGTTTATGGTCATGATGCTTCTAAAGTTTGCTTTGATGGCAAGATAACCGAAGCTTGCCATATATTTAATCAATTAAATAATAAAAACTATATTCACGATTATCCATTCTTATTATCTTATATTTATACAGATGAAAACGATAAAAAATCTCCGGATTATTCAAAATTAAATACTTATCCGAGATTTTTAGAAGAAAACAAGATTTATGCACTAAATACCACTCAAGATGATATTAAACTTAAAAATAGATTTTTTATGTTGTATTCTCGTTTTAATGAGTTTGAAACGCTTGAAGATATTAACGATATGATAGGCTATTGCCTGTCTGTTAAAGATAAAAAAATAGATTTAATTAAAGGGCTTTTAGCAAAACATTCTGATTTATATAAAAAATCGGCTGAACAATTCTATAGTGACTTTGCTCAAATAGTTGATTTTTATTTTGAAGAATCAGGCGGTAAATCTTTGGATGAATTGGATAAATATTTTGATTATTTTATTCAAACAAACAAGATAAATGCAACAGCAAAAACAAAACTTGCTTGTAATTTTCCGTTTTTAAAAACTAAAAAAGACGAAACAACTTCGGCAGATTTCTTTAAAAAGACTGAATTTTTCGAGTTTTTAAGCAAATATAATATTTCGATTAAAGAATTAAATGCACTATATTCTACTTCTATAGTTAAAGACGAAACCGACCCAAAGGATATTATTCTTTTAAAAGACAGAATAGTTAATGCCCTAACGGAAAGAAATTCTAAATCTTTAAAAGATAATGAAAAACTATACGCAACTTTTGCTCCTGTTTTTGTTGAGATAGCAAAAGCTAAACAAGATAATGATTTATTAAAAACAACGCTTGATGTTTTTGAATTTTATCAAATTAAATCCCAAAAAGACATTACAGATTTATATAATAAAGTTTATCCAAAACAAAAAGTAACGGAATTAACTTCAAATACGCTTATTGATTTTGTTGACTTATTAAGTTATGCGGATGACTCTTCTAAGGTATTAATTAAGCATAAAGATTTTAATACTTTAAGAGGTCAACTAGAAACCAAACAAAAGACCTATTTAAGAACAATAGCTGAAATTCAAAAATATATTAAAAATAACCCTGATTCTTTTTCGGGCTTAAGTGCTTATGACTTATATGACAAATATGTTTCAAAATTCCTGCCAAATACGGATATAAATTCTAAACTTATTGAAATATCTCAAAATATTAACCAAGATACTCAAACAAAAGCTAAAATCAGACCATTTTTCATAAAGCTTTCAGATTTTAACGATTTTGTTAATTTGAATAAGATTGATTTTGACTTGTCTGTTGATGGAAGTTATAGAAGTGCATGCTTAGAAATTTTAAATTCTATAGCAAGTCTTTCAAATGGCAATATTAAAACTCAAAAGAATATGATTAAAACGCTTAATGAAAGCGGATTTTTAATTAATTCTAAAGATGATTTGGCTGAATTTGTTAAAAAGACTAAAACTGTCGGCAATTTAGATAAATTGGTTAATATTATAATTAATCAAAAAGTCGGCTCTTTAAGCGAATTAAAGGAATTTATCGACACATATTCAAGCGATGAAAAGGATGATGAGTCGGTTATAGAATTTCTTGCTTCTGTTAAAGATTATTCCTTAAGTGATACTGCTATTTTGTTGGAAAAACTTCAAAACGCACTTGATAAATTAGACCTTAGGGTTAGATTAAATGCTAAAAATTTAAAATACGTTGATTTAGGCTTTGTTGAATCTATAACAACAGGCTCTAGCTTGGATGGCGAAAAGTTTTCAAAACTGGCATGTGGTTTATTAAAGGATGATGATAAAGATGGTCCTTTATCTCATGCTAAGTATGCTTTTTGGCATAAGAGATATGTTTTTCCAAGCACTATAGCGGAACAAATGATTAAAGAAGCTGAAGCGGAAAGTATTGATACAGCAGCAAGTGATTTATTAAAAGCTTTAGGGCTGGATGAAGAATCTATGGCAAGAAAACATCCTGATATTATAAATAAGAAAGTTTTTTGTAATGGAAATTTTAAAACAATTGTTTATAGGTCTTTATATATTAAATATTTAAAAGAAGATATTCCGGAAGAATTTACTAAATTAGTTAATGCAGATTTTTGGAATTCGGATGAAATGGGTCCGATGATGGTTCCTAATTTTTCACTGCACGCTAAGCTTAAATTAATTGCAAGATTTGGTTTAGATAACGGAATAGAAGGGCTATACAGCAAAGAAAACACTAAAAAACTTGGCGATATAATAAAAATGATTTACACATCAAATCCTGATGAAGTTGAAGTATTAGAAAGCAGCAAAACTAGATTAAAATTCTATTTCAAAGATAAAATTAAGAAAGACGAAACAATCGAAGTCGTTTTAACTCCGCAAGGAAAAATCGTTACAATTTTCCCGAAAGTTTAACAACAATTCCATAAAAAACTTTACTCAACTTATTTTTAATATAAAATAGCTAGGTAGATTATTTTTTATGGAGGACAAATGGAACACTTGCATACGCTTGTTCAAAGCAATCCTGTTATGGTTTCGGCTATAATTTTGCTTATTGCCTATGTCTTTATAGCATGGGAAAAAATTCCAAAAGTTGTTATTGCGCTTTTGGGTGGTTCGGTTACATTATTCTTGGGGCTTTTGGCAACAGATAAAACACCTGAGACATTAGCTTCTTATTTTATATCATTTATTGATTTTAATGTAATATTCTTGCTTGTTTCAATGATGATTATAGTTCACATCGCTTCAAAAACAGGCATGTTTACTTGGCTTGCTAATGAAATTCTTAAAAAAACAAAAGGTAAACCAAAACTTGTATTATGCGCTTTAGCAGTCTTTACTGCTGTTGCTTCAGCGTTTTTAGATAACGTTACAACAGTTATCTTAGTTTTACCTATTACTTTTGCAGCTTGCAAATTATTAGATATCAACCCAATTCCGTTTTTGATTACAGAAATTTTCTGTTCAAATATCGGTGGAACTTCTACCTTAATCGGCGATCCGCCAAACATTATTATTGGTTCTGCTGCGCATTTTAGCTTCATGGATTTCATTCGTGAATTAACAGGCGTTGTAGTTGTGATTATGGTTGTAACTATCGCATTGTTGATTTTTGTTTATAGAAAAGAATTAAAATCTTCACCTGAAAAAATGGAATTAGTATCTCAAATTGATAATTCTACTTCAATTACAGATATGAAAGGTGCTTATAGGGCAGGAATTGTTCTATTATTAGTTATTCTAGGTTTCATGAGTCACGATATTACTCATATTCCAACATTCTTAATTGCAATGATGGGCGCTTCGTTCTTATTGATTTTTGAAAAACCATCAGAAGTTCTTGTTGAAGTTGAATGGAATACAATTTTCTTCTTCGTTGGATTGTTCATCATTATCGGTGGTTTAGAACACTCCGGCGGTATTGCATTGATGGCAGATTGGCTATTAAAAGTAACCCAAGGTTCTCAAGAAGCTACTTCTATGATTATCTTGTGGGCTTCAGGAATTTTATCAGGTATTATTGATAATATCCCATATACAGCTACTATGGCTCCAATGATTGCTACTATTGAACAAACAATGGGACACGCTTATGCTCATCCGTTGTGGTGGTCTTTGGCACTTGGTGCTTGTTTGGGCGGAAATATGACAATAATTGGCGCTGCGGCTAACGTTATTGTTTCTGAAAACGCACATAAAGCAGGATATCCGATTTCATTTATGAAATTCTTGAAATATGGGGTTATTGTTACAATGATTTCATTGGGTATTTCAACTGTTTATATTTATTTTAGATTTTTGGTTCATTAATTTGAATTGAGGATATGTTTAAAAGACTGAGAACTTTCTCAGTCTTTTTTGTTACTTTTTAAGATTGGATTGCTGAAAACCTGATGTAATTTGAGGAGTAAGAAATTCTTTGATAGCCCAACTTTGCTTTGATATTGATTATTTTAATATAATTTTTATAAAAGTTTATTAAAAATTTCTAAATTGAAAAGCATAAAAGATAAAATAAGTAATCTTAGCTATCAAAGAAATTATTGAAACGACAAATTTTTTGATAGCTAAAATCTATTTTAGTATTAATTACTCAAGATGTAATTCTTGTAATAGAAAATGGCTATCAAAAAAATAAAAATTATATTATTAATTACTTTAAGCGCAATTTGTATAAAAATAAAGATAGAAACCAGCTATCAAAGAATTTTGAACACAAAACAAAAAAATAAAAAACTTGGCTATCAAAGAAATTCTTAAGTAATAAATTTATCGATAGCTTATTTATATTTGGCTATCGATATTTTGAATTAGAGTTTATTTGCTATCAAAGAAATCTAAAAATGAAAATTTATCGATAGTTAAAAGTTTTCAGCTTCTTTCTGGCTATAAATTCTGTTTTCAGTTTAGTAGGTTGGATTTACTAATCCAACAATTATTTAACACTCATAGCCACCCCAATATCCCCTCTCAAACGTCGCCCTGAACCCCGTTTCAGGGTCTTAAGATTGTTGAAAGCTGAACCAAAATCTAATAATTACCAATTCTTCTATAGCTAAAATCTATTTTAACGTTAATTACTTAAGACATAATTTTTGTAATAAAAATTGGCTATCGCAGAAATTTAAAAACCTCTGTTATTAATTATTTTAAACATAATTTTTGCAATAAGAACCAACTATCAAAGAAGTTTAAATATGAAATAGAAAAAATGAAAAACCTTGGCTATCAAAGAATTCTTAAAATAGAAAATTTATCGATAGCCAAAACTTCCAATTCCTCTTCAGTTATAAATCTCGCTTCTAGTTTGTTCATTTTCTTTTTCTGCTCCTGAGGAAATCAAAGATTTTCACGTCGCCTATCAACTGCTTAAATGTCTTGCTCATCGCAAGCCATTTATCGCACTGGCTCCGCACTCTTTTTCGCCAGAAAAGAAAAAGATTTCTTAGTTCTAGGCGAAGAATGAGCCGTAGAAATAAGTTATACTGTGTAAAACAGAACCAAGATTTCTTAGCTCTTGGCGAGGAACGAGCCAACAAGATAAGTTATGCTGTGCAGAATAAAGAAAAAGCCTAAATAACATTAACCAAAATCCTCGAAACCCGAGTCAAGCGAGCTTAGCAATGCTTTGCTTAGCAAGCGCAGATGAGGGCAAAGGTGTGTGGAGCAAAAGACAAGTGATGAGCTTGACTTTTGTGTAACCGTACCCGAGTCGGGCGCACTATAAAGCTAACAGACATCGGTTGCGCTTTCCACACCCTGACTTTCATGAGGGTAGCTTGCCCTCCCACCTTTCGTTTGTGGGTTTTGGTTAGTTGTTTATAATTTTGCTATTTCATGGATTTTCTTTGATAGCCAAGGGGTTGAAAACAAATACTGTTCTTTTGTTTTGTTTTACATAATACAAACGTCAAGTTAATTATGAAAATATCATTAGGATAAGAACTGGCTATCGAAGAATTGATAATTTTTAGATTTTTGTTTGGTTCTCAACAATCTAAAGACCCTGAAACGAGTTCAGGGCGACGATTTTGGGGATGTTGAGGTGGCTATGGGTGATAAAATCTAAAATTTTCCTCATTCTTGCCCACGTCCATTTATTTATAGTACTATATCATTATGATAATCTCGGACAACAATCAAAAATCCAAAAAGCCAAAAGAAGCAAATCCTGTTCTATCTAAAGAAATAAAGACTGGCGAGGATAACTATGAAAAAAATATTCGTCCTCTTTCTTTTGATGACTATATCGGGCAAGAAAACATAAAAAACACCCTAAAAATTTCAATAGAGGCTTCTAAAAAAAGAAACACCCATCTTGATCATTTGTTGTTTTATGGTCCTCCGGGGCTTGGAAAGACTACTCTTGCAATGATTATAGCAAATGAACTCGGGGTAAATATTAAAATAACTTCTGCTCCATCTATTGAGCGTCCTCGAGATATAATCGGGATTTTAATGCAATTAAAGGAAAATGACGTTTTATTTATTGACGAAATCCACAGATTGAATAAAATCGCCGAAGAAATCTTATATCCTGCTATGGAAGATTTTGTTATTGATTTGACGACAGGAAAATCGCAAAGTGTTAAAACTATGCGTATTCCTTTACCAAAATTCACTCTTGTTGGCGCAACAACAAAAGCTGGAGCATTGTCTGGTCCGCTTAGAGATAGATTTGGTTTAATCCATAGATTGGAATTTTATTCGGCTGAAGATTTATCCAAAATCGTCAAAAGAACGGCTAAAATTTTGGATTTTAAGATTGAGGATGATGCTTGTCTTGAAATTGCGAAGCGCTCTCGTTTTACCCCTCGTATTGCTAATCGTCTTGTTAAAAGAAGTGCCGATTGGGCAATTGTTAAAGGCGATGGCACAATTAGCCATGATATGGTTCTTCAGGCTCTTAAAGCGCTTGATATAGATGAAATCGGGCTTGATATAACAGATAGAAGCCTTTTAAAATTGATGATAAACTCTTTTGATGGCGGTCCTGTGGGGATTGAAACCCTTGCTGTGGCGTTGGGTGAAGATATTAGAACGATTGAAGATGTTTATGAACCATATTTAATTCAACAAGGATTGATTAATCGCACCCCAAGGGGTAGAAAAGTCACTCAATTAGCCTATAAACACTTAAATATTAAAAATCCGTCATCTCAATTAGAACTCGAATTTTAAAAAATAATAGAAAAATTCAAAGTTTTTGTGCTTGACTTTTTGTTAGGTTTGCCTTACTTTAATAAATAAGTTGTAAGGAGAGCCTAACAAAATGATAACAAAAAGTTTAGAAGATTATATAGAATATATTTATACAAGCATTTCAGGCGGAAATGAGCTAAAAGCGGTTGATATAGCAAGATATTTCAATATTTCAAGAGCGAGCGTATCAGAGGCTTTGATTAAACTTTGCGAGTTGGGTTTAATTATTTATGAGGGTAGAAAAGGCATTATAATCACTCAAAAAGGCGAAATTGAAGCTAAAAGAGTGATTAAAAAACATCAAATTTTATTAAACTTTTTCAATAAAGTTTTAAATATCGATTTTGAAAAATCATCTGATAATGCTTGCAAAATCGAGCATGTTATTGATGATGATGTTGTTTTAATGTTGGAAAAATTTAATTTATATAGCGAAAACCGTAAGATTAGACAGGAATTTGGGGATTTTATTAAAAATGATAAATAATATTCAATCTTTTGCAAAATTTTTAGATCAGCCTATGCTTATTGCAAAACTGGATAAAAATATGCCAAAAATAATGTTGGCTGCAACAGCTTTGTATAGCGCTAAAAAAGGGTACGATGTTTTTGAAAAAACAAAAAATTCAACTGATGAAAACAAAAAAGCTGAAACTAAAAACTATTTAAAAAATACGGCGATTTTGTTTTCGTCTGTTGCCTGTGCGCTTTTAGCTCCGAAATTGGCTTCAAAAATAACAGGAAGAACCCCCTTAAAACCACTAAGCGTCGTTCAAGAGCAAAATTCTAAATTAATTGATGAATTTATATCAAATAATAAAAATTCAATCAGCGCTAAAAGTGTTAATATTTTAAATGAAGCAAAAACCAAAATTCTTTCTTTTTCAAAGGTTAAGAGCCTTTTAGCTGAATTAAAAGAAAAGAAATTTGATGAATTTGTGAGTAAATTAATTCCAGATCCTGAAAATATCAGTTCTAAAGATATTTTTTCTGAAATCGGATATTTATCAATTTATGGCGCAATTCCTGTCGTGGGCGGAATTTTAAGCGGTATAGCCGCTGATAAAATAACAGGAGAAGATGTTAAAAAGACTGCCCCTGATAAAATAAGCGAGGGATTATATCAATATTTGGCTAACATTTTTATGTGCAATGTCGGAGCAGGAGCTGCTTTAGCAATTTTAGAAAAATTAAATATAACTTCAAAAGCCTATAGAGCGCTTGGAATGGTGGCGGGAATTGTTTTAACGGGCGTTGTTGGTGGGTCCAAAATTGCTAATTTTATAACAAGCAAAATGTCTAAACTCGTTGGAAATAAAGAAATTAAGGAAAGAAAGCCTGAACTTATGGATTTAGGTATGCACACAGACGATATTGCAACCGTTGCGGTTTTATCGGGCTTGAAGTGGATTGAACCGTCCTTGCCGACTTTATATTCTATATCGGGCTATAAATCAGGTATTGGCTATCGAAATTAAAGTTTTATTAAATTTTTGAAAAGCATGGGCTACAAATGCAAAAATGTATGTATGGATTATATATTACAAATTGAAAAAATAATTACATATCTGAAATTGAACTATTCGCCTGCTGAATTGCTGATTTTGGATGTTATTAAAAGAAAATTTAATCAAGATTTTAATTTATTGGGTTGTTTTTTAAAGGATTATTTGATTTTAAAAACGGCTAAAAACGTTGACGATAGCGAATTGTACGATAATTTTGTTTTGTATTTTGAAGAAAATATAGAACTTAGGGATACTTTTTTAAAAGATTTGAATAATTATGCTAATTATTATTTGATGATTGTTTTTGAAAAAGTTGAAAATGTCGAGATAAATTGCGCAATTTCAACCATTAACTCTTGCTATTGTATGGGATGTTATCCTTTATTAATGGAAATTTTGGATAATTATTTCAACGAAATAGTTGATTACAACACGATTTATTCGATGTTAAAATCTTTAGTAAATGTTGTATTATACGATTTTGAAAATACTTCGTGTCAAAAAATCGATTTTTGTAGTATAACAATAGATAATGTAGTAAAAATTTCAAATGAAATTCAAATTCTGGGAGGAATTGCCGTTTAATGGTTGCTTTTATTGATAAAGCGAAAATCAAAGTTGTATCGGGTGCGGGCGGAAATGGCGCTCTTGCTTGGCGACGTGAAAAATATGTTGATAAAGGCGGACCGGCTGGCGGAGATGGCGGTTGTGGCGGTGATGTTTATTTTATGGCAACTTCCGACATGTCGACTTTGTTAGATTTCACTCATCAATCCGTTTTTAAAGCTCAACGTGGTGAAAACGGAAGAAATAAAAATTGTCATGGAAAAAATGGTGAAGATTTAATTATAAAAATGCCCGTTGGGGTTTTGGTTCGTGATTTAAAAAATCAAAAATTAATAGCCGATTTAAATCATGACGGAAAAATGGTTTTAATTGCCAAAGGTGGTCGTGGCGGACGTGGAAATGCTCGTTTTGCAACAAGTCAAAAAAGAGCTCCGCAGTTTTGCGAGCCTGGAGAGCCATCAATTGAGCGTGAATTGGAGCTTGAATTAAAACTTTTGGCGGATGTTGGTTTGTTGGGCATGCCAAATGCGGGTAAATCAAGTTTTATCAGCGTTGTTAGTGCTGCTAAGCCAAAAATAGCTGATTATCCTTTTACAACGCTTGTTCCAAATCTTGGAGTGGTTAAAAAGCCCCATGGCGACGGCTTTGTTATTGCTGATATCCCTGGGTTGATAGAAGGAGCTAGTGAAGGGCTTGGTTTGGGTCATGAATTTTTGCGTCATGTTCAAAGATGTAAGCTATTATTGCATGTTGTTGATATTTCGGTTGAAAATTCAATAGAAAATTATAAAAAAATTAATCAAGAATTGAAAAAATATGATGAAGAATTGTCTAAAAGGGCGCAAATTCTTGTTTTAAATAAGTGCGACTTGGTTGATAGCGAACACAGTCTTGAAATTAAAGAAGAGTTTTCAAAGCTTGGAATTGATAAGGAAAATATCTTTGTAATTTCAACTGCGACTCAGCAGGGAATCAAAGAACTTTTAAATTATATGTATAAAAAAATGGACGAAATCGAAGATATACATATTGATTTGGATATCGAAGAAGATCTGGGCTCAATGGATAACGACGATTCTGAATTTGAAATTGTTAAACTTAACAAAAATACATATAGTATTACAAGCGGAAAATTAAAAAGAATTGCTTCGGTTACAGATATCAGAAACACATATCAAATCAAGCGATTTACCAATATAATGGATTCTATGGGGATTTATGACGCTCTTAAAGAGTGTGGTGTGAACAGTGGAGATACAATAATTGCAGCAGGAATTGAATTAACTTACGACGAAGAATATTACTAAATAGTAACATTTTGACAAAAATGGAACTCATAGTAAACTTAAGATATAATGAAAGTATAGTATTAAAATTAGTATTAAAGAGTTTTAAAATTAATGTTTGAAGACAATGAAAAAGACTTTATAATTGATAGTGATGGGGAAATCCAAGTTGACGATTTAGATTCGATTAGCTGGGACGAAACTCTTAATGAAGCTCAAAAATCCGACGTTGTTTCTATTAAGGACAAATCTTCTAAGGACGAAGTTGATGACAAATTAATCAACTTGGGTGATGAACTGGAGCTTGTTTCGGATGACGAAGAAGCAGAAGACGCTGAATTAAACCGAATTTTAAAAGAAGATTCTTCTCCAAAACAAAAAGCATTTGACGCTTTTGGGGTTAATAATGATGAAACTAATCAAAATGATGTCAATGATATTGATATAGATTCCGCTCTTCAAGGGCTTGATGAAACTGCTTCAGATGTTCCTATTATTGATGAGTCTGAAGTTAAAGACGATAAAATAATTTCAAGAAAAGATGAAATTGGAATTAAACAGCAAAAGAGCTCAATTTCACCTGTTTTGGTTGCTATATTATTCTTTGTTATCGTTGTTGCGGGTGTATATTATTACATCACATTTTTTCAAGACAATGATACTTCTATAGTTAAGGAAAATGTTCAAGAGCAATTAAATAACACAACAGCAGAGCAAATTGAGCAAAGAAATCCTGATAATATTGATGTTGTTAATGAAGAGCAAGGTGAAAAATTAACAACAGATGAAATTAAAGAAAATGAAGAAAATCAAAAGAAAGAAATAGTTACAATTATCCCAACAGGCAGAGATAATCCGTTCATGCCACTTGGAAAATACATTCAACAACCCGAAAGAATAATAGCTTATGATAAAGTTAATATTCCAAAACCTCCTAAAGATTATGGGGTGGTTAATGATGTTAGGGATAAAATGCTTACTATAGCTGTTTCAGGTATTATGTATGACGAACAAAAACCGTCTGCAATTATAACGCTTGATAATAATGATTATTTTGTTCAAAGAGGCGATAGATTGGATGATTATCGAGTTTTGGATATTACTCGAAATGCTGTTATTGTTTCTTATGGAAAAGATATATATAGAGCAAATGTTGGCGAGGAATTTAAAATCACAACAAAATTTGAGGGAAATGCTCAATTCCTTACTGCAAAACAAGGCGGCGGAAAGCAATATTATAGTGTGAATAGTTTATCGGCTGATAATCAAAACGCTAAACAAAAACCGCCAGCATATATTTCGGAAAATGAAATACAGGTAAATGCTAGATAAGAAGAACCTTTGGGAGAAAATATAAAATGCAAAAAGCAATATGCAAAAACTTAAATAAAATATGCTTATCACTTTTAAGCTTAACAATGCTTACAAGTACTGCTTTTGGTTATGATGATGGAAAATTGAGCTATTTGGATAGTATGTCAAGTTCATATTTATATGGACAAGCGCAGACAAATTCGGCTCTATTGAATATCAATTCTCCTGAAGCAAGAGGGGTTGAAACATCATTAAAATTGGATGTTAGCCCTGTTATTACTAATTCAAATTCTAAAATTAACTTGTCTTTAAGAAATTCTGACCTTAAACAAGTTTTAAGAATGTTGGCTTCAAAAGCGAAATTAAATATTGTTTTTGACGAATCAGTAGATGGAAAAATCACGCTGGATTTAAACAATATCAACTTAAACGACGCTTTTATGGTTATATTCAAATCATCTAAATTAACTTATGTTAAAGATGGCAATACAATCACGGTTATGACTCTTGAAGCAGCTAAAACAAACGCTTACACAAGAAAAAACATGACAATGTTGCCTGTTAGATATGTTAATTCTGATGATGTTGCAAAATTCTTAAACGACAACATTTTTACATCTAATATTTTCGGTTTAACAAATCAACCAATCGTAACATCAAATCCTAGAACCAACCAACTTGTAGTTTTTGGTTCGGCTGCGGACGTTGCGGCGGTTAAAAGAATTTTACCGTCATTAGATACAAAACCGTTGGTTAGCAATTTCAAAGTTAATCACACAACTCCAAAAGAAATGGCTGCTTTGATTTGCGATTCTTTGTTCCAATCTTCAAATTCATCTGACAGCTCTTCTAAAGGGGAAGAAAATGATGATACGGAAAACGAAGATATAGTTCTTGGTGGCGGTATTGTTGCTTGTCAAGTCGGTAGCAGTAATTCCTCTTCAAGCGGTTCATCTTCTTCATCATCTACATCAGGCGAAAACTTAACATCATTCCCAACAAAACCAATGTCTGTAGCTTATTTTACAGATTTAGGAAGAGTCGGGGTTTATGGCGGTTCTGTTGAACAAGCTGAAATGATTAAAGATTTCATTGCTGAACATGATAAAAAACAAATGATGGCTTATATCGAAGTTTCAATTATTGAATTGAATGACATAGGTTCAAAAGCATTCAATAACACTTGGAACTTATATACACCGTTCATTTCACTAGGTTTTGACGGAACAAACTTCACGGTTGGCAGTGCTTCAAATCCATTCTTTATGTGGGGTCATGAAGTTCTTGATAAGAGCGGAAACCAAACGGCAACAAGGTCAAACAACCATGCTTTATTATATACTCTTCAATATGCAATCGATCATCAAAACGGAAGAGTGTTAACAAATCCTAAGATTATGGTTACAAACGGCAGAAAAGCTACGATAGATATGACTTCTGACTATATTCAATCTGTAACAAGTCAATATTTGACTTCAACAAATACAGATTCAGGTCAAACAGGTACTGCTCAAAGAACATATAATATCGGTTCAGATGAAGGTATTAAAGTTGAAATCGTGCCTTTCATCTCTCCGGATGGATATGTTGCGATGAACATCACTCCTGAATTTGCAACAGTAAAATCAAGAGTAACTGACGCAGACGGCAATGTTGCAGCTACATTATTACAAAGACGTGACTTAGAGCTTAGAAATATAAGAGTTCGTGATGGTGAAACATTGATTCTTGCAGGTTTAATCAAAGAAACAGAAGATCAAACAAACGGCAAAATGCCATTATTATCTGACCTACCTTTCGTTGGTGCATTCTTTAGAAAAAGTTCAAGCAACAAAGAAAGAAATGAAATGGTTATGGTTGTAACTCCTCATATTATTAAAGATGGCGATTCAACTGCACTGGATAATAGTGACAATCAACCAAGCGGAAAAATATACGACCTATAGAAACTGATTAAAAATGGATAATAGTATAATAAACAAACTAATTAGAAAAATAAATTTTGAATTAGCTGACAAATTTGAATTATCAGAGGCACAAGAGTTATCTTTTGTGCCTGTCAATATGCAAAATGACGTCTTTTTTATAGCTGTGTATTCTTCTTCAAATAAAGATAAAATCATTGATTACGTTTCAAAAATTATTGATAACAAAATTGAATTTATTTATCTAACAAAAGATAATTTTGATTTGTTGTTTAATGCTTTTTTGAAAAAGTTTTCTCAAAACCATGGTCAGGTTGATATGTCGTTATTGCATGTAAAAGACGATGACGACGATGATATTGTAGATGACGATGACGACGATTTTTTAAATATTTCTTCCGATGGTGATATAGATTTAGACGAAGACAACGTTTCATTGGATTTTTCAGATGGCGCTGATGAAGATGGTAATAAAGCAGATGAAATTGACGCTGATTTAGATTTTGATAACGATGAAAACGAAGATGAAGAGCAATCGGCTCCTGAAATTGAAAATAAAATAGAACCAAAGGAAGATGAATCTAAAACAGGTAAAGGCGATTTATCAAAAGTTTCTTCTCCAAGAACTAAAAAACTTGGTGAAATATTAATGGAAGAAGGCTTGATTAATGATAAACAGCTTGAAATTGCTCTTGGCGAAAGCAAAGCGCAAGGCGTTCCGTTGGGTTCAATTCTTGTCAAACTTGGTTTTGTTACGATTAAAGATTTAAAAGAAGCTCTTGGCGCTCAAATGGGCTTAAAATATGCGACAAGCGAGCAATTAAAAGCGCTTCCGACAGCAATATCAATTTTGCCCGAGGAATTTGTTAGAATTAATAAAGTTATTCCTTTGAGCATGACTGATAAATCCCTCGTTGTTGGTATGGTAAACCCTAATGATACTAAGGTTATCAATGAAATCGTTTATCAAACAGGACTGAAGCCTTCAATTGTGCTTGTAACGCACGTTGAATTTGAAAATTTCTTAAATACATATTACAACGTTGATAATTCAGATACAGAAGAAATCTTGCAAAAGATTGATGAAGATGAGGAATCTGACGCTAATTCGACGGATTTATGGGAACAAGTTGAACAAGAAGTTCAAGATTCGAGCGGCGCTGTTTCTCAATTGGCAAATAAAATTATAACCATGGCGATAGACAGACGTGCCTCAGATATCCATATTGAGCCACTTTCAACCGGATACAGGGTGCGCCTTAGAATTGATGGTTCTTTGGTTAATGCTCTCAAAATTCCGCCAAAAGTTGATAGTTCGGTTATTTCAAGATTTAAAGTTCTTTCAAGAATGAATATTGCAGAACACAGACGTGCGCAAGATGGTTCATTTACTTTGAAATATAAAAATAAAGCTCAAGATTTTCGTGTAAATACTTTGCCTGTCGCTGGTCGTGAGAAGATGGTTATCCGTGTACTTGCACCGCAAATGGACTCTGTTCAAGCAAAAGCTGATAAAATCGAAATAGTAGGGGCTTATGAAGACGATATCAAAAAGATTAAATATCTTGTTTCAGCTCCGCACGGTATTGTTTTAACAGCAGGTCCAACGGGTTCAGGTAAAACAACAACGTTGTATGCGCTTTTAAGATATATGAACTCTGATAGCGTTAATATTACAACAATTGAAGATCCGGTTGAAATCAAGTTGGAGGGCGTTAACCAATCGTCAATTAATACAAAAGCAGGTATCACGTTTGCAAATTCTTTGCGTGCAATTTTAAGACAAGACCCTGATACGATATTAATCGGCGAAATTCGTGACTACGAAACGCTTGAAGTTGCTATTTCAGCTTCCTTAACAGGTCACTTGGTATTATCAACTGTCCACACAAATTCAGCTGCAGCAACGATTACCCGTTTGATTGAAATGGGCGCAAAAGATTATTTAATTTCTTCAACTTTATCAGGCATTATTGCTCAACGTTTGGTTAAAAAACTTTGTCCGATGTGCAAAGAAGAATATTATCCAACCGAAGAAGAAGCTAGAAAAATTTTGACTGATCCTGTTGAAATTAAGCAATTGACTCAAACTAAATTATATAGACCCCATGGTTGTCCAAACTGCAAAAACACGGGCTATTTAGGACGTTTGGCGGTTCTTGAAATTTTAGTTATGAATAATGAAATTAGAAAAATGATTGCTCAACGTGCGCATGATGTTGAAATTGAAGATTATGCAGTTAAGCAAGGTATGAAAACCCTTAAAATGTCTTGTTTAAGACACATTTTAGAGGGCGAAACAACAATTGATGAACAAGTAAGAATTTTAGGCTTAGCGAGTGAAATATAGTGGCAATATTTAAGTACAAAGCTTTAAAAGACAATAAAAATTTTGTTACAGGCACAGTTGAATCTGATGATATCGCTGAGGCTAGAAAAAAAGTGCGTGCAATGGGGCTTTTGCCTGTTTCCGTTGTGGCAGATGAGAGCGCTAATAAAAAGAATAAGCTTAAATATGGCAAAATCAGCACCCTAAGTTTAAGAGAAAAAATCGATTTTACTTCAACATTGGAAATTTTAACCTCAACAGGTATTCCAATTATTGAATCTTTATTATTTATCGAACAAAATTCAGATTCAATTAGAATAAGAAGCATGAGCCATGAGTTTAGAAAACAAATCATTGGCGGTTCAACTCTTGGCGAAACTCTTGAAAAATATCGTTTGGTATTTGGAAGGGTTTATATCGGGCTTGTAAAAGCAGGGGAAGACTCTGGGGAATTGGATAAAACCCTTGTACGTATGTTGGATTTGTTGAAAAAGCAAGATGCCATTAAATCTAAAGTTATTGGTGCTTTGATTTATCCTGCAATTGTTGTAGCTCTTGCGATTATAGCAATTATAATTATGCTTGTTTTTGTATTTCCTGCGTTTGATGAAATGTTCAACAACCTTGGAAAACCGCTTCCTTGGATTACAAAAGCGTGTATGAATGCTGGTATATTTATTAAGAAATATTGGCCGCTTTGTATTATTGCGGTTTTTGGGTTTATTTTTTCAATCAGAACAGGCTATCAAAACCCGACTATTAGACATTGGATTGATAAACTCTCATTAAGATTGCCAATGTTGTCTGAAATGATGAAATATTCAAATTTTGCTAACTTTATTGCGGTTCTTCAAGTTGCTTATGAGGCTGGTATTCCGATTGTTGACTGTTTATTTTTGGCAAATTTAACAATGGAAAATTTTGTTTTAAAAACGGCGATTATGCAAGTTGCAACAAAGGTTCAACAAGGTACACACTTATCTGTTGCGCTTAAAGCGGTGGATGAAGTTCCTACTATGATGACTTTTATGATTGCAACAGGTGAACAATCTGGTCGTTTGGGCGATTCGTTGTATCATTGCGTTAATTTTATTGATAAAAAATTAGATGGCGTTATTGATGGCTTTACGAAGCTAATTGAACCAATGCTTATGATCTTTATCGGTATTATTGTTGGTATTTTGGCTCTTGCGTTGTACTTGCCGTTGTTCCAAGCTTATCAACAGTAAAGAAAAAATCTATAGCCGATTTTTCTATAGCAAAATTTAATAATGGTCTGCTTATTTAACATGTATTGTCTTGTACTGTTTTTGGTGAATGATAGTTGGGACGGAAAATGTGTCTATAGAAACTTTATTTTGAGCCGTTTTATGATTGATTTTAATTAATAATTAGAAAATGGCTATAGAAATTTGCTTTATGGATTTCTATAGATTTCTTTGCTTAAAAGTGCAGTTAAATTCAACTATCAATCAATTTTGCAATAATTGAATTGTGTAATAATGCTGGCTATAGGATATTTGTTTGTAGTGGAAATTTTATTTTATTCAAAAATTTTTGAGCTTCAATTAACGCAAAACAATGGCTTTTTGTTTGTAGTTTTATATTGTGATTGACAACAGCTAAAGGATATTTATTTGTGGTCGATATTTTTGCGTTTTGATAGCAAAAATTGAGTTTATGAGATTTTTTTTGATGGCTAATTTATATTTTTTAGCAATGCTATAGCCAAATGTTGTTTGCTTTGGTATTATTGGTTGAGCTTCCTGTATTTAATGAATTTTAGTCAAGTTTGTTTGGTGTGTTTTTTGTTTAATAGTCTTGTCAAGTCTTTTGCTGTTAGATTTTGAGTTATTTAATTTGTTAAATTTTAGATATTATTTATAGCTAATTTTCGCTGAAAGGTTTAATAGTGAAAAAAACTATAGCAAAAACTTATTTGATTAATTTTGTTATAGATTGCATATTAAATGTTGATAATCATAGCATTAAAAAACCGCAAGCGTTGTGCCTGCGGTTTTATTTATTTTCTTTATCCTATGTATTTATTATAGGATGTTTGTTGTAACCATAAAGTGGACTCTGAAGCTTGAAGCGTCTTGAGGTTTGTTTACAATTGGAACACCGAAGTAGATGTTACCTGACAAGTATCTTGTCATTTTAAGAACTAAACCGCCACCAACACTCATTACAAATGATGAGCTTGGAACGCTTCTATTATAATCGCCGAACCAACCAACGTCGCAGAACGCTGCCAATCTGATTGAATCATCGATAAATCTAAGTTTTTCAGGTAAGTGATTTAAGAATGGAACAGGCGCTCTGAATTCAGCATTAGCTGTAACACCGTAATCTCTTAAGAAGTAGCCTTCTTCAAAACCACGAACTGATGAAATACCACCAATTTGCATTTTATCGGCATACCAAACATCTCTGTTTACCCATTGACCGTTAGCAGTAAAGATACCTAACATTCTCCAAGGTAGAACTTGTAAACGAGTAGCTGAAGCTTGAACCTTGAACATTCTGTTTGTTGGAACTCTTCTATGGTCAACCCCTGGAACTGTGTTAAATACAGATGAGTTTGTAGCTCCAAAGATATCTATACCTTTTGCTAAACCGATATTTGCATACCATTTACCGTATCTATCATCTTTGATATTTGTTAAATTAAGTTTGATAGCACGAGTTCTATATCCGCTACCGGGTAGGTCATGACCGTATGCCGTAGTATTTGAATTTCTCATATCAAATGCGATATCGCCATATAATTTATAGTTTTCAGTTTTAATCAATCTTCTTGATAAATCGATATAGAATGCGTGTGATTTACCTCTGATATCTTGGTCTTTGTATGGACCTCTATCAAGTTTAGTACCTGAATAAGAATAACCGATATTTAACTTGGTTTCGTGTCTTCCGATTGGAACTGAATAGAAAACACCTTGTCCAACAGTGCTTCTAGCTAAAGAAGTTGTTGATAAAAGTTGATCGCCAAAACCTGTTAAGTTTTTCATGCCGGCAAAAATAGTGAAACGATTTAAACCAACAGAAGAACGACCTTGGTTATCAAATCTGAAGTCAAAGTCGATTGGGAAACGGTCTTTAACATTTAATGTTAAGTCTGTATATTGTTCAGAATCTTCGTTATCTTGTAATGCTACAGCACCTTTAATATAGTCTGTTGCGTTCAATTCTCTTAAAGATTCTTGAATATCCGCAATATTTAATACTTTGTCTTCTTTAATGTTTTTATCTCTTAAGAAAGTTGCATTTAAATATTTTTTTCTTGCCCATTTATTGCCTTCAATTGTAATGTTTCCGTATTTACCTTCCATTACAACGATTTCAACATTACCATCTTCAACTTTTTGAGGTGGAAGATAAGCAGTTGTAGAGATGTAACCATTTCTTTGATAAAATTCTGTGATTACGTTGGACATTGCAATAAGGTCATTGATTGTAACTTCTTGACCTATTTTTTGACAAACAAGGTTCATCAATTGTTCTTCCGTATATTCAGTGTTACCTGTAATATGGATAGAGTTTAATTGAAAACTAACCTCTTTATTTGGAAGATCTTTCATTTGATCTTTCATTTGTTTGTTCATCTGAATGTTTTCTTCCTGATGTTCTTTTTCTCTATCGTCTCTAATTTTTTGTTCATAATCTTTGATTTGTCTTAAATTAGATTGGTCGATTACACCAGCATCAAAATTACCAACCATATTTTGCAGACCAGACATGGTTGATGGATCTTCAGCGTATACTGCACTGCTTGTCATAATTAAACAAGTCGCTAGAGCAATTGAGCAGTATTTCACATTTTTCAAAATTGTTTTATACACTACATTAATTCCTTTAAATAGCACCGGCAATATAATATATTGCTATTCAATAATAAAACATTAATTACTTAATCTCAATAAATTAAATTGATGATTTTTTATATATTTTACTAGAAAAAAAACACCAAAAAAAATTTTTTTGCCCTTATGTAAAATAATGTTAAATTTTTATATATTGTGGAATATACATAGTATATCAAGATTTGATTTGTGTAAAATTTTTTGGTAGTATGAAAGGCACAGGATTTATGTTAAATTTTGTAAAAAATGAGTATTGTATATGTAAAATTTTTAAATTTACATGGTTTTAATTCTATGTAAGGGATTATTTAGCAACTAAATTATTTCAATGAAAGGGAACATAAAATGAGTCAATTTAAAAAGAAGCTAACCACGTTCGGCGCTTTGCTTGCATTTTTATCTGTAAGTACGGCTGCTGTTCATGCTGAATTTACAGTTGATAACGTTATTAACCACACCCCAAACGTTGATATTACAACTTCTGCTGATAGATTAAATACAACAATCACAGCTAAAGGCGATGCGGGCGATGGTGCATTCATGCAAACAACAGCCAATAATGTATTATTGGATTCTAACCAATCATTAGGCTTTTTATACTCTGGAAGAGGTCAAACTCACGCATTAGTCAGCGACGGCCAAATGAAAATTGATGGTTACATTTATGATGGATGTGCTGCAAATAATTGCTCTTCTTTCCAACAAACAGGTAAAGTTTTATTAATCGACCCAAATGGTATTCAATTTGGCGCTGGTTCAAGAGTAAATGTTAACTCAATGACATTAAGTACTCTTGGATTTGATGGCATTCAAACCATGAAAGGTTTTACAGATGAACAAATGGCTCAATACCAACAAAATGTATTGAACAAAATGAACCCATTCAATAACGGAGCTATCCACTTCAGCTCTAACACTGGTTCAGGATTTGTTTATGTTCCTGGTGCTTCAATTGATGTCAATGGCGCTGATTTATATGCTAATAAATCATTCAATATGGTTGCAGACAACATCAATTATGTTGATTCAATCTTAAGAACAGGCGACAGTGGTAACTATATTGATTCTCAAGGTGCTAAATCATTCTCAAATGTTAGCCTTGTAACAGCAGATGGCGTTACATTCAAATATAAAGTTAACGGATATTCTTCATCAAACCAAAAAGTTGACGCTGATTCAAAAACTGATTTAAAACGTAATATTAATATAGATAACAAAGGTTTATTAGCTCAAGACCCAACAAAAACAGCTATTCAAACAGGTGATTTATATATTACAAACAATACAAACGCAGCAGGTTCTAACGTAAACATTTCAAATTCAATCGTTAGAGCAACAAAAATGGTTAACGACGAAAACGGTAATATCTTAATTACATCAAACCATGATATCAACATTGATAAATCTCGTTTACATGCTGCAAATAACCCATCAGTTAACACAACTAACTATAATGGTGGCGAACTTGTATTAAACGCAAAAGATAATGTTAATATTAAAAATTCTTTATTGTTAACAGACGGTGCTGTTGCCGGTACATTAAATTCAAGCGCTTCTGCTGTTGATAAAAACACTGGTAGATTATATATCAGCGCTAAAAACGGCAAAGCAAACATTGAAAATTCTAAATTAATTGCCCAAGGTAATACATATATTAATGGTGGCAATGAAGTCAACATTGAAAAATCTTTAGTTAAAGTTGAAAACGTTGTTGATACTTCAGAAGCTAAAGACTTAAATGTAACAAGTAATAAAAAGATTACAATTAAAAATACTATAGCTGACGCTTCAGGTAACATTGATGTTAAAGTTGCTGATGCTAACAATGCTTTAACAGGCGAAATTAACATTGTTTCAGATGTCGATGAAAATGGCATGAATCAAACAATTGTTGCAGCAGGCAAAAAACTTGCACTTAAAGCTAACAACACAACAATTGATAATGCTACTTTAGCTTATGACAACATCACATTCTATGAAGATGGAACAACTGGCTTAAACAATGTAACAGTTAAAAATGGTTCAACTTTCTCTGAAATCGAACTTGTTGATGGAGCTAAAAAAGTTGGCGACGACATTAACTTAAAAACAAACGGTAATTTAGTATTTGACAACGCAACTGTTCAAAGAGGTGCTTATTCAATCAAATTCTCAAGAGATAATGATGGAAACGTTATTGATGATGGAACAGTTGACGCTATTGATTTTACATACAAAATTGCAAAAGCTGACGCTCGTGACTTAAATGCAACTTCAACCGAAAAAGACGTTACAGTTACAAATTCATCAAATATCAACACAACTCGTGATATTAACATCACTTCTGAAAAGGGTGCTGTAAATATTACAAACAACGGCTCTTTAAACGGTAAAAACAATGTTAATGTTACAGCTTATAAAACAGTAACATTTGGAAAACAAGGCGCAGCAGACGTTACAATTGATGACACCGCTAAATTAGTTGCAGGAAATAATATGAATATCACTTCAACAGGTGGTGATATCAACGCTGAAAAAACAACAATGCCAACTTTAACTTATGGAAACCGCTTAGCGTTCAACGCTAAAGGTGATAATAATTTCACAAGTGAAGATAGCTTGAAATCAGTTAATGTTGATTATAAAGCAGGTGGAGCAAATAAATTCTATACAAAAGGCGATATCCAATTTGTAAATTCATCTCTTGAAGCTCCAAACAACTTTGTTGAATCAGGACATGATGTTATTCTTAATGGTTTAACAGTTAAGAAAGCAACTGAAAACGCTAAAGACACAGTTACTCAAATCTTTGCTAACGGAAACGTTACAACTGACGATGTAACAGGAACTGCTCAAGCTGACGCTAATGCAGCTGTTAAAAAATTCCCACAAAGCGTTTCAACAGATAGAACCGGAACAGGTAAAACTGCTTTAGATATTAACAAAACTAAATTAAAAATCACAACAGAAGTAGTTAAAGACCCTGCAAACCCAAGCAACGGTTCAATCACATTAAATTTAAAAAATGCTGATAATGTTGACGCTGGTATTGAATTAACTGCTCAAAATGTTGATAAATTAGATAAAGACCCAACAGGCGGCTACTTCAGAGAAGGCTACTACTTATCAGGTGACCATAAATGGGATGAAAAAATCGAACCTCTTGAAGGACCTGAAGTTCACCTTGACGCTGATGATGACAACTTAGCAATTTCAAAAATCATCACAGATAAATTATTCTTAGATAAGAATGATACATTCTATGCTTCAGACGCTGACTTAACTCCTGACCAACTTGCAGGACTTCCGGAAGGAACTGAATCTAAAGGTTATATCGAAGTTAGAGATCAAGGTGGATTTAACTTTGATGATAAAGATGGATATGATCCAAAACCTGATGATTTTGACTACACTGGAAACTATGATTCTCACACCAAAAAAGTTGAAGGTGGTATTGAATCTACTACTAAAAATGGTCCATACGTAATCAGCAAAAAAACTGAAACAAAAGACGATGTAATTACTACAACAACTAAGTATGGTGAAGATACTACAACAACCAAAACAGATAGAATCACAACTTATAATGATAAAAAACATACAATCAAATTTGACAAAAACGGTAACGAAAAAGACTTCATCTTAGTTTATGATAAGACTCGTACCGAAACTGAAAAATTTGAACCAAAAACAACTACAAGAACTTGGGAAGTTGTAGAAAAAGAAGACTGCCCTCCAGTTCCACCGGTTGATCCTGATGAACCGGATGTAAAAAATGCAGATTCTTACATCAACGTAGCTAAAATTCCTAAGGAACAATTAGAAGTTTCAAAAACATCTAAAGTATCAGATAACACAATCGACCAAACTTCAAACATAATGTCAGCGGCTGCTAAAGTTGACTTATCAGGCGAAGAAGATGAAGTTGATGATACAGCTTCAGCAGGAACTCTAAGCAAAGCTGATGAAGTTCAAAAAATCAGTTTGAACAATTCTAAAAAGAAATCAAAAGTTCAAATTCAAGACTCTGGAATTGAATTCTAATTCAAAACCAATCAATTGAAATAATAAAGTTAAATGCCGATTAAGAAATTAGTCGGCATTTTTTTAAATAGAAAAAATAAAAATAAATAAAATTAATTATTGTTGATAAATCCAAACTTCATAGCCTTTTGATTTAAGGTTTTGAGCTTGAACTTTAGCAACATTAAAATCTTGATAAGAGCCTGTTTGAACAGCATATATTTCGCCAATTTTTTTAACATAAGGAGAAAGATTTGAATTATTTGCTTTAATTGAAACCTGAGCTGCTTGAGCTTCTTCAAGAGTTGCATATTTTCCAATCAATACTTTAGACATAATTGTTTGAATATTGGTGTTTATAGCGGGTTTAAGCTCGTGAGTATTGGATTTTTTAACTTCATCTAACAATCCTTTTAAGCTTGGCTTGGTTTCATCTTTTGAAGCTTCATCTGTTTGATGATTTTTCTTGGCTTCTTTTTCTTTTTCGATTTTTTCTATTTTTTTGCTTTCTTCAATAAGCTTAGGATCAATAATTTCTGCTTCTTTTTTCTTTTCTGTTAACTTAGCTTCGCTTGGAGCATTTTCTTCTTGTTGAAGCAAAATCAAACGTTTATCGATTTTTCCTTGATTTTCGTTATCATAACTAACCAAATTTTCGCTTGTTTCATCTTCTTGTTGAATAAGCTCGTTTTTAGAATATTCAATATCCATTTTTTGAGAATATCTCATAATTACAAAAACAATTATTATAAAAATAAAAACAAAAGTTGCCAAAAACAACTGACAAATAAAGCTGAATTTAGAAATTTTTTTCTTTTCTTGAATAACAGGAGTTGTCAATTTGCTTTTTTTATATGCAAGGTAACTGTTTGGTTTATTCGGTATCATTCAATTACACCTCTGACTTTGTATGTTGCCATTTTTATTGATTCAACTTCTTCACTATATCTTTTCATAATTTCTTTGGCAAATTTTTCAATATCAGCTATTCCGATTTCTGTTAAATCAGAAGCTTGAATAGGCGCTCCGTCTTTAATTATATTAAGAGCGCTGTGGATTAAGCAAGATGTTATTGATTTTGTTGCGATTGAAACAGATAATTTTCGATTATCAAAAAATAAATCATCCCCATCTCTTGTAACTTTTTTGCCATAGCTTTCAAGAGTTTCTTTAATAATAGACATAAATAATCTTTGAGCATAAACCATTTGTTCAAGCGGCAAATTAAATTGCTCAATTATGAAATTCAACATTTTTTTAGAATAAATGCTGTCATTATTTATAACATCTTCAATATCAACCATCTCCGTGATTTTAACATCAACCTCGCCAACAAAAGCAACAATAGCATCGCCTTGAAGATGAAAATTCTTATAAATCCAATGCGGAGCAAGTTGAGAGCCTATATATTTAATTTCTTTTTCGATAAATTTAGTGTGCATTTTAAAATATTTCCTTAATTAATTCCGGTTTTTTGCTGTTCAATATTGCGTTATACAACAATTTACATGACATACATTTTCCGCAATGTTTTTTTGAAGTTGTTTTGCTTCCTTCATAACAGCTTTTTAATAAGTTCAATGGAACGTTATTATCAATAGCATAATTGATTATTTGAATTTTATCAAATTCTAAACATGGCGCAACAACTTTTGGATTTTTAATTGTTGAATATTTGAAAAATTCTTCGGTTGAATTAACAAATTCTTTTGTATTATCTGGAAAATCAACCCCCTCTTGCCTGTTTGCGCCAAAAATAATATAATCTATATCTAATTTATCACAATATGCTGCTGCGATATTCAAAAATAATCCGTTACGATTTGGAATCCAAACCCCATCAAGCGTATCAAGATTGTTCTTATCCTTATTTGTTAGGGCGTTATCGGATAATTCTTTTAAAAATGGCAGTTCTATAACTTTTTGTTCAATATTATAATATTTACAAATTTCCTTGCTTGCTTTAAGTTCATCCTCAAAAGCTTTATGCCCATAATTAAACAATAAAGCTAAAACCACATCGCATTTTTTTCTTGCAATATCTAATGAAACAAGGCTATCAAGCCCGCCTGATAATAATATTATTCCTTTTTTATTCATTTTCTTGTATACTTTCTAAAATTTCTTTAGCATAATTTTTAAGTTCATCACAAAAATCGCCCTCTATAACTTCGTTTAAAATATTCTCATCTGAAATATTATAAAGCGCAACAAGTGCATTTTTCTTCACCTCAACATCGTCGTCATATTTTAATCTATCGTAAATTAAATCATAATTTGCGTCATATTCTGAATTCATTAAGGTTTCAATTGCTGCAATTCTAACTGTTGCGCTATTATCCAAAAGTGAGGTTTTTAAAATATTAAGCGCTTTTTGGTTTTTTGAAATATCAAATTTAGATAATGTTTCAACAATGCTTTCTTTTAAATATGTGAATTTTTCTTGAAAAAATTCTTTAGCATTAATTATATTATTAAAAACATCCAACGCTCGATTGTCGCCAAGACTTCCAAGCGCAATCACAGCGCCCTCTTTAACATAAGCTGATTTTTCATTTTCATCTTGAATAATATTTCCAAGGCTTTCAAAAGCGCTTATATCGCCAATTTTTCCCAAAGCTTCCGCTGAAGCAAGTTTAATTTTATAGTTAGAATTTTTATCGTTTAAACAAAAAAGAAGCGAATTAACAGCTTTTTTATTATTATAATTTCCAAGAGTTTTAATTGCCAAAACTTTTAAATTATTAAAATCATTGTTTCTATTTTGCCTTAAAATAAAGTCGTTTAAGGCTTCAAAATTTGCAAAATATTTTTTCTTATTTATTCTTCTTAAAACCAAATTCAACAATTCAAAATCATCTTTTGAAATCAAAATATGGTTATACAATTTAGCAACATCCATCGGCAAAAACTTTTCATCGATTTTATCTAATAAAGAAGAAAGATTAATCTTCTTTTTAGTTATCATTTTTTCAAAATATTCTACTGTATCCTTTGAAAAATCTGCCATTTATACCACTCTAACAACTAAATTTAACCATAAATACTATGTTTTGTAAATTGTAAACTTTTTTAAATAATTTAACAAAATACCCTTTAAAGCATGGTGTTTAAGTGTTATAAGTAATCAGAATGATGAATTTTTTAAAAAATTTTGGAAGTTTGAGTTTATATTAGCTAATGGCAGAAGTATCTTATCAACAAGCAATTGAAAAAATTAAAGATAGTTTAGATATAGTGGATGTTATATCTAAATATGTGATACTTAAAAAAACAGGAAGAAACTATCAAGGGCTTTGCCCTTTTCATGGTGAAAAAACGCCGTCATTCGTTGTAACTCCGGATAAACAAATCTTCAAATGCTTTGGCTGCGGCGAGGGCGGAGACGTTTTAACTTTTTTAATGAAAATAAATAATCAAACTTTTAATGAAGTCATTCAAGAGCAAGCCGTTGCGCTTGGAATTGAGCTTCCAAAATTTGATGTTAAAAATGCACAAGTTCATAAAGCCGAAAGAGAGCGCCTATATGACGCTATGGAGCTTGCGGTTAAATATTTTAAAAACAATCTTCAAAGCAATCAAAAAGCTCTTGAATACCTTGAAAAAAGAGGAATAAACGAAGTTGCTATAGGAAAATTTTCTCTTGGACTTGCTCCTAAAGGTAATTTTGAACTTAAAAACTACTTAACAAATCTTGGTTTTACTGTTGATGAGTTATCAAAAGCAGGACTTGTTTATGAAAAAGACGGAAATTTCTTAGATAGATTTAGAAATAGAATAATCATTCCAATTAAAGATGTCAACTCAAACACTGTTGCCTTTGGCGCAAGAGCAATAATAGACGGGCAAATGCCAAAATATATAAATTCGCCTGAAAGTTCAATATATAACAAAAGCTCAATTTTATTTGCAATGAACAGGGCAAAAGACGCCATAAAAGAAAAAGACAGCGTAATATTTATGGAGGGGTATTTTGACGTTATTTCGGCACACTTAGCAGGTGTTGAAAACGCCGTTGCTACTTGCGGAACTGCTTTGACTCCTCAACATATTAAATTAATTTCAAGATATTGCCCGTCAAGAAGAATTTATCTTGCTTTTGATACTGATTCAGCGGGCAAAAAAGCTATTGAACATGGTGCTGATGTTATTAAAAACATCTTTAATTCTTTGGGTGATGTCAAACAATATGATTCAAATTTTCACAACAACGATAACGTCTGCGAAATTCGTGTAGTTCAAGAAATTCAAGGAAAAGACCCCGATGAATATATCAGAGAATTTGGTGGCGAAGAATATTTAAAAAAAGTTGAAAAAGCGCCATTATTATTGGATTATCAGCTCCAACAAATCTATTCGTCATTGGAAGCTAAACTTTCCCCTCAAGAAAAAAGCAATTATGTCATCCAAATAGCTGAAATTTTGTCGCAAATTAAAAATCCTGTAATTTTGGACGAATATATAAAAGTAGCTTCTTTTAAACTTGATGTAAGTGAAAATATCTTAAAAAATCAAGTTAAAAGCAATCAGCAAGATGAAAACCTCGTTATGGTCGCACAAGATAATGATTTTGTTCCAATCAGAAAAACATTATCGAACGATGACCAATACGAAACGATGGAAGAAAATTTAATAAAACTCGCATTTTGTGCCGATAATGACGAAAAGAAAAACTTTTTTAAAGAAAATTCTTCAACTTATTTAGCCCAAAATCAAGAAAATCAAAAGATTTTAGACGTAATTGACAAATGTATTCTTGAGATAAATAATGTTGATGAACTAGCAAAAAAAATTTTTCTCGAGTTTTATAACAATCAGAACATACAAAAGAAAATCTCGGATAACATTTTTTCTTCGCAACAATTCAATAATTTGTCCACAGAAGACTATAAAAAGGCGATAGCAGAAACGTTAACAAGATTAAAGAAGCTAAAACAACAGAATAAAAAAGAAGAACTAAAAAAGTTATTGAAAGATGATTCTTTATCCGAAGAAGAGAAATTAAAAATTTCGACACAAATTTTTCAAGAGCTAAAGCAAAAATAATCAGATTGGAGAATAAATTAAATGAGTAGAAAAAGAAACCCTGAAAGTTCTGTCATAAATGTAATGAACAAATCTGAAATGATTGAAGAAGACGAATACTTTGAAGGTACTGGTCTTGAAACAGACAACATTTCAAATATTATGAGAACTCAAGGAGTTAATACGGTAGAATCAGTAAGTGTTCCATCTTTCTTTGATTCTCACGAAGAAGATGAACAACAAGAGGGAGATATTTCCGTTCCAAGAGGTGTTTCAGTTGATGACCCTGTTAGAATGTATTTAAGAGAAATCGGCAGAATTAAACTTTTAACGGCTGATGAAGAAATAGATTTAGCAAGAAAAATCGTAGCAGGTGGAAACTCTGGCGCAGTTGCAAAAAGAAAACTTGTTCAAGCAAACTTGCGTTTAGTTGTTTCAATCGCTAAAAAATATGTAGGTCGTGGAATGTTATTTCTTGATTTAATTCAAGAAGGCAACCTTGGCTTGATTAGAGCAGCTGAAAAATTTGACCACGAAAGAGGTTATAAATTCTCAACTTATGCAACTTGGTGGATTAGACAAGCAATCACTCGTGCTATCGCTGATCAAGCTAGAACCATAAGAATTCCGGTTCACATGGTTGAAACAATCAATAAACTTAAAAAAGTTACAAGAAAATTAGCTCAAGAACTTGCAAGAAAACCATCTGAAGAAGAATTAAGCCAAGAAATGGGCATTTCAATCAATAAATTAAGAGAAATTATTAAAGTTGCTCAAGAGCCTTTATCTCTTGAAACTCCGATAGGAAAAGAAGAAGACTCTCGTCTTGGCGATTTTATTGAAGATAAAGACGCTGACGCTCCTGTTAAAACAGTTGCTCACGAGCTTTTAAGAGAAGATCTTGCTGAAGTATTGGGTTCGCTTTCTCCTCGTGAAAGAGATGTTTTAAGACTTCGTTTCGGAATGGATGACGGACGTCAAAGAACATTAGAAGAAGTTGGACAATTATTCGGCGTTACTCGTGAACGTATCAGACAAATCGAAGCTAAAGCTTTAAGAAAACTTAGACATCCAAATCGTTCAAAACGTTTAAAAGAATATGTAGAAGTTTAATTTTGTTTATGATTTAATATTAAGGCTCTTATTTAAAGGGCCTTAATTTTTGTGAGGAAATTTTGAAAAAGATAAATCTAAATAAAATCATAAATTTTTTAATTGGTTTAGCTATAATTTTTTTAATATATTATATAGCTGTTTTTGTTTTAAAAATTTTAAAAATCAATTTTCCGCCCGTAATTTTGGGGTTGATTTTCTTTACTCTTGCTCTTAATTTTGGAATTATTAAAGAAAAATATATTAAAACCACGGTTAATTTTCTGCTTAAAAATATGGCGATTTTATTTGTTCCTTTTGTTGTTGGGATAATTAAATATAAAGAACTTTTGCTTGAAAATTGGCTTATGATTTTGCTTGTTGTGTTTTTAACAACGTTTTTGATAATCGTTTCTCTTGGACTTTTTGTTGAATATGGCTTAAAGTTTTTAAGATTACATAAAATTAATAAATTCAAAGGAGATAAAAATGATTAACCCTTTTGGAATAATTTCAACGATTTTTGCTTTTAAATTTGTTCAAAAATATAACAAAATTCCCTATTTGCGCTCAATTTCGCCCATATTATTATCAGGAATTATATTAATTTTAATTTTAAAAATATTCAATATAAAATATGAAACCTATCTTGAATCGGCAAATTATTTAACATATCTTTTAATCCCTGCTACAATTAGTCTTGGCTATCCTTTATATAAAAATATCAATAAACTTTTTAAAAATAAAAGAGTGATTTATTTTTCGTTTTTCTTTGCGGTTATTTTGACACTTATTTTTGTTGTTTTGATTGGAAAAATCATCGATAGCGAAATGATGATTATTGCTTCAATGCTACCAAAATCTATAACAGCTCCTCTTGCGCTTGAAACGGCAAAACAAATGCAAGCAACACCCGAACTTACTGTTTGTACGGTTGTTTTAACGGGCGTTGTTGGCGGAATGTTCGGGCATAAGATTTTGGATTTAGTTAAGGTTAAAAATAATACTGCAATTGGAATTGCGCTCGGTGCAGCAAGTCATGTTATCGGAACATCAAAATGTATTGAAAAAGGCAACCAAACACAAATCACCATGAGCACACTAGCGCTAATCGTTGTTGGAATTCTAACCGTCGTTTTCATGCCTTTGATTTGGAAGATTTTAGCTTAAGGGTTTGCCCATTTTGTGCCTTGCTGATAGCTTGTAATAATATATCTACATTGTTTTTATAGGCATTTGCAATATTTTATTGCAGACACAAAAGAAGCTAGAAAAGAAGCATTAGACAAACTTTTACCAATGCAATTGCTGATTTTTATGCAATGTTTAAGACACTAGGTTGCAAACGCCACATGACAATCAGACTTCTTGATCCTCAATTGCATGAATTTTTACCTGAAAAAGAAACTTTAATTGCAGAAGTTGCAGGAATGAAAGCAATAAATGAAGACACAACTAAAAAAGAAGAACTTCTTCATATTGCAGAAACATTACCAGAATCAAATCCTATGATGGGTCTTCGTGGTTGCAGATTAGGCTTGACTTACCTTAAAATAAATGAAATGTCATTTTTTGGCAATTTATTTTCTTTATTTGTTTTATATAATTGTACGGTAGTGGATTTTTTATGAATATTAGATTAACGAACTTTTCAACTTTTAGACAACCAAATATTTCTTTATCATGTAAAAAACCGGCGGATATTCGATTTTGTGGTGTTGATGAAGAAAAAAACATTAAAAATTTTTTGGATAAAAAAACTTTTGAATTTATAAAATCAAATGGTGAAGTTTTTAATGGTACTATAAAAGAGTTTTTTGAAAATTCAATCATCTCGTCCAGTTCGACAAAATATTTATCGTTAATTCATTGTACTTCGACAAAAGATGTTGCAAAGGATATTATAAAAAATGGCCTAGATTGGCAAAAAACATCTAGAACAAGATGTGGACCCGGAGTCTATTTTGCACCATCAGTCCAAGTTGGAATTGAACAAGGTGCAGGTTCGGTTCCGATAGAAGGTACATATATTGGAGAAAAAGAAAGCTATCCAATTTTTGAAAATAGATTTTATGATTCTGTTACAAATAATGATGATATTTTAAACGCAGTTTCAAAATTAACTATCGATAATCCAACAAAAGCTATCAACAGATATTCTCATAACCTTTTGTGTGACGATATGGGTATAGATTTGCTATACGCTTCATCAGGATACGGGACCGGT
This sequence comes from uncultured Candidatus Melainabacteria bacterium, assembly GCA_934667125.1. GTDB lineage: Bacteria > Cyanobacteriota > Vampirovibrionia > Gastranaerophilales > Gastranaerophilaceae > RUG14156. The sequence goes on along the minus strand of CAKULF010000001.1, from coordinate 210,161 downwards.
GCTTATGTTGTCTTAAATAATAAATGTATGCAATTAAAACCTTATTACTGGTAAAATATGCGTAATTCCTTTATAACCCAATTCAAATAGTTCTTTCAGTTCATCTGTTTTATCTAAAGTCCATGATTCCAAATCATAGCCTGCTTCTTGCAACATTTGAGTACCTTCTTGTGTGGCTTTTGTATGTTAATATCTAAAAATACTTCATTGCCATACCCGATGGGTAAGTTTTCTGAGAGGGCAAAAGCTATGCGATTGCTCCGGACTTGGCTCAATAAAAAACTCCCAAAGAATGGGAGTCATTTATTTGCCCAAGGCCGGACTCGAACCGGCACGTGGGGTGAACCACGCCAGATTTTGAGTCTGGTGCGTCTACCAATTTCGCCACTTGGGCGTGTGCTTTTTAATATTAACACAGATAATATTAAAACTCAAATTATTTATCCAACTCTTCTTTTAATAATTTATTTAAAAGTTGTGGATTTGCTCTTCCTTTTGTTTCTTTCATTGCTTGGCCAACAAAAAATCCAAACAATTTATCTCTTCCGCCTTTATAAGCTGCAACTTGTTCAGGGTTTGACGCAACGATTTTTTGAACAATCGGCAAGATTGAACTTTCATCAGAAATAACAGATAAGCCTCTTTCTTCAACAAGTTTTTCAGCGTCAGCACCTGTTTTTAAGATATCAATTACAAGCCCTTTTGCAATGTTATTTGAAATTGTGCCTTTTTTCAAAAGATTTAATAATTTTACAAAGTTTTCAACAGTTAATTTTGAGTCATTAATTGAAATTTTTTCTTCTTTTAAATATGCTGCAACTTCGCCCATTAGGAAGTTTGAAGCTGTTTTAGGGTCAGCCCCTGCTTTTAAAAGTTCATCATAATATAATGCCATTTCCATTTGATTTACAAGAACATTAGCGTCATATTCGCTTAAGCCTTGTTCAACATATCTTTTAACTTTTTCGTCAGGAAGTTCAGGCATTTTTGCTTTAATTTTGTCAATCCATTCTGATGAAATTTCTAAAGGCATTAAATCTGGTTCAGGGAAATAACGATAGTCATGAGCGTCTTCTTTTCCTCTCATAGATGAGGTTATGCCTGAATTATCATCCCAAAGTCTTGTTTCTTGAACAACTTTTCCGCCTTCTTCTAATATTTCGGCTTGGCGAACAAATTCATATTCAATTGCTCTAACTAAAGAACGGAAGCTGTTTACGTTTTTGATTTCAGCACGAGTTCCAAATTCTTTTTGTCCGATTGGGCGAATTGAAACGTTGCAATCTGCTCTCATTGAACCTTCTTCAAGGTTTCCGTCGCAAACGCCAATATATCTTAAAATATTTCTTAAGTTTTCAACATATTCCCTTGCTTCTTCAGAACTTCTCATATCAGGTTCTGAAACGATTTCAAGAAGCGGAGTTCCTGCTCTGTTTAAGTCTACTAATGAATAGCTTGAACCATATAATCCGCTAGCGCCAGCATGAACAAGTTTTCCTGCATCTTCTTCAAGGTGAGCTCTTGTAATTCCGATTTTTTTGTTTGAAATTTGAATCCAACCGCCTTGGCAAATTGGTTCATCATATTGTGAAATTTGATAACCTTTTGGTAAATCGGGATAAAAATATTGTTTTCTGTCAAATTTACAACGTGATGGAATGGTTGAATGCAATGCTAAACCTGTTAAAATTGCCATATTAACACATTCAATATTTAAAACTGGTAAAACCCCTGGGAAAGCAAGCGTTACAGGTCCTGTTTCTGTGTTTGGGTCATGCCCGAATTCACATCCTTCTCTTCCAAAAATTTTACTTTTAGTTTTAAGTTGTGCGTGGACTTCAAGTCCTATAACCATTTCATATTTATCTTTGTAATCTGACATTGTTACTCCTTAGCCATAACAGTATTTTTTTAAATACTATCACAAAAATAAATATTAAAAAAGTTAATATAATTTTACAATTTTAGGCAATTTTTCTTAAGAGTTTATTTTTATTAATATATATAGGGGGAAATATGTCACAAAATTATATGTATAATCCGAATATGTACACACCGCAACCTGCTAATAGCAGTCCTAATGCGGTTAGCATTAATATATTTTCACCTGCTGCCTATGGCAATGGGGCGGTTTCTAATCCGATTCAACAAAATCCGAACGGATTTTATTCGTTGTATGGTCAAAACCCTTCTAATATGTATTATCCAATGAATTATAATAATATGATTCAACAACCAACGTATAATACATATAACTCAGCCCCTCAAAATCAACAAAATCCTCAACAACAATATATGCAATATAATCAATATCCTCAAAATCCGCAAGGACAACAAGGACAATTTCAACAATATCCAAACCAAAACCAATATCAACAACCAAATTCCCAACTTGGATTTGTTCCAAATAATCAACAAAACCCAATAAATCCAAATCAAAATCAAAATTTAAACACTGTAAATGATATGCAAAATAATTCTGTTTCAAATTCTGAAAAAACAACCGAAACGGAATCCAAAAAAGATAAAGACAAAAAACAATCAATAGTTCCTTTGACAAATGAATATATTATGTCTTTAGAAAACTATTTAAACGATTCTAATCCGAAAGTTCGTTTAATTGCGGCAAAAGAAATCATGCAAAGATTTAAAGAAGATGATAATCGAAAAGATAACAAAAGTTTAATTCCATTGTTGAATAAAACTTTACAAGATACATCACCTTCTGTTAGATTTTTAGGTTTAACAACTCTTCAACTCGGATATTGTGTTGGGGATGATACAACAGTTGCTCTATTAAAGAATTTAGCTTCTAAAAAGTCTGATAAATTGTCTGAAGACCAACTGTTAGCGTCTGAAGTTTTATTAAAAATGGCAGGCGGACAAACCCTAGAAGTTAAGAAAGGTTAAGAAAATGACACTACTTCCTAAAATAACTGGTGCATTAAGCTTATCTTCGTGTATAATAGATATGCATAAAACTGCTGTGATTTATTCTGCTCGTGCTAAAAATAAAGCTAGTGCGGATAGTGTGATAATGAATTCAATTGCCTGCCAAAAGAGTAAGTATATTTCTTCTAAAGACGCTCAAATAAAAAATTGGCTTTCAAGAAATAACTTATTTATCGGCTTTGAAGAAACAATTGGAAGCATAAAAGGATATTTCCACGGTTTAATGACTGCTGGGGCTAGGTATTTACCTCAATTGGCTGCAAGTGCTTTAACTTTAGCTGCAAGCTTTGGTAAATCCGATATAGCTAAAAAAGCTTCATATATTGGGGCGATAGGAATAGCAGTTGCGCATGGATTTGATTTTATCCATAATACATTAAATATTGGCGAAAAAAATAACCAATTAAAGTAATGTAACGAAATGTAAAAGTCTGAAATTCAAGAATAGCTTGAAAAGATAAGAAAAATAAAAATAAATAAAATTTAATAGCAATTTTAATTTTTCACATGTTTTATACGTTGTGTGTGGAGAATACCCAAAAGGAGAAATTAATGATTACACCGACAAATGCTCAACAATTATATCCGCAACCAGCAGGGGCGAATGCTGTAGCAATTAACATATATAATCCTCAAGCCTACGGAAATGCACCGCAAGCTCAACAAATACCTTACGGTTATACAAATTCTATATATAATGTTCCGAAAGCTTCATTGTATCAACCACAACAAATGGGGTGTCAAAATCCAATAACTCAACCTTATGGATATGTTCCTCAACAATATATTAATGCTCCTATCGCAGCTCCGGCTCCATCTGTAATGCCTGAAAGCGTAATGAACAACCAAGCTCAAACGGCTCCTGTGGCTCCAGTTGCTGTTCCTGTTGCGCCAACTGCTCAAGAAGCGCAAACAATAGCTCCACAATCACAAGCTGCTCAAGAAGCTCCCGTTGCGCAACAAGCTTCTGAAACTCAACAAGCTCCAGCTGCTCAAGATGTTCCAACAGTAGATACAAAAGCATTAATTGATGGTTTAAAGAGCGCTGATCCTGAACAAAAAGTTCAAGCTATAACAAAAACAGCTGAATATGCTCAAGAAGCTCCGGAAGTTGCTCTTCAAATCGTTTCTGAACCTGTGATGAACGCATTGGTTGATATTATTAAAGAAGATACTTCAAATCTTCAAGGACCAACCGATCAACAAGTTAAAATTGCTGAAAAAATCGCAAAAGGCGAAGCTCTAACAGCAGAAGAAAATGCTTTGGCTGATAAATTATCACCACGTGACGCTGCAAACCGCAACAGAATCTTCGCTTTATACACATTAGCAATGGTTCAAAAATTACAAAGAGATGAATTAAATCAATATATTGCAACTCAAAAAGCAAATGGCGAACAACCAATTGCAGAATTAAAACTTCAAGATTTAACAGGTTATAAAGAAATTGAAAATATTATCAAAAACGATTCATTCCCAGAAGTTAAACTTGGCGCAATTCAAGCAATTGAACACGTTGCTGAACCACAAGATAAACCGGCAGTAGAAGCATTGTTAGCTGATTCTCTAAAATCAAAAGATGAAGCAATTAAACAAGCCGCAACTGAAGCTTTAGCAAAAATTTCAGCATAGTTTAAATAAATATAACAACAAAATTCTAAAACGCTCTAAAATCTAGAGCGTTTTGTTTTTTGGTTTTTTAAAAATTTCAAAACTAATATCTTGAAGAGTATATATTTTGATAAGTCCAATAGCTTGTTAAAATCTTTTTAATGTAGTTTTTTGTTTCAGAGAAAGGCACATTTTCAACAAACTCATCTATTTCTTTTGCTGAAATATTTGAATCATTCAGCCATTTTTCAACATTTCCAAAACCTGCATTATATGACAATATCGCAAGATACACATTTCCGTTGAAGTGTTGAGTTATGTAATTAAAATATTTTTCGCCAATTCTAATATTGTTTTCAACATCCATCAATTCTTGTTTTGAAACGGTCTTGCCTTCGATGTGTGTAGCAGTTGATGGCATAATTTGTGATAAGCCGAGCGCTCCAACAGGGCTTTTGGCGTTAGGATTAAAGTGGCTTTCTTCTCTAACTAAACTCAAAAACAGATATGGGCTGATTTTGTATTTAAAAGCATATTTGTTGATTAATTTTTCAAATCTCACAGGATAAATAAGTTTTAAGCGATAGTCTGAAAAACCTATATTATTGGCGTTTTCAAGGGCGTCCTGCGCTGTTTTGATGGATTCGGGGTACATTTGTTTTTTATTGTAAATCCAAGATTTTATAAATTCATCATCGATTTTAAACTCTTCAATCGTTTCAAAATCATTATAGTTTACAAGTGACAAAAGTAAAATATCGTCATTAAACAAATTCTTTGAAATTGAATCTATATCGTATTTTTGAACCAATTTTTTATTTATCAGTTTGTTGGCTTTTGAAATTTTCAACTGTCTTGAAGATAAAAACGCATAATAGCTAATCGGATAATCTTTTATTACTTTTTCAAAAACTTCCTTGGCTTCTTTTTGTCTGCGTTCGTTGTATAATGCTTTTCCTTTCCAATATAAAAGCCTTGGAGCGTCTTTTGCGTTCGGGTAAAGATTTTGATGAGAGGTTGCTAATTTAATACAAGTTTTAAATCTTTTTTGTTTGTAATTATACCAAAACGCTTCCCATAGCGAGTTTGAAGCCCAATAAGAATTTGGATAATTATTTATTATGTATTCATATAATTTTATTGAGCGAATTGAAGTTAAAGATTCGGATAATTTATAAACAATGGTTGGATAAGCGGCCGTTGCTTGATATTTAACATACATATCCTGAAGCGTTTGAATTTTGTTTGCATTTGTTAAAACAAGCAATCTTTCAATCGCTTTCGAGATATCTTTTTCTTCAACTGATGTATTTTTTAAAGCCAAAGCCTTCAAAATGGTTTCTTTTTCAAGATTTGGTGCTTTTAGAGCTTTATAAACAGTTGCTAAATTATACCAATTATCTTCAAAAGGCGCATCTTTTAAAAGCTTGTAAGCATCATTGTAGTTGGAATTTTTAATGTTTGATTCGGCAACGATTTTAATATCTTGGGAAGTTAATTTCACGTTTAATTTTGCTAAAGAATTTAGCGCAAGCGTTGAATATTTGCCGTTTGGAGCATATTCAAGATATTTAACATAGTTATTTTTGGCTTCATAAGGGTTTTGAGTTTCTAAAAGTTTTGCTATTTTATAATAGCTTGCTTTTGCAAAATCGCTTTTTGGATATTTTGTTTGAATATATGTGTATCTTTTTAAAAGCTGATTTGCGCTGTATTTGCCCGTTGTTTCGTTGTAATTTAATTCGTTATATAAAATATACGGGCGAACAATTTCTCCTGTTTTTCTTTTGGTTAAAAGGTCGAGCTTTGATGTCATTGTTTTTGTGTCGTTTAATTTATTTGCGCATTGAAATTGCTTTAAAAGCGCCAAAGTGTATAGATTTGAGGTACTTTTAATTTGTTGAAAATTATAAAATGCGTCTTGATATTTTTCTTGCTTATATAAATCCATCCCTTGCGCATAATATTTATCTGCGTGTTTATTTGCGGACGATTTAATTTTATAAAAAATTCCAAAAACAGTTAATAATGCTACTATAGCTAGTATTGATGATATAATTATTTTCTTTTTCATATAATAAATATACTAAATTTTAAAAATTTTGGCTAAATTGTAACTATTCTATAAAAAATATGAAGAATGATGTATAAAAAAATTGTTTAAATTAATCTTTTAAAATGATTTATAAAAAATATTGTTATCTTTTATTTGAATGTGTGCTAATAAAAAATGACGGAAAAGTTAGCCTTGTTCCGTCATTTTGATAATTTTTTATATTAAATTTATAAAGATTTAATTGCTTTAGCACAATCTTCGCAAATGCCATCAGCATTTAATGTTCTATATTTCCAACATCTTGGACATTTTTCGCCTTGTGCTTTATAAACTTTAACGCTGTAACCATCTTGAGAATATTCATTTAGGGCTTTTTCATCGTTTTCTTTAGTTGAAACGTGTGAAACAATGTATAAATCGCCTAAAATTTCAGAATATTTATTTAATAATTCAGCTTTTTCTTTTTCGCTTGAAGTTATAGTAATATCAACTTCAAGAGATGAACCTACAACTTTTGGCTCTGCTGAGCGTAAAGGTTCGATTGCACGAGCAACTATTTCACGAGTTTTCAATAGAAGAGAAAATTCTTCATCCAGTTTGTCGTTTTTCCACTCTGGTCTTGCTTTTGCCCAATCAAGAAGAAGTGCTGATTCAACTTCTTTTTGGCTTTCTACCATATTTTGCCAAATATCTTCAGCTTGGTGTGGCATAACAGGAACTAAAATTTTAACTAATGTGTTTAAAATTTCAAACAGAACAGTCTGGCAAGCACGTCTTGAAAGAGATTTTTTGCCTTGTGTGTATAATCTATCTTTAACGATATCAAGGTAGAATGCTGATAATTCTGCGCTTGCAAAGTTTTGAAGATGTTGGAAATATTTGTAAAACTCGTAAGCTTCAAATGATTTGTTAACATTTTCAATTAAGTTTGATAAGCGTGCAAGAGCAAATTTATCAATAGTTTCAAGCTCATTATATTCAACATAATCTTTTTTAGGGTCAAAATCAAACAAGTTGCCCATTAAAAATCTTACTGTGTTTCTTGTTTTTTTGAAAACTTCAACAAGCTGTTTAATTAAGTTATCGCCGATTTTAACGTCGTTTCGATAGTCAACGCTTGCTGCCCAAAGTCTTAAAACGTCAACACCATAAACCTTGATTACTTCTTGCGGAGCAACAATATTGCCTAAAGATTTAGACATTTTGCGACCTTCGCCATCAAGAACAAAGCCGTGAGTCAAAACTTCTTTGTATGGCGCTTTTTCTTCCGTTGCGCTTGCAATTAACAACGAGCTTTGGAACCAGCCTCTGTGTTGGTCTGAGCCTTCTAAGTACATATCAACAGGGATAACATCTTTTGTTTTTTCGGATTGGAATTCTTCTTTTCTTTTTTCAACAACGCATGCCCAAGATGAACCTGAATCGAACCAAACGTCCATAATATCGTTTTCTTTTTCAAATTCGCTTGAACCGCATTCACAAGTATATCCTGCGGGCAAGAAGTCTTTTGCTTCATATTTAACCCAAGCGTCTGAAGATTCTTTTTTGAATTTATCAGCTATAATTTTGATTGTTTCTTCGTTTATGATTGGTTTTCCGCATTTTTTGCAATATAAAATTGGAATTGGAACACCCCAAGCTCTTTGTCTTGAAATACACCATTCTGAACGGTTTTCAACCATATTTGAAATACGTTTTTCGCCGCTTGCGGGATACCATTTAACATTTTTGATGTTATTTAAGGCAATATCTTTAAACATTGAAACCTTAACGAACCATTGAGGTGTAGAACGGTACATTACAGGGTGTTTGCATCTCCAACAGTGTGGATAAGAGTGTGTTATTTCTTGTGATTTAATTAGTGCGCCGATTTCTTTTAATTTATCAATTACAATTGCATTACCTTTATAGTATGGAATACCTTTTAAATCGGGAACTTCGTCTGTCCAACAACCTTTAGAATCAAATGGAGAGAAGGTTTCAAGTCCATATTTTTGACCTGCTTCCCAGTCTTCTAAACCATGTCCTGGGGCAGTGTGAACCGAACCTGTACCTGCTTCAAGCGTTACGTGGTCGCCTAAAATCAATAAGCTTTCACGATTTGGATACAGTGGATGTTGAGCTTTAAATCTCTCAAATTCGCCGCCTTTAAGCTCTGCTAACGGTTTAACATCTTCCCATTCAACATCTTTAGCAAAATTATCCAATAAATCCGTTGCAACAAAATAGTTTGCACCGTCATGTTCAAAAATTGTGTAGTTAAATCTTGCGTTTAAACAAATACCGTTGTTTGATGGGATTGTCCAAGGTGTTGTTGTCCAAATAATTGAGTATAATTTTTTGTCTGATTTTATGCCTGCTTTTTCGTACAATTTTTGAGCTTCTTTAATTTCAAAACGAACATAAATTGAATCAGAAGAAATATCTGCGTATTCAACTTCTGCTTCAGCAAGAGCAGTTTCGCAATCAGCACACCAATAAACAGGTTTTAAGCCTTTTTGAACATAACCTTTTTTATACATTTGCCAAAATAGTTCAACTTGATGAGCTTCAAATTCAGGCGCAATTGTAACATAAGGATGTTCCCAATCGCCCAAAACGCCTAATCTTTTGAAGTTTTCTTCTTGACCTTTTAAGTTTTTTGCTGCAAATTCTCTGCATTTTTGTCTTAATTCAGCAGGAGTTAGAGCGCTTCTTCCGCCTTTAATTTTCTTAACTACAGCATTTTCAATAGGAAGCCCGTGAGCGTCATACCCTGGAACATAAGGCGTATAGTAGCCTAATTGGGTTTTATATTTCAAAACAATATCTTTTAAAATTTTATTCATAGCATGACCAATATGGATTTTATCTGAACTTAAATAAGGAGGGCCGTCATGCAAGATAAAAGCTTGATTAGCTTTGTTTTTAGCTAACATTTTATTGTATATATCGTTTTCTTGCCAAAATTTTTGAATTTCCAACTCTCGAACGGCAGCATTTGCTCTCATTGCAAGGGTTGTTTTAGGCAGGTTTAAAGTGTCTTTAAGTTCTTTTGTCTCAGTTGTATTTTCCATATTTTCCTCATTACTAATCTTTTTTAAATTCAATAAAATTATTATACAATAAACACATTTTGTCTATGCTACGCCATTTTTAAGCAAGTCATGGATATGAATTGCGCCGATTGGTTTTTTATCTTCTACAATGAAAATGTTTGTAATTTTCTTTTCGTTCATAATTTTAATCGCTTCTGTTGCAAAGACGTCTTTTTCAAGTGTAATTGGGTTTTTGGTCATAATGTCGCTTGCTTTAATGTTTTTTAAATCTTCATTTATACAACGGCGCAAGTCACCATCTGTGAATATTCCGACTAAATCACCGTTATTATTAACAAAACCAACGCAGCCAAGCCTTTTGGTTGTCATTTCAAGAATAATTTCGTTGATTTGTGCGTTTTCATTCAATAAAGGAAGCTCATCTTTTGTGTGCATTAAATCTTTAACTCTTTGAAGAATTGAGCCGAGTTTTCCTCCCGGGTGTCTTTGGTTGAATTGCGCTTTTGAAAAGCCTTTTCTTTCGATTAAACCAACTGTTATAACATCTCCCAAAACTAATGTTGCGGTTGTTGATGAAGTTGGGGCTAAGCCCAATGGACATGCTTCTTTTGAAGTTGGCAATTTTAAAATTATATCGCCTGCTTTACCTAAAGAACTTTCAGGATTTTTTGTTATTGCAATTAATTTTATTCCAAAACGTTTTGAATAGTTTAAAACGTCGATTAATTCTCTTGATTCGCCGCTGTTTGAAATAGCAATAACTATATCTTCATCAGTCACCATTCCAAGGTCGCCGTGACTGGCTTCGGCAGGGTGCATAAAAAATGATGGAGTTCCTGTTGAAGCAAGGGAAGCTGCGATTTTTTTAGCAATATGGCCTGATTTTCCCATGCCTGTTAAAATAACCCTTCCTTTTGATTGCTCAATCATATCAAGGGCAAGTGTCAAATTTTTATCTAACAATCTTTTTAATTCGTTAATGGCTTCAATTTCACAATCTATTGTATTATAAGCATTTAGTATGTCTGAATTTTGAATTTTGTTGATTGTTTCCATTTTTCCTCCCACTTGAAATTTAAAATTAAAAAGATAGTACTTATATTTTATATTAAATATTAAAATCTGTTAATAATGTTTTTAAAAATTAACAAATTTTTCTTGGTTTTTGTTTTTATAATAATACAGGAAGGTATATTTTAATAATGATACAAAAAATAAGTTTATCAAAACTTAATTTTATTCCAAGAATTAAAAAGAATAAAGAAGCTAAAAAGGCTAACGAGAACGCTACTTCGCCCGTTAGTCAAAATTTGTATCCGACCTATAGCGTTCCAACTATTGTTACAAGCTTAACTTCTCAAGCCGATAAAACAAAGTATGAAGCGCTTTTAAACGAATTTAAAAATTATCCTGTTTCTGAAGCCACAAACCTTTCTGTCAACCAAGAATTAGATATATTGCTAAAAAGCGGAAAATTATTGTCAAAAACCGCAAATGATAAAACTTCTGTTTTGGATAACATTTATGAAATGTTGACAACGTCTAGAACTGAAGGGTTAGACAGACGAATTTTAATTGCAAACACTTTAGATGATATTGTTAAACCATCAATTATTAATCAACAATTTGGCGATATTCCAGATGCTGATAAGGTTGGCATTCTCTCAAAATTATCTGCCAATGATGAAATAAAAAAAGATAACTCTTTGATGGATGTTAATAATTCTGGAACTTGCGCTGCAGCTTCTTGCGAAGTTAATATGGCGGATAAATATCCTGCTGAATTTGCTCGTTGGGTTAATAAGTTATCTTCTGTTGATAAAAAAGTTGTTTCAAATATCAATTTAACTTCTCTATCTCAAAATCCATTGGAAACAGCCGATATATTAAATTTAATGCAAATTAAAAAAACAGGTTTTGATTTAGCCAGAAATCAAGTGACAGTTGAAATTAAAGCGGATGACCATGCTTATTTGAGAGCAAAAAATCAATGTAAAAATTGGGATAACGGCGAAAGAAATGTGGCTGATGTTCTTGTTCAAGGTGCAATTATGCAAACAGGTTCGCAAAACACCTATGATTCTTTAACCGATATCAGAGCGGGCGAATTTAACACAAATCCGCAAGGTTTAATCGAGCTTGAAAAAACTTTCGTTGAATCTTTAATTAAAAATAAAGAAATAACTTCTCTTGTATATCATCAAATTGATGATGAGCAAAATCTTGTCGGCTATAATTGTTCTATGGCAAAGATTGAACAGCATATTAAAGATACAATTGATAGCGGCGATGATGTTATTTTGGGTTATGTTTTAACAAATGAAACCGCAGGAAGAACAAAATCTCAATACTATAATCCAGCTACCGACGGCAAACCGAATAAAGTTATAAACGGTCATGAAATAACGGTTGTAGACTATAAAACAGATAAATCGGGGCACACTAAGTTCATCTGTGTTGACACAGATGATAATAGCCAAGATTTTGTAACGTATGACGCTGAATGGTTATTGCCAAAAATCCATCATGCAGGCTATCCTGCTACAATTGTTGAAAATGATGTAGCAGAAATTATGCAAAATGAATTTGCAGCCGCTTAAGATATCAAATAGTTGATTAAAGTTCTAATCATTACTCCTGTCGGACCTGATAAGGTTTCTTGGTTTGATTTATCAAGGTAAGCAGTTCCAGCTATATCAAGGTGTAGCCAAGAGTTTGATTTTGTGAAGTTTGATAAAAACCAAGCAGCAGTTGAAGTTCCTGCGTTTCTTCCGCCTGTATTTTTAAAATCAGCTATTTCAGATTTTAAATTATTTTTTAATTCGTCTAAAATTGGCATTTGCCAAGTGTTTTCGCAAGATAATTTAGAACAATTTATAAATTTATCAATCTGAGCTTGATTATTGCCCATAACGCCCGTTATATTATTTCCCAAAGAAACAATAACTGCGCCTGTTAGAGTCGCTATATCGATAACTTCATCAACGTCCAACGTATCAGCATAACAAAGAGCGTCAGCCAAAGTTATTCTTCCTTCGGCGTCTGTGTTATCAACTTCAATAGTTTTGCCGTTTTTAGCAGTTAAAACATCGCCTTGTTTATAAGCGCTTCCTGATGTCATATTTTCGCAAAGTGCCGAAATAACATGAAGTTCGATATCGGAATTTAGTTTTGAAATTGCTTGAATAATTCCCAAAACGCTTGCGCAGCCTGTCATATCGTCTTTCATTGTAAGCATTGAGGTTGCAGGTTTGATATTCATTCCGCCCGCATCAAAAGTTATGCCTTTGCCGATTAGGGCAATTTTTTTTCTTGGAGTTGTTTTCGGTTTATAGGTTAAATGTATGAATTTAGGCTCGTTTACGCTTCCTTGACCAACCGCTAAAAACGCATTCATTCCCAAATCTTTAATTTGATTTTTGTTTAAAATTTTTGCTTCAAGCTTGTGTTCTTTTGCAATTTTTGCTGCGATTTGAGCAATATAATTTGGGGTTGCAATTTGCGCAGGTTCATTTACTAAATCTTTTGCAAATTTCATTGCATAAGAAGTGTATGCGCCGATTTCAGCCTCTTTTTCAATTTCAGAATTTAATTCATTTTCAACAAGTTCAATTGTTTCAATTTCGTCTTTTTTATTTGTTAAATATTTATCATATTCATATAATCCAATTCTTAGCGCAGTTAAGACTATATTTGCACTTTGAGCTTTTGAAAAATTATATTCAACTTGATTATTTTCGTTGATATTTTCAACTAATTCGATGGCTAACGTTTTGTTTTTAGAGTCGTGTTTAAGCTTTCTTGCCACGCTTGAAGTTGCGATTGATAGTTTTTTTCTTGTCAAATCGCTTCTTTTGCCTAATCCAACAATATAAACTTTGATTGTTTCATCTATTGAATATTTAAAAATTTCACAAAATTTTCCGCTTATTGTTTTGTAGTCGTGGATTTGTTTGTATAGTTGATTGTTTGATTTTTCGTTTAAATAATTAAATAGGTCGCCATTGTTTGAAGTGTCTTCAAATGTAAAGCAAATGGCTGTGTCTGCTTCAATGTCTTTCGTTGTTTTAGTTAAAAATCTCATTTATCCATCTCCTATAAATTGTATTTTAAAATCGTCATGGTGAACACCTGAAAACCCGTCATAGTGAACTTATTTCGGTATCTTTATAAACTATATTTCTTTTTAATTTCATCTATCTCGTCAAGCGCTCTTTTGCTTCTTAAACCATTTTTGAAATTTTTATCTTTTAGTTGTTTTTTATCACCTTTAACTTCCGCCACTATTCCCCAATTGGAATTTATTGGTTGAAATTTCTTGTGTTCAGGATAAGTTATATAGTTAATTAAAGCGCCAAGCATAGTGTTATCGCTTAATTCAACCATATCTTCATCATTTAAAAATTTGTCCATGTTAATCGCAGCCAAAAGCCCAGTCGTTATGCTTTCGCTATAGCCCTCAACTCCTGTAATTTGACCTGCAAAAAAGATATTTTTATATTCATTTGTTTGCAAATGCTTATTTAAAATTTTTGGCGAATTGATAAATGTGTTGCTGTGCATAACGCCAAATCTTGTTATAGTGGCGTTTTCAAGCCCTGGGATAGAGTGGATTAATTTTTTTTGCTCACCCCATTTTAAATTCGTTTGAAAACCAACAAGATTATACAAGCTTGCAATTTTATCATCCTGTCTTAATTGAACAACGGCGTAGAATTGGTTTTTCTTAAATTCGGTCGGAATTCTTCTATCAAACAATCCAACAGGTTTCATTGGACCAAACCTCAACGTATCAACGCCTCTTGCTGCCATAACTTCAATTGGCATGCAGCCCTCAAAATAATATTTTTTTAAATCTTCTTTTTCAAAATCTTTAAGCTCGATTTTTTCGCTATTGATTAAAATATTATAAAAATTTTCATATTCTTCTTTGTTCATCGGGCAGTTGATATAGTCCGCCGTTCCTTTATCCCACCTGCTTGCAAAAAATGCTTTATCAAAATTAATGCTATCTTTTTCAACAATCGGCGCAATAGCGTCAAAAAAATGAAAATCTTCGCTATTGAAAGTTTTTTTGATATTTTCGCTTAAAACCCTGTCTGTCAAAGGTCCTGTAGCTATTATAGTTGGCACATTCGGGTCAATTTCGTCATATTTTTCGTTAATTAAATTGATATTATCAAATGATTCTATAATTTTTTTGATTTTTTCGCTAAAACCAAACCTGTCAATTGATAATGACGCTCCGGATGGCACAGAATGCTCTATTGCGACAGGAAAAAGGGTTGAGCCCAGCTCGATTGCTTCTTTTTTTAATAGACCGCTAGCAGAAAGTGTATCAATAGAACCAAGGCTATTTGAACAGACAAATTCAGCAGGCAAGGATGTTGTGTGTGCGCCTGTTTGATATTTTGGACGCATTTCATATAAATCAACTTCATAACCCTTTTTAGCAAGGTATATAGCCGCTTCTGACCCTGCTAAACCTGCCCCTATAATTCTAATTTTTTTCATATAACAATTCTAGTCTTAAAACGATATTTTTGCAAAAATTATAAATTAAAAAATCTTAACAATTCATATATTTTATTAAAGTTTTTGCCCGTTTTGCCGAATATTTAGCTATAAGGATATTTTATGCAAAAAAAGTTAAGAAAAAATTATCTAAAGCATAATGAACTTATAAGTTCTGCTATGCAAAAAAGAAGAAAGCTGGCTTATTTAGCTATAGCAAAGATTTGCGATATTCAAGTTAAAATTCGAGTCGTCAAATAGCTTGAATTAGTCTTGTGTTTTATCGGGGGTTAGGTCGTTATTAAATTTTGCGGAAAATTGTTCAAAAAACTGTACAATCTTGTTGTCAGGCAGTTTTTGGCTTGTTTTTGTTTCTTGCGCAGGTTGATTAATAATAATTAAAACTTCGTCTTTTGCAGCCATTTTAAGGTTGTTTCTTGCAATTGATTCAACTCTTTTCATGGAGCTGAAGTTTTCAATTTCGTTTTTTAGGAATTTATTTCTTGTTGTTGCTTTATCTAAAAGTTCTTGTGCTTTGACAATTTTTGTTTGATAAACAACAATTTTTGCAAGGTTCAAAATAGCGCTATAGCTGATTTGAAAAACGCACAACAACAGAACAATCGTCAGAAAAGAATGATAAAAACGAATTTTCCTTATTTTTTTCTTTTGTTGTTTTTGAACTCTTGACTTTAAATTAAAATTATCGTTTTTCATACTTTGATTTTACCTAAAAAATAAAATTTTGATAATCATATTTTGCAACTTTTTGATTTTGTTGATTATATTCAAATTCTTCAATTTCCATATTCAACCAACCAAGGCGGTTTAGAAGATTTAGCGTAACTAATTTTCTTTGTAAATTATTATTTTGAGCCATTTTAACCAGTAAAATTTGATTTAATTCAAAATTATAAACAATAACAAAACCGCCTGCGCCAACTTTTGAAAAAAGTTTTTTGTTGCTTAAATCAATAATTTCTGTGTCAAACCTATCGTATCCGCCAAAAATATATGAATTATTCAAAATTGATTTAAAAAGTTTTTCATATTTTTTATCGTTTAAAAGATTGAAATATCCTTTAATAATGTTTTTAATGGGTAAACCCCAAAGCGGCGTGCCGCAGCCATCATAGGTTATATAATCTGATTTATAAGATGTTAATTCTTCTTGTTTTTTTTGAATTAATTTTTGAAGAGGATGATTAGTCGATGTGTAATTTTTTTTATCAAATCCTAAATATTGGCACATTAACAACATCATAATATGTTTTGCACTGCAATTATTATATAGCTTGCGTTTCGAGCCTTTATAATTCCTTAAATCAAGCGGCTCGCTTTCCTTTAAGATTAAATCTTCTTCTTTTAAGTTGTGTTTTTTTAAAATATTTTCTAAAAGTTCAACATGCTCTTCACTTCCGGCGTGCGAAGCTGAAAATATGGCAAGTTCTTCTTCTTTTATATCAAAATCTTTTATGATGTTGCAATCAAACATTATGCTTGCTTGAAAAGGCTTAGCCAGTGAGCGCATAAAAGAAATTGTATCGATATTTTTCCCAACCGAAATAATATCACTATCAGATTTTGCTAGATAATAGCTTCCCCAAAAGCTCATATCCACAATATTATTTCTTAAAGTATTAAGTAAAATAACGTGATTAGTCATTGATATTCAACAATTTTTTAAGTCGTTTTTTCATGATTGTATTTTCATTTTCCAATCTTGAAAT
This sequence comes from uncultured Candidatus Melainabacteria bacterium, assembly GCA_934667125.1. GTDB lineage: Bacteria > Cyanobacteriota > Vampirovibrionia > Gastranaerophilales > Gastranaerophilaceae > RUG14156. The sequence goes on along the minus strand of CAKULF010000001.1, from coordinate 193,260 downwards.
TTCTTTTTGAAGTCTTGTAATTTGGTCAAGCTCTTCTTCTTGGCTATCAAATCTCATTGAAGAAAGCCCAACGGTTGTTGGCATACGCTTTTTAGCTTCTTCTTTTAATAATAACAAACTATCAAGCCCTTTATCGGTGATGAAGCCAAGCTTGATTAAAATACTTGCCATTTTGATGTGGCGACCTTCTTCGTTTAATTGTTTTTGATAGCGAATTGCTTGCTCAAGTTGAATAGCATTGATTTTATTAATTTTTTTTAAAAATTCGCCCGTTTTAATTCTTCCTGCGATAAACATAGCAACAGCAGTTGTTTTATCTGAATTGTTGTCCTGAATAACAACAAGTTCAAGGTCATAAAGTTTTGTGTAAATTTTTGCCGTGTCTGCTAAAGACCAATTGTTTTTAATTGTTATTTCAAAAATATCGTTTTCATTAATTGCATCTTGTAAAAATATATAAAACGCTTCAGATAAGTTCATTGCGTGCGTTGCAAGCTCTTGTTTGCCTTTAACACTGATTTTTGGTTTCATATTTTGAAACAACAAATTTGTTTCTGATAAATCAGAAAAGTCTGTTAATTTTTTTTCCAAATCTTGGAAAATTTCTTTCGTAATAACCTGTTTGACCCAAATTGGCAGGTTTCTTATGTTTTGCAATATTATATCAGAAACTTTTTGCATGTTCTCCCTTTTTAATGTTTGAATATTTCTACATTATACAAAGCATGGTAATTTTAATAAATACATTATATAATTTATTAGGAAATATGTTAAATAAGTTATAATTATTTACAAAAGGAAAAACTTATGGGATTAGACGGGATTTCGGTCAATCAATTAAGATTAAATACAGAAGTTAACTCAATCAACCCGATTAATGTTGTTCAAAATCGAAAAATTGATGGTCTGTCTCAAGGTAAAAAAGTTGATCCCGACGCTGACAATCATCAAAATCAGGAAATGGAAGAGGATGAGGAAAATCAAAATACTGAAGAGAAACAATCTGACATTGAAGAGATTTTGAAATATGATTTATCGGATTCGGAAAAATATATGTTAAAAGTTGATAGTTCGACAAATAATATTTTAATAGTCAAAAAGGATACTAATGAAGTATTGCAAGTTTTTAGCGCTGATATTCTTCAACATTTAATGGGAAATTTAATGCAAGGAAATGGCGTTTTAGTCAATAGGAAGTATTAAACAATGAATCAATATATTAAACAATACCAAAAATCCAGTATAGAAACCGCTTCTCGTGAACAAATTTTAATTATGTTATACGATGGTTGCATTCAATTTTTAAATAAAGCAAAATATCTCCTTGAAAATGATGTTAAAAATGTTGAAGAAATTCATAAAAACCTTGTTGGGGCTCAAAATATTATCCAAGAATTTATAAACACTCTTGACCATGAGGTTGCTCCGCAATTAACGGCTAATCTTGAAAGTTTGTATGAATATTTTTTGAGACGTCTTGTTCAAGCGAATATGAAAAAAGATGTTAAACCTGTTGAAGAGGTTTTAAGATTGGTTAAAAGCCTAAGAGACACGTGGGCTAAAGCGGTTGAGATATCTCAAAAAGAAGCAGTATCTTCTTTAAATGACGATGAGGACGAAGAAGATGACGAGGAGTATGAGGGTTAAATGCTTCAAAGTGAAGATATTGAATATTTAAAAATGTTATATAATGAGCTTTTGAACTTGAATGCTCAAATTAAAATTTCGGCTGAAAAAAGAGATTTTGAAACAATTCAAACTCAAATAGCCGATAAAGATAAGCTTATTGACAAGATTATTTCTTTTGAAACTCCAAGAAAAGAAGATATTAAAGACGATTTTGCTTTGATAAATTTAAGAAATAAAGTTGTTGAAGCCGAAAAAGAAAACATTAAATACTTAAATTCCGTTAAAGATGACACCCAAAAAGAAATGTCATCAATAAACAAAACAAAAAAGATTTATAATGCCTACGAGCCTGCTATAAATGATGTTCAATCGACAGTTGATATTCAAGACATCGAATGATTATTTTTTCTTTTTTAAAGTTATTTTCTTAGATTTTTATAGCTAAAGTTAGCATAAATTGCTATACCCATAATTACCCAAAGCACAAACATCACAACGCTTGAAGTCAATTCGCAGAATGAATAAATTACTAGTGCAAGACAAGAAATTATGCCCAAAATCGGAAATAAAGGCACAAAAGGCACTTTGAAAGGACGATTTAGATTTGGTTCGGTTTTTCTCAAAATTATAACCGCAACGCAAATAGCAATAAAAGCTGTAAATGTTCCATAATTGCATAATTGAGCTGAAATATTCAAGTCCATAAATAAGCTGCAAAATATGATAATTAAGCCAACTGCCCAAGTCATAACATGTGGAGTTCTGTGTTTTCTATTGATTGAGCGCAAAACTTTTGGTAAAAATTTATCTCTGCTCATTGCGTATAAAATCCTTGTTGCAGCAAGTTGGCAGATTAAAAATACGCTTGCTAAGGCACAAACAGCAGCAACGGAGATAAATCCTGCTAAATAATCTTTATTTATCATATGCAAAGCGGCAGCGATTGGAGCTTGCGGATTAATTGCTTCAACAGGTGAAATTCCAGTTAAAACAAGTGCTACAAGCACATATAAAACCGTACAAAAAATAAGCGTTCCTAAAATTGCAATAGGTAAATCCCTTTGTGGATTTTTTGTTTCTTCGGCTGCGGTTGAAACAGCGTCAAAACCAATGTATGCAAAAAATATGATAAATGCACCCATAAAAATCCCTGAAAAACCATTTGGAGCAAAAGGAACCCAGTTTTCAGGTTTAACATAAAAAGCGCCAACCAATATGAATGAAGTTATCATCAACAAATTTAACCCAACCATAACAGAGGCAAATCTTGCTGATTCTTTAACTCCCTTGATTAAAATTAAAGTTGAAATAATCGTTAAAACAATAACGGGAAGATTGATTGCAAACGGAATTGTGTTGAAAATGAACGGAACTTTGTCGTGGATATCCATTCCGTATTTGTCACACATTATGTAAATAGAGCGGATATCGTATCTTAACCAAAGTGGAAAATTAACGATAAATTCAGGCAAATGCGCCCTAAACCCTTTTAATAATTGAGTTAAATATCCGCACCACGAACTTCCGACTGTGATATTTCCAATTACATAATTCAACATTAATACCCAACCGACAAGCCAAGCGGCAAATTCGCCAAGTGTAGCATAAGTGTAGGTATAAACGCTTCCCGAAACAGGAATAATTGAAGCAACTTCAGAATAGCATAAAGCTGAAAAAACGCACGCAATGGCAGCTAGTACCATTGAAATAATGATAGCAGGTCCTGCTCCTGCGCTTTCAGGTCCGCCTTGGATTGCCGTTCCAACAATTGTTAAAATCCCTGTTCCAACAACGGCGCCTATTCCGATTACAAACAAATCGAAAACGCCAAGCGTTTTTTTAAGCGAGCCCGATTTAGCTCTATCTAAAAGTTCTTGAGTTGTTTTTCTGCTTACAAGATTATTTAATATTTTTTTAACCATTATTTTCCTCACTTGCAGGATTTTCAGCAGACTCGGCGGTTATTTTTCTTAATTTACCGTATCCGTACAAGAAATAGAAAGCTGTTCCTAATATTAACCAAACAGGAAATAATAGTCTTGAAGTCTTTAGAAAATTCATTGAATATAACATTAGTCCGCCGCAACAAACTATACCTGCAAGTGGTACAAATGGTGAAAACGGAACTTTGAAAGGTCTTTTTCTGTTTGGTTGAGTTTTTCTTAAAATTAAAACTGCAACGCAAACAATGATAAATGATGTGAATGTGCCGAAATTACATAATTCAGCAGCTGTCGAGATATTCATAACTAATGTGCCGATAAGGCAAATAATTGCAACTGCTATAGTAATAACGTGCGGAGTTTTATATTTTGGATGGACAGTTTGCAACATTTTTGGTAAAAATCCATCTCTGCTCATTGCATATAAAATTCTTGTTCCTGCTAACATCATAACAAGTAAAACTGATGTTAAACCTGTTAGAGCGCCAATTGAAATTAAGCCTGCAACCCAATCTTGACCAACCATGTGCATAGCTGAAGCGATTGGAGCTTGAACATCGATTTTATCAATCGGAACAACACCAGTTAAAACAAGCGCAACTAAAACATATACAACAGTACAGGTCAAAAGTGAACCTATAATGCCGATTGGAAGGTCTCTTTGAGGGTTTTTTGTTTCTTCTGCTGCTGTTGCAATGGCATCAAAACCAATATAAGCAAAGAATATGATAAATGCGCCCATAAACATACCCTCTAAGCCATTTGGAGCAAAAGGAGTCCAGTTTTCGGGCTTAATATAAAATAAGCCTGTTAAAATAAATAACCCAACAACTCCAAGCTTAATAGCAACCATGACACCTGCCATTTTTGTTGATTCTTGAATACCTTTAACAAGTGTCCAAGCAATATAAATTGTGATTAAGAAGCTTGGAATATTGATACATAAAGGAATTCCAAGAAAATGAGGAATGCCAACAGATGGGTCAATTCCTTGTTTAACAAGCTCATTAACCGCTGTTCCATAGTCGTGAACCAAATATACGGGAGGATTTGTTAACCAATCAGGTAAAAATGCAAATCCTTTTAAAAATTGCATAAAATAGCCACTCCAAGCGCTAACAACGGCGACATAGGCTACTAAATATTCTAACATCAATACCCAGCCGATTGTCCAAGCCATAAATTCGCCCATAGTTGCGTAAGTGTATAAATAAGCACTACCTGCAACAGGAAGCATTGAAGCAAACTCTGAATAACAAAGAGCTGAAAAAATACAAGCAAGAGAAGCTAAAACCATTGATATAATTAATGATGGACCTGCTCCTGCTGCTTCTGGGGAACCAACCGCTGCAATACCTACAACAGTAAAAATTCCGCTACCAATAATGCAGCCTACGCCTAAAATAATTAAATCAAAAGCATTTAAAGATTTTTTTAACCCGCCTTCTTCGGCTTGTTTCAGCATAGAATCGGGGTTTTTAATGGTTAGTAAGTTTTTAACAAAACTACCTAATTTTCCGATTTCTTTGCTCTCTTCGTTTTCTGAGAAAAATTCGTTGTTATTGCTCATAAGCCACTTTCTATTTTTTTATCAAAGGAAAACCCATCTTTTCTCTTTGTTCTACATATAGTTTTGCAACTCTTGCTGCAAGTGTTCTTACTCTGTTGATATAATTAACTCTTTCGTCTTTGCTTATAACGCCTCTGGCATCCAATAGATTGAATGTGTGTGAGCATTTCAAAATCCAATCATAAGCAGGTAATACGATTTCATTATCCATACAACTATTTGCTTCATTGTATGCAAGGTCAAAAAGCTTAAATAAGCTATCTGCGTTTGAATATTCAAAATTGTATTTTGATTGTTCGATTTCGTTTTGAAGATAAATATCTCCGTATTTTAAGTTTTCATTCCAAGCTATATCGTATACGCTATCAACGTTTTGAAGATACATAGCAATACGTTCAAGCCCGTAAGTGATTTCTAAAACAACAGGTTTAACTTCTAAACCGCCAACTTGTTGGAAATATGTAAATTGAGTAATTTCCATACCATCAAGCCAAACTTCCCAGCCCACACCTGCTGCGCCAAGGGTTGGTGATTCCCAGTTATCTTCAACAAAACGAACGTCATGCTTAGTTAAATCAATTCCCATTGCTGAAAGCGAATTTAAGTATAAATCTTGAGCATTATCAGGATTTGGCTTTAAGATAACTTGATATTGAAAATAATGTCCCAAACGGTTTGGGTTTTCGCCATATCTTGCGTCTGTCGGACGTCTGCAAGGTTCAACCATAGCGGTATTAAACGGTTCAGGTCCTAATGCTCTTAAAAAAGTAGCAGGATTCATTGTGCTTGCGCCTTTTTCAATATCATAAGGTTGTTGAATAACGCAACCGTTGTCAGACCAATATTTTGATAAATTTAAAATCAATTCTTGAAATGTTAAAGCCATTTTATTTTCCTATTTTCTGTTTTTATTATCGTAATCAATTCTGCCAATTAATTTATTTAATGATTTTGTAACTTCCTTAAATTGAGGAATACTCAAGCTTTGAGCACCATCACACATAGCATTATCAGGGTCATGATGAACTTCATACATAAGTCCGTGAGCGCCTGCAACTAGGGCAGCTTTGCCCATTGGCTCGATTAAATATCTTTTTCCTGTAGCATGAGATGGATCAACAATTATAGGAAGATGTGAAACCTTTCTTATAACTGGGATTGCGGCGATATCAAGAACGTTTCTTGTAAATTGTGAATCAAACCCTTTAACCCCTCTTTCGCATAAAATTACGTTAGGATTTCCGTTTGAAACAACGTATTCAGCAGCAAGCAAAAATTCTTTAATAGTTGCGGCAGGTCCTCTTTTAATCATTACAGGTTTTTTAATTCTGCCCAATGCTTTTAATAGCTTGAAGTTTTGCATATTTCTTGCGCCAACTTGCAAAATATCGGCATATTTGCACAAAAGCGCAATATCCATAGTATCCATTACTTCTGTTACAACAAGCAAACCCGTTTCTTCACGAGCATTTGCAAGGTATTGTAAGCCTTTTTCTTCCAAACCTTGAAAATCATAAGGGCTTGTTCTTGGTTTGAATGCGCCACCTCTTAAGAATTGGCAGCCCATTTCTTTTGCGGCTCTAGCTACTTGTAATAAGCCTTCATAATCTTTTTCAACGGAGCATGGTCCAACCATTAAAACAGGTTTTTCTAGGCCGCCGATTTTAACACCGTTTTTAAATTTGATAACAGTATCCTCAGGATGTGCAATTCTTGAAACCAATTTATAAGGTTCTTGAATGATTTTAACTTCTCTAACACCCTCAAAAGCTGCAATATTTTGAGTGTTTATCGCTGCTCTATCTCCAATAACATGGATTACTTTTAGTGTTTCGCCATTGTTAATGCCTGTTTCAAGCCCTTTTCCTTTAATGTAATCAAGGACTTTATTGATTTGTTCTTCTGTTGCATTATGCTCCATTATTATAATCATTATTTTCTCCAGCTTTTTTCTAAAAACGTAGCATTTGTTATTAAACCACAAATACGTTTTTATGTATATATGATATTAAGAAATGTTGTAGTTGTGCTAAATTTTGGGCAATGGTATAATTTTTTCTATGACTAAACCAAACGTTAAAATCTATACTGATGGCGCTTGCGCTAATAACCCTGGGCTTGGTGGATATGGAATTGTTATGATGTATAATAATTCCACTGGCACTCATAAAAAAGAATTTTCAAAAGGTTTTAAATATACAACAAACAACAGAATGGAATTGATGGCGGTTGTTGACGCTCTAAATCTGTTAAAGAAGCCTTGTAATATTGAATTATATTCCGATTCAAAATATGTGGTTGATGCTATAAATCAAAAATGGCTTGATGGTTGGGTTAAAAAGAATTGGAATTTAGGCACAAAAAAAGAAGTTAAAAACATAGATTTATGGAAAAAATTTTTAGAAGCTAAAAAGCCCCACGATATAAGTTTTATTTGGGTTAAAGGGCATGCTTCAAATGAATATAATAACATCTGTGATAAACTTGCTGTTGAAGCTAGATTAAGCGAGAACCTGCTTGATGATACGGGGTTTAATCCTCTTTAGGGATAAAACTTCCAAAAACAGCGGTTGAGCATATTGTAAAATCATTTTTCGGTTGAAGATATTGAAGCATAAAGTCTTTGTTTTTGATTTTTTCAAAACAAATTCCAGATGTTTTCTTAACCAAAAATTCGGTTAATTTCTTTTCTAATGGGGTTTTTGAATAGTCTTCAAGCGATTTTACTATATACATAACAATGTTAACAATTCCCAAAACTGAAAATTATTAACATTGTTTTTTGATTTTTGTTACAAAACTTAACGCTTGCGACGATTATTCTTCTTCAACTTCATCGCCATCTTGAATAGCGGAAGCTACCATATTAAATTCTTCATCATCTTCAATAATTTCAAAAGTGCAATCATCATCGGTTTTGTTCATTTTCATAATAATGATTTCATCTTCAACATCATCACTTGGCATATTTCCATCTTCAACCAAAGATAAAAGCGCATAATCCTTGTCATTAACCGTTACAATTTCTAACAGTTTCATAAAAATTTCTTCGCCTTGTTCGCCAATTGTTTTAATTATTTGTGGTTCGTTTGTCATTGTTTTTCCTTATCTATTATTGTCTAAATATTCTTGTAATATAACACAAGCTGCCATCATATCAACTAATTTTTTATTTTTTGTGTATTTTTTGCCTTGATTTTTTAATATTTCTTCAGCCGTAGATGAAGTCAATCGCTCATCTTGATGTAAAATGGTGTATTCTTTTTCTAATGGTTTAATGAAATTTAAACAGTTTTTTGCTTGAAATCCAAGCGAACCATCCATATTATAAGGAATTCCGATTAAAATTTCTTTAGCTTGATATTGTTCACAAATTTTTCTAATCTCATTTAGCGCAAATTTGTCGCTTTTTCTTTCAATTGTTGTAATTGGATTAACGCTAATCCAAAGGGCATCACAGCTTGCGACCCCTATTCTTTTTGTTCCGATATCAAGCGCAATTATTCTGTTTCTAATTTCCATTCTTTTTCAATGCTTTCAATAATCTTTTCTATTTCTTTTTCTTCTAAAACGTTGTTTTTATTGGATTTAAAGATATTTTCGGATTTATTTTCAATTAAATCAATGTTTCTTTGAATAAAATATTGCCAAATGCTTTTTTTAATGATTGAAACGATAAATAAAACAAGATATGTTTTGTTAAATCGAAGGCTGTTAACCGTTGCGCTCATTATTTTTCTGTTGGATAGATGTAGGATATAACTTTGTAATAACAAGCTATCGCAAAGGTTTTTAAGATATTTTTCATTTGTTATGAAGCTTTTGCAGACTACTTCTTTAATTAAATTTTCAATATCATCAATTTTTGTTAGTTTTTTGTTTTCAATTTCCTCTAAAATCTCGTCAAATTCTTTCATTTGACCTTGTGTATAAAACCAACTATCAAAAATTTTAGACGACAGCATATTGACTATTTTTTTAGGTGTAATCTCGGTCACATCAAGCTTTGCATTGATAAATTTATGCATGCTGAAATTAATCACTCTAACATCATCAAGATATTTTTTCCAAACAAAAGTTTCATAAGGAAGCATAGTATCCGTTTTAAAATTCAATTCCATAAAATGTTCAAACAGACTTTTTAGTGCTATAGCGTTGATTTTAATACATTGCGTTGAATTAAATAATCTTGATAAAATTTTTAAAACCTCAAGTTCATCAATATCAACAAAACCGATAGTAGAATTTATCCCTGTGTTAACGTTGATTGTTGTTAAAATTAAGGTTATTTTGTTTGTGTTTATGTCTTTTCTTGAAAATATAAGCGGAAAAATGCCGTTCCCATCGATTAAACCCGTGTAGCATTTATCAATTTTTGAATTTTTAATTAATAAATTTTCTTCTTTTTTTGTGTTAGATAGTTTAATTTTTTGAATTTTTCTTTTATATTTTGCTTTTTGTTTTGGGTTATTTGTTGCTCGAATTAGCCCCTCTAGCCCCTCTATTGCGTATTGCGATTTAGATTTTAATAAAAAATCTTCTAATATTTCAATTTCTTCTTCGCTGCTTGCAAGACTTGCTATGATTGAAAAAGCGACGATAATTTCTTCTTCTTTAAATTCTTCGATTAAATTATTTAAGAAAAAAATCTTCTCATTTTTTGAAATATTAAAATAAAAATCCATTAAATCAATCTGAACTTCGGGGTTTTCTTCAACATTTGAAAGAAAACCTTTGATGTTTGATTGCGCTATTTCGTATGGTTCGTTTAGATATTCTTGAATTTCGTAAGCATTAAGTTCAATTCCGATTTGCTTTAAAACGGTTATAAAAGTCAGTTTCGCTGAATCCGATATGTTTTTATCTTCCAAAAATGGAGTTGATTTTTCTTTTAAAAGCTCATTTGGGATAGTGTTTGTAATAAACACAGCGATGATTTGGCCTGTTGTTTCGCTGCTTTTAGCCAATTCTTTTAAGAGAATTTCAAGAAGATAGTTTTTATTTTCAATTTCATTTAATTTTTTAATATCTTCATTGATTTTTGAGCTTTTCGGCTGCTTCTTGTCCTGATATTCAAGAAGCATACTAACGACTAAATGTCTTATTTGAAGCTTATTTAATGGTTTTACTTTGTCCATATTATTATATTACAACAAAATTGTGTTAAGTTTTGTTAACAAAATTATAATAAAAAAGTCAATTTTTTAAAAGAAAAATACTTTATTAAAGTACGAGATATTAATAGAGGATTTTAAAATGGCAGTTGGCGCAAAAGATAGTTTAGATATAGCATTAGTTAAAAAATATTCAAGTTTAAAAGTTGATAATGCAATCGTTGAAAACTCAATGATTGACCCAAATAAATTGATGAATACAATGAATGATTATGCAAATGCTCATATGGAAGCTTTTAGAATTCAACAAGCTTTAAGAAATGTATGTGCTAAAGCAATTTCAATGAACATTCAATATACTCAAATGAGAGCTCCAAAATCTAAGAAAGAAAGAATAGCAGAAGCTGCTCGTAAGGTTGTAGCTGCTCAAATGGCTAAGAAAAATCAATTAGCCGAAAAACTTAGAAAAGATCCTCGTCCTGAATTTGCATAAGGATTTTAAAAAGAAATTAATTAAACTATAGAGAAGAAGGAAAATTCTTAATGGTTTTGTGTGTGTGTTTATTAGCCTCTTTGAAATAAAAGAGGTTTTATTTTGCCTTATTTACATATTGCCGTATGTGTTGTTTAATAATATTGTTACCCCATAAAGGTTTTTGTTATGATAGAAATTTTAAAAACAACCGACAATAAACTGATTGAACTCGGTATAAATGAAGCCCAAAGCGGCTCTTGGTTTAATTTGATTAATCCGACGTATGATGAAATTCAAAAAGTTTCAATGATTTTAAATCTTGATGAAAGCTTTTTAAGAAATTCACTAGACGTGGATGAGCGTTCTCGTATCGAAATTGAAGACGATTGCGTTCTAATCATCACAAATATCCCTATTATGGAAGATGAAGGGGCGTATGACACTTTGCCATTAGGTATAATTTTTACCGATAGAGGCTTCATTACTGTAACTTCAAAGAAAAACAAAGTAATATCTTCATTTAATAAAGATACTTCCGGTTCTTTTGATACAAGAAATAAAACAAAATTCTTGCTTGATATTCTTTTCCGTTCAACAAAATATTACTTAAGATATTTAAACTATATCTATATGCAATCTGAAGAAATTGAAGAAGAATTAAGAAAAACAATGAAAAATAAAGCGCTGTTCCAGCTGTTTGAAGTTCAAAAATCTTTGGTATATTTTACAACAGCCTTAAAAGATAACTATGTCGTGCTTCAAAAGCTTATGCGTTTAACTAAAAGCGGAAAAAATACTTTGCTGAAGTTTTCTGAAGATGATATTGATATTTTGGAAGATGTTATAATTGAAAATAAACAGGCGCTTGAAATGGTTGAAATGCACAGAAACATCTTGGAAAATATGATGGACGCATTTGCTTCAATTATTTCAAATAATCTTAATATTGTGATGAAATTCTTAACATCAATTGCGATTATTTTTGCTATTCCTACAATGTTTTCAAGCTTTTGGGGAATGAATGTTGCTGTTCCGTTTGCTTCTCAGCCTTATGGATTTTTGATAGTCAGCGCAATTTCGCTTGTTGCGGCAATTTTAGCTGCCGTGTTTTTTGCTAAAAAGGGAATGTTTTAAACACTGCTGTGCGAAGTAAAATACTTGCGATGAGCAAGGATTTTACGAAGACCTTAGATGACCGCCGTAGCAATCTTTGATTTCACAGGAGCAAAAAGCGATAGCTGGAGCGAAAAACCATTAAAAAAAGGCGAGCCACTGACTCGCCTTTTAAGTAAATTATTTATCCTTTCCAAAGTATTTGCCTTTGTCGGCTGACCAAGTACCATCTGCATTTTCTTGATAGTTTTTAACAAAACAGTGTAATTTTCCGTCTTTAAAGTCTATTTCTCTGTCCACTGACCAACTACCATCTGCATTCCCTTTTTTGTTTTTTGATATATCTGATAATTTTCCGTCTTTAAAGTTTATTACTCTGTCTACAGACCAACTACCATCTGCATTTTCTTGATAGTCTTTGCTTAAACCGCTTAATTTTCCGTCTTCGAAAGTTACATCTTTCTTATATGACCAACTACCATCTGCATTTTCTTGATAGTTTTTGCTTAAACGGCTTAATTTTCCGTCTTTGAAAGTTACCCCTTTCTTGTATGAAAAGCTTCCATCTGCATTTGTTTGATGGCTTTTATGCCATTCAATCACTTTTCCGTCAGTGAAGAAAAACGCTTTCTTGCATTTATGGGTATCATCTTTAAGAAATTCTACTTTTTCGAAAAATGAGCTAAGAACACCTTTTTCTGCCTCAATTTTTGTCTTGTTTGCATAATTATTGATTGTTAAAAAATCATCCACATCTAAAGTCGCCTTTCGTGCTAAGGTTTTGCCATCTTGTGCAAATTCTTCAATAACTTTTGTGCCGTCTTCCAATGGCTGAACGTTTTTAAATTTTTCCATAAATTCATCAACAACTTTTTGGGCTTTTTCTTGAACTTTAGTGCCTTCTTTTTGAATACTTTTAATTTGTCCTTTATGAATTAATGCAATAACTCCAGCAGTTACAGCTGCTACGCCAACAACGGCTCCTGCAATAATTAAAGCTTTTTTACCTTTTGACATTTTTGGCTTTGCAGATAGCTCTACACTATCTGATTTTGTTGTCAAATCAGGTTTCTGTTGAATATTACCTGAATTATTAGTATTTGTTTGAGTTATCCTTGCTTGAAGTATTGGTGATATTGTATTGTCCATAATCTTTTCCTTTTATAAACACATTTATAAACACATTTATAAACACATTATATATGCATAAAAACTGTTTTTTTCTTTTTTTTGATATTTTTGCATATTTATTCAATAAATTTTTACAAAACTTAATAAATTTCTAATAAAAACGCAAACAAAAAAGCGCCAAGTTTGGCGCTTTTAATTATTGTTTAGATTCTCTAAACATTTCTTTAATGCCATCAAAGCGTTTACTAATCTTCGATAGCAGTTCTCTTCTGTGATTGTCATTATATACAGGTTCGTATTGGTCTTCGCCGATACTTTTTAACAATCTTTCAAATTGTCCGTCTTTGTTAAATGTAAAAGCTTTGGATGAGCCCCTTTTGCTCCATTTTGTGTAGCTAAATAATTTATTATTTTCATCAAAAATAAATTCTTCTAATGGTGGATTATTTTTGTGTTTGCGAAAAACAATTCCTCCGTCTGTTTGCGTATCAAGCGTTGTTTTATTTACATAATCATCTATCGTTAAATATTTATTATCTGAAAATATTGCTCTTCTTGTTAAAGTTTTGCCATCTTGAGCAAATTCTTTAATAACTTTTATATCATCTTCAGTCGGTTGAACATTTTTGAATTTTTCCATATATTCGTCAATTACTTTTTGACTGCTTTCTTGAACCATAGCTGCTTCTTTTTGAATATTTTTAATTTTTCCCCTATACACCAGTGCAACAATACCTGCTGTTATTGCTGCTGCGCCAACTGCGGCTCCTGCGATAATTAAAGTTTTTTTGCCTTTAGATATTTTTGGTTTTGTTGATAGCTCAACTTCATCAAATTTATTTGTAAAATTTAATTTCTTTGTTTGAGAATTTATTGTATTTTTAACGTTGGTTTGTGCGATTTTTAGCGGTTGAATTGTATTATTCATAATTATCCTCTCAATGTGTTTATACATTCAAAACATCTGATAATTATTTTTGAACAACTGATAAATAAATTTCATAATCTTTTTACAAAAGTTAATAAAATTAATAAAAGACGGCAACAAAAAAGCGCCGAATTTGGCGCTTTTAAAGTTTATGAATTAATATTTTTTAAGCATTTCTTCGAGCTTTAACGTTTTCGATAATTTCGTCAAACTCTTCTGCTGAAATAGTTTCGTGTTCTAGAAGATTTGTTGCCAATTCATCTAAAATATCTTTATTCGTCATCAAAAGTTCTTTTGCTAAAGCATATTTTTCATCGATAATTCTTTTAACTTCTTTATCCAATTCAAAAGCAACTTCGTCTGAGTAATCTTTTGTTTGACCAAAATCACGACCCATAAACACGTGTTCTTGCGGCTCGCCATAAGCAATTGTGCCCATTTTGTCGCTCATACCCCATTGAGTTATCATTTTTCTTGCAATTTTTGTTGCACGTTGAATATCGTTGCTTGCGCCTGCTGAAATGTTATCGCCATAGATGATTTCTTCTGCAACTCTTCCGCCTAAAAGGTCTGTAATATGGGCTAAAAGTTTGCGTTTTGTTTGATGTTTAGAATCATCCTTAGGAGTATACCAAGTTAAGCCCAAAGCTCGACCACGAGGGATTATTGAGATTTTTTGAACTTCTTCGCAATCTTCTAAAAGTTTTAAAATAACAGCATGACCTGCTTCGTGGTAGCTTGTTCTTTCTTTGTCTTCTTGAGTTAAAACGGTTGATTTCTTTTCAATACCTGCGATAACTCTATCGATTGATTTATCAATATCTTTCATTGTGATTGTTTCTTGATTGTTTCGAGCCGCTAAAAGCGCTGCTTCATTTAAAAGGTTTTTAAGATCCGCACCCGTGAATCCTGGGACTCTTTTTGCCAAAAGTTTTAAATCAACATCTTTATCTAAAACTTTATTTTTAGCATGGACTTTTAAAATTTCTTCTCTTCCTTTAACATCAGGTTCATTTACATAGATTTGTCTATCAAATCTTCCTGGGCGAAGAAGAGCGCTATCAAGGATGTCGGGTCTGTTTGTTGCTGCAATTACAATAATATTTGTATTTTCATCAAACCCATCCATTTCAACCAATAATTGGTTTAAGGTTTGTTCTCTTTCGTCGTGTCCACCGCCCATTCCGGCACCACGTTGACGACCAACCGCATCGATTTCATCAATGAAAATCATACAAGGTTGATGTTTTTTGGCTTGTTCAAATAAATCTCTAACACGAGAAGCACCAACGCCGACAAACATTTCAACGAAATCGGAACCTGATATAGAGAAAAACGGCACACCTGCTTCGCCTGCAACAGCTTTAGCCATAAGGGTTTTACCGGTACCGGGAGCGCCAACCAATAAAACGCCTTTTGGAATTTTTGCTCCCAGTTTTGTATATTTTTCGCTATTTTTTAGAAAATCAACAATTTCTTCCAATTCTTGACGTTCTTCGTCAATCCCTGCTACATCTTTAAAAGTTAATTTAATCTTATCATCTGCCAACATTTTCGCTTTAGATTTTCCGAAATTAAGAGCAGAAGAGCCTGTTTGCTGAATGCCTTTAATAATTAAAATTAACATTATAACGATAAATATTATAGGCAAAATAACTGAGCCTATCATGCTCATCCAAGAACCGTCTTGGGGTTTTTTAACGTTAATTTCAACATTTTTATCTTTTAAAAGTTCATATAATTCATCATCATTTTCAGGAATTTGCACTTTGTAAACAAGTTTTGGTTGCTTTTGAGGCGCTAAACCAACATTTAAAGCGTTTGGAGATTGTTTTTGTTCTTTAACTTCCTCCTTTTTTTCGCCTTTTGGAGTGGCAATTAATACATCTTTTGAAATTTCAACACTTTCAATTGTTTGCATTTGAACTTTGTTTAAAAATTGGGTGTAAGAAATTTCGTTTGTTGTTGTGTTTGGACCCTCGAAAGCTATTGATAATAGGGCAATTAAGATTATTGCAACAATTACAATAATTCCTGTTGATTGATTTTTATTCATATAACTCCTCTAAAATAATAAAAATATATTGCTATTATAGCAAAAGAATAATAAAATGTATATTATATTAAAGGAATGATTAATGGCACGAGTTTTTTTATCACTAGGCTCTAATAAGGGCGATAGATTGGCGAATATTCAGCAAGCGGTTAGTATGTTAAGTATGTGTGAAAATGTTAATATACTTAAGTCTTCATCTTTTTATGAAACCGAACCTTGGGGTTATAAAAATCAAGCTTGGTTTTTAAATGCTGCTGTGGCGCTTGATACAACATATTCTGCGCTTGAATTATTAGATATTTGTCAAAATATTGAAAGACAACTTGGAAGAACTCGTTTGACAGAGAAAAAATGGCAAGAGCGCACGATTGATATTGATATTTTATTTTATGATGATGAAATAATTTCTAACGAGAGATTAACTGTTCCACATCCTTATATTCAAGATAGAGCCTTTGTTTTAGTTCCTATGTTAGAAGTTAAATCGGATTTTATTCATCCTGTTTTCAAAAAAACTATTTCGGATTTGTATGATGAATTGGATAATCCCGAAGAAGTATTTTTATATGGCACGGTGTTGCCTAAATGATAGATATAGCAATAGTTGGCGCTGGTCCAAGCGGAATATTTTGCGCTTTAAAAATATTAGAAGAATTTAAAAAACACGATTTTTCTGATTTTAATTTAGATATTTTTGATAAATCTCAAGCCTTAAGGACTCTTCTTCCAACGGGGAACGGAAGATGTAATTTAACCAACGAGACAGCGGATTTAAGGGATTTTTGCTCAAATTATCCAAGAGGGGAAAAATTTTTATACTCAATTTTTTCAAGATTTTCTAATTTTGACACGATTGATTATTTCAATTCTATTCGTTTAAAAACCTATGTTCAAGACGATTTAAGGGTTTTTCCCGTTAGTAATTCGGCAGTGGATGTTAAAAATAAATTATTAAATAAATTAAATTCTTATAAAAATTTTAAACTGATTTTTAAAGAAATTAAATCTAAAAAAGATTTAGAAAAATATGATTGTATCATAGTTTCAGCCGGTTCTAAAAAAGTTCAAGGCTTGCTAGACAGTCTAAATCAGCCCTATATTCCTTTTAAAAAGGCACTTTGCGGTTTAAAAGTTGAAAATAATATTTATCCAAAAGGGGTGAGTGTTCAAAGCCTAGATGGCGATTTTGTTTTTTCTCAATATGGAATAACAGGGCCTTTGGCGTTTAAAATCTCGTCTTTAATGGCGGATAAGCCTTTTCCTTATGAAATTAAAATAAATTTATTTAATTATCACGATTTAATTGATTTGATTAATCAAAATCCTAAAAAAGCCTTTGGCAACTTGGTTTCAAAGTTTATTCCAAAGTCTTTAGCAAAAGCAATTGTTAAAAATTATGATAAAAATGCTTGCGAAATTTCTAAAAAAGAAATAATTGAAACTTCAAGGCTGATTTTAAATATTATTGATGTTGACAATAATGGCGAAATAGTGAATTATGGCGGAGTTGAGCTTGATTTGCTTGATAAAAATTGTAAATCAAAAATCCATAAAAATCTTTGGTTTTGTGGAGAAATATTAAATATTGACGGATTTTGCGGAGGATTTAATTTGCAAAATTGTTGGTCAACGGGGTATATTGTAGGTAGCGATGTAGCAAAAACTGTCTTAGGAGAAATATGATATACGATTTAGCAATAATTGGAATGGGTCCTGCGGGGCTGGAAGCTGCTGAAATAGCACTTAAAAATAATTTAAAAGTGATTGTTTTTGAAAAAAATAAACTAGGTGGGACTTGTTTAAACATCGGCTGCATCCCAACGAAATCAATACTTCATAGTGCCAATCTTTTGACTGAAATTAAAAATGCTAAAAACTTAGGAATAAATTGCGAAAATGTTTCTTTTGATATGGAACAAATTATTAAAAGAAAAGATGAAATCGTTCAAAAATTTAATAAAACTTTGAATTTAGTTTTGTCTAAAAAGCTTGATATAATTAACGCTGAGGCTCAAATCGTTATTGATAATGAAGATATTTATATTTCTGTGGATGATAATTATTATCAAGCAAAAAATATTATCGTTGCAACAGGTTCATACCCGATAGAATTGCCTAATTTAAAGTTTAATGGTCAAAATATTATATCTTCTGACGATATTTTATCTATGACTAATCTTCCTAAATCTATTGCTATAGTTGGAAGTGGAGCAATTGGGCTAGAGATTGCAACATTTTTAAATGCGTTTGATGTTGAAGTTGTGCTTGTTGAAAAAGCTCCTTCGCTTTGTCCTAAGATGGATATAGACATTCAAAAAAGAATTGAGCGCAATTTGAAGCAAAATAAAATAAAATATTATAAGGATGATTTTATTGTTGAGTATTCAAATGGTGTTGTAAAATTGAATTCCGCTATCGAATTTGAGGCTGAGAAAGTTCTTGTCGCAGTAGGAAGAAGCGCAATTTTGCCAGAGATTAAACTTCTTCAATATGATAAAAAACTTGATATTAAAATCAATGATGATTTAACTTGTGATATTGATAATATTTATTTTACGGGTGATGTTACAAACCGTACTATGCTTGCTCATAGTGCAAGCTATCAAGCAAAAATGGTTATGAACAGGATTTTGGGTAAAAACGAATTAAAGCCAAAAAATATTCCTGCTGTTATTTATACAACTCCCGAAATAGCTTCTGTTGGCTTAAATGAGCAGGATATTAAAGATAAAGATGGTTATATAATTAAAAAGATGCTGCTTTCATCTGTTGCAAAATCTTGGTGTGATAATGCAACAGATGGCATGGTCAAGGTTATAATCAAGGATAATAAACTTGTTGGGGCACATATTGTATCAAAAAATGCTTCAATTTTAATATCAATTTTTAATATTTTGATTGATAAAAAAGTTGATATAGATGAAATCAATGAAATGATTTTCCCTCATCCTTGCTTTAGTGAGGTTGTTCAAGGAGTGTTAAAAAGTGAGTAAAACAACTAAAAACAGGCTTCGTTTGCCTGATTATCTTAAAACAAAAATCGCAAGTTTGGATAACAATGAGTATAAAGAAGTTAGAAAAATTTTAACCGAAAATAATCTTCATACTGTTTGTGACGGGGCAAGATGTCCTAATAAATGTGAATGTTATTCTTCTAAAACTGCAACATTTTTGATTTTAGGCGAAACTTGCACAAGAAACTGTGCTTTTTGTAATATTTCTCAAAAAACTCCTTTAGGAATTGATGAAAATGAGCCAAAGCATGTAGCTAAAGCTGTTCAAAAATTGAATTTAAAATATTACGTTATAACTTCCGTTACTCGTGATGATTTAAAACAAAACCATGATTTCGGTTCAATCCATTATTTTAATACGATAAATGAAGTTAGAAAACTAAACCCCGACGTTAAAATTGAGGTTTTGACCCCTGATTTCAAAGGGGATAAAATTGCGTTAAATCGAATAGTTGAAGCAAAACCCGATGTTTTTAATCATAATATTGAAACAATTAAGCGATTATATCCAAAAGCTCGAGCTATGGCGGATTATGACTGTACTCTTGAAGTTTTGGATTATATGAAAAAAAATAATTTAATAACCAAAAGCGGATTTATGCTTGGATTGGGCGAAAATCTTGATGAAATTAAGGATTTAATTATGGATTTAGCGTCCGTTAAGCTTGATATCGTGACAATCGGGCAATATATTCAACCGTCCTTGAAACATTTGGACGTTGAAAAATATTACTCGCTTGAAGAATACAAAGAGATTGAAGAATTTATTTTGAAAAATACTTCAATATTCCCTGTTGTTCATCCGCTTGCAAGAAGCTCATATCGTGCTTTTGAGGCATATAAAAAAGTAGTTGATTAAAACCCTTTTTTATTGCAACCCTTGTGAGAAGCTTTTAAAACGTTTTCTTCTTGGATATCTTCTGTTATGTTGGTTTTTTTAGCTATTTTTTTGATGTATGTGAAATAGTCTTGAGGCTTGATTTTGTTATCTTCAAGAGTTGCTAAAATAACCTTAATTCCTGCGATATTTACAGCTAAATTTCTTGTTAAAAATAAAATCAATCTGCCTTTTTCAAGGTCATCAAGAGTATAGTTTCTTCTGTTTTTTGCTGATCTTTTAGGAGATAAAATTCCTTCTCTATCATAAATTCTCAACGTTCTTTGATGAACCCCTAAAGCTTCTGCTAAAGCGCCTGTCGGCAAAATTGATACATTTGTTTTAAAATCTTTTTTCATAGTTATTTTCTTCCAAATTTTTCCTTAATCCTCTTACAAATTATATTGTACCATACATATCATAATTTGTTACTCTAGTAATTTTAACATCCACAATATCCCCTGGAGTTAAAAATTCTTTTGTTTTAATATAAACCAATCCGTCCACTTCCGGGGCGTCTTTATAGCTTCTTGCTACAATCTTATTATTGGGATGAATTTCTTCAACAATACAAGGAATGGTTTTTCCAATGAATGTTTTATTAACTTCAAGCGAAATTTCCTTTTGAAGCTTCATTAATTCACGTTTTCTTTGATTTTTGACTGATTGCTTGATTTGCGGTTTAAGGTCGTATGCGTATGTGCCTTTTTCTCTTGAATAAGCAAAGACGCCAACCTTATCAAATTTAACTTCCTTAATAAAATTATATAAATCTTGATATTCTTCTTCGGTTTCTGCTGGATAGCCCACTATGAATGTTGTTCTGATTGCAACATTTTTGATATTTTTTCTGATTTTTTTGATAAATTTTCTATAATCTATAGCAGGGCGCTTCATTCTTTTTAAAACGCTTATTGATGAGTGCTGAAGCGGAATATCAATATATTTAACAACTTTTTCACAATCGTTAATTGCTTTCATTAATTTTTCATCGAAATTGGTCGGATAAGCATACATAACTCTAATCCAGTTCAATTCTTCGATTTTATTTAATTCATAAATCAAATCAGCCAACTTAGCTTCATTATATAAATCAAGCCCATAGCTTGTTGTATCTTGCGCTATAAGGATAATTTCGCTAACTCCTTTTTGAGCAAGTTCCTTTGCTTCGTTTATAATATTTTCCATTTTTCTTGATTTATAACTTCCACGAAGCTTTGGAATAATGCAGTATCCGCAATTATAATAGCAACCTTCGGCGATTTTTATATAACTTGAAGCGCCAACAGTGATTTGTTCACGTTTAATATCTTCTCTATAACAGTAATTATTTTCAGATTTAATATCGGAATAATCCTTATTTTCAATTGCTTCAACAATTTTATCGTAGCTTGTAACGCCAATGAAATTAGTAATTTCAGGCAAAAGTTCTTTAAGTTCATCTTTGTGTTTTTGAACCAAGCAACCGGTTAAAATAATTCTTTTTCCTTTTGAAATCATATCCATTATCGCCTTAACGCTTTCTTTTTCGGCGTCGCAAATAAATGAACAAGTGTTAATTATAACCGTTTTAATATTATCATCATCAGGATTTAGGCTGTAACTATAACCGTTTTTAGTTAAAAAACCAAGCATAAGTTCCATATCTATAAGGTTTTTAGCACAGCCAAATTGTAATATTCCGATTGTTTCTTTTTTCATTATTTAATCCTTTTAAAAATAAGGGCGCTATATCGTCCTTTTATTATAGCAACTCTTGAATAATTATTGATTATATGTATACAAAAATTTACACCATAGTCGTAACAAATCGTGTTGGCGCCGTATTCTTTTGTGTTTCTTGGATAAAAAATTATATAGTCGGGTTTGAATTTTACTGTGTCATTTATTATTTTTTCTTCGCTAAACGTTTCAAAGTCAAGCGGGGTAAGTGTTGTGTAATAATATGGATGTATTTTATTGAAAATTTGATTAAAAATCAGCCCTTCCGGAACAACAACGAAAGTTTCGTCTTTTTTTAGATTTTTATTCAAATAATCAACAATCCCAACAAAATTTTCTTTTTCGTTTTCGTTAATGTAAACATTTCCAACAGATGTATTTATTTTTTCTTTTTTATGAGTCGACAAATACTTAAAATTAGATATTGATATTGAAATTAAGATGATTAAAACAAAGTTAAACAGCCATTTTTTGTTTGCGATTTTTTTGTATAAAAAATATAAGCAAAGCAAAACAATAGGAAATGCAAAGTTTGAATAGTTATACCAATTTATAACTAAAAGGGATTTTATTGCTAGAATAATGCTAAATGCAACAAGCAAAAGGGTTTTCGGGGATATTTTTTTCTTTTTTAAAATATAATAAAAAATATTTCCAATTAAAAAAACTATAATTAAATTAAAAAGAGTTGTAATTTCAGCTATATTTAGCGCTAAAAGAGCGAAAACATAAGAAATATAAGGTTTTGTTTTTTTATATAGGATGTATGAAATCCCTGAAATAATTGCAAAAATTATTATGTTCTTTAAGTTGAAAATGAAAAATTCTAAATTAAAATATACTCCAACATTTTTGTAAAATTCGCTTAATGCCTTTGTTTCAAGCATTTTATTTATAAAAAAAATATTATTTAAAATATCGTTTAGGTTGATTTTGTTGAATAAAAAATAAATTCCTAAAATAATTGGAAAAATCGTTAAATAAAGTAAGTTTTTAAGCTTTTTTTGCGGTTTTAAGTATAAAAATGAAACAATTAAAAGCGGAAAAAATAGCTCAATTCTATTGATTAAAATAAAACCAAGCAAAATAAACGATATGTTTTCTTTTTTCTTTAATAAGGCTAAAAGCAAGATATAGCTAGCTAAATATGCCCATAAGGTTGAAAACGAATAAGGATAAACGAAGCTAAAAGTTGAATAAGAAAAAACATTAACTAAACAAATAAATATCGTTAAAAGAGTGCATTCTTTTCTGTTTAAAAATTGCCTTGAAATAAAATAAAAAACAAAAACTATAAAATATGAAATAATATTTGCTAAAATAAGCAAAATATTAACGTTATTTGAAAATTTATACAATAAAGAATTAAAGATATAGCCAAATGCGCCATAAATCGTTAAATAGTCTTTAAATGGCGCATAGCCTTGATTTATAGCGTATGACAGATAGCTTTCTCTTGAAAAATCGATTAATACATTTCCTGTTTTAGAAAAATTCAATATTGCAAGCAATAAAAAAATAATCGTAATTAAAATAATGTTTTTAAAATCTTTTTTCACAACTTAATTTATAACAAAAAAGTTACAATTTAGGCAATTTTTTTACAAAAAAATACTTTATTAATATATAGAATAGGTGGGTTTATATGTTTCAAGGGTTTAACAACTATTATATGAATAATATTGATAGAGGCGGAAGAGAAATTCTCGGCGTAACATCTTTAAAAAGCTATATTACAACAGGAAATCCAAACCCCTATAATGCAAGACTTCGCTCCTCAAAGGGCGATAGCTATACATCTCGCCAAGTTAAAAAAGTTGCTAAAAATGCTCTAACTTTTGCTGGCGCTGTTGCAACAATTGCTGCGACAGCATTTGGAGCAGTTGCTTTAATTAAAGGTTGCCAAAGTGGCGGAAAGATTAGAAAATTTGCTTCAAGCTTGTTAAATTCATCAAAAACAGGCGCAAAACCTGCTTCTAAAATAACTTCAAAGGTAACTTCAAAAATCAAAATGCCAAAATTTATAACTAATGCGGCTGCTTCGGTTGGAAAATTATTTAAAAATGCTCCAAAACCTTAATCGACGGGCGGTTTTTTGGCGTTTTTAAAAGATTTTGATAGTTCTATTTTAATTTTTTCAAATTCTGCTTTTTGATTTTCATCTAAAAGCAGTTCAAACTGCTTTCTGTTTTCCTTTCTAAGGTTATCTGCTTCTTGTTTTAATAAAACCAGTTTCGCCTTGTGCGGAGCGGATTTAAGCTGCGCTTGAAAAGGCGGAATGCCGCTTAAATAGATATTTCTTATTTTTTCATGCTCACTTTGCATTTCGTCAATTACTTTATCCATTTTATGTTTAAATTTTGTATGATTTTTTCTAATTTCGACTTTTTGTTCAGGTGTGAAATTCAATCTATCATTTAAAAGTTTATCAATTTTCCTTAATTCCTTGATATCAGGGCGTTTGAAGTTGCACTCGTGCGCCATAACGGATGTCGAAGATAAAATAACAATTGCAAATAAACATATAATTTTTTTCATTAATCTTGCTCCAATAAGAAACTCAATTTCTCTTTAAGGGTTGTCCTTGCGCTATTTAGCCTTGATTTGACTGTGCCAATTGAGATATTTAATTTTTTTGCTATTTGTTCGTAAGAATAATCTTCAAATTCATACAAAATAATTGTTTCTTTAAGTTTTTTTGGCAATTTATCAATCTCTTTTAAGATGATTTTTTGCCTTTCTTTTGATGAATATGTTTTTTCGGGCGTTTTATAATCTGAAACATTATAAAAATTTTCATCACTTATGGTATTTTTGGAATTTTTGTAGCTTAAACTTTTAAGGTAATCTTTGCAAATATTTGAAGTTATAGTTGATATCCAGCCTAAAAATTTGTTTTGTTCTTTGTATTTATCAATATTTTTGAAAACCCGAATATATACTTCTTGTTCAATATCTTCGCTATATTTTCCTGTTAAGTTTTTGATTATTTGTTGAATTTTATAGTGGCTTTGCTTGATTATGTCTTTCATTGTAAGAGTTATCTTAAAAGATTAAATTCATCTGTCGTTAATTCAATTTGCAAATCGTTTTGTGACAATGAAACATATAAATTATTTCCTGTAACATAAATTTGATACATTCCATATAACACAAAAACGGGCGTCAAAAACATAAGGGTCATTTTGGCTATAGCCCTATTTCTTTTTCTTGTTTTATAAAGCGGTTTTGCTTCTTTGATTAATTCAGATAACTTATCCATAATTACCTCTTATATTTTATAACGACTTTTTTCATTATTTGTTCATTGTAACATAAATTGCTTCATATTTCTTAACAATAAAAATCAAGCTATTGTTGAATTTCAGCCGATATATAAAAAATATATACAAAATATTTAAAAAAAATAGCAATTTTATCTAACAAAAATACTTTATTATAATACGAGAGCTAAAGATTAAAATAAACAAGAGAGAAAAAGTAAAAATGATTAAAAGAAAAGTACAACCAAAAGAAGAAGTTTTCAATCCGTTTGAAGTTAAAGATAATTCAGCGGTATTATTAAAAGCTTTATCATCAATTGATTCAAAAGATTTAAGAACAAAATTCAAAGCAACAACTGATCCTATCCACCTTGCTTTTGATACTATTGAAAGTGCTTCACTAAAATCATTAGCATGTGATTTTGTTAAGGATAGTTTCCTTGATATAGCTGATTTTATCGTTAAAATCTGCAAATAAGGTTTAAATTAATTAATTTAAAAAACACCCCGAAAGGGAAAATAGTAGTTTAAAAAAGCCTCAAAACTTTTGTCTTGAGGCTTTTTTGTTATATTTTTTATGCTAATTAGTCAGCACTTGCAGATTTTGAAATGATTTCTTTTTCAATATTTGCAGGAACTTGTTCGTAGCATTTGAATTCCATAGAGAATGTACCACGTCCTTGAGTATTTGAACGTAAGTCAGTAGCGTAACCAAACATATTAGCAAGAGGAACTAATGCTCTTACAATAACGTTTCCTGTGTTTCCGTTTGGTTCTTGACCTTCAACACGTCCACGACGTCTTGAAATATCGCCAATGATTGTACCTGTAAATTCATCAGGAATTTCGATTTCAACTTTCATCATAGGTTCTAAGATGCATGGTTGAGCTTTTTTAGTACCTTCTTTGATTGCCATTGAACCTGCGATTTTGAATGCCATTTCAGATGAATCGACTTCGTGGTAGCTTCCATCATATAATTCAACTTTAACGTCAATCATAGGATATCCTGCTAAGATACCGCCTTCAAGGGCTTCTTCCATACCTTTTCTTGCTGGTTCGATGTATTCTTTAGGAATAGCACCACCAACAATTTTGTTTTCAAATACGAAACCTTCGTTTTCGCCAGCAGGGCTGATTTTAATTTTAACGTGTCCGTATTGACCTTTACCACCTGATTGACGGATGAATTTAGAATCTTGATCCGCTGTTCCTCTGATTGTTTCTCTGTATGCAACTTGAGGTTTACCAATGTTAGCTTCAACTTTGAATTCTCTTAACATACGGTCAACGATGATATCTAAGTGAAGTTCGCCCATACCTGAAATAATTGTTTGACCAGTTTCGGTATCAGATTTAACTCTGAATGATGGATCTTCTTCAGCAAGTTTTTGTAAAGCGATACCCATTTTATCTTGGTCAGCTTTTGTTTTTGGTTCAATTGCAACAGAAATAACAGGTTCAGGGAAGCTCATTCTTTCTAAGATGATTGGAGCTTTTTCGTCGCATAATGTATCACCTGTTGTTGTATCTTTTAAACCAACAGCTGCGCAGATGTCGCCAGCGTAGATTTCTTGTTCTTCAATACGTTGATCAGCATACATACGAACCAAACGAGAAATTCTTTCTTTTTTGCCGTTTGTAGCGTTTAAAACATAAGAACCTGAAGTGATAACGCCTGAATATACTCTTAAGAAAGTTAAACGTCCAACAAATGGGTCTGTCATAACTTTGAATGCTAAAGCTGAGAATGGTTCATCATCTGAAGAGTGACGTTCTGTTTTTGTTCCGTCTTCTAATTCACCTTCGATAGCTTTAACATCAACAGGAGAAGGCATATAATCAACTACATTGTTTAGTAATAGTTGAACACCTTTGTTCTTAAATGCTGTACCGCAGCAAACAGGAACGATTTTATTATCGCAAACAGCTTTTCTTAAAACTGCTTTTAACTCGTCAACTGTGATTGTTGAAGGATCTTCAAAGAATTTTTCCATTAAAGCATCATCTTCAGCGGCAATTGCTTCAACCATAGCGTCATGGTATTGTTGAGCTTTTTCTTTTAATTCAGCAGGAATTTCTTCTTCTTTGATATCTGTACCAAGGTCGTTAGTATAAATTTCAGCTTTCATTGTCATTAAGTCAACAAGACCTGTGAAATTATCTTCAGCACCAATTGGAAGTTGGATAGGTACAGCGTTTGCACCTAATCTGTTTTGAATTTGGTCAACTACACGATAGAAATCTGCACCTGTTCTATCCATTTTGTTAACGAATACCATACGAGGTACTTCATATCTGTTTGCTTGTCTCCAAACTGTTTCAGATTGTGATTGAACACCACCAACAGCACAGAATACAGCAACAACGCCGTCTAATACACGTAATGAACGTTCAACTTCGATTGTGAAGTCAACGTGGCCAGGGGTGTCGATAATATTGATTTGGTGACCTTTCCAAGTAGCAGTAACGGCTGCTGATTGAATTGTGATACCTCTTTCTCTTTCTTGATCCATGAAATCTGTTACAGAAGCACCATCGTGAGTTTCACCGATTTTATGTGTTTTACCTGTATAGAATAAAATACGTTCAGTGGTAGTTGTTTTACCAGCGTCAATGTGCGCTGCGATACCAATGTTGCGGATTTTATCCAATGGAGTTTTTCTTGGCATATTTTTTTCCTTTTCTATTGATACTATCTTCAATTATAATCTAATTTTCACACAAAAACGAATATTGGCAAGTAATTTAATATTATTGTTTTTGATATGTTACAAAAATCCAACAAAATCTTGCATTTTGCGCTAAAAACATTGTAGATTGGCGATTGGATGATGTTTCTGCTTGTTTTTCATAAATTTGATTTGACATATAAAAATATTGTTCAACTTTTGTTCTTTTGAAATTTTTTTCAAGCAAATTAATCAAATTATAATATCCATAAGACATAATAACCTCGGATATATCTCCGCTATCAATTGCAGGATTTGGATTTAGCCCTTCTTTAATATTTGAAACAGTTAAATGCGGATTATAATTTGGACTTTTTAAAACCTCAATCATCTCGTTTTTAGTTGATATAAAAGGGTTTTCGGCTGCGTTAAACGCAAAAACTATTGTTTTATTTTTCTTAACTTTATCTAAAACGTTTTTATTAAAATATTCTTCAAAATCCTTGTCAACCTTGTTGTTTAGAATATATGGGCTAATAATTTTTCTAATATTATATTTATTTACAATTTTTGAACTTTCTTTTGAAAAAATAAGCTCAAAAAACTCTCGCCCATTGGTTGCACCCATTTTTTCATTATCAAAATCAATTATATTTTTGTCGTTGTAATAATATTTTAAAAATCTTGCGCCGTTTGTTGAAATAATCGGAGTTGATTTTATATCATGTTCTTTAAAATAAACGTCGAAAACCTGATATATCTTGGCTTTATCTATGTTTCTTTTTTCAATCGGATAATAGTTTGTTATTGTTAATTGGCTTAAAATAAGGTAAATCAAGATAAAATATTTAATTTTTTTGTTTTTAATTTCTTCAATTGAAGTGAATGTTAGAATGATTAAAATTAAGCCGACAGGATATATGTAAATCGGGATAAAGCCGACTATATCAAGCTTTGAGAGTATAATATAAAAACAAAAAATTAAAATAGAAATCATAAATAATATTTTTGAAATTTTATTATTTTTAACTGTTTTAAAGATTAAAAACAGGGCTAGAACAACGGGTATTATTGAATAGAAAGTTAAAAACATTATTGAAAATAAATTTGGTTTGGATATAACATCAAGCAAAACTCCGCAAGCGCTTATTGTTTCAGCATTACAGCAAAAATTTATTAAAGGCGAAAAATAATCGTTTAAAAAATTATACGCTGATAATATCGAAAAGTTGACGTAATTTCCGTGTGGACTTAGGATGTTATTGAATGAATTTATTGTTTGAGAAATTAAAATCGGCAAATATAATATAAATCCCAAAAATGCGATTAAAAAGGATTTAGCAAGTTTTTTCTTTTCTTTCGAGGTGAAAAATAAAACTAAATATTTAAAAAACACTATAAAACCGCCCAATGTGGCGCTCAGAATGAAAAATAAATTTGATATTCCAAAAGTAAAATAACCCTTGTTTTTCTTAATTATTTTAATTAAATAATATGCGCTGATTGAAAATAGTAAAAAGCAAAGACAATAGAATTTTACAAAACTGACGGTTGCAATTTGAATATGTGATACTGCCAAAGCTAAAGCTAAAAAATAGCCAAGACGTTTGCTATTTAACAGTTTTCCAATTTTATAAAATATAAAAATATTAAAAATAGAAAATATTAAATTTAATAATCTTAAATATAAATATTCGTTTTTAAAATAGGTGAAAACGTGTGCTATGATGTAATATAAAGGCGCATGGTAGTCTAATTTTGATATAGTTTTAAAAATTTCAATCGGAAAATTGGTTTTTGCAATTGAAACCATTGCAAGCTCATCAAACATATACCCTTGAGTAAATAAATCACCGTTAAACCTTAAAATAAAGCCTAAAAGCAAGATTAAAATAAGTATATAATTTTCTTTTAAAAACTTTTTCACAAACTAATTCTAGCAAAATCTTAAATTTGTGTAAAAATTTTCATACATTTATTGGTTTTACTTTTTCAAAAATAACATTATATTTATAAAAAAGTGAGGTATTATTATGGCGAATTTTATAGGTACAAGTTTATTTACTAGCGCAATTTCAGGTTTAAATTCAAATTATTTATTGATGTTAAACGGAACAGACGGTTTATCGTTGAATGACCTTTTAAATCCATCTGATAAAAACATCAAATACACTGTTAATCAAACTTTCCGTGGTTATATGATGACGAATTTCAATCAAATTGATACAGATGGCGACGGAAAAATTTCTCAATCTGATTTAAGCAGCTACGCTACAAAATTAAAAACCCAAGGTATGACTTATGCTGAACTTTCTCAACTATGCTCAAGCGGAAGTTCTTCTATGTCCAGCCTTTTAGACACTGTTTTATCAAACTTTAACGAAATTGATGTAAATCATGACGGAAGAATTACTCAAGGCGAAATAAATGCTTATCGTATAAATCAAGAAATTAAGGACGTTAAGGACAAATATCCAAAAATTGACCCTAATAAAATGTCTTTGTTTTATGATACAAGCTCTGTTAATTCTTCTAAAGAAAGCACAAGTTCTGAAGATAGGGTATTTAAAAAATAAAAAAATCATATTAAAAAAAGCCTTGGTTTTGCCCAAGGCTTTTTTATTAACACATTTTACACTGCTATCGTTTAGGCCGCTAAGCTTAGCTGAACTTGATTGTTGAAGCTTGAATGTCGGAGCCGATTTGTTGACCAACGCTTTCGATTTCTTGGTTAACAGATTGTAACAACGCTTCAATTCTTGTTTGTTCTTGGTCTAATTCTGTTTCTTGATCCGTTACATCTGATTCAATTTCATCTTGTTCGGTTTCAATATAGTCAGTGATTGCTGCTTTTTGAGCTTCGTATTCTTCTTTGGCGTTTTGATATTCAAATTGTGCAGATTGCAAATCTTGTTGATCGATATCTTTGTTTTTTAGCGCATCTTGATAATTAACTTTTGCTGTTTGGTATTTATCATCAATATCCATTAATGATCCTGATTTTTCTGCTTTTAGAGCAGCTAGTTTTGCTGTTTTGTTCCTAGCTAAACTTCTTCTTTTGCTAGAGATTTGAAGTAACTGCAACTCATAAGCGTTGCTTTGTTGCTTTAGCCCTTGCTTTCTTAAGGTGAGTGTGACCCAGCCCATTTTCGACCTCTTTCTTGATAGTTTTGTGTAACTTGTGTGTTGTGTTTTGTAAGCTTTATTTTCTTACAATAAAATAAAGTATTTTTTTTCTTATAAATTGCTAAATTATAATAAAATAATTGCGTTTTTGTTACAAAACTTTACAAAAAGTATATAAAACCGATATATTAAAGAGGTATTTCTTATAAAAATTTTCTATTTTTCTTCTATAATACCATGATTGACAGAGTGCAAATCGTTTATTATCAAGTATTTTGAGCTATCAACCTCAACATCAAAGTTCTTATCCCTTAGAAAATAGGTTGGACCCGAGCCTGACATTTGAAGTCCGAGTTCGTGTAAATATTTCAATTCTTCATATTTATCTAAAAGCGCAAATTCAAGGTCATTTCGCATATTAGATTCAACATTTAATTCGTCAAATGCTTGGTAAGCGGTTTTTGCCGGTATTTTTAGGTTTTTTGGCTTAACAAGTGATAATTTGAAGTTGTAAAATGGCATAGTTGTTAGTTTTTCGCCTCTATTGGTGCATAAAGCCGTTCCGCCTTTAAGGCAAAAATTCAAGTCCGAACCAAGGGAAGCTGCTAATTTATGCAATTTTTCATTAGATAAAACATTGTTGTATAGCTTGTTTAAACCATATAAAACACCTGCTGCATCTGTTGAACCGCCTGCTAAACCAGCACAAACGGGAATGTTTTTCTCAATATTAATCTCGCAACCGTTTTTTGCTTTAATTGTGTCTAGGAAAAGTTTTGCGGCTTTATAGCATATATTATCCTCATTGTAGGGAATTTCTTTGCTATCGCCGTTTAAAATTATATCCGCCTTATCTAGCAATTTAATTGTCAAATTATCAAACAGATTGATTGTCTGCATAATGCTTTTAATCGGATGGAAACCTGTTGTTTCATCTTTTTTGAAGACTCTTAAATCTAAATTTATTTTTGCGGGACATTTTATTTTTATTTGCTTCATTAGTTGAATTCCTCAAGTGCTTTTGCAATTTTTAAAATTTCTTCGATGGATAATTTTTCGCCTCTTGTGTTTTTGTCTATAGAGCAGTTTTCAAGCGCTTTTTCAACTTCTTGAAAACCTCCGATTGAAAGCGAATTTTTGATGTTTTTTCTTCTTGTCATAAAAATTGCCTTAATTGTTCTTTTTAATAATCTTGTTATTTCACATTTTGGTTTGTCGTTTATTGTAAATTTAACAATGGCGCTATCAACCTTTGGGCTTGGCGAAAAACACTTTTTAGGAACAAATTTAACAATTTCAACATCACTATACATTTGAGCTAAAATTGATAGTTTTCCATATTCTTTATTGGCTGAATTTTTATTGGCTACAAGCCTATCTGCAACTTCTTTTTGAACCATTAAAATCATTTGAGAAATTTTTGTTCTGTTTGAATGATTAATTTCATCAATTTCACCCAATAAATGAACTAAAATTGGGCTTGTAATGTAATATGGAATATTGGCTATAACCTTGATTTTATCGGCATTAAAGCCTAATTCATCAAGAGAAGTTTTTAATATGTCTTTTTCAACAAGAGTAAAATTTTCATATTTTGAAAGATTTTTATTTAAAACTTTAATAGCATCTTTGTCAATTTCAACTGCGACAACTTTTTTGGCGGTTTTTACTAATTGTTCCGTCACAAAACCAATCCCCGGTCCGATTTCAAGAATTTCATCATTGGGATTAGCGAAATTTGCAATAAAATCAACGATTGAACTATCTGTTAAAAAGTTTTGACCGAGTGATTTTTTTGTTTTGAAATTTTTTGCTCTTAATGTATAGGTTAGGTCCATAATTTAATTTTATATTAAAAATTTTTTAAATAAATATATTTATTTGGCTAACTTGAAATAAAGTTGTTCATGATAATATTTTTTTATGAACATTTTTAAAGAAAAACAACTTGAAAACAAAGCCAACACCTATAATTGCGACTTTAAAAAGTTAAAATTAAAAGATATTAAGGATTTTTATAAAACAAATTCGACCGATTTAACACTTGGTGTTGAATATGAAAGAATTAGTTTAGATAAAAATACCCTAAAAACCGCTCCTGTTTATAAAGTTCAAAAAATTGTGGAACAAATGGCATATAGCCTTGATTGGACTATTTTGTACGATGATAATGTTGTAATTGGTGCGTTTGATGAAATTGGAAATTCAATTTCCTTAGAACCTGCTTGCCAATTGGAAATCAGCTTAAAACCATATAAAAATATCGAAGATATTGAAAAAAAATTATTTGAATTAGTTGATTTATCAAATCAAATAGCTAAAATTTATGATGTTGTTTTTCTTTCCACTGGTGTCAATCCGATTGATGATATTGAAGATATTGAATTGTTGAATAAAAAGCGCTATTTAATAATGGATAAATATCTTCCATATAGCCAAAATGGCGAATTGTCGCAAAAAATGATGAGAAAAACAGCAGGAATTCAAGTCAATATCGACTATTTTGATAATTCTGATTTATATTATAAGCTAAAACTTTTAAATCAAATTTCGCCTTATATTATGGGTTTGAGCGCTAATTCTGTTTTTGAAAATAATTCTCTATCGGGCTATAAATCAACAAGGGCGCATATTTGGCACTATACCGATAATGATAGATGTAATTATTTTTATAACGATATTTTTGATGGGTTGAATAATTTTAAAACTCGTTTTGATGTTGTTTCTTCTTATGTTGAAAAAATCCTTGAAATCCCGATTATATATATAGTTCGGGACAATAAAATAATTCCATTTAACGGTAAAGTTAATTTTAGTGAATTTATGAAAAACGGCTATATGGGCTATTATGCAACTTTGAATGACTATATTCTTCATCAGAGCCTTTGTTTCCCTGATATTAGAGTTAAAAAATATATTGAAATTAGAAACCACGATAGCGCTGAAACTAAGTATGCTATTGCATATTGCGCTTTATATAAAGGTTTATTTTTGCAAGATTCCAAAAAAACTTTAAATATTTTTAAATTCTTAAATAACTCTTCAAATTTTCAAAATTCAAAATTAATCGCAAAATACGGGCTTGATGTGTTTGTTGATAAAAAACATACGGGTTGGGATGTTGTTGAAATGCTCTTAAACATTGCTCAATTCAATCTTCAAGCCAATGAAAGAGAATATCTTCAACCTTTAATTAAGTTAAGTCAAAACAAAAAAACTCAAGCAGATTTAATTCTTGAAAAGAATATAACTTTGCCAAGCGAGCAATTTAGGCAAAATACATATTATTAATAATTATTACCAAAACTTATAAAAATTGCCTTTCTTTAATCAATTTACTAAAATTTTATTATGATTAAAATTTATACCCTGATTGATAACAATGAAATTAAAAAGCAAATAAATAATTTTTTAAACGACGAAAACTATTGCCTGAGCGAAAATAGCGGAAATAGTTCCGATATTATTGTGCAAATTTCAAATTTCATGCCGGATATTATCCTAACTGACCCATATAGCAAGGATTGCGAGTATATTATTCGTCAATTGAAATCAAGCTCAATTATATATAACACCCAAATCGTTTTTTTGATTGAAAATGATAATAATATTGAATTTTTGAATTTGGCGGATGGCTTGATAACCCTGCCTTTAAAGGAAAATGTCGTTAAAAATGTTCTAAATTCGCATTTTAAAATTAAACAATCTTTAGATAGGTTATCGGAAAACAATAAGGAACTTTCAAGAAGTCTTTATCAATTAAATGTTTTATATAATACAAGCTCTCAATTTACTGGAACGCTCGACGCTGACAAGCTTTACGACATTATGCTCGAAGCAATGGATAAAACTTTGAGTTTTGATATATCTTCTTTGATTATCGTAAATCCTTTGCTAAATCCAGTTATCAGGCTGAATACCATCCATAAACCCAGTGAAAACCTAATAAATGCTTTTAAAATTCGTTCAATATTAAACTATAAAGCTTATTTAGAGGAATTGTCTTCAACTTTTGCGTTTGACGATAATTCTATTGAAGTTGTTCAAAAAGTAAAGCAGGAGCGTTCTAACAAGATGTTGGGGCTTGAAGTTTTTAATTATGATACATTAAGCGCCCCAATTAAGGTTGGAAACGACTTTTTTGCGGTTATTGAACTATATCGCAAAACCCCGTTTTCAACAGAAGACGTTACTTGTTTTCAATCTATTGCTCATCAAGTCGCTCTGCCATTAAGAAGTGCAAAATTATATCAAGAAATTTCAGTTGCAAATAAAAAACTTGAAAAACTTGAAAAATTAAAATCGGAATTCGTTTCTATTGTTTCCCATGAGCTTAGAACCCCTCTGACACCTATAAATAACTCTCTTGAAATTGTTTTATCTAATCAAGCAGGCGAAATCACGCCTGATACAAGAAATTTTGTTTCTATGGCAAAACGCAATATCCAAAGGTTGTCGGGAATTATTGAAGATTTATTAGATTTATCAAGAATACAAACAGGAAAACTCGATTTTAAATATAAAAGTGTTGATATAACGCCATCTTTGGAACTTTTATATAAGACATTTTGCCAAGTCGC
Organism: uncultured Candidatus Melainabacteria bacterium; assembly: GCA_934667125.1. Taxonomy (GTDB): domain Bacteria; phylum Cyanobacteriota; class Vampirovibrionia; order Gastranaerophilales; family Gastranaerophilaceae; genus RUG14156. Next base: position 158,047 of record CAKULF010000001.1, on the reverse strand, counting down.
AAAAGAAAAAAATATTTCAATTTCGCTTGATATAAATACTCAAATAATGCCGATTTATGCCGATATTAGAAGAATTGAGCAGATTTTATCTAATCTTGTTTCAAATTCTTTAAAATTCACCCCAAACGACGGAAAAATTGAAATTACGGTTGAAACTGTTGAAGATAAGGATATTGATAAAGACGAGCTTATTTCACCTTATGCAAGCGTTTGCGGAAAATATTTAAAAATTTCCGTCAAGGATAATGGAATTGGAATTAAAAATGAAGATATTCCAAAAATATTTGATAAATTTTCTCAAATTGAATCGTCCTTAAAGCGCAACAATGGCGGAGTTGGGCTTGGTTTAACCATTACAAAACAGCTTGTCGATTTTCATCTAGGTTTTATTTATGTTGAAAGTAAGGAAAAAATCGGCTCAAAATTCTCGGTATTATTGCCTTTTGAGGATGACTATAAAAAATTTATTATGGATTTATCGCATTATTTAGTTACAAATAGTGACGTTGGAATAATAAAAATCAAAAGTGATAATCTTCAAAAATTGGTTGATGAATTAAAAGAAAATAAGCTCTTAAATTTAACAACTTTATCAAAAGAAGTGGCTAAAAATGGCGAGTATTTTGTTTGTTTACCTAAAGTTTCAAATAGTTCTTTTGAAGCGATAACTCGCTCGATAAGTGAATATGTAAATAAATATTCCGCCGAAAACAATTGTGTTACAATGTTAAAGAGTTGTCATAGTTCAAATTATGCCAACGATTTATCGAAAATTATTACAGCTTTAAACAGTTAGAGGAAAATATGAAGAAAATTTTAATAGTTGACGATGAAAAAGATATAGTTGAAACCTTGTCATTTATGTTGAAAGCCAAGGGGTTTGAGTGTATTACAGCACTTGATGGCGAAGAAGGTTTGCATAAAGCTAAAAATGAAGCGCCCGATTTAATCATATTGGATGTCATGATGCCAAAAATCAATGGCTATAAGATTTGTCGTTTATTAAAATTTGACAATAAATTTAAAAATATCCCGATAATAATGGTTACGGCTCGTTCTCAAGATGAAGATAAATTGATTGGCGAAGAAACCGGAGCGGATGAATATATAACTAAACCGTTTGAATTTAGTGATGTTTTGGAAAAAATTAATAAATATTTAGCTTAAAAAGATAGTAAAATAAGGTAAAAAATGGATTTATTGAATGATAACAGCGCTCTTGATAATAAGACGCTTGATAAATTAAAATATGATTTGGTTCGTGATGGGCTTGTAACGTATGATGATATTGAACATGCAACAGAACTTGCAATAGCTCAAAATACAAACATCGGGCAAATTTTAATTAATACTCATATGATTGAAGAAGATGTATTGATGAAGTTTTTGGAAGAAAAGCTCCACACGCCTTTTGTTGATTTGGAAAATTATTCAATAGATAAAAAATGCCTTGATTTGGTTAGTTACAAAGACGCTATAAGGTTCAAAATTCTTCCTTTGTTTATAATTGAGGACACTTTAACGATTGCTATGGCTGATCCTATGGATTTATTTTCAATTGATAAAATCATGAAATTGACAAATAAGAACATAGACCCTGTGATATCAAGCGAAAAAAGCATTTTGAAAAAGATTTCAGAATATTATGATATTAAAACCAAGGTTGAAGAAATCAATATTAAAAATTCATCTGATAACTTTTCTTGGAAAGATGAGCTGCATAGTGATGACCTTTCAGAAGTGCATATCCAAGCGCTTTTTAAAGCAATTTTAAAACAAGCAATTACAACGGATGTCCACGAATTATTTTTTGAAAATACGTCTGACGGTTTGTGTGTTAAATTTAAAAAAGAAGATAAAATCTTTGAAACAGGCACAATTCCAAGCCTTTTGACCAATTCATTTATTTTGTCTTTAAAATCAATGTGCAATTTAGACCCTAATGTTTATGAAATTCCGCAACTGGGAAAACTTGTTTTTAATGTTGATGGAAAAGAATTGACAGCCAGTATCAGCGCTTTTCCGACGATTAGCGGCGAGAGAATTTTAATCAAGATTTATCATCCGCCGATTGAAATTGAAAAATTAAACATCAAGCCATCAGATATTGAACTGATTAAAAATTCTTTGAATAATTCGGGCGTAATCCTAATTTGCGGCGCTTCTTTGAGCGGAAAAACTCATTTAATTTATTCAATTTTATCTAATTTAATTCCAAAAAATAAAAACGTTATGACGCTTGAATCTATTGCAAAATATAAGCTTAAAAACGTTGCGCAGTGCGAATTAAATGAAAATATCGGTTTTAATCTTGATAAAGCTATGAGATTTATTGAATTTCAAAATCCTGATATCCTTTATTTTGAGGGCATTGCGACAAAAGAGGGGCTTGATTTCTTTACTTCTTTAACATTCAAAAATAAAACTCTTATAACCGAATTTTTGGCTGAAAATATGGATGATTTAAGAAGAAAATTTGAATATAGCGAGTTTAATATGTTTAAATCTGTAATTAGTTGTTTGGTATTTATTCATAATAAAAACTCTATTGAAGTGTTCAATAGAGAAGATATTGCTAAATATTTAATCAATTAGTTAAATTTGCATTTTAAAAATTCTTTCGATTTAGTGCGTCTAAGTATAAGAATTTATATTTTTGGGCAGAATCTTCCCAAGAAAATCTTGTGTTTATACAGTTATTTACGATATTTTTGAAATCATCTTTTCTATCGTAATATGTCCAAATTGCGTTTTTAATTTCATTTACCATGCTTTGAGCGTCGTAACTTAAGAATTTAAAACCTGTCGCTTTTGGGTTTGGATAAGCTATAACGGTGTCGTCCAATCCGCCAACAGCTCTTACAATCGGCGCTGAACCGTATTTCATTGCTATCATTTGCGAAATTCCGCAAGGTTCAAACAAACTCGGCATTAAGAACATATCTGAAGCTTTATAGATTTTATCGGATAAATCAGCCTTAAAATCAATCCAAGCTCTGATATTTTTTGAATTATTTGATGTCCAAATTAACATATTTTCATATCTTTTTTCGCCCGTTCCAAGGAAAATAAAATCAGCAGGCTGATTCATCAAATCAAACTTTGCAAAATCAATTAAATCAATTCCTTTTTGATATACAAGTCTTGAAATACAAGCTATAAGCGGTCTATCGGGGTTAACTTCAAGCCCGAAAAGTTTTTGAATTTCTTCTTTAAATTTTGGTTTTTCTTTTAAGTTGAAGTTCTTTTTATCATATTTTGTGCCGTTTAAAATGCCGCAAAGCTTATAGGTATTATCTCTTAGGGTATAATCCATTCCTTCACCAAAGTCTGAACCTAAAATTTCTTGACTATATCGAGGAGAAACGGTTGTTACCTTGTCTGCGCAATATATAGCGCCTTTTAGCCAATTGACTCTGCCATAATGCTCTATACATCTATCATTCCAAACGTTATCCCATCTCATATTTGCAAAATCTATTATTTGTTTTTCGCACTCGCCTTGATAAGCAAGGTTGTGGATAGTGAAAATCGATTTTGTATTAGAGTAAAATTCGTCGTATTTATAATTTGTTTTAAGATAAATCGGAAGCATAGCGGTGTGCCAATCGTTAGCATGAATAATATCAGGTTTGAAGTTGATTAATTTAGCATATTCAAGAGTTGCTAAGCTAAATGCTACATATCTTTGCATTTCATACTGTTCATCGCACCACATTGGATAAACAACGTTAAAACAAGAATAATATTTAGGATTAGCAACAAAAAACACATTCACTTTCGTTTTTGGAATTGTTGTCATAAATAACTTAAAAATGTGTTCGCTATGACCCATATTAATCTTAAGAGTTGAGTTTTCAATCTCTTTAATATTATATTTTTGAGTATCAACGCAACCGTATAGTGGCGTAAAAATTGCGCAAGTTACGTCTTGTTTATCTAAATATATAGGCAATTCCCCAACAACATCGGCTAGTCCGCCAACTTTTGAATATGGCGCAACTTCGGAGCTTGCAAATAATACTTTTAATTCTTTTTTATCTTTTTTAAAATCTTTAACTAATTCTTTTAAGTTCATATTCTATCCTTTATTTTATATTTTTTAAAAAATCGAAAGTATTTTTAATACCTCTTTTAACAATTCTTGCGAGTCATCTTTTGTCATTTGGCTAAGTGCCGTTTCAAGAGCAGAATTATATTCTTTTGGGCTATAGCCAAGGCTTTGCAAGATTGTAGTTGTTTCAATAACCGTTTGATTAGATATTGCTGAATTTTGCGTTTTTGCGCTAACAAATTCATTATTTGTATCTATTTTTGTTAATTTATCCTTAATTTCTAGAACAATTTTTTGCGCCATTTTTGGGCCTATTCCTTTTGTTTTTGAAATTAATTTATGATTTTCTTCTAAAATTGTTTCAATTAATTCATTTGTGTCAAACTCATCTAAAAGTGCAAAAGCAACCTTGACACCAATTCCTGAAACCGAAGTTAAAATATCAAAAATAATTCTATCTTGTTTGTTTTTAAATCCGCAAAGAGTCATAGAATCTTCTTTATGGATTAATTTTGTATAAATCTTAATTTCATTGTTTAATTCGTCTAATTGATTTAAAGTTCTTAAATTGCAAAGCAAAAGATAGCCTATTCCATTGGCTTCAACCGTGCAATAGGGATAGTTTTTATCTGTTAAAATTCCTTTAATATAATCAAACATAAATTAAACTCCAAATTTATTATAAAAGAAAATAGTTTTTAAGTTTGAAATATGTATAAAATTTTACAATTTCATCAAATAATTTTTTGTTGATATAATGATATTACTGAAAAAGGAATTTAATGTATGAATAAGATAATGTATAGCGGTGCTGAGATTTTATTAAAATCTTTGGTAAAAGAAGGTGTAAAACAAGTTTTTGGATACCCTGGAGGCGTTGTTTTGCCACTTTATGACGCATTATATTTGCAAGATGATATTAAACATTATTTGGTGCGCCATGAACAAGCTGCAGTGCATGCTGCTGAAGGATATGCTAGAGTTTCTGGTAACCCTGGGGTTGCTATAGTAACATCTGGCCCTGGGGCATGTAATACTATAACTGGTCTTGCAAATGCTTATTATGACGGCACTCCGCTGATTTTAATTACAGGTCAAGTTAATTCAAAATTAATCGGCGCAGACGCTTTTCAAGAGGCGGATGTTGTTGGTATAACTCGTTCTTGCTGTAAACATAATTATCTTGTTAAAGACGTTAAGGATTTAGCTCGAGTTGTTAAAGAAGCGTTTTATATAGCTACAACAGGCAAAAAAGGTCCTGTTGTTATTGATATTCCTGTTGATGTTTTTAATGCTAAATACACTTTTGAATATCCTAAAAACGTTGAACTTGTTGGATATAACCCAAATTATAACGGTCATCCTTTACAGGTTAAAAAGGCTCTTGAATTGCTATTTGAAGCAAAACGTCCTGTTATTATATCAGGAGGCGGCGTTATAGCTTCAAATGCCAGTGCTGAGCTTAAAGAAGTTGCAACAAAACTGCATATCCCTGTTGTTCATACTTTGCTTGGAACGGGTTCATATCCTGATAATCTTGAAACAAGCCTTGGAATGATGGGAATGCACGGGAATTATTGCGCCAATTTGGCAGTTTCAAATGCAGATGTTATTTTTGCAATCGGAACAAGATTTTCAGATAGAATTACAGGTTGCTTGAAGCGTTTTGCAAGGGATGCACAAGTAATTCACGTTGATATAGACCCTTGTTCAATTTCAAAAAATGTTAAAGCAACTATTCCGATTGTGGGCGATGTTAAAAATGTTTTAACAACCATGATTCATCAATTGAATAAATCACATCATAAAGTGAATTTTGAGCTTAAAGACAAGTGGTTTAAGGATATTATTGATTGGAAATCTAAAGTTGCAATTCCTCAAAAAATGTCTGAAAAGCTTTCTGCTATAACGGTTTTAAATGAAATATATAATTATACCAAAAAGGATGAACCTGTTGTATGCACGGAAGTTGGTCAACATCAAATGTGGACTGCTCAAAACTTTAAGTTCAATAAACCGAGAAAATTTGTAACCTCAGGCGGTCTTGGAACAATGGGTTTTGGTTTTCCTGCTGCAATGGGCGCTGCTGTTGCAACAAATAATAAATATGTTTTAAATATAGCTGGTGACGGCTCAATTCAAATGAATATCCAAGAATTGATGACTTGTGTTGATTATAAATTTAAAGTGATTAATTGTATTATAAACAATGGCTATCTTGGAATGGTTCGTCAATGGCAAGAAAAAATTTATAATAAACATTATTCTCAAACAAAAATCTCTTCACCTGATTTTGTTAAATTGGCTGAAAGCTATGGCGCTCTTGGAATTAGAGTATTTAAAGAAGAAGAAATTGTTCCGGCGCTAAAACGTGCTATAGAGTTTGATGGCCCTGTTGTTATTGATTTTATTTGTGAAAACTTTGAAATGGTTTATCCTTGGGTTTTAGCAGGACAACCAATCGATAAGGTTTTACTTTCTAGGGAGGATGGCTAGATGACTATTAATCATACAATTTCAGTTTTAGTTTCAAACGAAGTTGGGGTTTTATCAAGAATAGTAGACCTTTTTTCGGGTCGTGGTTACAATATCGAATCTTTAACCGTTGCTCCAACGATTGATAGCATTTATTCTCGTGTAACGATTGTAACTCCTGCGGATAATGATGTTATAGAGCAAATTTGTAAGCAATTAAATAGATTAATCCCCGTGATTAAAGTTGCAAATTTAACAATCGGCGAAGCAATTGAATATGAAATCGGCTTAATAAAAGTTTTGGTTAGCGATGAAAATAGAGCCGAATTTATGAATATTGTTGCTCAAGCGTCTGCTACTATTATGGATGTAAATGATAAAATTTATACTGTTAAAATAGATGGCGATGAAAAACAAGTGCAAACTTTTGCTGAACTGGTTCGTCCATACGGAATTAAAGAGTTTGTAAGAAGCGGAAAAGTTGCTATAACAAAGAATAATCAATTTTCAAATCTTAAAAAAGATAAATTGAACGCTTAAGAATTATCAATAACAAGCTCCATATTATTAGCCCCAACTATGCGAGTTTTGGAGGTTTCTTTGTCGTATGCACCTTTTTTGATTGACAATAATTTTGTGTTTTCTTCAAAAACGAAATTGTGTCCGCCTTTGTATAATATAATCGTATCGCCAGATTTAGCTTGAATACTTTTTATGTATTCGCCTTTATCGTTATAAAAATCAATCCTTAAAGCCCCATTTTGAACAATCAAAATCTCATCTGTTTGATTTGTCTTGGTTTTAAGGTGGTTGTGATAATGCGCTCCTGTTTTATGATTTTTTTCATAAAACATAACCCCAAATTGAAGTTCGTCGTTTTCATCTGTGAAAAACTCGGTTGTGGTTGGACTATAGTCTGCTTTTATAATTTTTGCCAAAAGCATATTATTATCAATAATTTTTTTAATCATTATAATTCTATCAATTTATTTTGATTATCAACGTGAGCAATTTTTGGTTTATGCGTTTTTTCTTCTTCGTCGTTTAATAGCGCATAAGCAACAATAATAACCTTGTCGCCAATTTCAGCTTTTCTTGCTGCTGCTCCGTTTAAACAGATAACGCCGCTATTTTCTTTTCCTTCTATAACATAGGTTGAAAATCTTTCGCCATTGTTGATGTTTAAAATTTCAACTTTTTGATTTTCTCTAATGCCTGTTGCAATAAGCAAAGCTTTATCTATTGTAATTGAGCCAACATAGTTTAAATTAGCTTCTGTGACTGTTGCTCTGTGAATTTTTCCGTATAAATATTCTTTTAACATACCATCAGTTTACCATAAAAAATATTTGCAAGATAATTTTTTACTTTTTACTTATTTGGGCAAAAAAATAATGCGGTGATAAACCGCATAAGTCAAGAAAGGAATGGTTAGACTATTAACATGCTGATTATCACACATAATAAAATATTAATGCAAATTTGTTACTAAATTGTTACATATACTATACAATTTGTTGACTATTTTAATTAATTCCTTGTTTATCAAGGAAGTTTTCAACCTCTTTAATTAGTGAATCCCTAAGGTTTTTAAACGATTTTTCGTTAGTTGTAAAATATTCGCCTTTGCCAACTATAATATAGTTAAGATTGGCGTCATAGTTGTTGTATAGCTTCTCTAAAAATGACAAACTTGGATGGCTTTTAGAGTTTTCAATGTTGGAGATTGCCTGTTTTGTGACATTGCATTCTCTTGCCAGTTCTTCTTGTGATTTATTAAGTAATTGCCTTATTTTTTTTATTCTTGCGCCTATTTTATCCATCAAGTTACCCGAATAAATTATTAGTTGACATTAGTAAACTATTGGTGTACTATTTAATTGTGAAATTACTGTAAATATTATAGCATAAATTAAAAATTATGTTAGAAATTGGGTGGAATTAATTATGAAACTTGTAAAAAACAAGTACTCTTTGGAATGCAAATTAATTGCCAGACTTATTTTTGAGGGGTATACAAAAGAAGAAATAGGAAAAATTTTAAATTATTCAACTTCAACAATTACAAGCAGAATGGATAAAATATTTAGAAAATATAATGTAACGACAAGGCATGAGTTCATAACTGCGGTGTTTAGTAAACATATCTATGAATTAAAAGATAAGAATATAGTATACAAAGATTTGATTAAAAATTTTATTAAGTTTTTTGAAGAATTAAATATTTCTTTAAAAAATAAAAAATTAGCCCAACTTATTGTTGAGGCTAAAGAATTGATTGAAAATTAATATAATAAGTTTTAACTTAAACTCTCTACTAATACATTGGCTCCTTTTGGAGTCTTTTTTTTATAAAAAACTAGGGAGAAAAAATTCCCCCTAGTTTAATTTATTATTTTTGGATATCTTTCATAGATAAGCCAATTCTGTGTTCTTGTGGAGTGAATTTTTTGATTAATACATCAACTTCATCACCTAAGTTGAACATAGAATTGATATTTACATTGCCATCAGCAATTTCAGAAGATGGTAACAATGCTTCAACTCCAGGGTAAATATTGATAAATGCACCAAATGAAGTGATTTTATTGATTGTACCTTTAATCACATCGCCTTCTTTGAATTTATCAACGATTTCTTCCCAAGGATTAGCGCCCATTCTCTTTAATGATAGAGAAATACGTTTTAAATCTTCATCAATTTTAATGATTTTAACTTCGATTTTTTGACCTAATTGGATAACATCAGATGGGTGTTTAATTCTTTCCCAAGAAATTTCAGAAATTGGAAGTAATCCATCAATTCCTTCGATGTCAACGAATGCGCCGAAATCAGCAATTCTAACAACTTCACCTGTAACAACTTGATCAACTGCAAGTTTAGAGATGATTTCGTCTGCAACCATTTCTCTTTGTTGAGTGTAAACTTGTCTTTGAGATAAGATAAGTTTTGTTCTTTTTGGATCAGCTTCAAGAATTTTAACTTCAATTTCTTGACCAACTTGAGTTTCAGACGGAGCGCCTGTTCTTAATTGGCTAGATGGAATAAATCCTCTTAAGCCTTCAACTTCAGCAATTAAACCGCCTTTAACAGAAGAAACAACTTTAGCCATAACGTTTTCGTTGTTGTTTTTAAGGTCAACAAGTTTTTGCCATGCTTGAGCGCAAGAAACTTTCTTAAGTGAAAGAATTGCAACTTCGTCATCTTCTTCGTCTTTTACGATATAAAATTCTTTTTCGTCCCAAAGTTTAACGATATCATCAACGTTTTTATCAGGAAGATTAGAGATTTCTCTGTTTGGAAGAAAAGCTTCTGTTTTAGCTCCGATATCAACTAAAAAGCCGTCTTTTTCTTTTTTTACTACAACGCCTTTAACAACGTCTGCTACATTGATTTTGTAAGTGTAAGAATTTGTTAACAATTGTTCAAATTCTTCGTTTGACATAGTTTGATTTGTCATTTAATTTATTATCCTTTCTATTATATATTTTCTAATTTTTCTATTACTTTATTTATGATGTAATCAGGAGTAGACGCTCCTGCTGTTACACCGATGTTTTGAGCTTTTTTAATTTCATTTATATAATTATCAAGCTCATCTTGATGTTCTATATGGATTGTTGTTGTAATTTTTGTTAAAAGTTCGGCTAAATGCGTTGTATTTGCACTTTTTTTAGAACCGACAACAACCATTAAATCTGATTCTTTGGCTAGTTTTTTAGCTTCATTTTGTCTTAAGCTTGTTGAAGGGCAAATCGTGTTTTCAACTCTTAAAACCTTGCATATCGTTGTTAAATAGTCAACAACTTGGAATAAAAATTCCTTAGTTTGAGTTGTTTGAAGAACAACCCCTATTTTTTTAGCTTTTTTGATTTTTTCTTCTATATTTTTTAAAGATTGAATATCATTAGCAACATAAACTTGTTCATCAAATTTTGCAAATTCTCTTGCATTTGTAGATATAGCTTTAACTTCGGGGTGTTCGCTTTTGCCTAAAATTATAACAAAATACCCGTCTTGCGCAAGTTCAATTGCTTTTGATTGAACTTTTTTAACGTCTAAACAAGTTAAATCAACAAGCTCATAGCCGCATTCTTTGATTTGCTTAAATACATCATTTGATTCACCATGGCTTCTAACTATGCAAACACCTGTTGAATTTGGCTGCAAGCTATTAATAGTTTTAATGCCTAAATTTTCAAGTTCTGAAATAACATGCGAATTATGAATTAATTCACCCAAAACATTAACTTCTTTGGATGGATTTTCTTTTTTAATTTTTTTAGTGGTGTCAACCGCCCTTTTGACGCCATAACAGAAACCGGCATTTTTAGCGAGCTTTATAACTTTTTTAATGGTAAAAACCAACTTTCATCTAGAGTCAATATATGAAATATTGCTAAATTTATTTAAACATAAACATATTTTTAGTACAATACAGTTGAGGAAAATAATATGGAATTTAATAAAAAAGGTACAAAAGAAGAAATATTATATTGGTCTAAAAGGCTTTATCAAAAGAATATGTGCCCATCAAGAAGCGGAAATGTTTCTATTAGAACAGCTGATGGGATTTTAATATCTGCTAGTGGCGTGTGTTTAAACGACATGTCAGAAGACGATATAATATTAATAGATTATGATGGAAACGTTTTGGATGGAGCTAAAAAACCATCAAGCGAAAAAATAATGCACAGCGAAATTTATACCATAAGAGATGATATAAATGCTATAATTCATTGTCATGACCCATATTTAACCGCTTTTGCTGTTGCTGGCGTTCCTATAACTAAGCCGATTTTACCTGATTTTGCGCTGATGTATGATAGTATTCCGTTAGTTAAATATTATTGTCCTTCAACATTGGATTTAGCAGTTGAAGTTGGTAAAACATTTGAAAAAACAAATGTTGCGCTTTTAAAAAACCATGGGGTAATTTTGGGTTCAGATAGCTTGCAAAATGCTTTTTATGAGCTTGAATGTTTGAAAAGTTATGTTGAAATATATTTTGGAGCTGAAATATTAGGCGGAGCAAAATCTTTAACCAAGAAAAATGTTGCAGAAATTAAAAAATTATATTCAAAAAAATAAAATTGACCGAACGGATGAACTTTATTATAATTAAATTATGCAACCTTTAATTTCAATTGAAAATGTCGAAAACGTCACGTCTGAAATACTTGAAGATATTTCATCATGGCGCAAAATGATGATTCATTATATTAAAGATGAAAACCCCGAGTTGAATAGTGCAATTATTGAAATTGCTCAAAAAACAAATCTTGACCCTAAAGCGGTCGCAACAGGGGCATATATGGCTTATAAATTAATTGAAAATGAAGCAAATCACCTAGATTTTGAAATAGATACAGAAGAATAGCTTGGAATAAAATATGACTAATATAAGTAATGAAGATTTAATAAAAGCGAAAAAATTGGCGAATATGTCGAAAATTTCTCGCATATTGGAAAATATAAGAGAGGTTATTGCTCGTGATAAAAAGCAAAAACAACCTTTGATTTTAAGATTGAACGAAGCTTTTATATTTAATATAGCTAGAAAAGCAATCACAGAATCCGATAGCACATTTATTATGTCAATAGCTGGTGAATCTGCTTCAGGAAAAACAACTCTTGTTAAAAATACGGCAAAAGCTTGCTTAAAATCTGATAATAACAGCATTTATACCGTTGTTTGTTGCGATGATTATTATAAAGACGCTTCCGAGGAACTTAAAAAAGCAGGAAGTTATGAAAATCTTTTTGAATCAGGTTTTAGCTTTGATACACCAGACGCAATTGACCTTGAATTAATGAGAGAGCATTTAATTCGACTTAAAAAAGGCGAAAAAATCTATTCTCCATTATATAATTTTGTGACTTGCGAAAGCAAAAAAGATTCAGTTTTGAAAAATCCTGCAAAATTGATTTTAAACGAGGGATTATACGTTCTTCATCAAAAAGTTAGAGATATAACAGACGTTAAAATTTATGTTTATACTCCATTTGAAGTAATCAAGGACAGATGGTTTGCTCGTGCTACAAGTAGGGGTAAAACGGGCACTGCTGCTCAAATGCAGTTCCATGATGTTAATCAAACAGCTTTTAGATATATTCGTCCGACAATGGATATGGCAGACGTTGTAATCAACGGCATGACTACGCAAGAGTACATTGAAGACTTTGTAAATGAGCTAATCGAAGCGATTGTTAGTGTTACATCAAATAAGCATATTGAATTATAATTTTTGCTTGACAAAAAGATTTTATATTGTATGATAATACTTGCCTGATGGGGCGTCGCCAAGTGGTAAGGCACCTGGTTTTGGTCCAGGCATTTCGGAGGTTCGAGTCCTTCCGCCCCAGCCAATTAAAGCTCTCATTTGAGAGCTTTTTTTAGTGTGTGTTTGTACCTTACCAAACAAAAGTGAAATCATAAATTAGTCTGCTGTTCTGTTTAATACACTAATAATTATGTTTTTGACAGTGTTCATTTCTTCCGGTCTACTTTCTGCAATTAATAACGTAAGTGCAAATAAAGTTCCGTTGTCTATAATTGGTTTATTATTTTTATAAAGCATATTATTTTTATTTAAAAAATATAAAAAGCAGCTTGCACCTATCCTTTTGTTGCCATCTGTAAAGCTATGATTTTTTACAATAAAATACAACAGCATTGAGGCTTTTTCTTCTAATGTTGGATAGCAATCTTTTCCGTTAAATGATTGATAAATTTGATTTACAGAGCTGTCGAAACTATTGTCTTTTGGGTTTGCAAATACATCTGATGAAAAATCGGATTTCATTTTATTGACAATCATTAAAAATTCATCGGTTGAAATTTTTATTGCTTTTTGATTGTTTTTTCCTTTAATATCAAGTGCGTCGTGATCAAAATCATCTAGCAAGTTTAACCCTAGGGCAAAATCTTTCATTAAGGAATTTAATTGTTGAGCTTGTTCAAGATTTTGAATTTCTCCTTTAAAACCTCTTTCAATAATACTTAAGGCTGTTTTTAATGTTTCAACTTGTTCTTGCTTTTCTGTTAATCTTTGTTTATTAAGAGCATATCCTTTAATAATATATTCTTTTAGAGTTTTTGTTGCCCAAATACGAAATTTAGTTGCTATTTTAGATTTTACACGATAGCCCACAGAAAGTATTAAATCTAAATTATAATAGTCTAAATCTCTTGTAACATTTCTGCTACCTTCTTTTCTAACTGTTCGGAATTTCCGAACAGTTGAATTTCTATCTAATTCTTCTTCGTTATAAATATGTGAAATATGCTCACTTATGTTGGCTTTGCTGGAATTAAATAATTTTACAATAGCGTCTTGAGTGAGCCAAACTGTTTCGTCGTACATTTTTACATTGACTTGGGTTTGTCCATCTTCGCCTTGATAAATTATTAATTGTCCTTTATTTTCTTCCATTGCAATTCCTTTTTAAATTTAATTATAGCATGAAATTAGTGCTAATTTTTTATTTGTAAATAACCCCTATTTGGGTTAAAATAGCTATATATTTTGTGTGATTGAGGTATAAATGTCTGAAATTTTTAAATACCATGGCGATATAGAATGGTCGCTTCCGTTGATGTTTCAATATGAACCTGTTTTTGCGAAAATAGCATATTCTTTCGATAGATTTGGTTTAACGCTGCCACCTTGTAATCTATATGGTTCACCTGCAAATATTTGGGCTGGCGGTAGAGTTCCTGCTATCCATGAAAAATTTACGCCTGAAATGTTGACTAAAATTTTTGAATATGTCAAAAGTTTTGGCGCAACTCCAACCTATACTTTTACTTGTTCGCAAGTCGAAAAAGAAGATTTGAACGATAAATACGCTAATATGCTTTTGGATGTCGGTGCTGAATATGGCGCTAGATTTATTGTTTTTTCAGACATGTTAAAAGATTATATTAAAAATAAATACCCATCCGCAATTTGCGTTGCTTCCGTTGTAAAGCCTGCTTTAAGGTTTCAAGGCGCAACAAAAGAAGAAGAGCCCACAGTTGAAAACGAAACAAATTATTATAATAAATTATTAAAAGAATATGATGTCGTTGTTGTTCGTCCTGAATATTCAATGGATGTCTTGGTTGATTTTCCAGATTATTTGGATGATATTTCTCGTGTTGAAGTCTTGATTAATCAGGCTTGCGCATATAATTGCCCCAAAATGCCCGATCATTATCGAGCTTTTGAAATGCAAAGAATAAACACGAATATGCGCATAAATTTTGAATGTATTCAAAAAAATAGACCTGCTATAAGAAATTTTAAAGAAAATGTATTACATACAAAAGAAATGACTCAAAAGCTTATTGATAATGGTGTTAGACATCTTAAACTTCAAGGTAGAGGAGTTGGTTCTTCTGCCACTTATATTGCTTCTTGTATGCTCTATCAAATGATAAATGGGGATGGAAAAGCATATTTTATCTATTCTCAAGTTGATGATAAATCCCTAGATGAGCAATACAAAAAATTTAGAGAATATATTGGCGATGTTGCTAAAGAAGTTCAAAATGTTTAACTTTGTAAAGTTATGTAACAAAATAGTTTAAAATCCTTAAGTTTATTTAAAAAATGCCGTCATAAATAATGTGTGTGTAATTTATGAGGTAGCACGATATGAATATAGAAAATTATGAACTAAGGAAAAAGAACTACGGTTTTGGTTTAAGCGATGGCAATACCCAAGGTTCGGCTGCAATTAACAATGCACAGAATGAACTTGCAAGTATCATGTCTAATTTGTCTGCTACCCAAGCAGATAAAACGCAAGAACAAACACAAATTGCTCAAAATGACGCTCAGCAACAAAGTCAATTATCTTCAATTCAAGGTAATTTGCAATCTGCTCTTGTTGGAATAGCAACTGCAACCGCTAGTGTACAAAGCGCAACAAGCAATTTAGCTTCTGCAAACAGTGCTGTTTCTTCTGCTCAAAGTGCTTTGGGTAGTGCTAATTCAGAAGATGAAAACTATGCTGCTTTAGCTGCTCAATTATCTGAAGCTCTTGCTGCGCAAGCTCAAGCACAAGCTGAATTAAATGCTGCTCAACAAGAATTAACTAATGCTAATAGCGTTAAAGATCAAGTTCAACAAGCTCTTGAAGGTCTTCAACAAGAAATTGAACAATCAAAATCAACCAATGACGCTGAATTATTAACTTTAGATCAAACAATTCAAGATTATCAAACGCAAGTTCAAAGTCTTGAAGCTGAAATTCAACAACTTCAACAAGAGCAACAACAAGCTCAAGCTCAAGCTGAAACAGATCAAAAAGAAGCAACTGAAGATGAAAACTTGAACTATCAAAATGTTGATGGAAAAGTTAGCTATAAAGACCTTTCAGGTCAAGAAGTTGCTAAATTAATTCAAGCAAGCGCTCCAGCTCAAACCGTATATAATTCAGACGGTTCTGTAACAAAAGTATATAGAGCAGCTGACGGCAGCGAAGTAACTACAACTCAAAAAATTGAAAACGGCAAAGTTGTAACTGTTGATGATAAAACAGGAACTCAAATCAATTCTTATGGCGCAGCTGTTCAAGCTGAAGAAACTGAACAAGCAAACGATTTAGCACAAGCTGCACAAAATAAAGAACATACTTTTAGCACTACTGCTCAAAAACATAAAGACGTTGATGGAAACAATGATGGACTTGATTCTGCTAATGCTAGTAGCGCATATAATACAATTAAACAACACGAAGGTTATTTCGTTGGCGAATATGATTCAAACGCTAGCACAGCCTGCATTGTAGATGGTATTGAAAGAATTGTCGGAAACACTGAATGGAAAATCAATGTTAATGGCGAAGATAAATCCTTGGTAGACGCTATTGTCGATTCTTACGACAGTGAATTAGACTTATACATTGACGCAAAAGTAAAAGAAATCATCGCAAAAGATGGTGCTAGAGGTGCTACAACTGCTCTTCAAAACTATGGTTTCTTATCTGAAGACGCTTTAAGAGAACTTGCTGCGTTGGGTATTAGGGCTGATGCTATTGGGGATGCCGACGGCAACTTCACAAACAGAGTATACTCTTTTTCATTAATTGACACATCTGAATGTCCTGAAGGTGTTGATAAATATGAATGGATGTATAACACTGAAGAAGGTAAAAAAGCAAAAGTTATAACAGATGATGCCGGAAATGAAGGTAGTATTATCTTGTCAGATTGCGTTATTCCTGATGGTTATTATCAAGGTGCTGAAGTTGAATTTTCTTCAATCCTAGACTTGATGGGCGCTGATATGTTAACTAAGGCTGACTTTATCGGTCGTGAAGATGAATACGAAGCATTAATCAACGATGTTGAATCAAGATTAAAAGCAGGCACATATCACACAGGTCAATCTATGGATGACTTGTATGGCAACAGGAAAGATGTTCAACAGTCTAGGTACGATTTATTCCACGGCGGAGCAAGCTATCTCCCTGGTATTTGGGGTAGCGGAGCTGGCAAAGCAAATACTGCCGAGGGTATGGCGGACGAATTTGCTCAGTATCTGAAAGATTTAGAAGATGGAATAGCCTCCGATGATATGGAAGCAGATGGAAAATCTTCAAGCTCGTCTGCAAATTATAAAAAGATACTTGAAGCTTACAAAGAACAATATAAGAAAGATAATGGTGTCGAAGCTTCGGGCAGTGAGTTAAGAAAACTTGTTGATAAAGCAGAAGAAGAATATAAAAAGTCAAAGAATTAATATATAAAGTTGATTAAAAGCGGTTCTATCTATGGTAGAATCGCTTTTAAAAAGGATAAAGTATGAAAACTCTATTATTATTTCCGCCACAATGGATGCCGATTAGTCCGCATTTTGCTCTTCCAACATTATTGGGGCAGTTCGATGGCACTGGCTATGACGCTGAAGTTATGGATTTAAACGTTGATTTTTATAATAAAATCTTAACGTCTGATTATGTATCTAAATCTCTTAAAAAAGCCAAGGAAATGTTGCCCAAGCTAAAGGAAAATGTTAGCAAATATTATAAAAAAGATAAAAAATTTGAAGATTATACTTTTGATGAGCAAAATGAAATAGCTAAATCAATAATGATAGAGATGACTTTGAACGATATGAAAGATTCTTTATTAAGAACAAGCATTATCATTGATAAGTCCGTTGAAATCATGAAAAGTGATAAATATTATTATAGTCCTAAGCTGTTCGCTTCCGCCACAAACACTATTAAAACGGCGCTTGAAATCTGCTCAATGCCTTATTATCCAACGAAATTAGATTTTATTTCATATAATAATCAACTTTTAACTTTGGATTTTGATAAGATTAAATATTATGTTTTTGACGAAAAATCTAATATTTTTAAAGAATATTTTGAGACTAAAATTGAAGAAATTAAAGCGAAAAACGCAGATTATATTGGAATTTCGATTAATGCTTCAAGCCAAATTGTGGCAGGTTTAACTTTAGCTAATATGCTTAAAAAAGAAACTAATGCGCATATTAATATTGGCGGAAACCATTTTGGAAGAGTAGCGGATTCAATTGAAAAATATCCTGAATTTTTTGAACTTTTCTGCGATAGCTTATTGGTTGAAGAGGGCGAAATCCCTGTAATTGAGCTTGCAAAATATATTGATGGAAAAATTAAAATCGAAGAAGTTCCAAATTTAATGTATGTTAAAGATGGGGTGGTTAAATCTAATCCTATAGTTGAGCCTAAAAAGCTTAACGATTTAAAACCTCCGAGTCTTGACGGTTATAATTTAAAACAATATTTCGTTCCTGAAATAGTTATGCCGTTTCCTGCTTCTCGTGGTTGTTATTGGAGAAAATGTTCTTTTTGCGACCATGATTTTGGAATGTGTTATAACATAAAAAATATTGATAAATTGGTTTCTGAAATCAAGCTATTTAAGGAAAAGTACGGAATAACTAAGTTTGAATTTATTGATGAAGCGATAAGTCCAAAATATTTAGAAGAGATGAGCAAAAAGTTTATTGAGGAAAATTTGAATGTTGAATTTTTCTGCGATGCTCGTCTTGAAAACGAATTTAGCCAAGAAATTCTTGATTTAGCGCATAAAGCAGGACTTAGAATGGTTCTTTGGGGTTATGAATCAGGCTCTAAAAGAATTATGGAGCTTATAAATAAAGGAATTGATGTTGATAAACGTCTTGAAATTCTATCCCGTGCCGATAAAGCGGGAATATTTAATTTTGCTTTCATATTCTTTGGTTTTCCTGCTGAAACTGAGCAAGACGCTCTTATGACAATGGATGAAATTTTTTCTCATACCGATATAATTCATTGTTACGGTAAAAGCGTTTTTACGATGGGAAAACATACAAAGTTGCGTGAAGCGCCTGAAAAATATGGCGTAGTAGGCAAAACCCATCAAGTGTCCGAGTTTTCGCCAACTTATGAATATAACGCTATTGGAATGAGCAAAGAAAAATTGAATGATATAATTAATTTATGTACTAAAAGAGCTCAAGAAGCTTATGGAAATGCTTTATCTTTCCATTTACTTAGTCGTGAAATTATATTATTATATTTATGTAAGTATGGTACGAAAAACGTAGCAAATTATAAACTATAGATTGTTCAGGTATAAAAAATGGAATTTAACAAATTTGTCGAAAAATATTTTGATCCGGATGATAAAGACGGCTTTAACGAGGTTATTTTTGCTCGTCAGGCTAAAATTGCGCAAGCTCGTGAGAGAATTAAAAAGCAATATCATTTTGATGAAGATGAGTTGGATGAATTGTTTAAAGTTGTTGAAAAAGGGCAATTTGACGTCGAAAAAGTTAGAAGAAGTTTTAAAAACGAAGACTACGTAAAAATCGGAATGGTGAAAATCCAAACCAAGATTATTGAAGCTGAAAAGAAAATGCAAAAAGAGTTTGAAGATAAGCTTGCAAAGATGATTAAGGCTAAATATATGAAATATAAGAAGATTAAGGAAGAATTGGATAAGCAAAATCCGTTCAATTAGTGTATTTGCTGTGCGTAGTAAAATACTTGCGACAGCTATTCTTCAACAATACTCTTTAATTTCTTAACCTCATCCCTCAATTGAATAGCCTTTTCAAAATCAAGATTTTTTGCTGCTTTTTCCATTTCTTTTTCAAGTTTTTTAATCAATTTTGGAATATCTTTAATTGTTGTATTCGTTTCAACAAGCTGCTCGGCAATAATATCCTCAGGGTTTCGATAGCTTTGAACAAGCGACAACAAATTATTTTCAATTTTCTTTTTAATTGTTTTTGGTGTGATATTGTGTTCTTTATTGTATTCAATTTGGATTGTGCGGCGCCTTTTGGTTTCATCAATAGCAACTTGCATAGAATCTGTCATTTTATCCGCATACATGATTACTTTTCCGTTAGCGTTTCTTGCGCTTCTTCCAATTGTTTGAATTAAAGATGTTTCACATCTTAAAAAGCCCTCTTTATCGGCGTCCATTATTGCTACAAGCGAAACTTCGGGAATATCAAGACCCTCTCTTAATAGATTAACGCCAACCAAAATATCAAATTCGCCAAGCCTTAAATCCCTTAATATTTCTACTCTTTCAAGGGATTTAACTTCGCTGTGCAAATAACGAACTCTTAAACCTTGGTTTGATAAATAAGTAGATAATTCTTCCGCCATTTTTTTAGTTAGAGTTGTAACAAGAATTCTTTCTTTATTTTCTATAACTCGTTTTGTTTCCAGCATAAGGTTTTCAACCTGATTAAGGGTTGGGCGAACTTCTATATTTGGATCTAAGAGACCTGTCGGGCGGATGATTTGTTCAACTATTTGAGCGCTTTCTTTTTTCTCAAATTCGGCTGGTGTTGCCGAAATATAAATCTTTTGACCGTTTTTATCTTCAATTTTATTGTAAAATTCTTCAAAAGTTAAAGGGCGGTTATCCTTTGCGCAAGGCAATCTGAAACCATAATCGACAAGAACTTCTTTTCTTGCTTTGTCCCCAAAATACATCCCTCTAAGTTGCGGAATAGTTACGTGCGATTCATCAACCACAACTAAAAAATTGTCGTTAAAATAGTCTAAAAGCGTTGCTGGCGGTGTGTTTGGCATTCTTCTTTCAATAATTCTTGAATAATTTTCAATTCCCGAGCAATAGCCCATTTCTTTTATCATTTCAATGTCGTAATTCACTCTTTGAGCGAGTCTTTGGGCTTCAACGATTTTATTTTCGTTTTTAAGTTCAACCAACCTGTCGTTTAATTCTTTTCTAATTAAATCGCAAGTTTCTTCAACATTTTCATCATACGAAAGATAATGCACAGCAGGATATATCACTATTTCGGAAGGTTTATCCAAAATTTCGCCCGTCAAATAGTCAATTCTTGTAATACTTTCAATTTCATCGCCAAAAAACGAAATTCTATTGATTATTTTTTCGTAACTTGGCATAATTTCAACAACATCACCTCTTGCTCTAAATGTTGAGCGTTTTAATTCAACGTCGTTTCTTTCGTAGCGAACACCTGTTAAATAGGTCAGCAGGTCTTTTCTGTTTAATTCTTGACCGACAACAAGGCTGACCGTGCCTTTAAAATAGTTTTCAGGCAATCCTAAACCATATATGCAACTAACCGAAGCAACAACTATAACATCGTTTCGTTCATATAAGCTTCTTGTTGTGTTGTGGCGAAGTCTATCAATTTCATCATTGATTGAAGCTGATTTTTCAATGTAGGTGTCGGTTCTGGGGATATAGGCTTCGGGTTGATAATAATCGTAATAACTTATGAAATATTCAACGGCATTATTTGGAAAAAGCTCCTTGAATTCGTTATATAGTTGTGCCGCAAGGGTTTTGTTGTGCGCAATAACAAGAGTTGGTTTTTGAACATTTTGAATAACATTTGCTATTGTAAAAGTTTTTCCTGAACCCGTCACACCAAGCAAGGTTTGCGAATTTATTCCCTCTCTAATTCCATCCGTCAGCTGTTTAATTGCTTTTGGCTGGTCGCCCGAGGGTGTCATTGTAGAGTTTATTTTGAATAAATTTTGTTTCATAATAAAATCTTAACCCAACTCGATTGCTTTTTGCATAGTATCTTTTATTAATTTATCAAAAATTTTATCAATATCGGAATTAATTAAAACCTCATTGCCAACTGCGGTACAGCCCCCTGGGGTTGTAACGTTTGTGATTAGGGTTGATATATCAAAATTATTTTCAAATATCATTTTGGCGCTTCCAAGAGCAGTTTGGGTTGATAATAGCAAAGCTTCATCTTTGTTTAGCCCAAGCTTTTGCGCACTTTTTGCCATAAGTTCTATAATTTTATAGTAAAAAGCAGGTCCTGAGCCTGATAGAGCAGTTATTACATCAATTTTTTCTTCAGATGTTAATAAAATTTTTCCGCAGCCTGACATAATTTTTTTAGCTATATCAATATCATTACTATCAACAACTTCATCAGGACAAATTGCGCTCATGCCTGACTTTACAAGAGCCGGAGTGTTTGGCATAATTCTGATAACTTTTGAATTTTTTAAATATTTTTTATATTTTTCAATTTTCACACCTGCTAAAATTGACAAAATAAGCTGATTTTTGTAATTTTTTTGAATTTCAGCTAAAACATCATCAACCACAAACGGCTTAACCGCAAGAAAAATAACGTCAACAGTATTAACCAGTTCTTCGATAGATTTTGTTGTATTAAAATTAAATTCATTGGCTAATTTTTCTTTTTGATTTTCATTGATATCAAATAAATATATATTTTTTGGCTCGAAAGAACAGCTTTTATATATCCCTGAAGCTATTGCACTAGCCATTTTTCCGCAACCGATAAAGCCTAATTTTTTATTAAATTTTAAATCTTCTTTACTTAAAGTCTTCATTTCCTTGACACCTCGTTTTGTCTAATATAGTATAGAATATACTGACATATTTATGTCAATTATAAATTAAAAATATAAATTCACAAAGGAGAATATAAAATGCGCCGTACATTAGAAGGTACAAAAAGAAAAAGACAAAATGTTAGCGGTTTTAGAGCAAGAATGGCTACTAAAAACGGTAGATGTGTAATTAATGCAAGACGTTCTAAAGGTCGTCATAGTGTTGCTATAACTGCTAAAAACCGTGCTTAAGAAAGAAAACAGACTAAAAAGCTCAAGCGCTTTTAGTGCTACATATAAAAATCGAAACACTGTTTCAAATGACTATATGATTTTGTATGCCGGTAAGAATAAATTAGACAAAAACTGCCCCATCAGGGTAGGTTTTGTTGTATCTAAAAAAGTTTCTAAACGTGCGGTTAAGAGAAATAAAATAAAAAGGTTAATGAGAGAAAAAGTTAGACAAATGTTTTTGGATAACGA
Organism: uncultured Candidatus Melainabacteria bacterium; assembly: GCA_934667125.1. Classification (GTDB taxonomy): domain Bacteria; phylum Cyanobacteriota; class Vampirovibrionia; order Gastranaerophilales; family Gastranaerophilaceae; genus RUG14156. Next base: position 135,165 of record CAKULF010000001.1, on the reverse strand, counting down.
TAGCTTAAATCTCTTAAATGCCTATCAAAGCCTTATACTTTCGGCTAAACCAAAAATCATTGAACTTGAAAATAAAGAAATAAGTAACATAATATTAACATTATTTGATATGTTAGCAAATAAAAATATTTAGAAGATTTATATTATCACAATGGATGCACTTGTAAAAAATTTATTAGAAAACCAAACTAAAGACAAAATTCAAAAGCCCAACTGTCAAACTCGCACAGGGCGCTCTTTACTTGCGTTTTATCTTCAAACTAAGTTTAAACAAATAATCAATCATGATAAAAAATCCGAAAAACAAATGATTATTTCATACAAACCCGATTTTTTGGAAAACTTCACTAACAGATTGATTAATCGTCCAAATGATAAGATTTTAATCGCCCTAAGCGGTCAAAGCGCAAGCGGTAAATCAACAATATGCAAGCAAATCTCAAGATGTATTGAAGAATTAAACTTGCCAATTACAATTCTAACAGCTGATAATTATTTTAACGATATTTCAACGTTAATTAAGCAATATGGCAATTTTGACGCATTAAGGGACGCAGGTTATGATGTTGACGCTCCTCAAAATTTTTATCTTGATTTGTTAAGAGAAGATATTTTAAAACTTCAAAGTGGCGAAGATATTATGTCGCCTGAGTATTTGGTTAACGGGACGGGTGTTTCCAAAGCTAAATCTATTCCTGTTAAATCCAGAAAAATTATTATTGTTGAGGGAATGTGCTCAATATATGACAAAGTTCAAGACATTTTTGATATAAAAGTATATATCGATTTAGATGAAAATGAACGTAAAAACAGATTTTTAAATAGAGCAAAACTTCGCAATCAAGATGAATTAAATGCCCTTAAACATTGGGATTACATTGTTTCAGCGGGTCAAAAATATTTAATTCCAAATATGAAAAATTGCGATATTATAATCAACGGCGAGTGCGATTTAGAATATTTTACGCACATGGTTGAATATATAAATTTAATTACAAATAATTTTTATGAAGAATAATTAATGTATACCCCCGTAATCCAGTTATAGTTTTAAATTGCTATAATGTAAACTTTTGTAAACATTTTAAGCAAAACTGAAATTATATAATCGATATATACTTTATATATATGTAAAGCAAAAAGGTCGATAAAACGTAAGCACAACAAAAGGGTATTCAAAATGGGCTGGGTTACATTAACATTAAGAAAACAAACTCTTAGAGCACAAATGAATTCTTATGAATTTCAAGATTTGACATTGTCAATGCAACGTCGTTCTCTTGAAAGACAAAAATCTTACGATTTATCAAGTCTAAAAGTTCAACAAGCTTCATTGTTTGCTCCTGTAAAAGATGAATATCAAACAGCAAAAGATGAATATCAAGATTATTTAAGAAATAAATATTCTTCTGATGAAGATGATAGCAGTTCAAGCTCTAGCAACAATGAATTGAACTTAATGCAAATGGATTACCAAGCTGCTAAAGAAAAATATGAAGAAGACAAAGCAGCAATCGAAGATTATATCGATACAATCAAAGAAGAAGTTGAAGCTGAAGCAACAGATAAAGAAACTAAATTAGACGAAGAACAAACTGAAATCGAATCAATTCTTCAATCAGTTCAAAAAGAAATGGAAAGCGTAGATCAACAAATCGGAACTGATGTTCAAAATTCAGCAATAAAATTCGGTAACTAATTTTAAATAAAGTTTAATCCTTAATAAAGTCATTGAAAATTCTAACAACTTCAATGGCTTTATTTTTTAAATATTCCATATCAAAATCGTTATCAATTATGCAATTCCAATTATTATAATTATCCAATTGAGTTTCTGTTTCATCATCAATATTTGTGATTATTCCTCGTTTTTGGCGATTTTCAAGGGTAGAATTAACTCTGATTAAAAACGCACCCTTATTTTTAAAATAATCAGCTTCAAATTGCATTCTAATATCAGGAACAATGATTTTATCCATATTTGAAAGATTGTTTAGCCAATAAACTGGGCTAATTGCTCGACCGTGGTTACCTAAAGCGATTAAATCATTTCTGTATAAATGTTTATTATTGATAACTTCATCAAGCGTCAAACCCTTGGTTTTTGCGTATTCAATTTTAATAGCATCGCCTATGCCAATTCGTCTGTAATCTTTTAAAATATTCAATAAAACAGCTGCAAATGTGTCTTTTCCGCTGTATTGTTTACCTGAAATAACTATAATTTTGTTCATAAATTCATTATAAAATAAACAAAATTATTTTTTCGATAGTTCTTTTAATTTGTACGCTGCGGTCAAAATCGGGTCAATTGAGCCTGAAAATGGCGGAGCATAAGGCAAATCGAGGTGCAAAATGTCTTCTATTGTTTGTCTTGATTGAAGAATAGAGGTTATTGTATTAATTCTTTGCGCAACTGTACCATTTTTGCCTATTGCTTGTCCGCCAAGGATTTCACCGCTTCTTTTATCTGCTATAAGCTTAATTGAAAATTCGCTGGCATTTGGCATATAAGAGGCTCTATCGCTTTTTACTACTGTTGCTTCAATAGGTTCAAGGTTAATGACATTTGTTAATTGTTTGGCCTTTTTATAGGAAAGTCCTGTTTTTGAAATGGTGTAGTCGAAAAATCGAGTTATGGTTGAACCTAATATTCCATCCATATTTTCAGGGTTATCCGGTCGAACAGCATTAATTGCAGCCACCCTACCCTCTTTGTTGGCAATTGTTCCGAGTCCAATATAGTCTGCTTGGCGAGTAATTATACAATATTTTTCGGCACAATCTCCAACAGCAAAAATATGGTTGAAATTTGTTCTCATTCTGTTATCAACTTTTATTGCCCCACTTAGCCCTAAATGTATTCCTGCGCTTGCTGCGGTTGCAACATTTGGATATGCTCCTGTTGATAATACAACAAAATCTGCTTCAATTTCTTCGTTTTTATCTGTTATTGCTGAAATAAAATTATTATTTTCATCTTTTTTAAATTCTACAACCTGCGTTGAATATAGTATTTGACAATTTTGCCCTGTTTTTTCCATTATAATTTTATGAATTTTATCTGCAAAATCATAGTCAAAATCACTTGCTAGATGCTCGTTTTTCTCTATTATAACAACTTCTAAGCCGTTTTTGATGAATGCTTCTGTTAGTTCTATTGAAATATATCCGCCCCCGATTATCAAAACTTTTTTAGATTTTAACATCTTGTTTCTAATTTCAACCCCTGAAGCAATCGAGCGCAGAGTATAAACATTGTTGGCTTTTATGTTTTTAATTTTTGGAATATGAACCTTGGCACCTAGCGCAAGTATAAGTTCATCATAGAAAATATGATTATTATTAATTTTGACACAATTTTCCTCGGGAATAATTTTTTCAAGAGTATGATTTGTAAAGACATTTATTCCGTTTTTCTTGAAATCTTCAGGCGTGCGCACAATTAACTTATTTACATCACCAACGCTTCCTTCGATATAATACGGCAAACCGCACAATGAAAAGGCTATGACGTCTTCGTTTGTGTATAGTTCAATTAAATTATCGGGATTTAATCTTTTGGCTTTTGAAGCTGCCTTGGCACCTGCGGCACCTCCACCTATAACAATAATTTTTTTCATGGTAAATTTATATTATAGAAAGGATATTATTTTTGTATCTGACAGCAGGGCAATATAAAGGGACTAAAATTGATGTTCCAAACGGCGTTAAGCCCACTTTATCTAAAGTTAGACAGGGTGTGTTTAATATGCTTTTTTCTGTTTGCGATTATAAAACTTTTCTTGATATGTTCGCAGGCTCCGGCTTAATGAGCCTTGAAGCCTATTCAAGAGGCTATGAGATTACATCAATAGAAAAAAATAAGTCAAATATAAAAATTATTAATTCTAATTTTAAAAAAGCTAATTGCCCATATAAGCCCATTAATATTGATTGTTTGAAGTTTAATACAAATGAAAAATTTGATATTATTTATCTTGATCCGCCTTGGGATATGGATTATTGCACTATAATTAAAAAGGCTGAAAGTCTGTTAAATCCTGATGGGGTTGTTGTTGTAGAATATGATAACCAGCGAAACATTGATATAGATGAGATTTTAAAAGAAAATAATTCAAAATTATCTGTTTTGAAAAATAAAAAATATGGAAGATGTTTGATAGCTTTGTTACATTTTAGCTAAAAGAGGAATAAATATATTATAAATTGTTCTCTTTTTTCACTCCTTCCTCCATCAAAATTTTAAAAATCCAAGGTTTACGCTTTGGATTTTTCTTGATTTATAATATCCAAACAAACTAGCGAAAAGGCTCTAGCTAGTGGAGTTGAGAAATTATCAAACGCTTTAAACAGCTCTTCATCTGTGCTATAGAATTGATGTTCAATGTCGTTATATAATTCGTCATTATTAAAATAGTTTTCGTATTCCTCATCAACTGTAACAGAGGACACATTAAAATGCGGAACATTGCCGAGTTTGCAAATAGATGAGTCTGACATTGAATCGATTATATTTAAAAATTCATCATGGCTCACTTCGCCATTAATTGAATAGTCAATGCCTGAAACAGGAATTTGATAAATATTGCCTTTAAAGTCGTCGCCTAATCGATTTAGCATTGCTGTGCGCAGCGTCTTAAGAGTTTTACCTGTTGAAGTAAAGTCAAATAAGGCTATATCTTTATTATTGGGAATTTCATTTCTTGCTATTAAATAATCGATTACAGTATTAACTCTTGGGCAAAATTTTTCTATAATTTTATCAAAATCATTTATATTCTGTAATTCTGCTGCATAGCAGGCTGTTTTGATATTTGAAACAGGAATATAAGCGACATCCACCCCAAGATTTGATAATGCTTCTCCTACAGCTGAAACGCTTGTTCCAACGGCAACAAGCTTGTATTTATCTTCGCCAAAGTTTTCGTCTAAATTCGCTTTAACTGCTCTTGCATATTTTGTTATAATTTCGGGCGTAACGTGTTTTAAAAATGTATCTTTAGTGTTTTCTTCAACATATCTTCTTGCTTCATCAATAACATGTGGGCTCATTAATTTTGTGTATAAATACTCTTGTTCATCAACTTTTCCCTCTTTATGGATAAAATCCATAAAAGCAGGGGTGTATGGCTTTTTCTTTTTGGGAAAAAGACTCGTAAAATTAACTGTATAATAATTTTTTGGATAAGTTGTATTTTTTGTTTTATTGGGAGCATAAGACTGAATAGGCGCATTATTAGCTAAATTACGTCTATTTGATATAATATTTTGATTTATGGGTGAAATACTTGCAATTTTCATACAATACTAAAAAACCTCTAAAAAAATTATTTTGTCATTTTTGATTTGACCTTAAAAACTTTTGGCTATAAACTAAGAATATAAATAGAATTTTAAGGAGTAAAAAATGGTAAAAATCTATTATGCTGCCGATTGCGATTTAAACAGATTAAACGGCAAAACAGTTGCTATTATGGGATATGGCTCACAAGGACACGCTCATGCTCTAAATTTAAGAGATTCAGGAGTTAATGTTGTTGTTGGGTTATACGAAGGTTCTAAATCAGCTATTAAAGCTCGTGAAGCAGGTTTAGAAGTGTTATCAGTTGCTGAAGCTACTAAAAAAGCAGATATAATTATGATTTTATTACCTGATGAACTTCAAGCAAAAGTTTATGAAAACGAAATTAAACCAAACCTAACAGCAGGAAAGACTTTAGCCTTTGCTCACGGCTTCAACATCCACTTCAACTTAATTGTTCCGCCTGCTGATGTTGATGTTATTATGATAGCTCCAAAAGGCCCAGGACACACTGTTAGAAGCGAATATGTTGAAGGAAAAGGAGTTCCTTGCTTAATTGCTATAGCTCAAGACGCTTCAGGTTGCGCTTTGGCTAATGGACTTGCTTATGCAGCAGGAATTGGCGGAGCTAGAGCAGGTGTTATTGAAACAACATTCAAAATTGAAACAGAAACAGACTTATTTGGCGAACAAGCTGTATTGTGTGGCGGTGTTTGCGCTTTAATGCAAGCTGGTTTTGAAACATTGGTTGAAGCCGGTTATGCTCCTGAAAATGCTTATTTTGAATGTATCCACGAAATGAAATTAATCGTTGATTTAATCTATAAAGGTGGATTTGAAGCAATGAGAAAATCAATTTCAAATACAGCAGAATTTGGCGATTATGAAATTGGAAAACGTATTATAACTGAAGACACTAAAAAAGAAATGAAAAAAGTATTATCAGAAATCCAAGACGGTACTTTTGCAAGAAATTGGATTAACGAATGTAATACAAATCAAATCCACTTCAAAACTACAAGAAAATTAAAAGCTCAACATCAACTTGAAGGCGTTGGCAAGGAACTTAGAAAAATGTACTCTTGGAATGAAGAAAAATAGAGGCTAAAAAGTGCAATTAGATGAAGAAAACCTATCCGTTGAAGAAATCAACGAATGGCTAAACACCTATAAATACACAACTGATGACAAGACCAAAAAAAAGATGAAAGAACTTGTTGTGCTTGCTTGCATGCCTTTAGTTAAAAAGGTTGCTCGCTCTCTTGCTCGTCGTTCAACCGACCCTGTGGAAGATATAACACAAGTTGGCTCTCTTGGTCTTGTTAAAGCAGTTGACCTTTATAATCCTGAAATTTCAAAGAATTTTAAGGCATACGCAACATATCTTATAACAGGCGAAATTCGCCACTATTTAAGGGATAGAACCACAATTATTAGAGCGCCCAGAGAAATCAAAGAATTATCATTCAGGGTTCATAAATTGACTCTTGAATTAACCGAAAAATTGGGCAAAACCCCGACTGATAAAGATATAGCGGAAGCTCTTCAAATGCCTCAAGCAAAAGTTGAAGAATGTAATAATTTAGATAGAAGAACGACAACAATTTCAATCGATCAAATCATTGGAAGTGATGACAACTCTATGTCTTTGGTTGAAAAAATTGAAGATGAAAGTCAAAAGCAAGCATTTAACAGCTATGACAATAGAATTATTCTTGATGAAGCGATTAAAAAGCTTGAACCATTGGAACAACAGCTTATTACTTTAAACTACTACGAGGGCTTAAATCAAAGAGAAATTTCCGAAAAATTGGGCATTTCTCAAATGCAAGTTTCAAGAAAATTGAAAAAAGCATTATCAAAATTATTTGAAATTATTTCTAAAAAAGGTTTGAATAGCTATGAGTAATTCTCTTGCTATTCTAAAACCTTATTTAGCTTGCTATATCTTTATTTTGGGGCTTGTTGCCGGAAGTTTTTTAAATGTTGTAGCTCTTCGTGGTTTATCCGGTGAAGATTTTGTTTTTTCTCGCTCAAAATGCCCAAAATGCTCTAATCAACTTGCTTGGTATATGAATATTCCTCTTTTGTCATACATTTTTTTAAGAGGAAAATGCGCATTTTGTAAGACAAAAATATCCATCCAATACCCTATCGTAGAGCTTGTTTGCGGATTATTATTTTTATTTTCATATTTAAAATTTGATTTTAACTTGAATTTTGTTTTTGCGCTTATAATTGTTTGTTTTGGGATAATTTTATCTATAACGGATTTTCTTGAAAAAGTTATAATTGCGCAACATGCCTATATTCTAGCTATAATTGGCTTGATTTTTTCAATTATAAATCATAATTTTTTAAGTTGTTTTATAGGCGGAATTATTGGTTTTTTGTTTTTTGAAATAATATCATTTATATCTAAAAAATTAATTTCAATTCGTGCTTTTGGCGAGGGTGATAGCCTTATAGCGCTTGCATTTGGATGTTGTTTTGGCTATAAAAAAATATTATTAATAATAGCCCTATCGTTCATTTTACAAGTCGTTTTTTCGCTTCCGATTTTAATTTATCAAAACTTAAAACTTAAAAAATTAAAATTAGCCCTATCATACTTATATATAATCATATCCTTAGTTTTAGTCACACTTTTTAACTTAAAAATTTGTTTTTTACCAACAAAATTCATCAACATTTTTCCAGTTATAATAAGCCTTGGTTTGATTTATTGTCTAAAAATTGTAATGAATGAAATTAAAACAAAAAAAGAAGAGTTTGAAAAATTGGACAATGATGTTGATTTATATGATAAAACCAACCCTTTTAACCTTTTTCCTTTTGGACCGGCTCTAGTTTTTGCTTCAATAATTGTTTTATATTTTTCAACATTTTTCTCAAATTTAATTAGCTATTAATTTATGTTTATATTAAAATGTTCTTAAGAGTTCGTTTAGTATAAAGGAGGAAAAATGGCTCATATAGAATTAACTTCAGAAATTGAAGAAAAATGTTGTGTAGCACGTGGAATCAAAGGTTCACCTGCTCCAATCCCACAAGAAGGTTTATGGACTAAAGTTAAAGAAATTAAAGACATCAACGGTTTAACTCACGGTTGCGGTTGTTGTGCTCCTCAACAAGGTACTTGCAAATTAACATTAAACGTTAAAGAAGGTATTATTCAAGAAGCTCTTGTTGAAACAATCGGATGTTCAGGTATGACTCATTCAGCTGCTATGGCAGGTGAAATTCTTCCTGGTAAAACAATTTTAGAAGCACTTAATACAGACCTAGTTTGTGACGCTATTAACGTTGCAATGAGAGAATTATTCTTACAAATCGTTTATGGTAGAACTCAAACAGCTTTCTCTGAAAATGGTCTACCTGTTGGCGCTGGTCTTGAAGACCTTGGAAAAGGTTTATGCTCAATGGTTGGTACAATCCACTCAACTAAACAAAAAGGTGTTAGATACTTATCATTAACAGAAGGCTATATCCTTGAACTTGGTTTAGATAAAAACGACGAAGTAATTGGTTATAAATTTGTAAATCTTGGCAAAGTTATGGACGCAATCAAAAAAGGCGAAGACGCTAAAGTTGCTTATGAAAAGAATATCGGAACTTACGGCAGATTTGCTGATGCGGTTAAAACTATTGACCCTCGTGAAAAATAAAATGCTAATCATAAAGACATGTAGAAAATAATAAAGGAAAATATAAAAATGGCAAAATTTGAAGGACAAGATAGACGTGATTTAACCAAAGTTCTAGCTGAATATGGTTTTTCTTCTTTAGATGAAGCTAACGAATTATGTCTATCAAAAGGAATTAACGTAGATGAAATCGTTAAAGGTATCCAACCTATCGCTTTTGATAATGCTTCTTGGGCATACACTTTAGGTTGTGCTATCGCAATTAAAAAAGGCATTACAAACGCTGCAGACGCTGCTGAAGCAATCGGTATCGGCTTACAAGCATTCGCTGTTCCGGGCTCTGTTGGTGACGTTAGAAAAGTTGGTCTAGGTCACGGTAACTTAGGTGCTATGTTATTAAGAGAACAAACAAAATGCTTCTGTTTCTTAGCAGGCCACGAATCATTCGCAGCTGCTGAAGGCGCTATCGGTATTGCAAGAAACGCTAACAAAGTTAGAAAAGAACCTTTAAGAGTTATCTTAAACGGTTTAGGAAAAGACGCTGCTCGCATCATTTCAAGAATCAATGGCTTTACTTCTGTTGAAACTGAATATGATTACAAAACCGGCGAATTAAAAATCGTTAAAGAAACTGCTTTCTCTGATGGCGAAAGAGCAAAAGTTCGCTGCTATGGCGCAGACGACGTTTCAGAAGGCGTTGCAATCATGATTAAAGAGGGCGTAGACGTTTCTATTACCGGTAACTCTACTAACCCAACTCGTTTCCAACACCCTGTTGCAGGTACATATAAAAAATGGGCTATTGAAAACGGAAGAAAATACTTCTCAGTAGCTTCCGGTGGTGGTACAGGTCGTACACTTCACCCTGATAACGTTGCTGCTGGCCCTGCTTCTTATGGTATGACAGATACAATGGGAAGAATGCACGGCGACGCTCAATTTGCCGGTTCTTCTTCAGTACCTGCTCACGTTGAAATGATGGGCGTTATCGGTATGGGTAACAACCCAATGGTAGGTGCAACTGTAGCATGTGCTGTTGCTGTTCAAAACGCTATGACAAAATAGTTTTTGAATAAAATATAATTAAGTCCGACAGAAATGTCGGACTTTTTAAATAGGAGCAAAAATGGAATTAATTAAGCATACAAAGTTTTTAGATTTTAAAAGCACAAAATCCCCCTCGGGAAACGATTGGTACTATGTTAAAAGAACAAATGACACAAATGCGCACGATAGCGCCGTTGTTATTACTGTTTTAGTTAAAAACAAAACTAATTCCTATGACTTTCTTCTTTTAAAAACCTCTCGTCCGCCATTAACCGCTGAATTAAAGGCAAAATATTGTATAGAATGCCCTGCGGGTTTAATTGGCGATATAAAAACATCTGAAAGCCTTTTAGAATGCGCTAAAAAAGAATTAAAAGAAGAAGCAGGTTTAATTGCAGATAAATTATATGTTGAATGCACAAATTGCTCTGCTTCAAGCGGCTTAACCTCTGAAACTTTAAGCTATGTCACTGCTATAGTTGATAAATATAATATAATTTCTAAACCAATAACGGATGGCGGAATAATAGTTGATAGGTTTTTGGTTGATAAAAACGAAATTATTGATTATATAACAAATCTCGATAAAAAAGAAAATTCTATTGCAAGCGCAACTGTAGCCGGGATATTCTTTGCTTTGAATCGATTAAATTCTTTAAAATAAATTATTTTTTTATATTAAAAAAGCTCTTGATAATTTCAAGAGCTTTTAAGTTATAGATTTATAGTTAATAACTATTTTAATTCAGCAATCATACGACCAGTAACTGTGAATTTTTTAGAACCAGCTGTAGCGCCATCAGTACCGATGTAGATTGGGAATCTATCACCTTTAAGTTGTGAAAGGTTTGAAGTTGTGGTCGGATGAGTTGAAACTTGAGGGTCAAAGATATTTGGAGTACCAGAAATACCATTAACATCAACTACAACTACTACACAAGCTTCATCGATACCTCTAGCGTTAATTTCAGATTTTGTTCCGCAGCCAAAGTCATCATCTTGCTTAGTTGGACAAGCATCACCAGTACAGTTAATTGGAGAATCACCTGACCATGCTTTGAAATTTCTCATTGTCATAACAGTATAAGAAATATTGTCTTCAGTTGTTAACCAATATGATGTACCTGCAGTTGCAGCTGTAGAAGGTTCAGCATCTGTGATATTAGCTAAAGCAATAGCTTCGCCATTTGATACAGTTTGTTGTGTTGGAGCAGGACCATAATCTTTTACTGATAAATTTGTTTTTAAAGCATTGTAAACAGCAGTTACACTGGCGTCGCTTTGATTTGCAACAAAGTTACCAGAAATACTTTCCATAGCAGCAATATTTACAACTGCATTGAATGCTTTTTTATATGCTGTTTTAAATTGTGCGTCTTGAACACCTCTCATTAATGATGGAATAGTCATTGTTGCAACGACACCGATTACCATCAATACGATTAAAATTTCTGCAAGTGTAAAACCTTTTTTCAATCTCATGTTTTGTACCTTTTATCCTTTACTAACTAATAAATCTATCTCTCTTTAATTATAGTTATATATTCCACTATGTCAATCAAAATAACATAATTTCATATATTCATATCACTTTAGATATCTTTTTCGTTTGAAATTACTTTGAATTTACTATTTTTTACTATTTCTTTTCTCGATTTCTTATTTCTTATCTCGTAAATCCTGCCTACGAGGGATTTTGCGGTTGAGGATTTTGGTTTTAGAGCGATATATTTTTTATAAAATCTAACAGCAAGACTGTATTCTTCTAATCTATCAAAACACAAACCTAGCCCCAAATAGCCTCTATGATATTTATCATTTATTTTAATAATTCTTCTAAAAAGCTTGATTGCTTTAACATAGTCTTCACTTTCGATATATATTCCGGCCAAATTAGAATACGCAGGAATAAACTGCGGATAGCGCTCTATAATTGTTTCATAGACCATTATCGCCATTTGTCTTTCGCCCGATAATTCGTGCGTTAGCGCAAGTTTTATTTGAGCGTTTTTATTGTCAGGTTGAAGTTTGATTGTTCTAATAAAGTTTTTTTGCGCATTTTCACTATCGGCGCTTAAAAGATAGTTTAAGCCAAGTTCATAGTAAACCTCTGAATCGAAGCTATAGACTTCTCTAGCACTCTTTAAATGTTTAATTGCTTTTTCGTATTCTTTTAAATTTTTATAGGCAATTGAAGCGCCTTTATGGGCTCTTAGGTTGTTTTTATCAAGCATTAATGAAACCAAATATTCCTTAATTGCTTTTCTGTATTCATTTTTAAGCAAAAAAGAATCGCCCAATGAATTAAAAAAAGTCTTATCTTTTTTGTTCGGATTGGTTACATATTTAGATTTTAGTGAGCTAAAATCTTTGTTATTGTTGGTTGTATATCTAAAAGCCAAAATTTCCTCACTTTTCAATATTAGTTTACAATCGAGAATAAAATATGAGATTAATCAAAAGATGAATTTTATTTTGACCTTTAGATTTATTTTTTTTATAATAATTCTAAATTTTTAGTTTATCAGGAGGAGAAATGGAAGATATTTTAGTTGCGCTTGGTTTTCAATCGTCATGGATTAAAGTTGTTTTAAATATATTTGATTTTGTTTTGAAATTAACTAAAGCAACATTCTTTTTTGTACTTGTTTTCATTGCAATTAAGGTCTTAGCTAATAAAGTTTTTGGAAAAATAATAGGGGCGATTTCAAATGCGGAACGTCAAAGGCAATTTTTGACCTTGAAAGCTATATTATATAATAGTTTGCAATGTATAAACTTTGCTATTTTTGTTTTTAATTTATTATTACTAATCGGGATTGATGTTCGCCCAATTGTCGCAACAGCAGGGGTTCTAGGCGTTGCAGTCGGCTTTGGTTCAAAAAGATTGGTTGAAGATATTTTATCTGGTATCATGATTCTTCTTGAGGGGCAAATTAGAGTTGGCGATTTTGTTGATATTGAGGGCATTCAAGGCTTTGTTGAAAAAGTGACATTGCCATTAATAACTGTTCGTTCGTCTGATACAGGCGCTCTTAATTTCATTCGTTGCGGCTACATTGATAAAATTATAAATCACACAATAACCTATTCTTATGCGTGCTTTGAGTTTGACGTAGCTTACGATTGTAACATCGATTTTGTAAATTCTATTATTAAAAGAGCGTTTGAAATTTTAAAGCAAAATGAAGAATATAATAAATTGATTTTAGACGAGATTGAATTGTTTGGTTTGGATGAATTTAAAGATAGTGCTTTAGCGGTTAAATGCCGTATAAAAACTCAACCAAAAGGACAATGGATTATTAAGAGAATTTTTAATAAAATTGTAAAAGAAGAGTTTGATAAAGAACACATTGAAATACCTTTTAATCAAATCGTGGTATATAATAAATAGTATGAGATAAAAGGAACAAAGTGCATGAGAAAAAAAATTAATGTCTTTTTAATTTTAATTTGTGTTACAATGGTCTTTGTGCTTGCCGGTTGCAAACAAGATTCAATAAAATTTTATCGTGAAAGCAAAGTTCAAGAGCTTGTTTCAGCTCTAAAAGGTGAGGAAACTCCCAAAACTGTTAAATCTTCAGGAGTTGTGATTTATAAAACTCAAATGGAAGAAAACCAAAACACATCAGGCGTAAATTTTGGTCCAAAAGATCCTGATTTCGACATGCCGATGAAATTTTAACCCAATCTTAGAAAGGAAGAAAAATGTTATCTAAGCACGGAACATTGGAAAGTGCGATATTGTCTGTTCTTTGGCAATTAGAAGCCAAAGGCTCATATAACAATACAGTTAAAGATGTGTATGAATCTTTACAAAATAATGAAGAAAAGAAAGCATACACAACGATTAAAACCGTTATGGATAGACTTTTTGAAAAGAAAGTTTTGCTTCGATTTGGTCAAGGAAGAAAATTTTTCTATAGAACAACTTTTTCAAGAAGCGAAGTTATATTTAATTCTTTAAATGAAATAGCAAAAAGATATTGCGACGGCGACATAAAAAAGTTAACATATTTCTTGAATGAAGTAGTAAATAAAGAGCTTGTTAGCGTATAATAATTTTATGGAAAGCGAAAAATTAAAAATCTATGAAAATCGAATTTTAGTAGCAAATTTAATTATTGACGTGCTTTTAAATAGAAAAACAGTCGAAAAAGCTCTCGTTGCTTTTCCAAAAGACAAGAACGATATAGACATAAAATGCGCTTTTGACGCTTTATTGCATAGAGAAGCGGATGAAGATTTAAGAAAAAAAGACGCTGATTACGCTCTTGTTCAAGATGATTATTTGATGGATTTGGCTGAAATTTTGAAAAATAATGAAAGACTTCCTCAAAATATAATTCAACAATATCTTAATTTTCATCATGACGACTTGATTTCGCCGGTTGCTAAAACCTTGAAACAAAAAATTCAAAAACTGAAAAGAATGATTAATTTTTAATATGGAAAATAATAAAAAAGATATAAATCCCGAATTTGTCCACTATACCGTGATGAAAAACGAAGTTGTGGATAGCTTAAATTGCTATAATTCAGATAAAATCTTTGTTGATTGCACACTTGGCGGTGGCGGTCATAGCGAAGAAATTTTAAAAAGAATTTCACCAAATGGTAGATTGATTTCGTTTGATGTTGATGATGATGCTATAAAATTTGCAACAAAAAGGCTTGAAAAATATCCTAATATCACTATTGTTAAAGGAAGTTACGCCGATATTGATGTTCATCTTAAAAATCTAGGAATTGAAAAAATAACAGGCGGAATTATTTTCGATTTAGGAGCTTCATATCATCAATTAACCAAGGCAGAGCGTGGTTTTAGCTTTATGAAAGAAGCACCGCTTGATATGAGATTTAATCAAGATCAAGATTTTTGCGCATGGGATGTTGTTAATAAATATTCCGAAAAAGATTTAGTTGAAATATTTTCAAAATATGGCGAAGAGCGCTTTTCTAAGCGCATTGCAAAGGCTATAGTAAACTCAAGACCCATTAATACAACACTTGAGCTTGCTGATTTGATTAAAAAATCAACTCCAAATATTAAATCTAAAATTCATCCTGCTACAAGGGTGTTTCAGGCTCTTAGAATAGAAGTTAACCATGAATTGTTAAATTTTGAAAATACATTACAAAAAGTAATCAATTTAACATCAGTTGGTGCTATAATAAGTTTGTTGTCTTTCCATTCTTTAGAAGATAGATTGGCAAAACAAATATTGAAATCTTATGCGTCTTGTAGATGCGATAAATATGCTCCTGTTTGCACTTGCGGCGGAAAAATGATTGAACTAATTAACAAAAAACCAATTGTTGCGACAGAAGATGAACTTAAAATAAATCCGCCTTCAAGAAGCGCTAAACTTAGAATTGCAAAAAGAATATAGAGGTTATTTTGAAACCGTCCTTTAATAAAGATAAATACAAAGATAAATATAAAGACAGATACAAAGATACAAAGAAAACCGCTCCACAGCGCAATGCGGCGCAAAATAAAGCGACAAATCCGATTAATAATGATAACGGACAAATTATAAGCGGCTATTTTCTAAACGAAAAATCATACAAAGAGTTAATTATTGCTCGTGTTAATAACTTTTTATACATTGTTTTGGGCGTTTTAATTACGTTTTGTTTGATTTGTTATTATTTTGTATCTTGCAAAGAAGTTCAGCTAAATCAAATTTCAAGAACGACCTTGGAATTAAATTTTGAAAATGATGAACTACAAAATAAAGTTGATAGCTTACAATCATATTACAATATTGACAAGGCTGTTTCAAAGACTAATATTCTTGAAAGAGCGCAAAAAGTTGTTGAAATTAATGCGATAGATACTCCAAAAGTTAATTTTAATAAAAATTCAGAAAACAAAAGTCAATCTATAGTTGTTGGCTATTAGCCGTTTTCAAGCGTTTTAAACATTTATTGGGTGGGGAAGTTGAAAGAAAAAATTAATAATACGAAGTTTGATAGACGTGTGGGTTGTTTGCAATCGGTTTTTTACTTGGTTTGCCTTTTGCTTGTGATATACCTGTTTTTATTGCAAGTTTGCGACATTCGCCACTGTAAAAAGAAAGCAAAATCTCAAAGAACTTCAAAAATGTATGTTTTAAGAGGCGAAATCGTTGATAGATACGGCTTTAAACTTGCTTCAGATAAAACAACGTTTGTATTGTATGCTCATCCAAATTATTACGACCATGAGCCGTCAGAACTGGCTCAAATTCTTGCACCTTATCTTAAAATGCCTGTAGATGTTTTAACTAAAAAATTATCACAAACCGATAAAAAAATTATCAAAATTAAAGCTGATATAGATAGATCAACTATCCGTGAAATCAAGAAAAAAGGCTTAAGAGAGTTATCTTACGAAGTTAAAAACAAAAGAGTTTATCCTCAAGGAACGCTTGCAGCACATGTTCTTGGTTTTTATAATCCAAATGCGGATACAGCTGGCGGAGTTGAGTATAAAGCAAAAGACTATTTAGAATATGTTGATAAAACAATAACTTATGAAAAAGCCCCGAACGGCGATATTATCTATAATATAAGCGTTAACCCTGCGGATGTTTCAACCCCTGCCAAGGGCAAAACTTTAACTTTAACAATAGATTCAGCTGTTCAACATGTTTGCGAGAAATATTTATTAAAAGCAGTTCAAAAATTCCATGCTCAAAAAGCTGCTGCAATCGTTATGGAACCTTCTACAGGTGAGATTTTAGCCCTTGCGATTGTTCCAAATTACGATCCTAATGATTATAGTAAATATTCGCTTCAAACTATGAAAAACTGGGCTATAACAGATGTTTACCCCCCTGGGTCAACCTTTAAAATCATAACCGTTGCTTGCGGATTTATGAACAAAAAAATCAATAAAAACACAAGAATAAACGATGTCGGTAAGATGAAAATCGGCTGGTGGAACGTTTCAAACTATGATTACAAGTCAAAAGGCGCTCCAGGGCTTATCGATTTAGTATATTTATTTGAACACTCATCCAATATTGCTTCAGTTAAAATAGCTCAAATGATGACAAGTAAAGAATTCTACGACAGTTTGCAATTATTTAATATCGGTCAAAAAACAGGAATAGACCTTCCAGGAGAATCCAGCGGTTTACTTCCAAACCCTAAAAACTGGGATACAGCAACGCATGCGACCATGGGATATGGCTATGGCGCTTCTACTACTGTAATACAGATGATTGCTGCAATCAATGCTATTGCAAATGGGGGCGTTTGGGTTACTCCGCACGTTATTAAATACACTCCTGAAGAAGAGGAAACAAAAATTGCTCGAAGAAGAATTTTAGAAGAGTCTGACGCTCGAGATATTACTAATTTACTTGTAAAATCAATGGAAAACGGCAAAAATCAAGCAAAATTAGATGATTATTATATGGCAGCAAAAACAGGTACATCCCGTAAAGCAAACACAAATGGAACAGGCTATTCAAACAAATTATACACTTCAATGATTGGATTTTTCCCTGCGACAAATCCTAAAATAACATTGTATGTTGTTGTGGATTCTCCTCAAGGGGAAGGGATTTGGGGTTCAACGGTTGCTGCTCCTGTATTTAAAGAAATTTCAACCGAAATTGTTAGAATTTTACATCTAACACCTGATAAACACATCAAAAAATAGCACCATTTGCGATTTTTTTGATAAAATAAAAAGAAAAGACTAGAGGTATGATATGAATTTAGAAAGTTTAATTAAATATATTGATGTAGTGGACAAATTAAACTACAAAGACGTTGATATTAAGGGGATTTCATACAATTCCAACACAATTAATTCACACGAAATTTTTGTTTGTTTAAAAGGCGAACACGTTGACGGACATGACTTTGCGCAAAAAGCTTTTGAAAAAGGCGCTGTCGCTTTAATGTGTGAAAAGCCTTTAAATATTGAAATTCCGCAAATTATTGTTAAATCAACTCAAGAAAGTATTGCCGATTTGGCTGCGGCTTTTTATCATCATCCGTCTAATGAGCTTAATTTGATTGGCGTTACAGGAACAAACGGCAAAACAACCGTTGCGCATTTGGTTCAAAAAATATTTGAACAAGACAACAAAAAATGCGCTTTAATCGGGACTTTAGGCTATAAATTATCTTCAAAAGACGATTATCTTGAAGCAAAACACACAACTCCTCAAGCTCCGCAAATGCAGGCTACATTGCAAAAAATCCTTAAAAACGATATTTTAAACGTTATAACAGAAGTTTCAAGCCATGCGCTTGAGCAATTTAGGGTTAAAAATTGTAATTTTTCAACGGCGGTTTTCACTAATTTGACTCAAGATCACCTTGATTATCATATTACAATGGAAAACTATTTTAACGCTAAAGCAAAACTGTTCAAGAGCTTAAAAGAAGGCAACAGCGCTGTAATTAATGCTGATGATAAATATGCTAAACGTCTTGAAGAGGTTGTAGCAGATAGAGTTGATATTTTGACTTACGGTGTTAAAAATAAAGCTGATTTAATGGCTAAAAATATTGAATTTATGCCTGATGGCGTTAAATTTGATTGCTGTTATAAAGATGAATGTGTTGAATTTAAGCTTCATTTAAACGGCATGTTCAGTGTTTACAACTCTCTTGCTTCAATCGGTGTTGGACTTGTTAATGGAATTAAATTACAAACAATCAAAGAAGCTCTTGAAGTTACAAGAAGCGTTGCAGGCCGTTTTGAAATAGTTTCAACTTCTCCTATGGTAATTGTTGACTATGCACACACTCCTGATGGGCTTGAAAACATTTTAAGAGCAGCAAGAGAATTAACTCCAAAAGATGGCAATTTGATATGCATGTTTGGTTGCGGCGGCAACAGAGATTGTACAAAACGCCCTAAAATGGGTAAAATTGCTCAACAAATGTCTGATAAAATTATTATCACATCTGACAATCCTCGCCAAGAAGACCCTCAACAAATCATTACAGATATCTTATCAGGTTTGAATTTAATCAACCCAAAAACTGTTTTTGTTGAACCCGACAGACGCCTTGCTATCAAGCTTCTAAAAGATATTTCAAGCGAAAATGACGTTTTGGTTTTAGCAGGAAAAGGACACGAAAACTATCAAATTTTAAAAGATAAGACAATTCATTTTGATGATAGAGAAGAAGCTCTTAAAGTTTTCAAAGGTGAATAAGTCTATAATTCAATAATATTAAAGGTTTCGACTGCGGAAGAATTAATAACGTAGTCGAAATTTTTTATATCTAAATTACATTGTGCATGTTGAAAATCATAAGCGATAAATTTATCATCATGGAAAAATTTATCAAAATATTTATAATTATATCCGTCTTTATTAAACAAAACCCCGTCAGACTCAGCAATTTTAGCTATATCAAGCCTATTAACTACAACAAAATAAGAGTTAAAAATTGAGGTTAATTGTCTTAATTTTTGCGCAAAATCAATATTTAACTTTTCATCATTAGTAGGATAAAAATGAACAATTGCTGGGCTTTTAGCTATCAAAGAAGCCAATTTATCAAGCTGAGAGTCGATTTTCCTTGTTTCAATCGATTTAATCTCAATAATATTAGATATTTTAGATAAAATTACTTTTTTAATATTCATATTTTGTCAAAATTTTTATAGCCACTCTATTCTATAAACTAGATTATAACGAATTATTATCTTTTTTAATACCTTTATTTTATGGATAAAAATTATAATTTAGTGTTAAAAGCCATCAAAAATGACAAATCCGCTCTTGAAGAGCTTTTAAAGGCGGAACAATCTAATATTTATGTTACTTTATTGTATTTAAAAAAGGACACAAACGACATAAACGACATTATGCAGGATATTTTTATAAAGGTTATTAAAAACATTAAAAACCTGAAAAATCCCGCTAATTTTAAGACTTGGCTAAATCAAATTGTAATTAATTCATATTTTGATTATCTTAGAAAATCCAAAAAGCGATTTAGCACCCTTGAACTTGATAGTTCCGTCAATATAGTCGAAGTTGAGGACGACAAGCGCTTAAACCCGCAAGAAAAGCTTCTGAATAATGAGTTAAATTATGTTATAAAGACATCAATTCAAAATCTTCCTATTCATTATAAAATTCCGCTTGCGCTGCGTGAAATTCAAGGTTTAAGCTATGAAGCCATCTCAAACATAACAAATTCGACAATTGGAACGGTTAAATCACGCATAGCCAGAGCCAGAACCCTTGTTAAAGATAATATTATAAAGTATTCAAAAGGATAGTAAAATGATTGATATAGTTGATATTGAGGAAAATATAAGCAAATATTACGATGAGCAGATGAATAATTCTGAGTTATTAAATTTTGAATCAAAAATGCAACAATCAAAATATTTAAAAGAATTGGTTGAATATCGCTGTTTCGAGTATTTTAAAATATCTAATTCAATCAAGCTTCAAATTTTTAAAGCAAAACAAAAAGAACTAAAACTTCCTCTATTCGTCGATTTTAACTCCGCTATCCCTAAGCGCTTGCATGAACGCTTGAGCAGTTTGTTTTTGGGTTTGTTGAGGAATAACTCGAAGTAATTCGATTGTTTTAGATATAACAGGATCCTTATCATACCAGCGTTTTCCGCCATTTAGCGGTTTTGCCATTTCGTAATATTTATCAAGAGTTTCCTTTGAAACTTTCTTTTCAACAGCTGCTAAAAACGCTTCTGCCTGTTCTTTAAGCTCGTCTTGATAATTTTTTAAAATGTTAATAACTTTTTGTAAATTTGGATCAAAATCATACCAACGTTTATACTCTTGCATCGTCAATTTCCTCGCTATAAGCCATTTCGGGAACATTTATTCTTGTTGCGTCAATTCCAAGCCCATTAAGCTTTTGAACGAAATTTTCATAACCTCTATCAATATGTTTTAAAGTTCCTATTTCGGTTTCGCCTTTTGCATTAACCGCAGCTGTAACTAAAGCAGCGCCTGCTCTTAAGTCGGTTGATTCAACCGATGTTCCAACTAAATAGTCAACCCCTTTAATTATAGCGTGCTTTTTGTTAACTATAATGTTTGCGCCCATTTTCCAAAGCTCAGCAACGTGCATAAAGCGGTTTTCATATAAACTTTCAGTAACAACCGAAATTCCATCCGCACAGCACAATAGCGCCATAGCTAACGCTTGCAGGTCGGTTGGAAACCCAGGGTATGGCTGAGTAATAAAATTCATTGCTTTTAAGCGTTTATCATTTGAAACTTCCATGGTATTAGGGTCAATAAGCCTTATATTTGCGCCCATTTCAAGCAATTTTCCTGTAAACAAAGTTAAATGATTTGGGAAAATATTTTTAATTATTCCTTTACCTTGAGAAGCTACGATAATGCTCATATACGTTCCAGCTTCAATTCTATCAGGAATTGTTGTATATTCGCAGCCAACTAAATCTTTTTGATTAACACCTGTTATAACGATTTGACCCGTGCCAGCGCCTTCGATTTTAGCACCCATTGAGCGCAAAAAGTTTGCTAAATCAACAATTTCAGGTTCTTGCGCAGCGTTTTGTATAACAGTTGTGCCACAAGCTGTAACAGCAGCCATCATAACGTTTTCCGTCGCTCCAACTGACGGTATATCAAAACAAACAGTGTTACCTTTTAAATTGTTGGTTTTTGCAACTACAAAGCCATCATCAATTTTACATTCACAACCCAAGGCTTCTAAGCCTTTAATATGAAAGTTGACACGTCTTTCGCCAATTTTACAGCCCCCAGGGAGAGCAACTTTAGCGATATTTAATCTTCCAACTAACGCTCCTAAAACGCAAAAACTTGCACGCATTTTAGAAACATGTTCTTTCCCTGCCGTGTAATTAACGATTGAAGTTGAATCGATTTCAATTTTTTTAAGGTTTTTGTTATATTCTGTTTTAGCGCCCAATTCGCCCAAAACTTCAAGCATAATCTCAACATCCGACAAATCCGGAACGTTGTATATTGTGCATTTATCTGAACACAAAAGCGAAGCTGCCATAAGCTTTAAGACAGAATTTTTTGCTCCACTTATTGATACTTCCCCATTTGCGGGGTTTTGACCTTTTATAATTAATTTTTCACTCAAAATAATAGCCCTTTTACAACGATTTTATTATAAATTATGCTTTGAATAAAGCTTTTAAGATAAAAATAAAATTTTTGTAGGATATTTATTTCTTTTCTTCAACGGTTTTGGATTCAACAACCTTAGCTTCAATCACTTTGTCGTCTTTAGCTTCATTTTTCTTATTTTCTTCAATTTCAAGTTGTTTATTAATAGCAATTGTTTGGAAAATTTGGAAAATATTGCTTGTAACAAGATATAATAAAGCACCTGCAGGAATTGGAATAAATACAAAAGTCAAAATAATCATAATTGGCATGATTGTGCCCATTGATTTTTGAATTGCTGCTTGTTGAGGGTCTTGATTTTTGGTTGAAGTTGTTGCCATCATTACTTTTTGAGATAACCAAATAGTTATACCAAACAACGCAACTAATATCATAACATCATAGTGCATATTATTTTGCGCAGGAACTGTTGGAACACTAGCCGTTAAAATGTCGCCACGACGAGTGAATTCAACGTTTTCTGTTTCTTTTGTCATGATATTCATAACTGACAATTCAGCTTTTTTAACTTTATCAAGTTGAGAGAATTTAAGATTTAAGCTATCCAATGAAACCTTTAATTCTACGGGTTTTCCGCTTTCAAGTTCGCCTTGAATAGAAACCGCTTTTTGAGGTTTTTCAATTTTAACATCTGTTAATTTTTCATCCCCAATATATACTGTTGCTGTCTTTCCTGATTGGAATTGAGCGTTTTTAGTAACTGAAAATACATTATCTAAAGATATACCTGCGTTTGATTTGATTGTTGAATCAAGACGATTGATAAATAGAAAATGTGTATTTCCAGCCATTTGAATGAATTGCGGACTCATCAAAGCGCTATATAGCATAATAAATACAGGGATTTGAATTAACATAGGTAAACACCCTGCCGTCGGGTTGAAGTTATGCTCTTTATAAAATTCCATCATTTTTTGTTGCATAACTTGCGGATTATTTTTATATTTCTCTTGAATCATCTTCATTTTAGGCGTCAAGCTTTGCATATTTTTCATGGAACGTTGTTGGCTCACGTTAATTGGCCACAAACACAAACGCATTAATATAGTAAAAATTATAATCGCCATGCCGTAAGAGCCTGCAAAATGCGCTAATTGACCTAAAATGTTTATAGTTAATGATACAAAATCCATTATTTTCTCCTCTAAATAAAATAGTCTTGTGTTCATTTTACTATAAACATGGTAAAATTTAAAAATGGATTATAATTTTGATACAATTGTTGCACTAATCACTCCAATGGCAAAAGGCGCCGTTGGAATAGTTAGAATGTCAGGGCCAAAGGCTTTTGAGATTGCTAAAAAGGTTTTTTCAAAAGAAATTAAGCCGAAAATGATTAACCATGGGCATATTTTAGATAAAAATAATAATAAATTAGATGAAATAATATTGCTGCCTTTCGTTGCGCCACATAGCTATACGGGCGAAGACGTTATAGAATTTCAAACCCATGGGTCTATGACCATTATTAATGAATTAATTGAAATATTATTGTCCTATGGAGCAAGAATAGCCGATAAAGGCGAATTTACAAAGCGTGCGTTTTTAAATCATAGAATTGATTTATCCCAAGCAGAAGCCGTTATGGATATTATTGAATCAAAAAGCGTGAAGTCGGCTCAAAATTCGCTTTCTAACCTTGATGGCTACTTAAAAAATAAAATTAATAATTTAAAAGAAGATTTAATAAATTTATATTCAAAATTAATCGCAACAATCGATTTTCCTGAAGATGTTGCTGAAATTGATAAAAATTATGTCGTTTCGATATGTACTGATAAAATGACAGAAATAAAATCGATATTAGATAACTCTAAAAGCCACAATTTTATAAGAGATGGCATAAGTGCTTGTTTAATCGGTTGCCCAAATGTGGGCAAAAGCTCGCTATTTAACGCACTTTTAAACTATAATCGCTCAATTGTAACCAATATCGAAGGCACAACTCGAGATACAATCAATGAAAGTATTAATCTGGATGGTTATTTAATTAATTTTATTGACACAGCAGGAGTCCGAGATAAGAAAAACGCCGATGTGGTTGAAAAAATCGGGATTGATAATTCAATAGAAACGATTAAAAATTCTGAAATTGTAATATTTTTATTTGAAAAAGATAAATCTGAAATCGATAATTCTTTGCTTGATTTAGCGAAAGATAAAAACGTTATTTTTGTTCAAACCAAGGCTGATTTAGGCAATAAAACGGATGAAGAAGCTATTTTAATCAGTTCTAAAACGGGTTTTGGAATTGATAAGTTGAAAGAAAAAATTAAAGAAATTATAACAAAATTATCACCAAATGACACAAATTACACCACAAATAAGCGCCAACAGGGGCTTTTAACAAGATGTTACGAGTCACTTGAAAATGTTATAGCAACTGCAAACAGCGACTTATATATAGATGAGTGCGCCGATCTTTATACGCTTGACCTTAAACAAGCAATATTAGAGCTTGATGAGCTAACTGGCGAAGTTTTGACTGATAAAATTTTGGATAATATATTTAGCCATTTTTGCATTGGAAAATAGCTTAAAGCCTGTTTTTAATGTCTTTTGCAGCTGCCTCACCCATAGACATGCAACTTTTTTGAACTCTCAAAGCGCTATGAGTTGCAAAATCAGCGCCTAAAATTTTTCCTATGCAATAAAGATTTTTATAATTATAACTCATTAAACTTTCAATAGGAAGCTGGTATGAAGCGGTTTTTGAGCCATTTTGGTTGTTTTTTGTTTTATGGTTCTTTGAATGAATATCAATACCGTAATTTGCTTCTAAAACCGGATTATTAAAGCGCTTTGAGCTTGTTAAATCCTCTAAAGTATATGTATAACGGCATTTTACTCTATATTCTTCTCGAAATCCTGTAATGGGCGCAATATTGGTAATTATTGCATTTTCAAAGCCTTCAAAATACTTCTTAACAAAGCAAAATAGGCGATATATAGCCTTTTTAGCCTCAATTAATTCCTTAGAAGCGCTAAATTGATCAAGTTTATAATTATTAATTCTTGGGCAATTGAAAGCAACTTGGTTTATTCCACCAGCAACCGAAAAAAGCTGAAAATATTCTCTATCAGAGGGTTTTAAGATTTTATCCTTAACGCCTTGTTTTAAATATTTATCCAAAGCCCACTTAACATTTGGGTTTGATGTACTTGCTGTTGTAAAATGCAACTCGTTATTACTATCTTTTAAGTCGTTTCGATTGGTATTGGTAATATTCCTATCTAAATCAACTTTTTCAATAAAGCGAGCAAATTTTTCAACATCAACATTTCCAACAATAAATCTCAAAGAATTTTGCTGAATAGTTTCATTATCATTCAAAAATTCGCAACCAACTATTTTAGAAAATTCTGCTGAACCTGTAGCATCTACAAAAATAGTCGACTCGATTGGTATTGATAAAGTTCTTGATTTTAAAATTATTTTTTTTATAACATCATCTTTTTTTTGGGCTTCACTAACCTCGGCTTCAAAAAGAATATCCAAATATGAAGCAACATTTTTTTTAGTCAAAACATCCTCAATAACAATTTTCATCAACTCAGGATTAAACCAACCGTCGTTAGAATCTGAATAAGTAATCTGCGCATTATATTTTTTTGCGGTTTTAACAAGCGTTTTATAATAAGAACAATTGTAATCTTTAACAGAAGATTTCATAATCGGAATTACAAGTCCACCCGTCATCAAACCGCCAAGAAAATTATTTTTTTCAACCAACAAAGTTTTCATTTTGAGCTTTGCGCAATTATATGCACACGCACAACCGCTGACTCCGCCACCAATAATTACAACATCATATTTTTTATCAATATTTTTCATAATTGAATTATATATGTTTAAAAGCCAAAAAGCAAAATGTCGATTTTAAAGGGGTTTAATGACCATATTTTAACGATACGATTGGTATTGATAATGTATATTATGTAAGAAGCCCTCTTAATTCCTTTGGATATGTTCTAATACCTCTAAAATGTGAAATAAACTAATAATTCAAGTTTAAATTGCTATTATGATTAGCTGAATTTTTAATAGTTAAACAATGTAGCAAAAGATAATTATTGATAGATTATTATGCAAAGGAGAAAAATTATGCTAACTAACGATACAAATCTGAATAAGAAAAAAATTCGCTTAGCGCTTGTGGATGACCATAAGTTGTTTCGTTGCGGAATAAAATCATTATTTGAAAATTCGCCTTGCGTTTATGTTGTGGCTGAAGCTGAAAATGGCAAGGATGGAATAAATAAGATATTAGCACAAAATCCCGACGTTGTTTTGTTGGATTTAGAATTGGGCGATATCAACGGGCTTGAACTTATGGAAAAAGTTATAAGCCAAAAACCGAACGTCAAATTTGCGATTTTAACAACTCATATCAATGAGCATGTGATAAATAAAGCAATGAAAATGGGGATTTACGGCTATATTTTAAAGGATATCAATGCTGAACTTTTGGATATGATTGTTCAATCGGTTGCAAATGGAGCGATGTGGATTGATAAAAAGGCGGTGCAAATTTTAAGAGAAACCAATCCAAATATAATTCCCACAGCGCAAATGAATAGAGCGAATTTCAAAAGCACACACGCTAATTTAACCGCTCGAGAATATGAGGTGTTAAAGCTCGTTGTTGATGGTATGTCTAATCAACAAATCGCTCAAACACTTAATATATCTGAACATACATCTAAAGCGCATGTTTGTAATATTATTCAAAAACTTGTAGTCGATGATAGAACACAAGCTGCGGTTAAAGCAATTCGAGAAGGAATTGTATAGATATTATCAGTATCAATCGTAACGATATAATATTTTAACAGAATATTATAGTTACCAATCATGTCGATATATTTTTATGTAAAAAAGGAGATAAAATGTTATTAGAAGAATTTTTAAATGATACATCCGCTCAAAAGAAATATTTTGGGCAAAAAGTTGCTTACAGCGCTTGTCCTTTTGGTTTGAATGATGTTATAAAAGACGACATTAAGGATTTTAATATAGTTGATGTTAGAAACTATGAAGACTATATTGATGGTCATATTCCTTATGCAGTGCATATTCCAATAGATGAATTTGAAGAACACCTTAATATGCTAGAACATGACAAGATAAATATTATCTATTGCGAAAGCGACTTCTGCTTAAGAGCGACTAAAGCCGCCTATAAGGCTTCAAGCCACGGTTACAAGGTTAAAACACTCCTTGGAGGGTATAAAATATGGAAAAAGCTGGGTTTTGACACAGTTAAAACCTCGGCTGAAGAATAAAATAATATGTATGATGTATGCAAGAAATGCGATTAAATAGTACTATATTATTAAAGAAATTTACAAAAAGGCATAAAAAAAAGCCCTAAAAACGGGCTTTAAGATTTACTAACGATACAAGACTCATTATATAACCGGCTTTGAAACTTATCAAATTCGGTTTTTTTTATTATATTTTCTCTTCCTTAAATTGTTGTTATGTCTAGCGCATTTATAATAGTATTACATCAAAATTTTTTTGCAAGCTCTAAAAGCCTATTAAAACGTAACGTTTTGTAAATTTTTATAAGCTTATTTTATGTTTTCTATGGCGCAAAATTGAATAAAACTGCCAATTAAATTCTCATTCCAAACCTTAACATCAGATGGAACATTCAATATTATCGGAGCAAAATTCCAAATATATTTAATTCCAGCACCAACTATAAAATCGCAAACTTCTTGAGCTATTTTATTTGGAACGGTTAATATAGCTATATTTACGCCATTTTTCTTTAATATTTCGGGAAATTTATCAATAGGATAGATAACCTTATCGTTTATAGTTTTGCCTATTTTTTCAAGGTTATTATCAAATAACGCCTCTATTTCAAGCCCAAATTCAGAAAACTTTGAATAGCCGGAAAGTGCTAAACCAATGTTTCCGGCCCCAACAACAACAGCACGTTTAACTACATTATAATCTAAAACATCTTCGATTTTAGATTTCAGTTCGTTAACGCTATAACCCACCTTACATTTACCTTTGCAGTTGATGGATTTAATGTCTTTTCTAACTTGCGTTTCGTCAATTTCAAGCATTTGAGAAATAGAAGAAGAGGTTATATTTTTTGTTCCCTTTTTGTCTTCTTCTCTTAAAATCGTAAAATATTGAGTCAGGCGGTTAATTGTTCTTTGAGATAGCGTACTTTTCATAATTTTTACTTTTTAATATAAAAAAGGGGGCTGAAATTCAACCCCCTTTTGAGTTTAGCTTAAACTATACTACACCGTTGAAAGCGTCGATGTATAGTTGTTTCATATCTGTCATGATTGGATATACAGGGTTAGCACCTGTGCATTGATCATCAAATGCTAATTCAACCATTTCATCTAATTTAGCATAGAATTCTTTTTCAGGATCAGCAACACCTTGTTTTTCAAGGAATGCTTTAATTGATAATGGAAGTTCAATATCTTTCATCAAGTCTTCAATAGCTTTAATTAGATTTTGAGTTTTATCCATATCGTCTTTACCGGCAATATTCAATTCGTCAGCAATTTGAGCATATCTTGTAACTGCTTGTGGGAATTTATATTGTGGGAATGTTGCTTGTTTTTTAGGACAATCAGTTGCGTTGTATTTAATGATTTGTCTGATTAATAATGCGTTAGCAACACCGTGTGGAACGTGGAACATAGCACCTAATTTGTGAGCCATTGAGTGACATAATCCTAAGAAAGAGTTAGCAAATGCCATAGCAGCGATTGTTGCAGCATAGTGCATTTTTTCTCTTGCGATTGGATCATTAGCACCTTCATGGTATGAACGAGATAAGTATTTGAATACTAATTTACAAGCTTCTAAAGCGTTAGAATTTGTAAAGTTTGTAGCCATACAAGATACATAAGCTTCAATAGCGTGAACTAGAGCGTCGATACCTGAAGCAGATGTCAAGCCTTTTGGCATACCATCAACGAAGTTAGGGTCAACGATTGCCATTTTTGGAGTTAAAGCATAATCAGCGATTGCATATTTAACACCTGTTTTATCATCAGTGATGATAGAGAATGGAGTAACTTCAGAACCTGTACCTGATGTTGTTGGAATAGCAACCATAGTAGCTTTTTTGCCAAGTTCAGGAAGCATACAAATTCTTTTTCTGATATCCATAAATCTCATAGCGATATCTTCAAATACTGTGTCAGGTTGTTCATATTTTAACCATAAGATTTTAGCTGCATCCATCGGAGAACCGCCACCAAGAGCGATAATTACATCAGGTTCAAATGGTTTCATAATTGTATAAGCTTCTTCGATTGTTGATAAAGTTGGATCAGGTTTAACATCGAAGAACACTTCATGGTCAATTCCGATTTCATCTAAAACTTTAGTAATTCTATCAGCTGCGCCAGAGTTGAATAAGAATCTATCTGTAACGATAAATGCTTTCTTTCTGCCTTGAAGTTCTCTTAAAGCTAAATCTGTAGCACCACGTTTAAAGTAGATTTTTTCAGGAACCTTAAACCAAAGCATATTTTCTCTCCTTTCAGCAACTCTCTTGTAGTTTAATAGGTCTTTTACGCTAACGTTTCCGGAAACGGAATTTCCGCCCCAAGAACCGCAACCAAGTGTTAATGATGGTTCCATACGGAAGTTATAAAGGTCACCAATACCGCCTTGGCTTGATGGTTGGTTAATTAATACACGGCATGATGGCATTTTTTGAGCATAAGCGTCAATTCTGTCTTTTTTACGTTCATCAGTGTAAAGAACAGATGTGTGACCTGCGCCACCACGAGATACTAAGTAATAAGCTTTTTCAGCTGCGTCTTCAAAGCTAGAAGCTTTGTACATAGCTAAAATTGGAGATAATTTTTCTCTAGAAAATGGGTCAGCCCAATCAACCTCAGGTCTTTGAGCAACTAAAACTTTTGCGTTTTCAGGAACTTCAAAACCTGCTAATTTAGCGATTGTATGAGCGCTTTGACCAACAATTTTAGGATGAGCTGTTCCTCTGTTTGGATCGATAAATCCAAAGTCAACCATTTTTTGCATTTCTTTATCGTTTAATAAATAAGCGCCACGGTAAGCTAATTCTTCTTTAACTTGATCATAAACACTATCAACAACAACGATTGATTGTTCAGAAGCACAAATCATACCGTTATCAAATGTTTTTGACATTAATACAGAAGAAACTGCCATTTTAATATCAGCTGTTTCATCAATAACAACAGATGTGTTACCAGGGCCAACACCAAGAGCAGGGTGACCAGATGAATAAGCAGCTTTAACCATTCCAGGACCACCTGTAGCTAAGATACAAGCGATTTTAGGGTGTTTCATTAAACCACCTGAAATAGCAACGCCATCAGCTTCAGGAGCAATTTCAATCCAAGAAATAATATCTTTTGGAGCACCTGCTTTAACTGCTGCTTCTAAAACTAATTTAGCTGCTGCAATTGTAGCTTTTTTAGCACGTGGGTGTGGTGAAAAGATGATACCATTTCTTGTTTTTAAAGAAATTAATGATTTGAAAATAGCTGTAGATGTTGGGTTAGTAGTTGGAACGATACCAGCTAAAACGCCTAATGGTTCAGCTACGATTTTAACACCGTTAACTTTGTCATCATCAATGATTCCGCAAGTTTTAGTGTTTTTATGTTTATTGTAAATATATTCAGCTGCATAGTGATTTTTGATAATTTTATCTTCTAAAACGCCCATTCCTGTTTCTTCAACCGCCATACGAGCAAGAGGGATACGAGCTTTGTCTGCTGCTGTTGCTGCTGCTTTGAAAATTTTATCTACTTGTTCTTGAGAGAAAGTAGCATATTCTTTTTGAGCTGCAACGACTCTATCAACTAGAGCATCAAGCTGTTCAACGTTCTCAATTAAACCAGCTTCTTGAGTTTTTTTTGTTGCTGTCATTTTGTTTCTCCTTTTTTCGTGAAAAAAATCTCTATTAAAATGATACTACTTAATTTTAAATTGTCAATAATACACTTAAAGGTTTAATAAGATTTTAATATTTGATAAAAAATCAAGCTATATCGTGCTTTTAGATAAAAAAACGAGGGGCAAACCCCTCGACATCAAACACAAATAATTTACTTATTAACTAATTATTTTTTAATAGTATCTGTGACGCAACGAACATTTAATGGTCTTCTTATTTCTTTACTATTTGGTACACTTACTGTTGCAACGCCATTATTTAACCATAAAGCTTGCATGTTTGCTGCTGTCCAAACCCCGTAAGGAGAGCAACGGTTTGCCGAAGTATCAACAGTAGGCGCACCTATACATTTTTCTGAATAAGGACAATAATTAGCGCCATAATTGCTTGAACTTTGATCGCAAAGTTGTAGTCCTTTAGACGAACCGCTTACATTCGTTCCATCCAAATATTTAGATATAAAGCTGGATTTTTTTGTTTCGACGCTGATATAATATGCAAGCGCTGTTGCTTCAGCCGTATTTAACAATCTCCATTTACCGTTAGATGTAACTTGTCCTGTTGAATCAACGCTATCAGGCGCCCAACTTGCACAAATTTTTGTTGCAGCCGGTTGAGTACAAACCGTTCTGTTTGCTCCGCTATATGTATAGTTTCCGGTGGCTTTAGGAGAAATATTTCCTTTCCAACAGCAATAATTACTTGAGCATTTTGTTCCAGTATTTACCATAGTAACGCCATCACTTCCCCCTGGGGATTGAATTGCCATATAGTCGGTGTAATATGGTTTTCCGTTTGCCGCAGCGTCATCGTCACCAAAATTCCATCTCATCATACACAAATTGCGCCCAACATTACTATTAAAAATTTTATTTAAGTAGATTTTATCGATAAATATTGCGTTATATTTATCACAATCAGCTTGACTAGATGGCTCATTAGCAGTCAATATCGGGTTATGTTCTTCAATTCTTGCCCCTATTTGATCGGTTACACAACGAACGCTTAATGCTCTATTATTGTCGTTACTCGTTGGTATTTCCGCCTTTGCAACCCCATTGCTTAGCCACAGAGCAAATTTGTCCGTTTCAGTCCAAACCCCATAGGGCGCACAATGGTCTGATGTATTATTAACGGTAGCAGCACCAATACATCTACTTGAAGCAGGACAATAATTTGAACCATATTCATTAGAACCTCC
Source organism: uncultured Candidatus Melainabacteria bacterium (assembly GCA_934667125.1). Classification (GTDB taxonomy): domain Bacteria; phylum Cyanobacteriota; class Vampirovibrionia; order Gastranaerophilales; family Gastranaerophilaceae; genus RUG14156. Next base: position 102,880 of record CAKULF010000001.1, on the reverse strand, counting down.
GTCGCAAAGTTGAAGTCCACCACTTCCTAAATATCTTGCAAAATATCCCGAATAATATCCATCTGACTTGATGTAACTCGCTAATTTGGTTGCTTCAGTTTGTGTTAATAATCGCCAAATGCCTTTTGTTCCATTATAACCCCAGTTATCGCATATTAATTCTGCGGCTTTCTTTTGACAAACTGTTCTCATGGTTGGTCCGTATGGGATATTAACATGCGGTGAAAGTTTGCCTCTTGGGGATGTTTCGCCATACCAACAACATGCTTTATTATTGTTTTTATCTATTACTGCTTTACATGTATTATCCACATCCCCAACATTCAACATTGCAACGCCGATTTTAGAGTAATCGGGATGATAATTATTATATTCTGCTATATCGTCGCCTGCATTATATTTCATCATGCAAATGCTTTTAGAACCGCCTGTATATAATTTATTGATGTACATTGTTCCTTGCGGACATAGCCTTTTGGCGTCTTCTGACGTTTCAAGCGGCTCAGTATCGCTTGTTGCAGGTAATTCAACCTCAGGTGAATTTACTGCTTTAAAAACGTTTTCGGATACACAACGAACACCTAAGGCTCTTTTATCATCCATGTCACTAGATTTATATGCAATTACCCCTTTTTGAAGAAACATAGCCGTACCACTATCATTCAACCAAATTCCGTATGGAGCACAATAATCTGCGGTATTGCTTACTGTTGCTGCAGGAGCGCACCAACTGCTATATGAACAATAATTACTACCATAACCTGCAGCAGAATCACAAAGTTGTAAACCACTTTTTCCGACATTATCTTTATATTTTGTTAGATTGGTTTCAGAGGTTGCTTCAGTTTCTGCAGCAATTGCGCTGCTTAAATTATTTGTTTGGTTTTTCACATAAACTTCAGAATTTTTTAATAACCTCCATGCCCCAACTTTTGAACCGCCATAAGCCCAATTAGAACATATTTGAATTGCAGGTTGTTTTTGACAAAGAGTCCTTGAATCGCCCGAATAAGAATAAGTGCCTGAAGCATTTTTAGATGTATTACCTTTCCAGCAGCAATTTGGAGAATTAGTACATGTATCGGTTTTTCCTCTTACTACACTTATTCTAAGCTTTGCATAGTTGAGATCATAAGGAATTACATCCGTGTCCAATGCTGCCGTGGTTGTATCATAATCCCCTGCGTTATATTTCATCATACATAAATCTTTTCCGCCTGTTTTTGAAGCAGGAACAAATATTGCACCGACAGATTTGCAACATTTTTCTGATGGTGCGCCTTTTTCAAGCCCAAGTTTCTCGTTTTCGGTTGTACATTCTGTTGTAACGCAACCGCCATTTCCATCAGACACAAAGCCGTCTTTACAGGCTGTGCAATAATTTCCGGTTGAATCGCAAGAATTACAATTGCTTACGTTACATTTTTGACAAACGCAATTTTCATCCAAATAATAACCAACATTACAGTGTTTATCGGCGGTACATCCCGTTGTATTTGTTCCATTTCCGCCACCAAAACTTCCAACAGTTATTCCCATTGATGATAATTTTTTCGTCACAATAGGCGCAAAAGCAGCCGTAATTAAGCTTATAGTAATCAAGCTAATCATCAGTTCAACAAGGCTAAAGCCCTTGAACCGTTCAATCCAATTCTTTTTCATGTTATTTTCCGTTATGATGTATTACTTTTAAAAAATGTTATCACTCATGACTATATCACATCTTTAAAATGTTGTCACATATTATTACTTTTATTAAATATTATAAATAATGTTGTTCTAGTGTAGTTATATGTCGCTTATTTTTAATAAATAAAGAGGTATAACACTATTATGTATGACGATAAAGAATTTATAGGTAAAACTCTTCAAGAAATCAGAAAAAGGGCTAAAATGACCCAATCTGAACTGGCAGAAAGGGTTGGAATAAGCGATAAACATTTGAGCAAAATTGAAACAGGGAAAAATTTGCCTTCACTTAACAATTTTTTAAAAATGGCAGAGGTTATGGAGTTTTCGCTTGATGAATTTGGAATTAAATCAAAAATATCTGAAAACAATTTAAAAGAAAAGCTCTTAAAAGCCGTATATAGTGCCTCTGATAAGGAATTAGCCGCATATAGCAAAATAATCGTCACACTTGATGAGATTATTAAAATGTTATAGTTTTTGTTGTATAATTCGAGAAAATATGACGAAATTTAAAACAATTCCAGATGATTATTATATAACTATTTTAGATAGATTGACTCGTTTTGAACCTGCTTGTGTTCGATATGAGAGAGTTTTCAATGATTTAATATCCAAGTTTTGCCTTGATAAAATTCAAAAAAATATTTCAATATTGGATAAAATAGCCCTTGTTGAGGAGCTTTTGGAGTTTAATTTAGGCTCAAATTCAGATAATTCAATATCTTCCATCCTTACGGATTTAGAGGGGAAGTATTTTGAATTTAACGAGGTATCTTATCAATACCTATCGGCACGATTGAATTATTCAGGCATGTTAGATAAAATAAATTTTAATTCAACTTTACCAAAAAATCTTCTTTGGCTAAAAGAAATTGACCCAAAAGCAAGCCTAATCAAACAAAGAGAGGAAAAATCTTTACTTTATCCGATTGAAAAAATAATTTTATGCGAAGGGCAGACAGAATTTGTGCTTTTAAAAACTTTATTTAATATATTAGGCTACAACCTTGATAATAACGGGGTCTTAGTGCTTCAAGCAGGCGGAAAAAACCAAGTTGCACGGAAGTATTATAAAATGATAGATTACGTCAAAACGCCTTTTTTTGTGCTTTTAGATAAGGATGGAGAGCAGATAAAGTCCCTTATAGAGCGGAAATTGAGGAAGATTGATAAGATATATTTAATCCAAAACGGCGAATTTGAGGACATTATTCCGATAAATATCCTCTTAAACACCATTAATTCAACGTTTGAGTTTCAAAATCAATGTGTTTATGATGATTTTTTTGAATATAATTCAATGGTTAAAAATCTTGAAAACATCTATAAAAAGTATGGTTTTGGGGAATTTAAAAAGGCTCAATTTGCTCAAAATTTGAATAATTATTTATTGAATAACGTGAGCGCCCAAATGCTTTTAGATAGCGAAATTGTCAACATTTTAAATGCGCTTAAATAGTGTGTTTCGACTATTTACAAAAATAATTGTTATCTTTATTATTAGATTATGGAAAATGTGTTAATTGCAGGCGCAAGCGGATTTGTAGGCGTAAATTTAGCCGTAGAGCTGTTAAAGAACAATTATACGGTTTATGGGATAGATAATTTTTCAACAGGCGAAATGAGCCTCATATACCCGCTTTTGAGGAATAAGAATTTTATTTTTGCTGAACAAAATTTGCTCGATAAAATTGATTTTACTGTTGAAAAAGTGTTCTATTGCGCCGGAAATAGCGATTTTAGACGATTTTACAAAGATAAATACACGTATTGTATTGAACAAATCGAAATAATCAAGAATTTACTAGACTATTCAAGGCTTTCAGGCGCTGAATTTTATTACATTACATATTATCTTAACGACAACATAATTAAGGCTGATAGCCTGTTGTTATCGATGTTTTCAATGATTGAAAAGCTGATTGTTGAATATTGCAAAAAATATAATATTAATTATAAAATCCTGAAAACTTCCTATTTATATGGCATAAATCATCCTAAAAACGACAAAAAGCCGATAAATACTATACTTTTTGACATTTTAAATAATAAAAACGTCGCAATAAATTTTGACGAAGAAATTTATCTGACATATATTGAAGATTTTTGCGCCGAAACAACAAGGCTAATATCCGCTCTACAAGCCAAAAACGCCTTTGAATTATGCTCCAAAAACAAAGTTTTACTATCGGATTATGCTAAATTAATCAAGCAAATTTCTAATTCAACCTCAAAAATTGAAATAAAAAATTCAAATATAATTAATTTAAGCTACAATGTTAATTCGGATTTATCAAACCCCACAAGCCTTTTGGACGGTTTAATCAAAACAATCAATTTTACAAAAATGATGTATTTTAGTTAATCAATTTTTTAACAGCATTCAAAAACCCAACAATATCAATAGGTTTGGTTAAATAATCCTCAATTCCAAGCTCTTTTGCCTTGTTGATATCGCTATCCATAGCACAAGCAGACACCACAAGTGTTTTAGGAATTTTTTTACCCTCATTTTTTAACTTTTTAATCAATTCAAACCCATTCATTTTAGGAATTTGAATATCTAAAATCATCAAATCAAAATCATTTTCAATAAGCTTGTTATAGGCTTCTTGCCCATCATTCGCCTTATCAACAGAATAATTATTATAAGTTAAAACATCGAAAAACAGCTTCATATTAAGCTCATTATCTTCAACAACTAAAATTTTTGTCATAATAATATGTTTTTAAACTCCATTATAAAGCTTGTTCCTTTGTTAAGCTCGCTTTTTAAGGTGATTTTACCGTTATGCAATTTTACTAATTCTTTTGTGATAGTAAGCCCCAAACCCGTTGAGGACTGATTATTAGCATATAAATTTTCAAGATGAACAAACTTTTTAAAAATCTTATTATGATATTTTTTATCAATCCCAATCCCGTTATCCTTGATTTCAAGATAATATCTATCGCCCTCAAGCTTAGATATAATCTCGATTTTGCCATTGTTTTGAGTAAATTTAATCGCATTTGATAAAAGATTGTATAAAATTTGTTGAAATTTTTGATTGTCCGCATTAAGAAAAATATCGTTCTCTAAATTCAATTCAACAGCAATATTTTTGTTTTTATAAAGTGGCTCTAATATGTTCACGACCTCATTTATAGCGACATTTGGGTCTAATTTAATCGGATTAAATTTCATCACATTTGCTTCAATTTTTGATAAATCCAAAATTTCATTAATCATTCCCAACAAATGCAAACCCGAAATTTGGATATCTCTAATATATTCAGCCTGTTTATCATTCAAACTTCCAAAAATTTGAGCGCTAAGTGCTTGCGAAAAGCCAATTATAGCGTTCAATGGAGTTCTAAGTTCATGTGAAATATTTGCCAAAAACAGATTTTTAGTCTTATCAACTTCAACAAGTTTTTTATGTTGTTTTTCTATAACATTATAAGCGCTATCACGCTCTATTATTGCGTTTTGCATAGCTTTAAGTTGAAGTTTATATATTTGATTTAATTCAAAATCCTTAATTTTATAGCTCAAAACATTTGCTAAAGTTGAAAATTGACTATAAAAGCCCTCTATATCAGAGTTTGAGCTAATCAAAAACAAACCAAAAATTGAACCTTGAATTTCAAGCTTAAAAAAGAAACTATTTTTCTTAAAATCATCATCCAATTTTAAAACTTTTTTCTCGTTTTTGAAAAATTCTTCAACATATTCTTCTTTTAAAATATATTTCTTTTTACCCTCCAAAAGGCTATTGATAGCGGATTTTAGAGAATAATTATCTTCATCAATTAAAAAATAAGCAAAAGAAAAATCCTTAAAATTTGAATTTAAAATCTTTAAACTTTCAACATAAAAATCAGCTGAGTACTTATCAGTCAAAGTCATCAGCTCATTTATACTATTTAAAATTTTTGTATTAAATTCATCCATAGATTAATTCAAATCGAAGATATAACCGCCTTTTGTAGCGTTTTTAAGAATATCTTCATTAATTTTTGTTCTTAAATTTTTAATATATTTATAAACATAATCACAAGGCAAATCCAGCAAAACTGCTAAATCTCGAGCAAAAACGATTTCGCCTTTGTTTTTAATAAAATGCTCTAAAACTGCATTTTCCCTTTGAGTTAAAGGTTTTTTGCAAGTTAATCTTGATTTAATATCAGAAACTTCAAATTCAGAGTTTTTATCTAACGCTTGTTTTGCAATTTTTAAAACAGAGTTTTTTGATGAATTTTGCTCTTTTGAAGCATATAATCTTTTTTCATTGTTCATCACAATGTCAATAATATCGGTGGTTTTTTTATCTTCTTCAAGAACTTTGCCTAATTTTCTAGCATATTCTTCCAAGGTAATCTTCTCTAATGAACTTCTCCATTGTTTAATTTCTTCTTTAGTAAGATACTGACTCATTATACCCCCATAAATGCTTTGTTATTAATGTTATAGCACAAGACATTAATAAAATCAGCAAATATTGCATAACGTAAATTTTTTTTAAAAAGGTTAATATTACGTGTTTTTTACTTGACAAAAATATTTGCCGAGGTTTTAAAAACTTTTTCAATGTTAAACACCATATCATTTGGCTTAATCTTGTAAAATGTGTAGATTGACGAAATTAAAAGCATTAATACAGTCAAAACATAGCAAAATATAATTATTTTTTCATCTTTTTTCATATAAATTATTTCTCCTGAATTGATTTATTTAGCCATTCTTGCGCACGTTTGCCGAGCAATATTTTGCCATCCGCCCGAATACCATAGCCAAAAGGCTCTTCTCCACTATCTATACCGTCAACATCCATACAAAAAAGCTTATAGCTTCTATCAAAACCGTTACTATCGTAGCAGTATGAATTTTCTTTGCCTGTGCCAAATCCTCTTAATTTTAAAACCTTGTCATAATATGCTCCAAAAGACCACGCAGGCGCTTCTTCATAAAATTCAATTCCGTCAATTAATACAATTTTTGAAGCTTTTTCTTTTAAAACATCTTTATGCTTAATACAAGCATTATCTAAATTTTCAATAGCAAAATCGATAAATTCAGATGTAACAACTTCATTTGGCACGCAACTTGTCCAAGCTGAAGAATTATCTTTTGTCAACACAACCCCAACAGAATAACCGTCACCATCTTTGCATTCAACGCTTTTAGTATTTAACATATCAGCAAAAACACTGCAAAAATATGTCTTATCACCCTCATTTGTCCCATCAATCAATGTTCCATCCGCTCGTGTTCCTAAATCTCCATCTTTAAAATATTTACCAGAACTTACCATTTCGTTAATAGTTTTTGACAATATCGCATTACCCTTTTTAAATTTCATCACATTTTCATCAGGCACGTTTTGCAGCGCAACAGGCAAGATTATCGAAGTTATCACCCCAATCACCGTTAAAGCTATCATAATTTCAGCAAGCGTAAAACCTTTGTTTTTCAAAATTCCTCCGATTGTCTATTGAGATTTCTCAATGATATTAAAAAAAGTTTAACAGATAATTGAGAAAATGCAATACAGAGAATTTGGAAAATTTATCAAAGAAAAAAGGCAAAAACTTGGTTTTTCGCTTAATTCGTTTGCTTTTAAAAACGATATTGACCCAGCCATTTTATCCAGAATTGAAAATTGCAAACAAGATATAAAATTAAATGTGTTAAATAAAATCGCTCAAGGTTTTGAAATGAAAAATTATGAGCTTTTAAAAGAATTTGAAAATAAATAATCAAAAAAAGCGCCGTTTCCGACGCTTTTTGATATCAAATTTAAAGATATAATTAGTCTTTAGCGTGTCCTGCTGTTCCTAATACATCTCTCATTTTGTGCATAACCATTTCTTTAACGGCTGTTCTTCCTGGTCCCATATATTCACGTGGGTCGAATTTTTCAGGATGTTCAATAAAGAATTCACGGATTGTTGAAGTCATTGCTAATCTTAAGTCTGTATCGATATTAATTTTAGCAACACCGTGTTTAGAAGCGTAATTTAACATATCTTCTGGAACACCTTGAGCGTTTGGAAGGTTACCGCCATATTTATTACATTTAGCAACAAATTCAGCAGGAACTGAAGAAGAACCGTGTAAAACGATTGGATAATCGCCAAAACCAGCTTCTTTTAAAGCGTCTTTGATTTCTTTTAATCTGTCGAAGTCTAATTTAGCTTCACCAGCGAATTTATAAGCACCGTGTGAAGTTCCGATAGCGATTGCTAATGAATCACAACCAGTTTGTTTAACAAATTCAACAGCTTCTTTAACATTTGTATATTTAGCATCTTTAGCGTCAACATTAACGTCATCTTCAACACCAGCTAATTTACCAAGTTCAGCTTCAACTGAAACTCCTCTTTCGTGAGCGTATTCAACAACTTTTTTAGTTAAAGCAACGTTTTCTTCAAATGGGAAACGAGAACCGTCAATCATAACTGAAGAGAAACCGCCGTCGATACAAGCTTTACAAATTTCAAAATCTGCACCATGGTCTAAGTGAAGAGCGATAGGTACAGTAGTTGTAGCTAATGCTGCTTCAACTAATTTGATTAAATATGTTTGGTTTGCATATTTTCTAGCACCGGCTGAAACTTGAAGAATGATTGGAGATTGAGTTTCTTCAGCAGCTTCTGCTATACCTTGCAAGATTTCCATGTTGTTTACATTGTATGCACCAATTGCATAACCGCCAGCTAAGGCTTTTTTGAACATTTCATTTGTTCCGACTAATTTTCTTTCTGCCATAAGTTTTTATTCCTTTAAATAAAATACCTCTACAGAATTAAGTTTATACCAAAAATTTTTTGATACAAGGGTTTTAAAAGGAACTATTTTAAAGTTGTTTTTAAAAAATGAAAATAGAATTGATTAATAGGGGAAATGCTTGAAATGAAAGATTTATCGATAGCTGGTTTATTAGTGCTATTTTTTTATTTAATGATTTCTGAACTTCTAAATTCTTGGACACTTAAACATTACCTGTAGAACGTCGCCCTGAACCCCGTTTCAGGGTCTTTGAATCGTTGAGGATTGAAAGAAAATTATAAAATAAGAAATTCTTCGATAGCCAACTTTACCCCTATATCCATTGCCAAAACAACAAGTTTTGAATAAAAACAAACTGCAAATAACCAAGTGGCTAACGAAAAATTACTAAAATAGAAAATTTATCGATAGTTAATTTTTATTCCAGTATTAATTTTATCAATTGTTTTAACATCTGCATTATGCAAAGCAAAAGAAGAAAACAGTACTTGCTTCAACTCTTTGGCTATCAAAGAAAATCTATAGCATAGTAAAATTGTAACCAACTAACCAAAACCCACAAACGAAAGGTGGAAGGGCAAGCTACCTCCATGAAAATTGTTGTATGAAATGCGCAACTGATGTCTGTTAGCTTTATAGTGCGCCCGACTCTCCTTTCGAGGGTTTTGGTTAATGTTATCCAAGCCATTTTCTTTATTCTTTTGGTTCTGTTTTCTTTTTCTTTTCTTGCGAAAAAGAGTGCGAAGCCAGAGTTAACAAAAGACAAATGATGAGTTTGGCTTTTGTTTAACTGTTGATAGGCGACGTTTCAAATCTTTGATTTGACAGGAGCAGAAAAAGAAAATGAACAAACTAAAAGCGTGGTCTATAGCCGAAGAGAAGTTAGAAACTTGTGGCTATCGGCGATTTTTTGTTCTAAAGATTTCTTTGATAGTCGGTTTTATCTTTATTTTCACAAGAATTACGTTTAAAATAATTAATTACAGGGTTTTTAAAACTTCTTTGATAGCCAGTTTTTATTACAAAAATTATGTCTTGAATAGTTAATGTTGAGATAGGTTTTGGCTATCGAAAAATTGGTAATTTTAGATTTTTGTTTGGTTTCCGAAGATTCCAAGACCCTGAAACGGGGTTCAGGGCGACGTTCGAGAGAGTACGTTGAGGTAGCTGGGGGTGATAAATAATTGTTAGATTGGTAAATCCGACCTACTGCAGCTGTAAAAATAAAATATTAACTTTTGTAAATATTTATTCCCCATCCCCTCAAGTTCACCCTCAAAAATGTCGATAACCTAAGCAAAGAACATTAATAAGGTGGTGTGTATGGATAAAATTACTACAAATGACTACATTTTCATAGCAAATACCCTAAAAAGCAGGGGCTATGAAGTCAACGAAGATGATGTTAAAAACTTTTTCGACAACTCGGGCGATGTAAGCATAACAGACGCAAGTAAAGAGTTGGGCAAATATGTTGCGCAAAATAATTCCGGAAAAGAGCTGTCTAAAGAAGATAGCGCTATATTAGATAATGTTTTAGCCGAAATTGATAAATCCGAAAATGAAAATAAAACCTTATCTGCAACGGAATTGAGCAACAACTACACATACGAAACATCTAAAACATCTGACAAAGCCACAACGGACACAACATCCACGACATCTAATGCAACCGTTAGTGCAAAAAGCGGAATTACTATTCCGATGGACGATAAAGGCACAGGAACCTATGAATTAGTTTACGATGAAAGCGGAAATCCAAAAGTAAATGTATATACAAAACGTGGCGAACTTTTAACAACAAGAAATATCTATCCAGATGAAGTTGAAAGATTTAATGCAGCAGGCGCAAATATAGATACAACCTCAACAACTTCAAGCGGTTCAACAGCAACCACATCATCAGGAGCAACAACTACTGCTACTACTCCTAAATCAACAGGTTTGGCTTCTCCAACAAACCACGATGAAATTCCAAATGGCTTAACACTGGATACTAATACATTTACGTATAAAGACGAAAATGGAACCGAATATGTTAAGTGCGACAATGCAGATATTGGAAACGCAGAAAACAAACAAGAAAAGAATGTTGATGATGATACTTATGAAATATATTTAAGTGACGGAAATGGAAATTATACCTATGCTGGTTTCAGGCACAGAAATGCCGATCAAACTTGGTCATATTTCATTCAAAAAGATAGTGTAGATGCTATGAAGGCATCATCAAAACTTGGCGCCGAAAATAAAAAACCAGCCGATGTCAAACTTGAGCAATTAGATGAATTATATCAAGCTGCAAAAGACGAACAAGGTTGGGTTGGCAAATTCTTTAATGGATTTAAAAACTTATTCTACACACAATATAGTGAAAGTAGAATTCAAGATGAAATTGAAGCTCTGCGTACAAAAGCAGCAAATGGCGAAGAGATAACACAAGAAGAAATTGACACTATTAAAGAAAAAGTTGAAACATACAGAGATAAATCCGACAAACAAGTTACATCAGCAGGTGATACCGCAGCCAGCTTGGCAGGTAGTGCCACAGGTGTTGCAGTTTTTGCAAAATGCACAGCAGTAGGTACTGCACTTGGCGGACCAGTGGGTACTGTTGCGGGTCTAATAGTTGGTGGTATAGCCGCTTTCGCAGTTGGTGCACTAGCAAAAGTAGCTGTAGAACAAGTTGAAAATGGAACGGATAAAATCAAAGGTAATTCATTACAAAACGACGAAGACCTTGGCAAACAAGTAGTTACAGGTGGCTTTACAGCGGTAATATCAGCAGGATTAGCGGGCATTGGTAAAGTATTCTCTAAATTCACAAGCAAACTATTTGGTTTTACAAAATTAGGTAATGAAACAGCACAAGTCGTTGTTAAAAACGGCGTAGTAGATACAGGTAAAACAGTTCTCACACATGCTGCCGCAGGAAGCGCCGCAGGAGCAACAACAGGCTTCGTTGGTGCTGAAGCAGGTTACATATTGGATTGTGCTACGGATGAAGATAGAGAATTTAATTTATCAGAAGCTGCGCAAGTTGGAGCTACGGGCGCTGGAATCGGTGCTGCAGTTGGACTTGCATCAGGTACAATAACGGGTGTTAAAAACGTTAATGCCGCCAAAAATATTGATTTAAACGCAGCAACAAAATCTGCAAACAAAAGTGTTAGAGAAGCAAACAAAGGAGTAAAAGACGCACAGCAAAAATTAGATGACGCAAAAGCACAAGGAAAACCAAAAGCAGAAATTGATGCAGCACAAAAAGAACTTGATACAGCAAAACAAATTCAAACACAAGCTAAAGAAGCTCAAGCAAACTTAAAAGAATATAAAACAGCAACAGAAGCAAAAGCTAATGCGAAAGCTTCCGCAGCAAGCAATAACGCCAAAACAACAACAAAACAAAAAGCAAAAAATCCATTAAAACGTTTAGGCGAATGGCTAAAAAACAAAAAGAACACTCCAGATGAATTACCTTCTATGGATGAGTTAGACAAATTAAATATGCAGGCTATGACACAAAATACAACATTTGGACCTGCGCAGCCGTTCTATCAATGCTCAACACTAAGTCAAGAAGAACAAACCATTCTAGGTGATTACTTTAACGGACACATAACAGCTAGCGACATTGCAAAAGATTCCGCAATGGCTAAAACACTCAAAGAAGCCTACGAAAAGGCAGCCAATTATTGGTCAACTTCAAATTAGTAGATAAATTTCTTTCCTCCTGTATAATAATTACAGGAGGATTTTTTATGGATAAAAATATTATTATAGCATCCGACCATGGTGGATATGATTTAAAGCTTGAACTTGTTGAATATCTTAAAAGCCTTGGCTACAGCGTAGAGGACATCGGAGTCAACGACAAAAAATCATGCAACTATCCGACTTACGCCAAAAAATTATGCGCTGAAATTTTAAACAATAACTTTAAAAGAGGGATTTTGGTTTGCGGAACAGGTCTTGGCATGCAAATTTCTGCCAATCGATTTAAAGGAATTAGAGCAGTTTGCGTTTCAGATACATTTAGCGCTAAAATGAGCCGCGCGCATAATAATTCTAATGTTTTATGTTTAGGCGGAAGAGTCTTAGGAATTGGTCTTGCTAAAGAAATATTAGACGCTTGGCTAAATACTGAATTTGAAAACGGCAGACATCAAGAAAGAATAGACCTGATAGACGAGTTGTAATATTATAGTTTTCATTGTAGTATTTAACTATGGATATTTAACTTTTTATAAGGAAGTTTACATGTTTGAAAGATTTACGGAAAAAGCAATCAGAGTTATAATGTTAGCTCAAGAGGAATCTCGAAGATTGGGGCATAATTTCGTAGGAACAGAACAGCTTTTGCTTGGTTTAATAGCAGAGGGTTCAGGAATTGCGGCAAAAACCCTTAAATCTATGGGAGTTAATATTAAAGAAGCTCGTGAAGAAGTTGAAAAAATAATAGGAAGAGGCTGCGGATTTGTGGCTGTTGAAATTCCTTTCACTCCTCGAGCTAAAAAAGTTTTGGAATTATCTTGGGATGAAGCAAGACAATTAGGTCACAACTATATTGGAACTGAGCATTTATTGCTTGGTTTAATCAGAGAGGGCGAAGGCGTTGCTGCTAAGGTTCTTGAAAATTTAGGAGTAGACTTGAATAAATGTCGTTCTAATATTATTAAAATGTTGGGCGAAACAAAAACGTCAAGCACAGGAAGCTCTTCTTCTGCTCTAGCAACCCCTGGAGTAAGTTCAAAAGCTGCCAAAACTCCATCATTGGATGAATTTGGTACAGATTTAACTCTAGCAGCGCAAGAGCAAAGACTTGACCCTGTTGTTGGTCGTGAAAAAGAAATTGAAAGAGTTATTCAAATTTTAGCAAGACGTACCAAAAACAACCCTGTTTTAATCGGTGAACCTGGGGTTGGTAAAACTGCAATTGCGCAAGGTTTAGCTCAAAGAATTGTAGATTGCGAAGTTCCTGATATTCTTGAAAACAAAAAGATTATTCAGCTTGATATGGGCTTATTGATTGCAGGTACTAAATATCGTGGTGAATTTGAAGAACGTCTTAAAAAGATTATGGATGAAATTCGCCAAGCCGGAAATATTATTCTTGTAATTGATGAAATGCACACCCTAATCGGCGCAGGCGCAGCAGAGGGCGCAATTGATGCTGCTAACATCTTAAAACCTGCTCTATCTCGTGGCGAAATTCAAGTTATTGGTGCTACAACTTTAGATGAATATAGAAAATACATCGAAAAAGATTCAGCCCTAGAACGTCGTTTCCAAACGGTTATCGTTGATCAACCATCAATTGAAGAAACGATTGAAATTATTAAAGGTTTAAAACAAAAATATGAAGACCACCACAAATTAATAATTTCAGATGAAGCGATTGTTGCAGCGACTGAATTATCTTCAAAATTCATAACAGAAAGATTTTTACCCGATAAAGCAATTGATATCATTGATGAAGCAGCTTCAAAAGTTCGCTTAAATGTATCAAGCTTGCCTCCTGAGGGTAAAGAGCTTGATAAAGAATTAAGAGCAATCATCAAAGAAAAAGAAGAAGCAATCAGAAATCAAGAATTTGAAAAAGCTTCCGACCTTAGAGATGATGAAGCTAATTTAAAAGATAAAATCCATGAAATTTCAGAAAAATGGAGAGAAACACAAGAAGAAAACAAGCCAACCGTTGGGGTTGAAGAAGTTGCGCAAGTTATTGCAACAATAACAGGAATTCCTGTTACAAAAATAACAGAAGCAGAATCCGAAAAATTATTAAAACTTGAAGAAACGCTTCACAACCGTGTAATCGGTCAATCTGATGCGGTTATATCTTTGGCAAAATCAATAAGACGTGCTCGTGTTGGTTTAAAAGCTCCAAATCGTCCAATCGGAAGCTTTATCTTCTGTGGTCCAACTGGGGTTGGTAAAACTGAACTAGCTAAAGCTCTTGCTGAAGCCGTTTTTGGTTCAGAAGACAATATGGTTAGAATTGATATGTCAGAATTTATGGAAAAACATGCAACTTCTAAACTTATCGGTTCTCCTCCAGGATACGTTGGATATGATGATGGCGGAAATATGTGCGAAATCATTAGGAAAAAACCATATTCCGTTGTATTGTTTGATGAAATTGAAAAAGCGCACCCTGATGTGTTTAATATAATGTTACAAATACTTGATGATGGACGTTTAACCGATTCTAAAGGTCGCCACATCAACTTTAAAAACACAATTATCATCATGACATCAAATGTTGGTGCAAGTATGATAACAAACACTCAAAAGCTTGGTTTTTCAGTTTCGGGCGATGATAAGAAAGACAAATATGAAAAACTTAAAGATACAGTTAATGAAGAGCTTAAAAAAGCATTCAGACCTGAATTTCTTAACCGTGTAGACGATATCATCGTATTTGCTCACTTAAATCAAGAAGAAATTCGTCAAATCGTTGACTTAATGTTAAAAGATTTATTCAAACGTTTGGGCGAAAGACACTTATCAATTGAAGTTACAGACGCTGCTAAAGATTATTTAGCCAAAGAAGGTTATTCTGAAGCCTATGGCGCAAGACCTCTAAGACGTGTAATTCAAAAGAAAGTTGAAGACGTTTTGGCTGAAGAAATCTTAAGCGGAAACTATAAAGAAAACGATAAGCTAAAAATGGATTATAGAGACGATAAGATTGTAATTGAAAAAGTTGAGTAATCTATTCAAAGAATAAAAAAAAGGCCTTGCTAAGAGCAAGGCCTTTTGTTTAGGTTTAGTTTTAAATTATAGAGAGTTTATTAGAGTTAGTTAAAGTTTTTTAAATGTAGATAATATAGCGAGCGTCGAATTTGCCTTTTGTTGCCATATCATACATTATCGTTTTAGTACAAATTTCATTCATTGCTTTTTTATATGGTCTTTTTTCTTTTAGGGCGCAATAAATATCAGAAATCGTTAAAGCTTGATTTAGAGCGTTTCTTTCAACATCATTATTGTAATCATGGTGTTCATAAGCTAATTCAGCTATTCTTATATCTAAATCAGTTGTTTTTAAAATTTCATAGCTTAAACGGTTGTGAAGTTCAATAATTTGGCGTTCTTTAGAGTTCAATCTTCCCGCTTTATTAAGAATTGATGATGGAATGAAAGCTTTTCCAATATCATGTAATAAAGCAGCCTTAATTAAGTATTCAAAGTCTTTTTCAGACTCTTTTAAACCCATATTTTTATAAACTTTTCTTGCCATATTTGCGCAAGGAATCAAATGCGACATAATAATTGAATGCACGTTTTCAAGATTATATTCATGAGCGATGTTATATTCATCTAAAATAGCGTAGATATTTGGGTTTGTTGAAATAGCATGTTCAATAATTTCAACAGAAGCATATTTTTTGATAAATTTAACAAAATTTCTTTCCTTGCTAAAAGGATTTGAAATTGAATCTGTTATTGATTTATCTTTATTGAAAAACTTTGCAAATAGAGAATTATCACGGTTGTATTTTTTGTTTTCGTCGTTTAATACACCTATGTAATCGCTGATTTGGTTTAATAACCCCATACACACCTTACTTTTTATAAACACCTAATACCTTATGTTTATAAAAAGTATTTTTTAATTTAAGAAGTGCTTTTTTGTATATACGAATTTAATATTTTGTTACAATTCCATAAATTTTATTTTGATTATATTTAACATTGCTTCAAGAAAAATGGCTTTAGACATTTTGGATTTGCCAAAGCGTCTGTCTATAAAGATTATTGGAAATTCTTCTATTTTAGCGCCTTTTTTATAAGCACGATATTTCATCTCAATTTGAAAAGAATAACCTTTTGAAATAATTTTATCTAAATTGATTTTTTCAATTATTTCCCGTCTCCAACCGTTAAATCCACCTGTTAAATCATTTATCGGGCAATTTAAGATTAGTTTTGAATATAATGAACCGCCTTTAGATATAAGGGTTCTAATTAAGCCCCAGCCAACGGATTTGCCACCATTTATATTTCTTGAACCAATAACAACGTCGTTGTTTTTCAATTTTTCAAACATTGTTGGAAGATACTTTGGATGATGTGAAAAATCGGCGTCAAGTTCGACAAAGCAATCATAACCAAGCTCTATTCCTTTTTTAATTCCCGTTATATATGCGCTAGCAAGCCCTAATTTGCCTTTTCTATGGTGAGTTAAGACATTTTTATAATAATTTTTTAATTCTTCAATAGCTTCTTTTGTGCCGTCTGTAGATGAATCATCAATTATTAAAATTGAATAGTCGTAGTTATCTTTTAAGGTTGAATTAATTGACCCAACGATTTTTCCAATGTTTTCTATTTCATTATATGTAGGAATTATTATTAAATATTTCACTTTTTCGCTCCAAAATCTAAATTTGTTTTAAAAATATTATCCATCAATTTTTCACTATCAAAATATTCGTATTTATAATCATTTTTTAGCTTATTTTCCATAATCAAAATGACATTTGCGCCGTTATCATAAATAACTTTAAAATTTTTAATTTCTTTAAGATGTTTATAAATTGGATATTCTTTTTCAACCATTAAAATATCAATATCGTATTTATTAAGTATTTCAAGAGGATTTTTTCCAAGATATAAATAGAAAAACATCATCTCATCAAAAATATTTGAATAATAAACTTGCTCTTGGCGCCCATCCATAAAGATTTTAATATTCGGATATAATCTATAACCTATAAAAGAGTTGTATTGAAAAGGCGAGAGGATGTTTCCTTTTATATTGTTTTGTTCAAGAAAATTAATTGAACTAATGGGATAATTTGAAAGAACATTTTTTGTTGTCGTGTAGTTTAAATTTGAAGTAATTAAATTGGTTAAAGAATAGACATAGATTATTAAATAAAGGATTATGTTTTTTATAAGATTAAAATATTTTTTGCTATTAATTTCAAATTGAAGATATTTTCTTAATTTTTCAGCCAAATCGTTGAATGTTAAAAAATAATCGTCATACATAAAAATCGAATATAAAACCACCATAAGCCCTGTGTGTTTTATATATTTAAAGCTTAAAAGCGTTGCAGTTAGTATAATTAGAAGCTTTGTTTTATCTAAATCCTTAAATTTTAGTTTTTTTAAATAGATTTTATAAAAATAGCAAAAATAAGTTATAACAACCAAAAATTGATATAAAAATATGTTCTTAAACGAGAACGTAAATGGCGATTGCCACTCTGCTATCCAACTTCTATCAAGGTATGAACTATCTAAGATGAATTTTAAATAATCCACACCCCAAGGGTTGATGAAAAACACAAAAAATATGATGACTAATGCAAGAAAATATTTTTTATAATCATTTTTATTTAAAAATTCACCTATTAAATATAGTCCCAAAAGCCCAACGCCTGCTATAATTCCGCCATGGCAATTTAGCCAAATCAAACTTAAAATAACAAGATATATAAGATATTTATTATTTCCTTTTTTGATTTTTTCAAGAAATAATATCCACATTGCGCAAAAAATAAACGTCAAAACCTGACAGCGAAGCGCATAAAATATTCCGACTTGTTTTAATAAAAAAACTATAATTAAATAATAGCCAAGGTTATAGGGATTTTGAACATTTTTTTCTTTAATTGCGATATTTATTGAAACCACAAGCAAAAATATCAATAGCCCTTTTAAAATATTCAGTCCAAAAAGCCCGAATTTAATTTGAACAAGATATATCAAAGCACTTGTAATCCACTCAGGATCAAACCAAGTGTGCGTCGGGGTAAAAGAAATTATATCTTTATACATAATGCTGTGCGCTTCAATAATATGTTTTCCCATTATTAATCTTGCCCAAAGGTCGAAATCAAGGGAATTTTGGGCAAATGAAATTGCAAAAACAAGCAAAAATATGGATATAAAAAATATTATTTTATTTAACCTAAGCATAAGGCTATAATACTATTTTTATAGGGTTTTGGCTTGATGGTAAAGATAAATTTACATAAGCTTTTGTAATATTTCTTAACAATTGGAAAATGATTTGGCAATTTTTGAAATAAAAAATACTTTATAAAAGAGTAAGAACAAACGACATTAAAACTAAACAATAGAAAATAAAAAAATCTTCATAAAATTAGAGGATTATAAAACAGATATTTTTACTCTCTCTCTTGATATCCTCGTGTTTATAAATGTTTGAACAAGTTTCAAACATTTTTTTTATGTAAAAAAAGACCCTAAAAAGGGTCTTTAATCTTGTTATGAAATATATAATTGTCTTTCAGCTTGTCTTCGCTTAACCAAGCCCGATAAGGTTTTTCCATTTGCCTTATTATATAAAAGCAAAGCATCACCAATTTGTTTTAAATTTCTATTTTTAATCAATGTTTTTAAATTTGCCACACCGCAATTAAAGGTGAATGATACAAGAGCGTCAAATTGATTTTGATTTAGTTTATAATGCGCTAAATTATTTTTTACATAAGCTTCAAAAATCTTTAAATCATCCTTTAAATAATTATCAGCAACATTTTGAGTTATTTTTTGCCCTTGTTTAACATTTTTCGTATGTCCATAACCAATTGTCCAAACCCCGGCAGGACACTTGTATGCAGACAATCTACAGCCTTCAAATTTTTTTATTAATTTTATTCCGTTATCTGATATGTTCATCTGCTGCCTCTTTTAAATCATCTATCCTTTTGTGTGCTGATTTAATTGATTGTTCAACCGTTACCATTCTTTCAATCAAATTATTGTGTCTATCTTGCTTTTTCTCTAAATCAAGAAGCTTTTCAGACATTTGCCCCAATTTATAGCAAACATATAACGCCTGAATTACAACCGTCACAAGTATTGCAATTAACTCGTAATTCACTTCTATTTCCCTTTATTCCATCCACAGAATTTCTGATAATTATCAACACTATGAAACATTGCCCATCTTTTAAAAGGATTAAACCTTCCAAAATATTCACACAATGTTTCAAAAATCAAAGTTGACAAATACCTATTATAATCAATAACCTCTTTGTTTTCGCAAAGAAAATCGTGGACACAGCTTGCCAGTTTAAATCTAGGCTCTTTTTGCTGTCCAATTATAACCCACGCAAAAGCAGGAACATTTGCGCCATTCCAGTCATAGCCTTTTGGAATAGTGAAAGTAAAAATATCGTTATTATATTCAATTTTAATCTCAATATTTTCAATAACAACAAAAGGCTTCTTTAGCGCAAATTTTAATTCTTTTCCGAATAAACCTGCTAAGCTTTTATCAGCAAGACATTCTTCAGGATTGGGATTATTAAAGCTGATTTTTAAACCATGTCTGCCATAAACGATACATTGTTTTTCTTTTAAAAACAGTTCTTCTTTTAAAATCATGCCCAACCCTCATTTATTTTTCTGCTTTTATATAAACTTTACTTGCGTACGATTTTGAAAATTCAACATAAAAAGCCAGCCATTCCTCTTTTGTCATAGGTTTTGGATTATATTGATTAGCAATCAGCCATTCTTCCGTGCGTTGTTCTTCTTTTGCAAAATCGGGAGTTTTGTAAAAAATAATCATCTTAGCTAAATCATCATTTAATTCGCCCAAAACCATAACCATGTTATTAATGGTGTCAATGCTTTGCTGAGCATTTGCATAGCCTTTTGGGTTGAGCCTAAAATTTCCTAAAGATGTTGATATAAATTGTTTTTCAAATTCTTTTTTATAAATTTCAACAGCATTCTCTTCAACAACATACTTTCCGTTAACCAAAACATATTTTTCTTCTGTTTCAACGATTTCCGTAAAAACCATAAACTCAAGCGCTTTTTCAAGCTCACTTCTTGTTTCTTTTGCTAAAATTATTAAATCATTGTTCTTCGCTATAAACATTATTCTTTAACCCCCTCCGCATACACAAATCTCAAACCATATTCCCAACTAGCCACATATACAGATGGAGCTTGATATTGTATCGATATCACATCCCCATTTTTAACAGGTAGCGCTGTCATGTACTCGCCCTCCGTTGTATTGGTAAAAAATTTTAAATCCCCAACATAGCCTGCGGATTGATTAATCATTTTGCCCCACATTACGCCACTAGCGCTTGTTTGCTTTAAGCTAAAATCACAAGCAAACCACCCATTTGCAGGAGCGGTGTATTTTGAGCCACTAGCACCTAAGTTTAAAGATGTATATTTGTTGCTAGGTAAAGGCAAACGACTCAAGTAACTTTTGCCTTGAGTATCAAGATTAGAAGCAGCTAAATCAAGCTTATTATTTAATTGCTCAACCGTAGCGCAATTTGGCGGTATAAATTCAACAAAACTACCATCAGCGTTTTTATAATACAAAATACCATTTTCAATATAAAAACCCGTACTTTTAATAGCGTTAATTTGTTTTGCCGCCTCATCTTTAATATTTTCAGTACTTTCAGAAATCAAATTATTCAAATTCGTTATTAAATTTTGCGAAATTATGATATTATTTCTGATTTCTTCCGCTGAAATTAATGAATTATTATAATTTTGCGCAACTTGAGCCGCTTTATTATAAATATCCAAAAGCAACTCATCCGCCGTCAAATTGCTTCCCTCTGTGACTTTAATACATAATTCAATTCTTCTGCTTAAAATTTGAATTAATCTTGTCAGATAATCAAGAGAATATTCAAGGGAATTCAAGTTCAATAAAGAGCTGTTTTCATATTGCGTTTGTTGC
Organism: uncultured Candidatus Melainabacteria bacterium; assembly: GCA_934667125.1. Taxonomy (GTDB): domain Bacteria; phylum Cyanobacteriota; class Vampirovibrionia; order Gastranaerophilales; family Gastranaerophilaceae; genus RUG14156. Next base: position 81,704 of record CAKULF010000001.1, on the reverse strand, counting down.
AAAATCGGCAAATATAAATTAATTGAAATATTTTGGTTATCAGCCAAAACCGAATAAGTTGAACTTTCAAGCGGAAAAGTTATATAACTTCCGTTTTCATTTCCAAATTCATTAATAGAATAATCTTTTCCATAAACAAGCTCTATTGTTGTATCATCCGAATTGATTATGTAAACTTTTAATTGATTTTCATTTTCAATATAAAAATTAAAATCAAACATAGTTGTGCTATTATTCCCTGTATAATTATTTACAGGCAAAACGTCGTATATCAATTTTTTCTCCTTTTTTGTTTGTAAAGTAAAATAATTTGAATTTTTCATTTTTCAATTCAACAAACTTAAAACCAACTTTTTTAAGCCAAGCGTCTGAATTGAAATTAGTAAAATAGATGTAATTATATAAAAAATCATATTCTTGCTTAAATTTTGAAATTTTATCTAAAACGCAAGACAACACAGACTTTTTATATTTATAAAAATCATTTGTTGATAATAACCAAATTTGACCAATTTTAAGCCAGCTACAATCGATTTTAACAACTCCACCAAGAGCAACCGGCAAATTATTATCATCAACAAGTAAATAACTATATTTTTCATTTTGGAGGCACAAATCAATGAATTTTTCCTCAAATTCCTCCTTAAAATGATATTTAAGCTCTTCTAAATCTTCTTTTCTTAAATTTTTTAAAAAATCAGCCAAACATGACCGAGTTAAAGGCGCATATTTCAACATATTCTAACCGTTATTATCTTCAAGAGTCATAGAACAATTTATTGCAATTATATTAAGCGGAAGAGGGTATTTTTGAATGATTTTAATGCTTTTTTCTTCGCTCGATTCACCCAAAGGCGTAAATTTAACCGTTTTCGTAAATAATTTAGCCGAATTATTGATACTATCTAAACTTCGATAGTTTTGCGCAAGCGACTCATCATCATTTTTAATAAAAAAGTCTTCTCTGGAATTTAAAATTTTAACTTCAATACTATTTACAATTTTCTTAAGTCCAAATGTGTTTTCGCCCTCTATATTCAATGTTTCAAGCTCAAATTCAAACGGCAACCCCACAAGAATGCTTTTAGCTTCATAAGGAAGATTTATTTCGCCATTTTCATCAACCAAAACATCTTCAATAACCCCGCAATCCGCTAAAACCATTACTTTTTCGCCTTTAAGATGAATTAAACCCGAAATATGCGAAACTTTATTATCAAATTCAGTCTTAATGGCGCAATCTAATAAAAAACTATCCTCAACCGATTTATAGCTCCTTTGCTTGAAACGCTCAATATATTTAACATCCTCTCCATTTATCGTTCTTTTAACAACAAAATAGCAAATATCCGTGTTATTTTCTCGAATTGTGCAAACATCTTCAAATTTGCCTTTGGTTGAATGCGTATGCCAACAAGCAATTTTTTGAGTCGGATTATATGTTAAAGCGCACAAAGTTCCATCATCCATAACGCACCACAAAATCCGATAAGGCTCTTTAGCATAAGCCATTGAAACAATTTTTTTATCCTCAAAAAGATGACTTGCAAACAAAGACAACTCTTCGCCATCATAAGAATCAGAAAGATAATTATAGCCTAAATCCCTAACTATATTTCCGCCCGATTGAACAAAAATAACCATAGAGCCTGATACAACTGGTTTAATCTTTGCACTTCCATAATAAGATTGTAAATTAGCAACAGGAGCAGGATTGGCACTAAACACGCCATCTGAACCGTTTATAGCCCATTCTGAATTGGTAGTTAGTGCAATTAAATCATCAAAAGGAAGAAGATATTGGATTTTTGAAGCGACATTATCACACATCGTCATCTCAATAGAGTTAATTGCAAGCAACGGGCGAGAAATATTAAAATTATTATCACATCCGCTTTGGCTTGCCCAAATCGTTTGAGGAGAAAGAGATGACGAGGCATAAACCTTTCTTTGCTGAAAAATCGAAACGCAAGACGGATTTTCCTTTTCAAAAGGATTAACATAAATTGGAGCGGTCGTTGTTAAATCAGGGTCAATATTATCATCAACAAAGCTTGTAGTGCTTGAAGTTCCAACATAACCAAATATTCCGTTGACCGATTTATAAATATTATATTCAACAGCGTCAGTTACGCCATTCCAATCCAAAGTAACATATTCCGATGTTGTCCAATATGCCTCTTTATGCGCTACAACCGAAACCACAGCACTTCTGTGGCTTTCTTCGTTTGTCTTTTTATGAACTGAACAAACAACATAGCTATAAGTCTTTGTATTAGTTTTAATATCGCCCTGATAGCTTATAGTTAAATTAGTTGGCGGATTTATCGATGGCGCTATAGTGATTTCTTTTATTTGCCAATTTGAAGTCGTTCTTGTTAATTCTTGGATTATATGATTTTTATGAACAAGAGTCATAGTATTTAATTGTTGAACATAATCAATTTCGCCAAGCTCATCTTCCGTGTATGGGCTTGTTAATTCCAATATTTGTCCGTCATCACCCAGCAAATATCCGCCATCTTTAATAAATCGCAAATATTTATCGCCAAATTCTATAATATAATTTTCATCCAATCCAAAAATAAAAGGAATTAAGCGAGTTTTTTTATCAGGATATTTGCATTTCCCAACATATTCAAGCCCCGAGCGATTTATGACACATCCTTCTTGAAGAATAATTCCATTATTCAACTTTTTTAAACCGTTTGAATATTGTGCTAAATCAACTCTTCCTTGCAAACTTGGGGATAATATCCCTTTTGAAAAAGAATTTTGACATATTTTAAAAGCCATATTAACCTCTTGTATCTAAATATGTAGTGTCATCATAAATATAATCTGCACCCTCTTGAGCATTAAGCATTTTAGCGTGTTTTAAAACTGATTTATATTTTTCATACGCCAATTCGCCTTTTTGGTTATTTCCCGTTAAAACATTAGCTGTAAGCGCTGCCAAATAATAAGATAGAGCCATTGAAAATTCACTTGGGAAATATATTTCTCTATCAATTCTTCTTGTATATCTTAAAATTGGCTTTTCAACGTTTGTTAGAATAACTTTTTCCTCGTCAATCAAAGTTGAAACAATGAATTTTTGAAGAACAAAATTATCTTTTTGAAAAATATTTCTAGCGCACAAGCAATTGTTCGGATAACTATAAGAATATTTATATTCGCCGATATTTTCGCTTGATTTTAAGGATAATTCTCTAAAAGTTGAAGCAAAATTCCAATCAAAATCCCTTAAGACATAGTCTTTTGCTAAATCATAATAGTTATTTAATAAAATAATTTTATTGTCTTTAATGTTTATATTTTCAACCGGAGTTGAAATTCCAAGTGTATTTAAAGCTATGTTATATATTTGTATTCTAGATGCCACGGTTATTGTTCTCCTTAGACCAATTCTCAGCAACTTTAGTCGCCGAGCCCAAATAATTCATTCCTGTTAAAAATCGATTTGTCGAATTTGTTTCATTTGATACATTTAAAGATAAAATCTGATTATTTGCGCTGTTAATATAGTTTTGGGCTTTTAAAAGATATTCTTCTTTTGTTGAATTTGCTTCAGAGTCGGCTGAATTATAGATATCATCAATATTATAGATACTTGTCATTGAATTCATATCAAAACCGTTTGAAGCATTTTTCGCCATTTGAGTTGCTGCAGCATTCAAGCCCTTAATCTTTGTTTGACGAGCGGATTCTACCCCTTGTTGAACTTGTTGACTTGCTAAAAGTTTATTATTTTCAACATTATTTATTGCTATTTGAGTTTTATATTCACTTATTTTTTCATCCCGTTTATCTTTTGCTATTGAGCTAACAAGACCGATTGCGCCTGATAAACCCGTATAAAGTTGTGTTGGTGCGCACATAATTTCTCCTTATAAAAAGCTAGTGGCAAAAAGCCACTAGCACAACAGACTATTCAGTGTATTCTATATCATTATTTAAAACAACTCCGGCTGTGATTTTACCTGTTGTTTCACTAGTTCCCTCAACTGTGTAAGTTAATTTCATATAACCTAAATTGCCTTTAGGAATATGAGAAAAAGGAAATTTAGCGCCCTCAACAAGTTCTGCTACTGGTTTTGTTGCTTCAACTAGTGTTGTTGAAGAAGAAAAATCCTCGCTTTCGCTTGTTACAACACTGATTTTCAAACTTGTTAAAGCGCTAAAAGCTTTTGTAACTTGAACAAGAAAAGGAAGATAAGAAATATCGCCTTTTGAAAATTTAATAATATTATCTGAATCAGCTGACGTTGTTATAGCTTGGTCATCTGAGAATAAATTTTGACTATCAAGTAACATTTTAACCTACTTTCTTTTCATTATTTCTAATTTGATCAACACATTTTATCGGGATACCCAAGAAATTAACCACAGGACGTCCCATAGCTTCATCAACCGATAATTTAACGTTTGCTTTATTCATAGCTTGGAAATGCAAGTATGTTTCAATAGTTTCATTGCAATAAATAACAGTGTTACCTGTTTTTGCAAATCGTTTAATCCTATGATAAGCGCTAACCATTAGTTTCAATAAATCGGCAGCGTCTTGCGTATCTAATTTAGTAACATCAATATTAGCAATACGAGCAGTTGAGCGAAAATCTCTAACAGTTAAACCAATATCCCATTTAAAATGATCTCTATAAACTTCATACATATTTCCATTGTTATCTGTTGCTGTTTGAGCGCCTTTATCGGTATGATTTAAGCCCATTTGAGAACCTTTTGGATATAACAAATGAGTATGTAAATCTCCCCAAGTGATAAACCAAATGGAAGTATTATCGCTGCCTGTGCCGCCTGCATCAAGCACTCTATAGCCGATTGATTTTGTGTCGGTTGAAATTTTATTATATCTTACTGATAAACCGTCAAAACCAGCAGGATTAGTTGCTTTTGAACCATAGAAAATGTTTTCTTGAACTGTATTATTCATTGATTCTAAAAACGCTTGAGCTTCATTCATTCTAAATTGTTGAGTGTCGCCCTCTAAATCTGCTAATGATTTATCAACTTGAGAATAAACTTCTAACATCCCAGTTGAGTCTGTGATTTGAGTGTATTCACCTTTTGAACAGTTAACACCTTGATAGAATTTTCTAAATTCAACTTCGGGAAGCCCGTTTCTAACAGTTGTTTTATGAGTTGAACCCTCATTACATTCTCTAACTACAGCGTCTTCAATTAAAGCATTTGATGTTGCAAGCATATCAACAATAGCTGTAGCGATTTTGCCATCTTCTTTTTGGGCAAATTTGTCTTTTAAAGTTAAATAAGTATTACCTACTAATGACATTTTTCCTCCTTATCTTTTTTATGTCATCCACCTTAGCAAACAGTCGATTTTTCCTAATTTTTTCCATAAAGAATTTGCGCAGGAGTTAATTCCTCTACAACGGGTCTTGAATTAAACACCATCTCATCTTCCTGCATTAATTCCCCAATAGAATGAAACATTTTAATCATTTCGGGGCAGTAGATTAATTTTGTTTCAACTAAAATTTCTTTTAGTTTAGGACTAGCAAATTTATTGTAGGCGTCGTCTGCTAAGGTCATATATTTTCTTAAATCTTCAGAATTTTTATCGGGCAAAGATTTATCTTCATCAAACTCTTTAGCATAAGAATTTAGCTTTGATTCTTGCTTATAACTTTCGTCATTTTTATATCGTTCATCCTGTTTTAATGACATCTGATAAGCAATATCCATAAGCATTTCGACTTGTTCTTGTGACAATTCAAGCTTTTTTGCTATTGGTTTGAATTTGTTTAATAATTCTTCATCCAGTGAAAATCCCTCTAACTCGGAAAATTTTTGAAAATCATATTCAAATTCATCAGTTTTGTCGCTTAAACAAATATTGTTTTCGTTATTAATTAAATTTTCTTGCATAATATACCTTTCTGTGTGTTATAATATTTTTATAGGGGAGTTTATTTTAAAAAATGAAAAAAAGTTTATTCATAATATTTTCAATTTTATTTTTTCAAAGCATAAGTCTTGCGCAAAGCGATTTTCCAACTGCAATTAAAAATTGCGACCCATATTCGCAAGACGGTTTTGCAACTCACAATAATCAAACGTTCAATTTGTCTATAACCCTTGAAAAAGCGAAGGACAAATGTATTTACAGGGAAAAAATTTATCAAGGGAAAAACTATCAAATGATGACTTGCAAGTTTGAAAAAGGTCAACTCCCATTTATTTCTGATTCTATGAGTCGTTATAATCAGTTTTATAAAAAAGAGATAGCAAAAAATCCTATTTTTTCTGCTAAAATGACTTCAAACGGCGAAGTATTCAATAAAATTTTGGCAAACCCTGCTTATTGCACGATTACATATACCAAAACTAAGGCTCACTAACCAAAACTTTTTTAAAATAACCGTTTTTGGATGATTTTTTATCTTTTAAATCGTTAAAAAGTTTCATTCGTCTTTTAATTAAAGATATTTTATCTTCTTCTGTGATTTTCTTATTCGCCGAAATAAAGTTTAAAATATCATCCTTTACGCTTTGTATAAATTCATAAATCTCATCATCATTTTTAATATTTAAAATCTCAACAGCGCAATCAACAAGCGAAACTTCGTCCGTTATTTCTTGAGCTTTAAAGGTTTTAGTGTTTTGAAAAAGATAATTAAAATAATTTAAGTCGTTTTTAGATAGAATTGAATAATATTTTGTTAAATCCAAGGTCGAAAACTCATCTTTTGAAGTTTTAAACAAATTTCTTAATTTTAAATATGTCTTAATATCTGATTTTATTGGATTTTCAAGAGGAAGATAATCCGAAAACGAGCTATTTAGTGCTTTATTGTAGTTATTTTCAAGTTCAAGTTTTAACCTTTTTTGCTCATTTTTATTGGAATTTATAAACAAGAAAAACCAGTTAGTAAGTTCATGCGCCTTATTATAAAGGAATTTACACATATTTTTATCGTTTTTATTTAAACTTATTTTAAAAAGCAAATTCTCTAAACTTCTTTCATAGACTTCTTTTGCCCAAATTACAACTTGATTTTTATAGTGAATATTTAATTTATTTAAGTATTCTTTTTGCTTAAAAGCTATATTATCATTGAGTTTTTGGATATTATATTCTTCATTTAGCTTTTGAAGCTCGAAATTGAATTTTTCAATATAATAATTATATTTTTCAATCGCAGCCTTTGATTTTAGGCTATAATAGCCCGTTTCTTTTGAATAAAGCAAACTAAAAATTAAATTATCAACTTTTGAATTATATTCAACAAGATTTATACTATTTATAACATTTTTAACTAATTCCATATTTTTCTCCTACAAAATTCCAAATCTTGCCAATAATTCCGAACCATAACTATCAACTCCGCCCATATTTTGAATAATTTGACTGCCCTGCTTAAGCATTTCAAATTGATTTTGAGCCAGATTTTGCTTTTGCTGATTTTCTTTAATTTTATCCAATTCAAAAGACGAAATCATTTGCGCAGGGCTGATATTAGCATAAGTTGCATAATCTTCTATTATTTTTTCGCCATTGATTTTTTCTTTTAAAATCGGATTAAATGTATTCGCCATATTAGATACAAACGTTGTAAAACGCTCCATAGATGAGATATTAGACACTTTTTGAGCTTGTGCCAAACTTGAGACAAATTCGATATTCAATTTTGACAATTCAGATTTATATGGTTTTAAAATTCCAACTGTAATCTCCTCATCGTAAATCCAATTCAAAATTTCTTTTAAAGCGCTATGAATTTGCTCCAACAACGGGGACAATAGAACCATTTTTTCTTCTTTTAATTCATTAACCTCGGTTGCCGTTCTTCCTCGCTCTGCTGTTGATAAAATCATTGCAAAAAGATCATTATAAAAATGTTCTTTAATAATTTGCTTAAGCTCATCCTTTTCTTGTTTCAATTCTAAAATCCTTGGATTAACTTCATAAACAGGAGTTATTCCTCTTCCGTTTTCGTCTTCTTCAATATAAGCCCCAGGAATATCCGCCATTTTCTTGTTTTTCAAACTAGCAGGACCCTTATACGTTGGGCAAACTATCTTTTTCACAGCTTTTGCATATTCTTTAACCATTGTCATTAATTGTTTAACATCAGCTAAAGCATTAATCCCAAGAGAATCCGTAGGATAATCAATATCGGATGAAATTGCGCTTTCAAAAACAACATAAGGCATTTTGTGATAGCCTTTTAAGGATAAAAATTCGTTTTTGCCAACTAAAATTGTTGCTGAAACATATTTTTCAAACTTAGAAGAGAGTCTCTTTGCCCTATAATATTTATTTTTTTCAACAAAATGAACTATTTCAAAAGTTTTAGTCGGATTTTCTTGGACTACTTTTTTAATTTCAGACGGAACATTAGGATAGCGTGATACAATGTTTTCCGCCGTTTCCATATAATTTCTGCAAAAACAATCGATTTTTCCTTTGTTATTTTTTGAATAATAATATGAGCCAATCGGAAGAACTTTAAAGTTCACAACCGAGTGATAATCAGGCTCTAAGCACACTGCGCTGAACCCAAAAATTCCAAATTGTTTATATATTTCAGGTAAAATTTGATAAAAATTTGATGAATTTAGGATTTTTCTTGTTAATTCTTCTTGATTATGACACCATTTTTTTAAAAAATAATCATTACTACTATCATCACAAATTGTCTTAAACCAGCGAGTAGTCGGGCTTGTCGCTCCGCTCATCATTCCTGATGAAAAATTTCTAAGTGCAATTAAGGGAGTTGAATCAATAATTTTTTTATTTTTAACGATTGGTTTTCTAACGTTTCTTGCAATAAATTGCACGCTTCTTGGCAAAAAATAATCCGCCAATTCCTGCAAATCAGGTTTAATAACGTTAAAAACCTCTTCCATTTGTCTTTTTCGTTTTAAAAAATATTCTACAGTATAAAATGCCATTTTATTCTCCTAAAAGGGTATGTTTTTCATTTTCATAGTCTTTTAGACCAACTTGCGGATTGGAAGCTGCTTTTAAGTATTTTGCTCTTAATTCGCTATTGTTTTTAGTAACGCTTGCGTCCGCTTGTTTGACTTCAACTTTTGGCGATTCAATCGTTGAAACGGTTGGCGATGAACTTTTAATAAAACACATATTTTTCTCCTTTCTTTAATTAAACGGTTCAAAATCGCTATCTACAAAGTCATTTGAAGAACTTTCGGCTCGCTTTATAAATAAGTTTGAGCAATAATTAATTGCATACAGCGCCATCATGGCACAATCTGCATAGTCAGGGCTTTCGCCATAGAGCTTTCTTAGTTCTTTTTTGTCTTGTATAGCAATAATTCCGTTTGGTTTGTACACTTTTTTAATATATTCAATTTGGCGAATTGCGTTTTTATCCGTTAACTTTAAATATCCGTTTTCAAGATAATCCTTTAAGGCTAAATATCCATCCGCTCTAGCGTTAAGCGCTATTTTATTTAAAGGTTTTTTAGCACCCCTAAAACCGACAATATCATTTATTACTTTTTTAATACTTACCCAAATAGGATAACCCAGTCCATCAGCGTCTATTATCAATATATTTGGTTGCCAAGTTGAATATAAATTAATTATTTTTCCTTTAGTTAAATCCGTATCCGATTCAGACCAGCTTTGAGTAGTTTTTTCAAGCCAAACATTTTGATTTTCCCTTGTAAATAATTTAGCGACGCACATATCAGCGCCACTTGCCGAAAGGTCAACACTCATGACCGAATTAAAATAAGTTAAATCCTTAGAATATTCAAGATTTATAGACTTGTCCAAAATATCTGATTGAACCAAAAATTCATTATTATTACTCAAAGGATACCCCAGCCAAATATGGTTATAATCGTTTATATTTCTTTCTTTTGAGATATTTGCCTCGGCTATAATTTTTTCATCAACGTAAGGATTATCAAAATAGCAAATATTAATATGCAGACAATCATCTCTTTTTGCGCAAAAATTATACACAGAATCGAACCGAGTATAGCGATTCATTGTAAAAATTATGACAGAATTTTTCTTTCTGATTGTTGGAACAATGACATCAAGCGTTGTTTTGGTAATACTTTGAGCTTCATCAATCCAAAGAATATCAATCCCCTCGAGCCCTTTAATATTAACGCAGCCTTGTTCCCTAAAACCTTTAAAAAATATTTTTGAATTTGTAATATTATGAATTAAACTATCTCGTTTAATCGTGTAAATTAAGTTATATTGTTTGATTAAATCCGTAAAAACCGCTTTTACAGACTCATTTATAGAATTTTGAATTTCACGCCCGCAACATATCCGAACTCTTCTTTTTTCCATAATATAAAGCAAAAACCTTGCTACGCTTTGCGTTTTGCCGCTTGCTCTTCCGCCTTCTAGTAAAAAATAATTATAGTTGTTGAATTTTGTTATAAAAGAAAAGAGTTTTGGCGGAATGTTCAATATTTCAGGCACTTTTAAAAAATTCATTTAGGTCAAAAAATCTTCTCCTATTTTCAATTTTAATTGTTCGCCATCAAGCGTTATTTCGCTCATTTTAACAATTGTTCCAATTTTATTATCATTAGAAGAATATAAATTAGCTATTTTAGCCTTATTTTCAACCGCCCGCAAAGCCGCCGATATATTAGGATTTCCGTTTTTATCAAAGCAATTTAGTGCAATTTTTTTCAATTCTTCAAATTCTTCTATAGCGTCTTGTTGGCTGTAATCGCTTTGAGAGGGCGGTTTTCTGATATTTTCTTCTGATTTAATTGAAACAACTTTTTTAGTTTTCATTTTTTATTCTTTTTACTAAAATCTTATTTCCTGAAAAATCGCAAGCATATTGCCTAATTTCGACAATTTTTCCATTATGTTTTATTTCAACATTTTTACCGTATTTAAAACCGTTTGGCATTTTAAAATTGTTTTTAAAACTCAACATCGTAGCAGCTATGTCTTTTTTAAAGCGCTCTTTGATTTTTCTTGCACCGTTTGAATAATAATACTTTTCAAAATAATTATCGTCCGAATAATAGCTATATAGCGCCATTTCCTTGTTACATATAGGGCAATTTGCTATATATAGCTTTCTTTTTGACTCAGTTTGATTATCAATTAAAAACCAAACATCCTGAGCCTTGAAAACACTGTTACAGTGACGCATTGACACCTCTTTAATATATTTCCTACCCAACATCAAAAAACAATAGGGAAATTAAATCACACCTATCTTGTATTAATCTCGTCAGCCTCGTTTCTCTACCCGAGCGCAGTTGAGCTTGGTCAGACTTGACTTAGCGAAACAAGCGAGGGCGTTGGTGTGTGTACAATAGTGCGGCAAGTGATGAACTTGGCAGACTATTGTTAAACCGTACCCCAAGCGCAGTTGAGCTAATTAAAACTCAGGTGATACAAATTTGAATTGTCCGAAATTTATATTTTCAATTTAACATATTTTTTCAAAAAACGCTCGTTTTTTGGCAATTTTCTGTACGATCGTACAGAAAATCAGCTTTTTTCTTGCGTTTTTTTATTGTTTAGTTTATAATCGATTTGCGGAGCATGGCGCCTGTCGTCAAGTGGTTAAGACCTCGGATTGTGGTTCCGATATGCGTGGGTTCGAATCCCACCAGGCGCCCCATTTTTAACGTTTTTCCAGTATTTCATCTTGTAGAATACTGGAAATAATTCTATTTGAAGGGTTTCGCCATTATAAGCTAGGGTTCGGACGCATGTTTGAACTATTTCTCTTTTTATCTCTGGTGTAGCCAATCTAAACAATTCGGGCAACTGGTTGCAAAATGCCATTATTAGGTTCAATCGGTTGTATAGAACTATGTATTAGGTATATAAAAATTTAAAAAAACGAGGGCAGCGCCCTCGACATCAAACACAAAATAACATGAAAATTTTTATACTTTCCAACGAGCATTACGAATTAGTATAATTCCGCTTCCGCCTGCACCAGAACTGCCGCCTCCGCCTCCGCCGCCTGTATTTGCAGCGGCGCTTTGACCCTTATTAGCTCCACCACCAGCGCCACCCCAAGTCATGTCATACCATTTTTCTGTCCAACCGCCACCGCCGCCTGCGTATAAGGTTCCTGTGCTTTCGCCAAAAGCTCTTGTGGTTGTACCTTGTCCTTTGGTTCCTGTGTAACATCCGCCATTGCCGCCGTCTGAAGCGCCACTACAGCCCAATCCGCCTCCTCCTGAACCGCCGTTTCCGTCGCAAACTCCGTCATACTTAACACCCCAATAATTGCAATTACCTCTTCCGCCATTAGCCGAAACAACATTTCCAAAGCTTGTTGTTCCGCCTGCTGCATTTGGATTTAAGTTTGTTCCGCCACCAGCGCCAATTGTCGCTTGATAAGAGCCTGAGATTTTTTGATTTTTGACAGTTTTAGTATATCCGCCCGAGCCACCGCTGCCCATATCGCCACCACCTCGAGCGCCTCCGCCAACAACAAAAATATCAACTTCTTCTTCTGACTTAAATGCAACTCTTGTTGAACCTTTGATTGTTAACATCCAATCACCTGAAATTTCACCGCTAAAAGTGCATTGTGCACTATCTTCACAAATGGGTTTTTGGTGTGCAACAACACAAAGATTATTATTTAGACTATATCCTGAATTGCATGTTGCATTAATCCCATCACACGTTGCATTAACTGGGCATTTTAGGCAGGTTTCGTCACTCAAATACTCTCCTGTTGGACAACTTGTTCTTTTACACCTGTTATTGTCTTTTGTATAATATTGTTCGCAAACAAAATCCGTTATTCCGCCTGAGCAGATGGCATTCAAGGGGCATGTTACGCAATTTGATTCATTCAAATAATATCCACTTTTACAAGATGTGCAATTTTCAACAGATGTTGAACAAGTTGCGCAAGTTTGGTTGCATTCGATTGTATTTGCAGCATTTCCGCCAGCCGCAACAGTTAAAGAGCTTTTTGATAAGCGTTTCGTTATAACAGGCGCAAAGGCTGCCGACACTAGACTTATGGTTATTAAACTAATCATCAATTCTACAAGAGAAAATGCTCCAAGTGGTCTTTTCAAAATTATCCTTTCTTTGTTGTATGTATACAACTACATAAAAAATTATAACAGCTATTATGTATGTATGCAACGTAATAATGAAAAATCATTACAATTAACTAAAAAATTGGGGGGATTATTAAAGCATTTAAGAACCTCAAAAAGCTTGTCATGCACGAAATTAGCCTATCAATTTGATATTGATAAAGGAAATTTAAGCAGAATTGAAAACGGCTTAATAGATTGCAAATTTACAACGTTGTGGAAAATTTCAGAAGCCCTTGAAATTAAATTATCAGATTTAATTAAGATTTTAGAAAAAGATTTAGGTAAAGATTTTAAGATTGAAGAAGAGTAAATAAACTCTGGCTATCGCATTCCGCCTGTGCAATCAAAGATTGCTACGCTCCTGTCGCTCACGCTTTAGTCGCAACGGCGGTCATTAAAGGTCTACATTATTATTGACGATGTTTACCACATCATCAATAATAATTTCGCACAAAGATATTAAAAAGAGGGGTAAAAACCCCTCTTTTAGTGTACTAAATTCGATACAAACCACATAAGAACAACCGTAACTATCGAAAAAATAATCGAACTGATTGGACCTGTGCCTTTTATATCGCTATAAAATTCTTTATCGTCATCGTTCATAAAATTTTCCTTATCTTAAAAATTTAAAGTAAATGTAAAAAGAACTTACCGTTAAAGAAATTAAAACGACAACAACTCCATATTTCATAAACTTTAAAAATTCAATTTTGTGACCAACTTTAGCAGCAGATTCAGACACAATAACATTAGCAGCAGCCCCAATCATTGTCATATTTCCGCCAAGACAAGCACCCAAAGATAAGCACCACCACAAAGGTAAAGTATAATCAGCGCCCATTGTTTTTTCAATTTCAACAAGCATAGGTGACATTGTAGCTGTGTAAGGAATATTGTCGATTATACCTGATATAACGCCTGATGCCCAAAGAATAAGCATTGAAGCCATTTCTTTTGAACCTTGCGTAACAGATAAAATCCAATCCGCCATTAGCTTAATGCCGCCAGAGGCTTCAACTCCGCCTATTATGATAAATAAGCCAATGAAGAAAAATATCGTATTCCATTCAACATCTCTTAAAATATCGGTTGGTTTTTCAAATAATAATAAGAAACTTGCACCAAGCATAGCAACAATGCAAGTTTCAATATGTGTCATATCGTGAGTTATAAAACCAAGAATAACAAGCGCTAAAACAGTCATAGACCTAATCATAAGGTTTTTATCGGTGATTGTTTTAGAGTTATCTATATTAGCTACAGCGTGCATTTTTTCCTCTGTTGCTTTTAAATCTTTTTTAAATAGCAACATCAAAAGAATAATCGTTAAAACAAGAATTACAGCAATTACAGGGGTCAAGTTGTATATAAAATCCATGAAAGTAAAGCCAGCAGCACTTCCGATGATGATATTTGGCGGATCACCAATCAAAGTAGCCGTTCCTCCGATGTTTGATGAAAAAATTTCAGTCAACAAGAAAGGAATTGGATTAATTTCAAGATTTTTAGCAATAAAAAACGTAACAGGCATAATCAATATAACAGTTGTAACATTATCTAAAAATGCACTAACTATTGCGGTAAACAAGCCCAAAACCGCCAATATTGCAACAGGATGACCTTTTGTGAATTTCAACAATTCATTAGCTATCCAATTAAAAACCCCGCTTCTTGTCGTAATATTAACTATTATCATCATTGAAACAAGTAAAAATATTACGTTAAAATCGACAAAATTTATAAAATAATGCGGATTTATAGCGCCATCTATCATTTTAGATTGGCTTACAAGCCCCAATATGATTGTAATTGCGCCGCCAAGAAGAGCGATTGTAACTTTTGGGATTTTTTCCGTTGCTATAAAAACGTATGACAAAATCAAAATAAAAGCTGATATCATCACACTATTTTGTTGGATAAAGTTTAGCATTTTTCACGCTCCTTTTGAAAAGCAAGCGCAATAGCAATTGCAATATCCGATTCATCTGTTTTAACTTTTTTCTTAGTAGTCTTTTTTTCTTCGATTGGTTCTGGGAAATATTTATTTAAGATTTGTATTGCTTTTGCAGATAAATTCATAACTAAAATCATGATAGTCAAAAAAGCATATACAACTGCCATCCCGATTACCATTACGACAAGACCTGTCATAACATTTTCCATATTTTCTTCCTTTTTAGTGTATCAAACCAGACTTCTTAAAAATTTAAGAAGCTTTTAAATTATTTTGACACTTTATTAAGGAGCACGAGTTGAAATCGAATAAGCAAATAGTGGAGAAATACTATGTTTTATTCGATAGAAAGAAATATTTGAAATTAAATTAAAATAATCATCTAAAGATAATTTTGAAAAATATCCGGCACCGCCTCTTGCAAAACCATTATTTTGAGCGCAACTTGTGGAAATTGAAGAATTTTCTTCGTTTTTGATTACAAAATTATCATGTTTGTTTGAAATTCCAATAGTTTCTTGATTTTGTTTTGTAGAAAAATACTCTATTTTATGGGCTGAATTTTCTAAAACAAAATCGTCAACAACTACAGCAGCGTTTGCTATATAGCAATTAAACAAGAAAAATATTAATAAAATAAATTTAATTAATTTTTTCATAGCAGTATAATATCACAAACTTATAATTTGTAAAATTAGCCGAATGAAAAATTATTCCACGTCTGATAATTCGATATAATCCTTTGTACAACTTGCGATTGCGCCATCTTTAATATCATACGCAACACGGGCAGACATAGCACCGTCATAATAAGTCATATAATCTTTATAATAATTGCGGATTTGACCTTTCTTATCTAAAAATGCAATTTTACCAACCGCAGAATCGCCATTAAACGATTGCTTATAGTCGTTAGCATATTCTCTTAATTGATTATCAACTATTCCCATATATTCGCTAGCTTCAACACCTTTGTCATCAAAATATGTTTGAACATCAGACATATAGCCGCACAATTTATCACCGTTAAAGCCAAATGTTTCCCTTGACCAAATTGAATCATAAGCGACATGATTATAATCAACACCAAGCGAAACATCTGTTGTAAATTCATCTCTTACAACTCTTGTTTTAGATTTAACATCATCAATTAAAATTGCTCCATCAGGATAAACAGTTGTTTTTCTTAATAATTCAGGTTTTTTACCTGTTGAAAATTCTTCAAGAACTTTTTTGCCATCCTCAAAATCTACAGCCTCATTGATTTTCGACATAGATTCACCGATTAATTGTTCAGCGTGAGCATAAGCTTTTTCACTTCTTTTAACGATTGATTGAATATTATTTGGAATGAAAAATGTTTCATCATCTTTTATAGCAGTTTTTCCTAAAATACCTAAATTAGCAATTTTAGCGTTTGGAACGACTTTAATACCTTGTTTACTTGAAGAAACAAAACTATCAGGAGCGATATAACCAAATTTAGTAAAATATCCTGTAGATTTATTGTTATTTGCTTTAAACGATGGTGTATAGTGATTTACAGATGAAACTTTTAACATAATTTACCTCAAAATTTTTCTCTTACGACAATACAAAACGCATAAAAAAATTTTTTGCTAGTTAATAAAAATTTTGCAAAATAAAAGAGAGTACTTAAGTTGTACTCTCTTTTATGGTGGGCCATCTTGGACTCGAACCAAGGACCTCACCCTTATCAGGGGTGCGCTCTAGCCACCTGAGCTAATAGCCCTTAATGCTTTGCTTTCGCTTGCTAGATTATATTAACAAGAACAAAATTTAATGTCAACTACATTTTTTCAGGAGCAGATAATCCGATTAAGTTTAACATTTTTGCCATAATTATCCTAAAACAGTTAACTAGAGCAAGTTTCATCAAACTATCTTTTTTATCATCAGATAAAACTCTTGTAAAATTATAAAAATGATGGAAAGTATTTGCTAATTCTGTTAAATATTTGCAAACCATATATGGCGCACGATATTTAACCGCATTAACTAACAAAGATTTTCCCTCTTCCATTTTTAAAATCAAAGCTTTAACAGCTTCAAATTGTTCGGCTGATAAATTTTCAAACATTGGTTTAATATCAGCATTTTTATAAAATTCATCCAATTCAGCTTGGTTAAACAATGGTTCAAGCTCGGTTTTATTATCGACATCAAGCCTTTTTTCAACTGCTTTTCTTAAAATTGAGCATGCTCTAGCATGTGCATATTGAACATAAAACACAGGATTTTTATCGGATTGAGATTTAGCAAGGTCGATATCAAAATCGATTGTAGTATCAGCTGAGCGCATTAACATCCAAAATCTTGTAGCGTCAACTCCAACTTCATCAACAAGTTCATCCAACGTAACCATTTTTTTACGTTTTCCCATGCGTTGTTGTTCGCCATCTTGAATTAAATTAACCAATTGACCTAACAAAACTTCCATTTTAGATGAATCATAGCCAAGAGCGTCAATTGCAGCACGCATTCTTGGGATATATCCGTGGTGGTCTGCACCCCAAATATTAATCAAGCGGTCAAAACCTCTATCTAATTTGTTCTTATGATACGCTATATCGGCCGTTAGATATGTATTTTTGCCATCGGTTTTAACTAAAACTCTATCTTGATCATCTGTATAGTCGGAGCTTCTAAACCAAGTAGCGCCGTCTTTTTCATAGATTTTGCCTGAAGCTTTCAAACTTTCCATACATTTTTCAACTTCATTATCCTTATATAATGATAATTCAGAGAAAAACAAGTCAAAATGTGTTCCGAAGCGATCAAGAAGCTCTTTTTGCAATCTTAACATATCAGCTTTGGCAAAATCTGCATAATTTAAGCCTTTGTTATCTTGAATATAACGTTTTGCGCACTCTATCAAATATTCCCCAGGATATAGCCCCTCTTCCATTTCAATATCTTCGCCTTGAAGCTGACGAACACGAATTTCAAGGGATTTACCCAATTTATTAATTTGATTTCCAGCGTCATTTATATAAAATTCTTGAAAAACATCATACCCGTCATATTTCATAATGTTTGCAAGAGCTGAACCAAGCGCTGCCCATCTACCATGACCTATATGAAAAGGACCAGTCGGATTAGCGCTAACATATTCAATATTAACCTTTTCGCCTTTTCCAACGTTAGTTTTAAGGTAATCATCTTTTTTAGATAAAATATCATTTATGATTTTATTTAAAAATTCTTTTTCGATTTTAAAATTGATAAAACCTGCTACGGTATTAACGCTAAAATTATCTTGGTTAATGTGTTTAGCAACAATTTGAGCTATAACAGGCGGCGCCATCTTGGCACTTCTTGCTAAAGCCGAAATATTAATCGCTAAATCGCCAAAATCTTTATTTTTTGGGCTATCGCAAACAAGGTCGAAACCTATTTCCTTAGTTTCGCCAAGTTCATTTGCCTTAATCGCTTCATTAATTGCATTTTTTGTAATATCTATAAAATAATTCTTTAACATAATACCTACATTCTAGTACAAAAATAATTTTTTATTCAATTTGATTTTTAAATTCGTCCGGAGCAACGATTGTAACAAGTTTTGGCATAGATAAAAGTTTTTTAGCCATATTTGAAACATCTTCCTTTGTGACATTGTTAACATCGTCTAAAAACAATTCATCATAATGTAAACCTAATCCCATAATGAAATTAAAACCGTCATTTGAAGCTATTTGAGAGTTATTTTGAGTAAAATATTTCAATCTGCCTTTAATATTTTCCTTTGCCCCTTTAAGCTCTTCATCCGTCGGATAAGAATTAGCCAATTTTTCAAGCTCATCTTGAAAACCAAGCAAAGATTTTTTAATATTCTTTGGAGTCGTTCCAATATACATATTAAACACGCCACTATGCAAAAGCGTTTCGTATTGGCTTCTAACAGTATATGCAAGCCCTTGTTTATCTCTTAAATTAACAAACAAACGACTGGATAGACCTGCACAGCCTAAAATATTATTCATAACAGAAATTTTAGCACACAATGGAGTGTTAAAGCTTTCAATCAGCCAACCTTGAAGAATTTGGGCTTGAGAAGCGTCATTTTTTGTAACCCAAACGTATTCATCTTGCGTTATATTATTTCTAAAGGCGTCGGGAATGTTATCTGCAACATCTTTAGTTGCCATAAAAGAAAAATGTTCTTCAAAATATTTTAAAATATCTTCCTGATTTTCATAATCACCAACCAAAACAACCGCTGCGGCATTGTTTAACATAGTTTGATGAGCGTCGATAATATCTTGTTTTGTGATATTGTCAATATTTTCTAAGATTTTTGTGTGAGATGAACCATAAGGATGGTTTTTGTATAAATTTTTAATAAAAGCGTCTGTCAGCTTACATCTTGGGCTATCAAGGTCTGAAATAATTTCGCCTTTAAGTTTAAAAACTTCTTTTTCAAAATCATCAAAAGTTGAATTTAACAATAATTCCTTAACTAAATCCATTGCTTTATTAAAATCTTCATTCAAAAACACAAGACTCGCCTTGATATAGTCTTGTTTTGCCTTGAATGATACGTCAATACATTCGTTTTCAAATTCAAGAGCCAATTCGGAAGCGGAATATTTTTTTGTTCCTTGCAACAATAAACGAGCCAAAAGAGAATTAATTCCGCAATATTTTTCAGCTTCTTTTACCCTGAAGAACAGATTTAAAGACATTCTTGGGGTTTTTGGACTGTGAGAAAGTAAAATATTTATATTATTTCTATTAAAATGTTCCATTAATTTTCTCCTTTAGGCAAAAGCAGGCTAACTGACATATACTTTGGATTTAAGTACTTTTTAGCGATTTTTTCCAAATATTTACTATCAATTTTTTCTAATGTTTTCAAATATTTATCAGCTTGAGAAATATCTTCTATAACAGTTGAATAATGACCTATCATATCCGCTATATCAGACACCATTTCAGAATCTTGGGCAAAATTAACCTTAGCTCTTTTTTTGGCTTTTTTGAGCTCTTCTTCGGTTATATTTTGAAGTTTAGTCAATTCATTTTGCAATTCTTCAACAACTATATCCTTTTTTTCGGCGTCAAAATTAGCTTCAATAAAGAAATTATCCCCGTCTTTAAATTGATAATGGCAGCTTTCGGCTTGATAATAATATGGATTTGGATTGTTTTCAATTAAAGTTGAGTACAATCTTGAACTTTTGCCATCACCCAATATTGTTGATAATAAATCGAGTGCAATGGTTTCTTTAAGATTTTTAGCACTGTCCGCCAAAGCGCCAAGCATAATGTAGCCTGTGTTGACTTCGGCATATTCAACAAGAGTTTTAGGATGTTTAATTCTTGTTTCAATTTTTCTTTTATCGGATTTAACTTTTTTAATCGATTTATCCTTTTTAAAGACGAAATTTTTCTTAACAAGCTCTATCATCTCATCTTGATTAAAATCACCAACAACAATAGTTGTGATGTTTTCAGGCGTATAAAAAGTTTTATAATAACGATTAATTTCTTCTTGCGAAATATTTGCTATAATTTCTTTTGTTCCGATAACTTCTCTTTTATACGGGTGTTTTTCATACATTGAAGCATTTAGATTTTTATAAACCGTTCTCCAGTTGTTATCTTCGCCCATTTTAATTTCTTCAATTACAACATAGCGTTCTCTTTTTTCATCAGGCGCAGCACCATCAGGATTGAATGTCGGACCTATTTCTTCAATAGGAAATAAAGCGTCAACCATCATATCAGCGTGCATTTCAAGGGCAAGCTTAGTATGTTCAACAGGAATATTTACATAAAAGAACGTATAGTCTTTCCAAGTTGCAGCGTTGATTATACCGCCATTTTGTTCCATTGTTCTATCAAAAACACCTGCTTTAAATTTTGTTGTGCCTTTGAATAATAAATGTTCAACAAAGTGTGAAACTCCGTTGTTTTCAGCGTTTTCATTGATTGAACCAGTCTTAACCCAAGAAGAAATATTAACAATCGGGCTTTTTTTGTAAGCCATAATCAATGTATGTTTATTGGAAAATTTAACAACTTTCAAAGGTTTTTCTAAATACGGGTATTTAACTTCCTTAATACTAACTACACTAGCCACTTTTATCCTCTTTTTATTTTACAAATCATTTCTTAATTTTTTAGCTTCTTTTAAATAAATATGTTTAATTTCGTCTTGTTTTTTATCTGTATTAACGCAAATCAGCGCCCTTAAGCACATTTTCAAGCTATCAGCCACATCCATTTCATAATAGCACATCATTGGAACATACTTAAAATTACAAAATTCTCGAGCATATTTTGCAGGAAAATCAGCATTTATATCAGATGTTGTGGTAAAAATTGCAAACGAAATATCTTCAATTTTTATATCATTTTCTTTAATTATTTCATTAATTAATTCAACTGTGGCGCTTTTAATTTCTTCTTTTGAATTATTCTCAAGCGTAATTGCGCCTCTTATTCCCCTTGAAACCATTATTGAAAACAATCTCCCACTTTAACTCTTGCCCCGTTTACCCAATTATAGGCAGGCATTTGCCCTTTGCCCTCGGGTTTAAGGATTGAAATTTTAATAGCACCTTCTGCACATTTAACAACAATTCCATCTTTTTTAATTTCAACTATTTCGCCTGCTTTGCCGCTATTTGCTTGAGCAAGAGAGGTTTCAATAATTTGAATTAATTTGCCGTTAAAGGATGTATGGTTTGTATTAAGTTTATACATTCCACGGATTTTATTGTGCAGCGCAACATTTGACATATTCCAATCAATTTGTTTTTCTTCTTTTTTCAATTTTTTTGTAAATGTCGCCTTAGTTTCATCCTGTTTAATTGATTGCAAAGTACCGTCATATAAGCCTTTTAGGGTTTTATCCAAAAGCGCAGGACTGAGCGCAGATATTTCTTCCATCAATTCAATAACATTCATATTTTCTGTTATTTTGATTTTTTCCTGCAAACAAATATCTCCGGCGTCCAACTCCAAAACGGTTTTCATGGTTGTAATACCTGTGTAATCGCAACCATCAATAATACTTTGAGCAATTGGATTTGCGCCACGATATTTAGGTAAAAGACTTGCGTGGAGATTAATTGTATTGAATTTTGGAATATCAATAACCTCTTGAGATAAAATTTGACCATAAGCAAAAGTAACAAAAAAGTCTGCATTAAGCGCTTTTAGGCTATTTATGACGTCAGGTTCTTTTGAAATTTTATCAGGTTCAAAAACAGGAATATTATTTTCTTTTGCAACTTTTGTTATATTTCTTTCAACGATTTTCTTACCCCTGTTTTGGGCTTTTGCTTTTTGAGTTACAAGAGCTAAAACCTCATAATCAGCGGAGTTTATAAAAAATTTGAAAGATTCAAGAGCAATATCCGGAGTTGCCAAAAATACAAGTTTGATTTTATTCACCCATTTCCTCTTTTCTTTGTTGTTCAACGATTTCAGGGTGATTTTTTTCAAACTCAACAATTTCTTCTTCTAAAAAGTCCTCGTTTATCAATCTATCATCTTCAATGGCAGGAAGATTATATTTTTCTAGTACATTGTTGCATTCAAAGCGGTTTCTGCAATGGTCAATGAATAGTTTTCCATCCAAATGGTCAAATTCATGTTGAATTGCACGAGCTAAAAGTTCGCCCTCGTGCGCTTCTTTAATAAATGGACGACCATTCATATCAAGTGCTTTAACCATAACATTTTTATAACGACGAACATTCGTATAAGCTTTTGGAAAGCTCAAACAGCCCTCATAGCTATTGATTGCACCAGTTTTTTTAATTATTTTAGGATTTATAAATACTTGCGGATTAATCGGACCATTAGGGTCAGACACATCAATCACAAATATTCTTAGCAATTCGCCAACTTGGGGCGCTGCTAAACCCACGCCGTTAGCTGCATACATCGTATCCAGCATATCAGCAATTAAATTTTTAACTTTTTTTGAAATTTTATTAACTTCTTTTGATTTTTCCCTTAAAATCGGGTTTCCGTATTCAATAATTTTTAATATAGACATATCTAAATAATACCATAGGATAAATTTTTAAACAAATAAACTTCAACTATATCAACCAAAAACAGCATAAAAAGGTGCTAAAGATAGCACCTTTAAAATATAGTTGTTAAAAATTAGTTTAATTTAATACATCTGCCAAGCTTATAGAAAACTTTAGCTGATTCCATTTGTGTTCTTGTAACATCTCTGTCGCATAAAACAAATAAACCTGTGTCTAAATCTTTAACTTTGCAAAATCTTTGTTGTTCAACTTTGCAATTATATAAGTTTCCGTAACCGTCTGCGTTAAAGAATTCTGTTTTAATTTGTTTATACTCATCATCTTTTAAGACATCTTTCTTAACTCTTGTTTTAGCCATAGCAACAGACGTTACAACGGTTAACATTAAAAATAAAACAACTATTTTTTTCATTTTTTTCTCCTAAGTTTATCTATATAAAACTTAAACAAAATATTTTTTGCACAAACTAAATTTTGTCAAAACCTGTGTATTTTCTTAATACTTCAGGGATGATAATATGTCCGTCTGCTGTTTGGAAGTTTTCACAAATTGCAGCTAAAGTTCTTCCAACTGCAAGACCTGAACCATTTAAAGTATGTACAAATTCAACTTTTCCGTCTTTTCTTCTAAAGCGGATATTAGCACGTCTTGCTTGATAATCGCCAAAATTAGAACAAGAAGAAATTTCTTTATAGTTGTTATAAGATGGCATCCAAACTTCAAGGTCGTAGCATTTATTAGCTGAAAAGCCGATATCACCGGTTGAAAGAGCTACTCTTCTGTATGGAAGTCCAAGCAATTCCAACACATTTTCAGCATCACGAGTTAATTTTTCGTGTTCTTCAACACTTTCTTCGGGTTTTGTTAATTTAACAAGCTCAACTTTATTGAATTGGTGTTGACGAATTAATCCACGAGTATCTTTGCCCGCTGAACCTGCTTCTCTTCTAAAACATGGAGTATATGCTGTCATATATTTTGGAAGCATATCTTCATCTAAGATTTCGTCTTGATATATATTTGTAACAGGAACTTCAGCCGTTGGAATTAAGTATAAATCTTCATCCACACATTTAAACATATCTTCTTTAAATTTTGGAAGTTGCCCTGTTCCTGTCATAGTCTTAGTATTAGCCATTACAGGAGGAAGAATTTCTTCATATCCTCTTGTTAGAGTGTGTGTATCTAAGAAAAAGTTAATTATAGCACGTTCTAATTTAGCGCCATAATTGCGATACAAGGTAAATCTAGTGTGAGCAAGTTTAACTCCTCTTTCAAAATCCAACATACCCAATTCAGGACACAAATCCCAGTGAGCTTTTGCTTCAAAATCAAACTTAGTGGGCTCACCCCAGCGTTTAATTTCAACATTTTCACTATCATCTTTTCCAATTGGAGTTGTTTCATCAGGTGTGTTTGGAATTCTTAACAATGTATCACGTTGTTGATTATCTAATTCAGTTAATTTTTCTTCTAAAGCTTTAGCGTCTTCGCCAAGTTTTCTGATTTCTGCTTGAATTTCAGTAGTATCCTTACCCTCTTTTTTCAAAGCGCCAATCTTATTAGATTCAGCTTTTCTTGTCGCTCTAAGATTATCTAATTCAAATTGAACTTTTCTTCTTTCTTCATCAATTTTTAACACTTCATCAATTGACAAATCAGGGTTTCTTCTTTTTAAAAGTTCATTGATTTTTTCAGGGTTTTCTCTGATTAATTTAATATCAAGCATTTTTAATCTTCCTTCTTTCTTAAATTCAATAAATATTGTTTTAATTCTTTAATTTGACGAGGCTTAATCTGTTTAATCTGACCTTTTTTAAGTCCTGTTAAATCGATATTAGCATGTCGTATTCTCTTTAAATTTAACACATTATAGCCTAAATATTCAAACATTTTTCTAATTTGCCTGTTCATTCCTTGATACAAGATGATTTCAAACAAAGTAGAGGTTTTATCTTGTTCAAGAATTTGCCAAGAGCAATACGCAATTTTACCTTTTTCAATCTCAATACCGCTCGAGAGTTTTTCTAATTGTTCATTTGTAGGTTTACCATCTATCCTAACTATATATGTTTTTGCAACTTTTATAGAAGGATGAGTCAATTCATAAGCTAAATTGCCGTCATTTGTTAAAATTATAAGCCCTGTTGAATCTTTATCCAATCTGCCCACAGGATTAAGATGTTGATATTCTTTAGGCAAGATGTCATAAATTGTTTTCCTATTATTTTCATCTGATTTTGTTGTGATGTAGCCTGCCGGTTTATAAAATTTATAGTATTCAAGCTTATCTGCCCGAATTAATTTGTCGTTAATTGTAACTTTATCTTTTTTTCTTATCTCAAAACCAAGCATAGTCACAACTTCGCCGTTAACTTTAACAGCGCCTGATTCAACATATTCATCAGCTTTTCTTCGAGAGCAAAAACCGCTTTGAGCAATATATTTGTTAATTCTCATAGTAGAAATTATATCATTTAATAGGAAAAAAGAAATTATTAAGTTTTGTAACAAAATAAATTAAAATTGAAATTCAATACTTTGTATATACTTTATATATATGTAAGCAGTTACTAAAGGATAAAAAGATGGCTCTTCAAATTACAAATGATTTTGATAAAAAATTAAACGAACTTTATTCATCTAAAGTAACTGTTAATCTTGAAGCTAAATCAACAATCAGCCCAAACGAATTTTGGAACTCAATGGAATTAATCGCAGTTAATCACAAAGCAATGATAAACTTCAAAATCGCAAGATAAACAAAAAACTTTTTACGCACAAGGGTGGTAAAAAAAATAAAATAATTTTTATGCACAAGGGTGATAAAAATTAAAAAAAGAATTAACGAAAAGTTTTAATATGACGCTAAAGATAAGGTCAATTGAGGCTTTGAGGATTATAGAGAGAGAATGTTGAACAATTAAACAAGCGGAATGGATGTAGATTTTAAACCCTCTAATTTTGAGGGTTTTTTGATGTTTAAAATTTTATTTTATTTTTTATATTTATATTCAACCCTAAAATATTTTCCGTTTTTTGTGGCAATCGAGTTAAAAATAGGCTTAGTTTTTGCTGTTGAATAAAATTTTTGAAGAAAAAGAGTCTTAAATTTTTTAGAATAAGATAAAATTTCAAAAATTACATCAGAATTTTTCAAATAAACTTCCATTTTATCATCATCTTCAAAAATATCCCCAAGATAAATCCCTTTTTGCTTTGCTATTAAAGAATTTTGAGCCTCTTTAGATGATATATCAAATTTAGTTAACATATCGTTATCAAAATTTATATCATTTCCAAATTTATAGTAAGTATAATCAAAAACATCAGCGCAGCTATCTCGAATTAAAAAATCTTCAAGGTTGTTTTTAAAAGTTATTTTTTGGTTTTTTAAAGGAGTATAATAAGCGTAGCTATTGCTTTTCAGGATTTTTTCAATCCGATTTTTATATTTCTTTTCAAACAAAAGCGTAATTTTAAAGTCGTTATATTCTTCAAATTTTTCTTTATTTGTTAATTTGCAAGCATTTGTCCCAATAAAAAACAAGATATTGTCTATTTTTTCACTTAAAAACAACTGATGAAGTTGATGGTAGAATTTACTTTTGTCGTTTTCATCAATAAAAACAGTGATTTTAGACAAGTTTTTCGTTTTTAAAATTTTATAATCAAAAATTTCATCATTTTTTAGAATATTTTTTATCTTAAAAATAGGCAAATGCCCCTTTATACCAATAATATAGCAATTATTTGAATTAAATTTAGTGTATATCGGATTTATTTTTTTAATATCATATTTTATAGAAAAAACATCCTTAAATCTTGTTTGCAAATGTGGCGCTTTATAGCTCAACACAAGGTTTTCAATATCTTTAATTGAATTAATTTTAGAATTTGTCGAATTAATATTTTTATGGTTAGTCATGCTTGAAGTTATATTGCTTTGGGCAAACAAGTTAGCTAAATCAACCGTTTGAAGATTAAATTTTAACAAATTATCATAAATATAGTTGATAAATATAGCATTTTCACTTTTTGAAACATAAGAAATTTTAGCCAGAGATTTAAAATTCAAAAGTTTTTTATAAATTTCTTCACTTCTTTTATATATCGTATAATAATCAGCGTCAGAAGCAGATATAACAAGCAATTTATCAAAAAGAACATCATATTTTTCATCAAATTCAATGTTAAAATAATTCGCCAAAGATGAAGCATAATTCTTAACTTTAGACTCATTCATCAGCATTATTTGTTTTTTATTTAAGCAAAAAGGGTTAATTTTTATATAAATATTTAATGTTTCATCGCCTGCAATCATAACTATATCTTTGTTTTTAGAAATAGTTGAAAGTTGTTTTAAAAGATTTTTAGAATATAAACTATTTATCATCTCAGCCGAACAATTTTTAATATTCATGCTGATTTTCAATTGATAATTATCGTTTTTAAGATAAAAAACCACTAAAAACAAAGCAAGAAGAAAAAATATAATAAAATAATAAACTTTTTTCATCTAAAAACCGCTTTCAATTTCAAGTCGCTTACAATCAGCGGAATTTATCAAAATTTCATTATCAAGAAAATTCGTCGTTGTTTTAACTTTATTTTGTTCAATATTTAAAACGCTAATCTCTCTTTTTTCAATGTTTTCGCCATTTAAGACAAAAACATAGCTTTTTGAATTTTCTTTTTTAACAAATTCAAAAGGAATGTATCTAAAATTTGTTTTATCAATATCAAAATCAATTTCAACGTTTAAGCCATCATAAAATTCAGGATAATTTTTATCTAAATAAATTTTAACTATATATCCGCCGTCATTCAGGTCTGAACGAGAAATATGAGCAATTTTTCCGCAATATTTTAGCCCGTTTTTCAAAATCATGACTTTTTTATTTACAAAAATTTTTTTAGCAACATTATAATCAACACTCGTTTCAACTTGGGTTATGGGGCTGTTCATTATTGATATAGCGGGTTTAGTAGTTGTTGCATATTCATTTTTTTGAATATAAACTTCATTAATATATCCGTCAAAAGGCGCAACAATAACAGTATAGCCGATTTGCTGGTTTAAATAGTTTAATAATTCTTTTTCAACGACAATATTTTGAGCAGAAGTTTTCAATCCATAATACGCTTCTTCCCAATCATTATCGGATATTGCGCCTTGTTTGTGCAAAATATCCATACGTTTATAATATTTACCTTGCCTATCATGCCTGATTTTCGCTTCGGTCAATTTAGCTTGTTGTTCTTTTTGCTTAATTTTGTATAAAATCCCGTCCAACCTTGCTAAAACCTGCCCTTTTTTAACAAAATCACCCTTAGTATAAGGACAATAAATCACTTTTCCTTCGGATAAAAAACTTAAATCTATAATATTTTTAAATTTTACATACCCATAAAAATATTCCTTTTCAACAGGCTCAATTTTATAGGTTCTACAATATATATCGCTATTTTTAATAGAACATGATGTAAAAAACATGCCTGAAATCAAAACCAAAAATAAATATAAAAACAATTTTATTTTTTTCATTTCCTAATTTTAGAAAACAAAAATAAAATTATTAATAAACAAAAGACCTAATCTATAGAGCGCCTTAAAATTAAGCCATTAGCACTAACGCTTTGATTTTGCTCGGTTTTAGAAAACAAAAGGGTTTGAGAAGTTAAAACATTATAACCCCAAGTTCCAAGAAACATTTTATTATCGTTTTTATCATAAACATAAGCGCAAACAATAATAATATTGTCATTATCCTCGCTAAAACCAACAGGCTCAATATCGTAGCGATATTTAATCAATTGAACATCATTATATGTATCAAAATAATACTTTATTGCTTCATCAACTTCATCCAACCGAACCAATTTTGCTGATTTAATTTCAGTTGGAAGAGAGTATAAATATAAATGTGTTTTATAAATTCCACCATAAGTTGAGCCTATTTTTTCTTTAACTAAAACAGTAGTAGAATTTTTATTCCAATCTACAACCGTTAAACCGTTAAACAGGTTTTTATAACTCATTTTTGTGCCTGCTTCAATAATTGGTTTTCTTTCTTTTTGTTGTTCTTTAAAATTAATTATTCTATCAATCTTAGATAGATTTTCATCCAACTTTTCAACATAAAAATTAGATGAAATTTGATTTAAACTTGGAGAAAAGAAATATTTAGTGTAAGCTGCGTATTTTACCTTATTATCTGCAACAAAATAAGGTATTTCAGATAAATCCTTTTTAATAGACTCTATATTAACTTCTCTTTTTCCTTGAGGGTAGTTAAATTTTTCAAAAACGTAATGAGAGGGCGGATAGTAATATGTTTTTGTGCTAACAGGTTCTGAATAATTCGGCAAAACCCTTTCTTCAAGAGGGATATTTGTAGCTTTAATATCGTATTCATCCCTTGTTTCAACCATTCTCTCTTTTGGTTCGGGTTCTTTTTTCTTAAATTTTTCTTTAATAGCCTTAATTGTCTTAGCATTTTTAACGTTTTTAATATTTTTAACGTCAAATGCTAAAGAATAAGGCAAATTTAAAATTAAAGAAAAAATTATAAAAAGAGAAATTTTTTTCATTTAGCTAAACTAAACCCTCTTTAAGAGCAACAATCGCCGCTTTTGTTCTATCTGTTAAATATAGTTTTTGCAAGATATTATGAACATGGGCTTTTGTTGTTGAAATTGATACAACTAATTTTTCAGATATTTCTTGATTAGATAAACCATCCACAATTAAAGACAACACTTCTAGTTCTTTTTTTGTTAAACCATATTTTTTGTTAGCTTCACTTTGTTTATTAACGCTTGGCGCAATTTGCTGCTCATGTTGAATATTTGATAAAACAACTCTTGCTATAGCTGAATCAATCCAAGCAGCATGCTCTGAAACTGTTTCAATTGCGTTTAACAAGTTTGATGAACTTGTGCCTTTCATAATGTAGCCATCTGCACCTGCTTTAAAAGCTGAAAAAATATCATCCTTGTTATCACGAGAAGTAAACATTAATATAGCGCAATCCAGCTTTAATTCTTCTTTTATCTTCTTAGTAGCTGAAATACCATCCATATTCGGAAGTCCGATATCCATCAAGATTACATCAGGATTATATTTTTGAGCAAGCATAACCCCCTCAACCCCGTCTGTTGCTTGAGCTATAAGGGAAAAATTCTCCGTATTATCTATCATCATAGATAAACCCATTCTGGTGAATTCATGGTCTTCAACTAGCAATATTGATATATTTTTCTTTTTCATAATACAACCTTACAATCATTTATAGAGTTTTTTAAAATAAATACAAATTTTGAACCTTTATTAATTTCTGATTCTACATAAATTTTACCATTATGTGCTTCAATTATCTGGCGAGATAAATATAAGCCCAATCCTGTTGAAGTTGAACGTTTTTGATTTGTTCCTTGGGAAAATCTGTTAAATAATTTTTCTAAATCACTTTGAGATATCCCTACCCCATCATCTATAACTTCAACTTTAAGGTCATGGTCTTCTTGGATTACATTTAATTTAATTTTTGTTCCGTTTTGAGAATGCTTAACCGCATTTCCGACAAGATTAGCTATAACTCTTCTAATTTCATTTTTATCGGCATTTATAAATAGTTCATCAGGCACAGAACATGTTATTTCCATTGAGCTTTTTTGAATTAAAGGCAATAATTCTTCAACTGTTTCATTAATTAATTTAACGATATCAAATTTTGTTTTACATAAATATGTTTTACCTGATTCATAGCGGTAAACTTCTAATAGAGTATTAACAAGCCCAAGCATTTCTTCCGAGCTTTTTTTCATAGCTGAAAACAGTTTATCTTGTTGAGAATTAATTTCCCCTAAGGATTTATCTAATATAAAATCAAGTCCCGAAATTGCCGCCAACAATGGCGTTCTAAGGTCATGGGTTAAAGTTGCAACAAAATCATCACGAAGTCTTTCGGTTTCTTTTTGATAAGTTACATCTCTAATAACTGCAACATAAAATTTCTTTTTATCATCTTCAACAGGCGCAATACTGATTTCTACCGGAATTTTGATATCTTTTGAATAATTAATTAAATAATAATTTCTTAAAAAAATGTTTTTATTATTATCTAATTCTGTTCTGGATAGCGGGGTTTTTTCTGTTACAACAAGCTCAAACAGGTTTTTGCCTTTTAAATCTTTTTTTGATTGTCCAAAAAGGTTAAGAGCAGTTGTATTAAGCTCTGTTATTGAAAAATCTTGCTCAAAAATAATAATAGCGTCGGCGCAATTTGAAATTATTGCATTTAGTTTTGAATTTACTTTTGTAAGTTCCTTAGTTCTGTCTAAAACCTTTATTTCAAGCTCATTGGAGTAATCTTTTAATTTTTTATTAGCTTCTTCAAGCTCAACTATTTTTTGATTTAATTCTTTTTTTAATCTTGTTTGAGTCAAGGCATTTTTAATATTAATAATTAAATTAGCATTATCCCAAGGTTTTTCTATATATTTAAAAATTCCAATATCATTAATTGCTCTAATTGCATTTTCCTTATCGGCATAACCCGTTAAAAGAATTGATGTTACATCGTTTTGAATTTTTAAAGCTTTATCAAGAAAATCAATTCCATTTAAAGTTGGCATGATAAAATCTGAAATAATTAAATCAACTTCGTTAGTTTTTAAAAATTCTAAAGCGTCAAGCGGAGAGTTCATCGTATAGACATTAGAAAACCCTTCCAGCCCAAGAAGCATAGAAAGCGTTTTGGTGACCATAGTTTCGTCATCCACAATTAGAATTTTACCCAACTTATCCATAATAAAAGGATAAGTTATTTTAAGAAGTTATTCAAATTGTTAACAAAAATACAAATTTCTTAAAATTTGGGGCAATTTATTTCCTTTACATGTTTTATTATGGTAGTTTAGTATTAGAAAATGAAAAATTCAAAAATTTTTCATAGATGGGAACAAATGAATAGCATTAATCAATTCAATAATCAAATGTTATTATCGCAGTTCAAACAACGAAAGGCGAACGGTCAAGCTCCCCATTCTTCACAACAACATTTTACTTCTAATTCAAACGATACAACTTCTTCAAGCGCTACTAGTCAAAAATCAAAAACATCTAAGAAAAAAATAGCTTTTTATTCAATTGCTGCGCTATCCGCAGCAACTTTAGCGTTTATAGGACTTAAAAACGGCGCTCCTAAAATGGATATGAATCAACGTTTTCAAATTAATCAAAGTAATTTTGAAAAATTAAGAAACGTTGCAAATACAACATTAGGCGAAAATTATGTTGATAATTTGATGTCTAAAGCAAAATGGAGCGATGCAAGTCAAATTAAGCCAAATTCACTCATAAAAGACTTAAAAGATACTCTAATCGATATTCCAGGGCTATTAGTAGACGGATATAACGGTTTAGCTAAAAAACTTAATAAAAACTATACTCCAAAAGGTATTTTTGCCTCAAGAGCTCTTCATAACGAACAAGCAATCGCAAAAGACGCTATGTTGAACTTAGTTGAAGTATTTAAAAAAGTAAACTACGACGAAAACGCTTTCACTTCAAAAGTTGCTAAAAACATTGCAAATAGTTCAATTAGTTATAGAACAAGAGATGAAAGAACTCTAACAAGATTAACAACAGGTCTTGTTTCAACAATATTTACAGGAACAGATTTTTATAATATTTCAATTCTTCAAAAAGACGACAAAAAAGAAGCAAAACAATCTGCTCAAACTAGGGAAAAACAAGAATTTTCAAGATATGCAATGAATGCAATTTTCCAATTCATATCATTGGGTGCATTTGATAAATATACTAAAAACAGCATTCCTCTAACAGTTCTTGTTTCAGGCGCAACTTCATTATTCACGGAAGTTACTTCAAGATTATTTACTCACACTCCTTTAACTCCTTTAACTCCTGAACAAGCAAAACACGTTGCAGAAAAAAGAAGAGCAAAAAATGCAAAGAAAAATAATCAAGAAGTTAAAGAAAATAAAGAAGTTAAAGAAATTAAACAACAAAATCAACCATCATTTAAAGCAAACTTGAATAACCAAATTGTATTTAAAGATTTTGCAAAAACAGATGGAAGCTTTGCAAGTTTAAATCTTCAAAGAGAAAATATTAAAAATCAAAATCAAGAACAAGTTCAACAACAAGAAGCAAAACCAAAGAAAAAAAGCAAACTTGGAAAGATTTTAGGCTTGTGCTTTGCAGGTTTTAGCGCATTTTATATATTTTCAAGAACTTCAAAAGGTTCAGAAGTTTTAGCTGAGATTTCTAAAACTCTAAAACTTGCTGAAATTAAAAAAGGATTGACAACTAAAAAACGTTATATTGATCCAAACGAATTAATCGGAAAAATCGACTCTGTTTTAAAGGATGACACAGTTAAAACAGCAGACGGAAGAAAAATTCTTGAAAAATATAGAAATGTATTAACAGGCGATAAAAATACTTCAGGAGCTATAGGCAAAATTGAAGTTGAAGACGGAAGATTAATACTAGGCAGTATCTATAGCGGCTTTGCTAAAATGGGCAATACAATTTCAGCCATTTTCTCTCTTCCCGGAAAACTTTTATGCGATGGCTATAAATCATTATCTAAAAAATTCACACCAACTAAAAATGTTGCAAACAATGGTTTATCAACAATAGAAGTTGCCGATAAACTAAAGGGAGCAGGAGATAGATTAGGCGAAATCTCAGCTTTCTATAATAATAACAAGTCTCGTGTTCCGGCAGAACGTCACGAACTAATGGCAAGCAGGAATGATATAGGTAATGGCGGATATTCATTTAAGCAAGCACCTCCAGAAGTCGTTAAGTACGCATACCCCAAAGAATATAATGATGGAGTTGAAGCATTAGACAAATTATTTAAGAAATATGGCAACAATCATAAAAAATTACTTGAAGAAATAACAAAAAGAGCTAGAAGCACAAAAGCTAACGGCGGAACAAGCATTGTTGATGTTGCTCACAACTGTCGTACAATTGCAACCGCAATCAGCACATATTTCTTTGTAAACGACTATAGAAACAAAGTTTTAATTGAATCAGACGGTAAAGATATAGATGGCGCTAGAGAACAAACAAACGAAAGAATAATACATAAATTAGCTAACTTCTTAATCAATGGAACGTTAATGAACTTATTCAATTCAACATTCAAACCAATTATGAATGCAAGCATAATCGCAGCGTCAAGCGTTTCTGCCTTAACTGAATTCTGTAACGAATCATTAGTAAGATTTTCAATCTGTTCACCAAAAACTCGTATGGGCTCAAGACAAGAACTTCTTGACTTCAACGAAAAACAAGAAAAACAAGGCGGCTTAAAGGGTGCTTATGTTAGAGCTTTCAAAAAACTTACAGGCAAAAAGAACATCGTTGAAAAATCAGGCGTTAAAGCTAAGTAATATTTTTTAACTTAAACATATTAAGATTAGTAAGTAAATTATTAATTTTAATATGTTTATGCTACAATTTTTTTAGTATACACGATTATATCAACGAATGAGAAATAGAGAGAAAAGTATGGAAACATTAGCATTAGAAAACTTATTAAAAGAAAGTGTTGAAAAAAACACGCCAAAAGATATTAAAGAAGACAAAATTTTTAACTATAACGACAAAAACGCTTTTACATTCAGACTTACAAAAGAATTAGTCGAAAAATTAAACCTGAAAACTTGGTTTGCGGGATATAAAAAAGAAGCTATGGTTTCAACAGCAGGAATTAGAGGTCCGCAAAACATTCTATATCCGCACGATACACGTTTTCCAATCAACACAATCGGTATTACTCTTGCAACATTAGCTAAAGCTCTTGTTTTAAAAGAAAAATACCCATCTCAAAACCTTGTAAAACTTGTTGGTTGCGAAGTAAGATATAATTCTAAAACATATTTAGATATCATCGCTCGTATTCAAAGCGCACTGGGCATTAGAACCCTAACTCCAACAAATCGCCAAACTATTCCAATTTGGCTTGCTTCATTTTTAGCTTTCAAACTTGACCTTGTTGGAGCAGAATATATTACTTCTTCCCACGGTATTTCAGTTAAAAACGCAACAAAAGACTTAAATAACCAAGGTTCACAATTCTTGCCAAACGAAAGCATAGAATTTGTTAATAAAATTGAAGAAATTTTAAATGAAGTTGAAACTAAAGGTTATTATGAAATCAATTTCGCTTCATCTGATAATGAATTAATTGACGAAAAAGCAATGGATAGATTAAATAACGGTATTGATTTATATTGTGAATATTTATCAAACGGCGTTGCAAACAGAGAAAATATCTCAAAAATCAAAAACTTTGATAAAAAAATCATAATCGATTCTGTTGGCGGTTGTGCTTATAACACATTATCAAAAATCTTAAAAAATCTTGAAATCGATAAAACTTTCGATTGGTTAAACACAGCTGAAGACCCATTTTTCCACGGAATTGGAAAAGATACTAAAAATGGCGATTTTTACGATTGGTCGCTTGATGTTACGGTTTTAGCAAAAGATAAAGACGGAAAAGAATATTTCCCAGTTGTAAAATCACTTAATTATGGCGAAAAATTAAAAAATTACCCGATTAACACAGTTGTATTAATCACAGACCCCGACCATGACAGATTAAACATTGTTCAAATTGTTTCATCAGATAAAAAAGAGGCAATTATAAAAGCAGGCGTTGATTACGTTGAATTAGATAACGACAGAATTCTTTGTATATTCAGTGCAAATCAATCATTCTTAATGATTATGGATTATTGGAATAAATCTTTAGAAAAAAATAAAGATAGCGAATATTTCATGATTAAAACAACAGCAAGCTCAAGAGCTTGGGATGAGTGGGCAAAATCACAAGGAATTAAAATAATCAACACTCCTGTCGGCTTTAAAGAAATAGCAGGAGCAATCAAAAAAATTGAAGCTCAAGTCGAAAAAAATGTTGAAAATATTACAATTTATGATGTATTCAATAAAAAAGTTGAGCTTGGAAAATCCCCAAGAATGATATTTGGCGGAGAAGAATCAGGCGGCATGATTATTGGCGCAATTGAACCGATTAAATCATTAGGCGGAAGAATGGCTCTTGCTATGAGAGAAAAATCAGCAACAGAAGCAATCATCGTTGCGAGCGCTTTAATTTCTTCAATTGATATCACTCTTGTTGAACAATTGCAAAAAATTTATGATGACAACAATATTATTTCAAGATTTGACGTAAGGGTTGACATAGCTTACTATAACGAATCTGAACCTGATATTGATAAATTAAAACAAGCAAAAGTAGAGGGCGAAAAGCAAAGAACCAAAAACGATTTATTCTACCTTGCCCTTGCAATTGCAAAATATGAAAACAAAATCACACTTGAAAACATCAAGGATATCTTAAAAGAAACATTTAGCCAACTTGATTTTTCAAAATTAAAAGACGTGATTTTCGTTGGAGATGGCACATATTTATTATTTGAAGATAAATTTATTGAAATTCGCCCATCAGGAACGGATGCAAAGACAAAAGCTTACGCAGGCGGTTCTGATAAAGCTGAATTAATCAACTGCGCAAACATTTTAGGCAACTATGATGGCGAATTAAATTCAACATATAAAAAATATTTATCAGAAGAATATGTTCAAAATTCTAAAGAAAAATCTTTTGAAATATACACCGCTTTTGCGACAAAAGACGAAGACAAAAGAGAATTTCAAATACCGAATTATAATTTTTAAGGAGATAAAATGGAAGCTACACAAAACACCAACAATAGCACAGCCTCTAGCATTAGAGAGAATAGAATTCAAAAATTAACAGACTTAATCGATATGAATGTTAATCCATATCCTTACACGTTTGACAAAACCGCTAATGCAGCAACTCTTCAAGAAAAATACAAATCGCTTGAAGCAGGTGTTGAAACAGAAGATAAATACTCTGTTGCAGGTCGTGTTATGGCAATCAGAAACTCAGGCATGTTTATAGATTTAATGGATTCAACAGGAAAAATTCAAGTTTTTTCACACAAATCTAATCTTCCTGAAGAAAAAATGAAAGTTTTAAAATTAATTGATGTTGGCGATATTGTGGGCTTTACAGGAACAATCAGAAGAACTCCTCGTGGCGAACTTTCAATTAAAACAACTGATTTAAAATTATTATCTAAATCATTATTGCCTCTTCCGGAAAAATTCCACGGCTTAACAGATGTTGAAGTTCGTTATCGTCAAAGATATTTAGATATGATAGTTAATCCTGAAGTTCGTGATACATTTAAAAAACGCAGCCTAATTATCCAAAAAATCAGAGAATTTTTAGCTCGTGACGGCTTTATGGAAGTTGAAACTCCAACTCTTCAAACAACCGCTTCAGGCGCTAATGCTCGCCCGTTTTTCACTCACCACAATGCTCTTGAAATGGATTTAACGTTAAGAATTGCTCTTGAATTATATCTAAAAAGATTAATCGTTGGTGGTGTTTCTGAACGTGTTTTTGAAATCGGAAAATGCTTCAGAAATGAAGGCATAGACACTCGTCACAACCCTGAATTTACTATGATTGAATTATATCAAGCTTATGCAGACTACAATGATATGATGACTTTAACCGAAAACATGGTAGCTTATGTAGGTCAAGAAGTTTTAGGCACAACAAAAATCAAATATGGCGAAAACGAAATCGATTTAACTCCGCCATGGGATAGAAAAACTATGCTAGGCTCAATCAAAGAAGAAACAGGAATAGATTTTCTTGAAGTTTATACAGCAGACGAAGCAAGAAAATTAGCCGAATCAATCAATGTTCATGTTGATGAAAATATGAATTGGGGTCAAATTGTTGAAGCAGTGTTTGAAGAAAAAATCGAACCAAGCTTAATTCAACCTTGTCACATTATCGACTATCCTCATGAAATTTCGCCGCTTGCCAAAGTTCATAGAGATAACGATAGATTGACAGAACGTTTTGAAACTCGTGTAAACGGTTGGGAAATTGCTAATGCGTTTTCTGAATTATCTGATCCGATTGACCAACGTCAACGTTTTGAAGCTCAAGCGTTAGCTAAAGCAAATGGCGACGAGGAAGCTATGGAAATTGATGAAGACTTTATCAACGCTCTTGAATACGGTATGCCTCCAACAGGCGGTATGGGTATGGGCATAGACAGATTAGTTATGTTGTTAACCAATTCACCATCAATCAGAGATGTAATTGCATTTCCAACAATGCGTCAAATCGGAAAATAGGAGTTAATATGGCAGATTTATTAGAAAAATCCAAAAGAAACGTAATATGTATCAAATGGGGCGACAAATTTGGCGCAAATTATGTAAATAGCTTATATAATATGGTTGAGAAAAATTTAACCCTGCCACACCGTTTTATTTGCTTTACAGATAAAGCTGAGGGGTTAGACGAAAATATTGAAGTCAGACCACTGCCCGAGTTAAACGACGAGGGTTTACCTGAAAAAGCTTGGAAAAAATTAGGCTTATTTACTGATAAATTGGCTGATTTAGAGGGCGAAGCACTATTTTTGGATTTAGATGTCGTTATAAGAGATAATATCGATTGCTTTTTCCGTCAAGAGGGCGAATTTTACATAATCAAAGATTGGGATTTTCCGGATGATATTATAGGAAATTCATCTGTTTTCAAGTTCAATGTTAAGCAACATAAGGATATTATTGAAAACTTCTATAAAGAGGGAAAAGACATCAGAAAAAGATATAAAAATGAACAAGCGTTTTTATCTCACATGATGAATAATAAAGGGATTTTGAAGTATTGGGATAAATCTTGGTGTGTAAGCTTTAAAAGAAACTGTTTGCAACCATTCCCATTGAATTTCTTTAAAGAACCAAAAGACCCAAAAGAAGCTAAGATTATTATCTTCCATGGTCGCCCAACCCCTGAACAAGCATATCACGGCTTTGCAGGCAAAGGCGGTTTTAGATATGTTAAACCGACAAAATGGTTGGATAAATATTGGTGTCGAAATATTTAGTTCTTGACTGTCAATTTTTCTTATAGTATTATAGAAAAGTACCGTTTAGCGGTTACGACAAAGAATTTGAAAATTTAATAGAACTAATTTGGGCCTGTGGCACTCTGCCGAAGAAAATTGCGAACCGTTGAGCAATTTTCGAGAGGGAAAAAGCGAAGCAATTTCTTCGCCACAGATTCAAAGAGAAAATTGAAAACTAAATATATAAATTTGGGCCTGTGGCGAAATTGGTAGACGCACTAGATTTAGGATCTAGCGCCTTCGGTGTGAGAGTTCGAGTCTCTCCGGGCCCAAATCTAAATTAAGAGCCTTTATGGCTCTTTTTTTTATGCCCGTCGAGACCAAGGTCTCAGCTCTTTACAACATATTGTCGGATTGGTAAATCCGACCTACTATTATACAAAAAAACGAGGGCTAAGCCCTCGACATCAAACACAAAATAACATGAAAATTTTACCAACGTTTATTTCTAAGCAATGCTATTCCTGAGCCGCCGCTTCCTGCGCCGCATGACCAATTTGCGCATCCGCCGCCACCGCCTCCGGTGTTTGCTCGACCGCTAGCGCCGCCCCAACCGCCTGCGCCGCCTCCACCAGAACCACCACTTGCACTAGCATTTCCATCATTTCCACCTGCTGCTCCGCCGCCGCCTGCAAACAATTCTCCGGTACTTTCCCCAAAAGCTCTGGTAGTCGTGCCTTGACCATATCCAACACCGTCATATCTCTTATTTTCGCATGTATAATCAGAGCAATACGTAC
Organism: uncultured Candidatus Melainabacteria bacterium; assembly: GCA_934667125.1. Classification (GTDB taxonomy): domain Bacteria; phylum Cyanobacteriota; class Vampirovibrionia; order Gastranaerophilales; family Gastranaerophilaceae; genus RUG14156. Next base: position 41,837 of record CAKULF010000001.1, on the reverse strand, counting down.
CCCCAGGACCGCCATCTGAACCGTTAGATCCTGCGCCACCTGCGTAACTTCCACCTCCGCCGCCGCCACCGCCAGAGCCACCTCTACAATGTCCACTATACTGTCCTCCTCCGCCACCATTAGCAGTAACCAAACTGCCAAACGAAGTAGAAGAGCCGCTAGCGCTGTTGCGAGCGCCGCCTGCACCGATTGTTACATTGTAATCACCTTTAACAGTCTGTCCTCTAAGGGTTTTGGTAAAACCACTACATCCGCCACTGCCGCCGTAACCGCCTGATGAACCTGCTCCGCCGCCGCCAACGACAAATATATCAATTTGTTCTTGGCTTCTAAATCGCACTATGGTTGAGCCTGTAATTCTTAATTGCCAGTTGCCCGATATACTTCCGCTAAAAGAGCATAAACCCGAATCTTGGCATATAGGTTGCTGGTGCGCTATTATGCAACTTCCGTTTTGCAACGTATATCCGCTATTACAGCTATAACCACTTGTACCACCAGAGCAATTAGCATTTGCAGGACATGAATTGCAACTTGAGCCTGTTAAATAGTTTCCACTTGCGCAACTTTGACAGTTTGTAGCATTTAGGGAGCAAACAGCGCATTTACTATTGCATGCTGAACATGATGAGCTTGGGGAATTTGGGGTAAATTTTCCGTTTGGGCAAGTTTTACAGTCGGTTTGACCCGTTTTATCTTGATAAGCACCACTTGCACAGGCTATTGGGTTTTTGCCATCGGGGCATTTCCAGCCGAGTGGGCAAGTTAGGCATTGTGTGCCGTTGATGTTTTCACTTGCGCTCCAGTTGTTGTCATTATCTGTTGCATATTGCCCTGCAATACAAGATAGGCATGCGATTGAACCCTCTTTATTGGTGTAGTTTCCGTTTTTTGTTAAACAGGATTTACAAACGGTTTTCTTTTCTTCGTCTTGATAATAGCCAATTGGGCAGAGTTCACGCTTTTTGCCGTCCGAACACTTACTTCCTTTTGGGCATTTGACGCATTTTAAGGTTTCATCGATATAATAACCATCGGCGCATTTGTCGCAACCTTGGCTTGAGCATTCAAGACAGCCCTCGGAGCGTTCGGAACAGTTTTCACATTGGCATTTACCTATATTTTTATATTGATTGGAGTTACAGTGGATGTCGCAAAGCAAGCAAGAATCATCGATACAGGCATTACACTTTCCGCCATTGTTGTTGAATTTTTCGCAATCGGAACGAACTGCAGCAACAGCACTTTTTACTGTTACCATGCTTCGAGAGAGTTTTTTCGTTATAACTGGCGCAAAAGCTGCACTTATTAGCGAAACAACAATTAAGCTTATCATTAGTTCAACAAGCGAAAAAGCGCAAGCGGTTTTTATCTTATTCAAAATTCTCCCAAGCATAAAAAAATTATTCCTCAAAATATAAGTTATTAGTTATATATTATAACTTATAGCATTATTAAATTTATAAGTCAATATTTATATACTTATAAGTATGGATAAAACAACTTTGCTAAAAAAATTTGGGAAAAATGTCAAGATTGAGCGAATTAAAAAAGATTTAACTCAAGAACAACTTGCCGAAATTATGAATGTTTCACAAAACTACATCGCCAATATCGAGCGAGGACAAGCGAATATGTCGTTAGCAAAGATATATGAATTATCCAAATTTATTGGGGTAAAAATCGAAAAATTGATTAATTTTAGCGAAGATTAACTATAATTTTTTAATTATTTTACAAGGAGAGCCTACAGCAACGCAATTATCGGGGATTGATTTTGTAACTGTTGAATTAGCGCCAATCACACAGTCTGAACCTATTGTAACTCCTGAAACGATTGTCACATTTCCGCCAATCCAAACATCATCTTTTATTACAACAGGTTTTGAAAATTCAAGCCCTTTTCGTCTTTCATCCTTATCTAAGGGGTGTTCTGCGCAATATATATTGCAATTTGGACCAATAAAAACATTATTTCCAATCTCAACTTTAGCGCAATCCAAAATTGTTAAATAATGATTTGAATAGAAGTTGTCGCCAATCGTTATATTATAGCCATAATCACACATAAAAGGTTGTTCGATTAGAAAATTTTGCGTTTTTGTGTTAATTATTTTAGCTATCAACTCTTTTCTTTTGTCGAACTCGTCATATTTTAAAGCATTATACTCTTGGCACAATAGTTTTACCCTAATCCTATCATTAAGAAGCTCATTATCCATCGGGTTATACATTTGATTAGCTATCATTTTTTCTTTTTCAGACATTTTGCACCTTGAGTTGAGTTACAAGGCTATTGTAACATAGATTTTTCAAAACATAACATTTTACATTGAAATTTCATGCAAATGTGTTATAATAGTAATACAATGTTAATACAATAGCGAGGTGAAAATGTCACAAGCAAACATAAGCATACGTTTAAATAGCGATTTAAAAAAGAATTTTGATATTTTATGTAATGAACTTGGTTTTAATATGTCAACAGCAATAACTATGTTCATTAAAGCAGCTGTAAGAGAGCAAGGAATACCATTTGCGCTTTCAATAAATGATTACAACAAAGAAACAAGAAAAGTAATCGAAGACGCCAACAAAGGAATTGGACTATCGAAAGCGTATGAATCAGTTGACGAGATGATGAATGACATTTTAAAGGATGAATAGTGTATAATTTAAGATTTACAAGCAAAATTCAACGCAATATTAAATTAATGAAAAAGCGTGGAAAAGATTTAGACAAACTTAAATTAGTCTTAAATATGCTTCAAAAAGGACAAGAACTTCCAGCCAAATATAAAGACCATTCTTTAAGCGGAAATTTTACAGGTTGCAGAGAATGTCACATAGAACCAGATTGGCTTTTGGTTTATGAAATAATTGATAGCGAGCTTATTATTCTTCTTTTAACAACAGGCTCGCATAGCGATTTATTTTAGCCAAACAATCTGTTAAAAAACTTCTCAACTCCGCTATTGCCCATATTTTCAACTTCAAAATTATATTGCTTTTCGTCTAACGGAACAATTTCGCCGTTTTTATACATTCCATATTCAACTTCATCAGACAATTCGGACTTTTTACTAAACAAATATGGTTGTTCATTTTCATCCAACAAAGTTGAAGTTAGAGTTTTAGTTGCCATATCATAACTATTTTGTTTTACTTTGTTACCGTTTTCATCAAAACAATCCATCAAATAACCTTCTGTTGTATAGGTTGTATTGCTTTTAACTCTGCCATTTGGGTAATACTCTTCTTGTTCAGATAAAATGTCACCGGATTTATATTCTGTTGATTGTCTTAATCTATAGTTTTCGCTATCCCTTACAACAGTTATTGTATCTGTCACATTGCCGTTTGAATCATATTCATAATGTCTTGAAGTTTTATTTCCGCCTTTTTCAATAAAAGTATAATCAGATAATAATGAATCAATATCGCCATCACCATCTATATCTTCATTTAAGTAGCTATATATTTCGCTATCGCCACAATCAGAACAAGTGTATTCAATTGAATCGATATAGCCCGTTACGCCAAATCTTGCGCTAACGCTTCCAGAGTCTTTGTCATCTCTAGTATTTTCAATATAACCGCCATTTTCAGTTTTAGTGAAATATGAAACAGTTCCTTGATTATTATATTCAGCAGCAGAATCAGACATAGAATTTCTGAAAGCTTGAGCGAATTTTTGTTCTAAATCTGCCTTATTTCTATTTACATTAAATTGCGTATCGCCAAAACTGCAAGTCATAAAAACCTCGTTAATAAATCTCTCTTGTTTTAATAAAAACTTTTTTAAAAGAAAAATTGCGTGAATGTTAAGAAAATGAAATAATTAACTTATAAAAACTTAGCTGTCTTAGAACTTTTACAATTCTTTAAATCATCCACAGTTCCGCTATAGATAATCTCACCGCCGTTTTCGCCGCCATCAGGACCCATATCGATTATGCAATCTGCATTTTTAATAACATCAAGGTCATGTTCAATAACAACAACCGTTGCGCCATTATCAATCAGCGTTTGAAAAACATTGAGCAAGGTTTGAACATCAGACGGGTGCAAGCCGATAGTCGGCTCATCAAAAACAAAAACCGAATCTTTTTGACTTTTCCTAAGCTCGCTTGCCAATTTCAACCTTTGAGCTTCACCGCCCGAAAGCCCTGGAGTCGCTTCGCCAAGGGTTAGATAGCCAAGCCCGAGGTCATACAACGTTTGCAATCTTTGATAAACCAATTTTAAATCTTTGCATTTTTCCATAGCGCAATCAACGCTCATAGACATCAATTCAGCCAAAGAAACCCCGTTATACTTAATTTCATCAACAATTTTAGAATATCTTGAACCTTTACAATCAGGACAAGGAATTTCAACATCAGGCAAAAACTGCACATCAAGATTAATAACTCCAACCCCATCACACGTTGGACAGCGGAGTTTTCCAGTATTATATGAAAAATCGCCCGCCTTGAAACCTTTTTCCTTTGCTAAATCCGTTTTTGCAAAAATTTTCCTTAGTTCATCGTGGATATTAGCGTATGTTGCAATGGTTGAGCGGATATTTATCCCGATAGGAGTAGCGTCAATCAGCTTTACTTGATTAATTCCATCGGCTTTAATTTCCTTAATATGCTTAGCTAGGGGCTTTGAGGATATTTTTGATTGCAGAGCAACAACAAGACTTTCAAGCACCATTGTTGTTTTGCCCGAGCCTGAAACACCTGTTACGACTGTTAAACAACCTTTTGGAATTTTAACTTCCAAAGATTTTACAGTATGAATTGGGTTAGTTAACAAATATATTTCACCATTTTTAAAAACATCACCTTTTAGTTGTTTTTCCCTTTTAACAAGGCTTTTGCCTGATAAAAATCCGCCGATTATGGAATTTTTATCATTTTTTATATCAGAAATTTCACCTTGCGCAACGACATAACCGCCATCTACTCCTGCTTTTGGACCCATTTCAACAAGCCAATCGGCTTCTTTTAAGATAGCTGTATCATGGTCAACTAAAATAACAGAATTGCCGTCACTGATTAAATCTTGTATAACGCCGTTCAAACCCACAATATTAGAGGGATGTAGACCAATCGAGGGTTCATCAAGCACATACAACACACCCGTGGTGCGATTTCTAACGGCTCTAGCCAGTTGCATTCTTTGGCGCTCACCTGTTGAAAGAGTTGAAGAACTTCTATCCAAAGAAAGATAGCCAAGACCCAAGTCCAATAAGCGTTTTGAGATATTTAAAAACGATTCGCAAATGCTATTCGCCATTGGGCGCATTTTTTCTTCAAGAGAACAAGGAACTGCTCTAACCCACTCAACAAGCTCATCTAATGACATTTTGCATGCAACATCTAGCGAAATTCCTTGAAGTTTAACGCTTCTAGCTTTTTCAGATAGCCTTGTTCCGCCGCAATCGGGGCAAACATCTTGCTTTAAAAACTTTTCAACACGCTTCATAGACTTTTCATCTTTAACCTTAGAAAGCGCATTTTCAACCGTGTATATGGCGTTATAATAAGTAAAATCCAGCTCGCCAGCTTGATTTGTGTTTTTAGCTTTATAAAAAATATGTTTTTTAACAGCAGGTCCGTGAAAAACGATATCTTTTTCTTTATCGGTCAAATTTTTAAACGGGATATCAGTCCTAACGCCCATTTCACGGCAAACATCCGTCATTAAAGACCACATCAAAGTTCCCCAAGGAGCAACTGCGCCCTCGTCAATCGTTAAATTTTCATCAGGAACAAGAGTTGTTTCATCAACCGTGCGAACAATTCCTGTTCCTTGGCAGGTTTTGCAAGCTCCTTGAGAATTAAAAGCCAATTCTTCGGCCGATTGAGCATAAAATTTAACTCCACAAACAGGACAGATAAGCTCTTGCTCAGCTGCAACCGCCAGCGTTGGCGCTAAATAATGCCCATTTGGACATCTGTGCGAACCAAGTCTTGAAAACATCAAACGTAAACTGTTTAATAATTCCGTCCCAGTTCCAAAAGTGCTTCTAATTCCGCCAACAGCAGGGCGCTGATGAAGCGCTAGCGCAGCTGGAACATATAAAATTTCGTCGACTTGCGCTTTTTGCGCTTGCGACATTCTTCTTCTTGTATAGGTTGAAAGCGCCTCAAGATATCTTCTAGAGCCTTCAGCATATAAAACTCCAAGCGCTAAAGAAGACTTGCCCGAGCCCGAAACCCCTGCAATACCGACAAGTTTATTTAAAGGAATATCAATATCGATGTTTTTTAAATTATGAACTTTTGCACCCCGAACAAGAATTTTATCAACCATCGATAGCTCCTATTTTTAATTACTTTGACCTGCACGATAACCGCAAGCAAGATATACAGCAGGCAAAAAGCCCGTTATGTTTAATTTTTCAGCTATAGGCAATTTTGCAAGCGCCAAAGCTCCAATACCATCATCAATATTAGCTAAAGCATCTTTTGGAGTAAGTTTTCTATCAGGATATTTATCTTTCGGGTCGGTGATTATGTTAGCTAATGCCGCAGAGCCGTGCATTCCAACCAAAAGACCGCCAATTACGGATAAAATTTTACTTTGTTTATTATTAAACTTTTTGCTATTTTCGCAAAGGCTGACAACTCCGCCCACTACCCATGCCGGAATTGCTACATTCATCAGTTGAAACAACCCCTCTTTTAGTCTGTTTTTTTGAACTTCTTTTTCTTCTCCAATCAATCCAAGCCCGACGCCTCCAGCTATTGAGCCGCCTGCAACACCAATCATATTCCACATATTATATTCTAATTTAAGTGGATTTTTCACACCTTGTTTTTTCATCATTAAAATTAATGGAATTAAAGTACCGACAAACGAGCCTACAAATGCTTTAGCCTTGTCTGCGTCAGATATTTTTCTGCTATATGTTCTTATTCGATTATTAGAATTTTGATTACCTTTTGAAGTCGAATTATATTGAGAATATGACTTAAAAGCAGAATATACGCTGTTTTGTCTTTGTAATTTTACTGTATTAATTGGCATAATAGTCTTTTTTTCTTTGATTATATATTAAACTAATTTTTTAGCAATATAAAATCGGATTGTTTGCGGTGCAATTATATAAAACTCGTAAAGAATTATTTTTTTTGCAAATTACATAAAAAAATACAAACATATAAAGATAAGCTATTGGGGAAAGGGTTAGTATTATTGGGATTTGCTACCGCTTCCAAGTCTAAAGAAATATAATATTTCAATAAAAATAAAAAACATCTTGACAAAGTTAGATATCTAACTATAATATAATTATATGAGTGCAATACTATCTTTAATATCTAAAATCCATGAAAAAGGTAATCGTTTTATTGTTGAAGAATTAAAAAATAACGGTGCAGAAGGGCTTGCGCCAAGCCATGGAGATATTCTTGTATGTCTTTACAAAAACGACAAAATGACGATGAAAGATATTGCGACTTGCATTCATAGAACAAAACCAACGGTTACAGTCTTGGTTGATAAACTTGAGAAACTAGGATATTTAAAAAGAGAAGCTTCTGCTAAAGATAGTCGCTCTACAAATATAGTTTTGACGCAAAAAGGCAAGGATTTTAAAGCAACTTTTGAAAAAATTTCAAAAGATTTAAACAAAATGTTAAACAAAAATTTATCAAACAAAGAAGTTAAACTTTTAGAAGAACTTTTACAAAAAATGTAAGCAAAATTTTTTACAGTAATAGTTAGATATCTAACGAAAGGAGAAAACATTATGACAAACTTTAAAAAAGAAGAAATCGGGAAAATTAGTGAAGTAGACAAAAATTATGAAAATGGTAAAGCCTTTTTGCATGATTTATTGGGATTAACAAGTTGCGAAATTTCAGTTAGCGTAATGCCAAAAGGGGTAAAATTGCCATTTAATCACAAACATAAACAAAACGAAGAAGTTTATATTTTCTTAAAAGGTGAGGGCGCAATGACTTTAGATAATGAAGTTGTTGAAGTTAAAGAAGGAACTTGTATTAAAGTTCTTCCAAATGCCGCAAGAACAATGGAAGCAAAAACAGATATGGAGTATATTTGTGTTCAAGCAAAGTCTAATAGCTTAGAACAATTTGGACTTGGCGATGCTGAATTGTGCTAAAATTAAAACTTCTCGTTTTATATGCTCGATATTCTTAATTTATGAGTCTAGTTATATTTAAAAATCAAGAAAACTAAAAAAGCTCTCAAATGAGAGCTTTTAAAATGGAGGAGGATCTGGGATTCGAACCCAGGGGACACTCGCATGCCCGACGGTTTTCAAGACCGCTCCGATCAACCACTCCGGCAATCCTCCGAAAAGTTACTTCTACATAATATAATAAAAAAAATATTAAGTAAAGTACTTTTTTAAATTTTATTTTGCAGCGTTCAAATATTTAACAACTTTGTCTGTAATATCAACTCCGCCAAAGAAAACAACCGATTTTTCAACAACCGTATCGATTTTATTTTCTATAGCAACTTGTTTAATTGCCGCTTTTATAGCTGATTCAATTTCTAATTCTTTCTTTTCTTTTAATTTTAGATAAGCTTCCTGTCTTTTTGAAATTTCTCTTTCGGCTGCGTCTTCAAAGTTTTTGCGCTCCAATGGAGTTGAAAGTTTTTTATAATCTCTTTCTTTATCAAGAGCATATCTTTGAATTTCGGCATATTTGTCAGAAATTTCATCTGCTGCTCTTTGAACTTTTGTATAGTTATCTTGAATTTTACCCGTATCCACAACGCCAACTACATCAGCATTTGCAGAATTTAAGAAAGTTAGTGCCAAAGACATTAATGTAAAACTAAGAATTTTTTTCATATTTTCTCCTTACCTAATAAAAAAATTATATCATAATATATTTTATTTAGTATAATTATTTATATTAAGGGGAGTTTTTATGTTTAAAAAAGATTATCAAAAAAGAGAATCAAAAGAATATAACTGTTTTAGAGGGTTTTTCCAATGGATAACATGCTCGCTTGTTTACGCTCCATACTATAAACTTGTGTATGGGCTAAAAATTGAAGGCAGAGAAAATGTTGATAAAAATAAAACCTATATCGTTGCTTCTAACCATGTTAGTGCTATAGACCCATTTTTGGTAATCCATGCCGTTAATAGAAATCTTGCTTATATGGCAAAAGTTGAACTTTTTAAATCGAAAATTTCAAGATTTTTCTTAGATTTATTAGGCGCTTTTGCTGTCGATAGGTCAAAACTATCCGTTTCAACAATTAAAACCGTTAAAGGCTTAAAAGACACAAACTGGTGCCTTGGCATATTTCCACAAGGAACAAGAGAAAAAGTCGATAGCGTTGAAAACGTAAATAAAGGGTTTGCGAGTTTTGCAAGAACTCTAAAATGCGATATTTTACCTGTTGCAATTACAGGCATGTCAAAAGACGAAAGAAAAATTTTCCATGGAAAAATGAAAATAAAAATTGGAAAACCAATTCCATATAACAACGATATCGACACTATGGTTGAATTATGGGAAAAAAGCATAAATAAAATGACAAAGGACGAAGATGAACTTCAAAAAGAAAAAACAAAAAATTATGCTCAAAAAAAAGCGAAAGATTTTAATATCTTAACTCGTCTATATCAGTATTATGCTATGTATATCTTGTATTTTCCGCTTTTTGCAACATTTTTCTATGATTTTAATTTCAAAAAAACTGCAAAATTAGAAAAAAAACCATATATTTTAGCCCCTAACCATATTTCATATATGGACGTATTTATAGTTAACCACGCTTTTGGTAGACCCCTTGCATATATGGCAAAACAGGAGCTTTTCAAGACAGATAATTGGAAACATAATTATATCGCCAAAAATGTATGCAGACTGGGCGCTTTTGCCGTTAACAGAGAAAAAGTGAGCATTTCCACTATCAAAAGTGTTAAAGAAGTTTTCAAAGCAAAATATAACCTATGTATCTTCCCGCAAGGCGGAATAAGGAAAAATAAAGCAATTGAAAACATTAACGGCGGTTTTGTATATTTTGCAAAAGCAAACAAAATCGATATCGTTCCATTGGGAATTAGGGGCTTAGAAGAATACAACTGGAAAATGTTTAAAAAGCAAAAAGTTGATGTTATAGTGGGCAAACCTATTTCATATAAATTGGACGAAGAAGAAATCATTAAACAATGGTGCGAACAAATTTGCGCCTTAACGGGTTACGAAAATAAACAAAATTACAAAAAATAGGCAAAAAAAATTATTCACATGTTTTGTAAAAACATATTTTAAAATTAATTAAGGGAAAACTGTGACAATTAGTCCTGTAACATCAAGAATAGCCAAGCTTTCACATACATTAGCCAATCCAAACTCAGCAATATCAACCATGATGATAGAGCTTCCAACCGACGCCGGAAGAGGTTACGCCGGATATAAACGTGGCGGAATTTTAGAAGCAAGCGAAAAATTAAGAAAAGAACTAATGTCAGCCGTCGTTTGGCTTTTTGGTATACCTTTGCTTAAAAAAGGCGGGGATACGATTTGCGAAAAATTCTTGAATATCCCTATGGGAATAGCTTTTTCAAACTCCAAAGAAGGAAATGCCGCAATTGAAAATTCAATCAATTATTTAACTTCAAACGGAAAAGAGGTTTTTGGCGATTTTAAGGACGCCAGCGGTTTAAAAAAATATTTTAAAGATGGCGTTTCAAAATTTGCAGGTCAAGACGCAAATCAATTAATTAAAAAAGTTAAAGGGGCAAAAATAGCAACCTCAATTATTGCTGTTGCCGCAAATTGCGCTTTGATGGGAATAGTTCTGCCTTTAATTAATCAAAAGATGACTCAAAAAAAGCTTGAAAAAATGAAAAAAGAAAACAATAACAATCAAAATCAAGCTTTAAAAGTTGAAAGTTTAGACGAATTTAAGAAAAAAACTCAAAAAAATCCGATTTCATTCAAAGGCGGATTGATGGGTTGTGCTGAAAAATTTGTAGATTTAGTTGAAAATTCAACAAAATTCAGACTTATTGCGCCCGATGTTCCAATGATAGCAGGAAGAATGGCAACATCAAGAAATAAATATGAAGCTTTAGAATATTTATTAATGGATGGTAGCGGAATATTTTTATATAACTTCTGCTCTCCTGCCGTTCAAAAAGCACTTAGAAAAATGACAGGTTCGCTTGATGTAGACGCAAAAGCAGCCGAAACAATTTCAAATTATTCAGCCGACACCCTAAAAGACGCTATAAATAAATTGCCGAAAGACGGAAAACAGCTACATCTTGGTGAATTATTCGAGCAAACCAAAGCCGATGAAATCTATAAACAATACACGAATGGCGACTGGGGTCATATTGAAGCTTATGTCAAAAATTCAACCGTAGATAAGATTGATGAATCTATAGCAAAATTATTAACCGCAATCAAAGAAAAAGCTGCAATATTGGGCGAAGATGGCAAAGTTATCAATATTGATGCAGATAAAATGAAAAATTTAATCAAAAAAACAAACCAAAAAACTCTTGCTTTCCAGCTTATCGGCTGGGCAGTTGCGGTGTTTGGTTTAGCCATTGCAGCGCCAAAAATCACGTTTTGGATTACCAAAAAACTAACGGGCAAAAACGAATTTACAGGGCTTGCTCATTATGATGACGATAAAAAATCTAAAGAAAATTAATGATTTTATTTGACAACCAAATTTAAAACAAATATTATAAAAAAGAAGCCAAAATATTTTTATACAGGAGAAAAAATGAAAAAACTATTAACAACAGCAATAATGGCTCTATGTCTGGCATGTAGCGGTTTAGCAATGGCAGAAGATGGCGTTATGCCAATTTCTTTAACTGATAATTCTAACCCAGTCAAAGAAACTTGCTACAAATCTTGTGGCGACAATTGCAAATGCGGCTGCAAAAAAATGAGAAAAAGATGTGAATGTTTCAAAAACAACTGCAAATGCTTAAAAAAATGCAAAAAAGATTATAATTGCGATTGCAAAGGTAACAGCGCAAATTGCGATTGTGACAAAAATTGCTCATGCAAATGCAAAAAAGCGGATTGCACATGTGACGATAATTGCTCTTGCAAAACTAAAAAATTCAGACTATTTCGCAAATCAAAGTGCAAATGCGACAAATAATTTAACAAGCTATAATATATAATTTAGAATACTCGCAAAAAAGCGGGTATTTTTTTATTTTCCATAATCAAAAGCCAAATCCAATGTTGGAGCTTTCATTACAATAGCGCTCGTTGAAATAACATCAACTCCCGTTTGAGCAATATCTTCAACTGTATCAATCGTAACTTGCCCTGAAGCTTCAACAATAGCTTTTTTATTGATAAATTCGCAAGCTTTTTTCATATTTTCTAAGCTCATATTATCAAGCATAATAATATCAACCTTGTTTTCAAGTGCTTCAGCCACTTGTTCTAATGTATCGCATTCAACTTCAATTTTATGAGCATGAGATAAAAATTTTCTAACTTCAGCCACAGCTTTTGTTATAGAACCGCCATAGAGCGCTATATGATTGTCTTTTAGCATAACGCAATCAGATAAATTAAATCTATGCACTCTTGTTGCGCCAACTTTTACGGAATATTTTTCAAAAAGTCTGAAATTTGGAGTATTTTTTCTTGTATCAACAATATTTACCCCATATTTTTCGATTTTTTCTTGAAATTTTCTTGTATATGTTGCAATTCCTGACATTTTTTGAACAAAATTCAAAGCCAATCTTTCGCCCGTTAAAATATAGCGAGCATCGCCCGAAATATGAGCAACTTTGTCGCCTTTTTTAATCACATCACCATCTTCAAAATAAAAATCGATTTTAACTTTATCTTCAGCTAAAATTTTAAAAACTCTTTCAAATACTTGACGACCAGCTAAAATTCCGTCACATCTAGTTGTTAAATATAAATCAAACTCAGGATTAGATAATGAAGCACAAATTGAATCCGTCGTAATGTCGCCATAATACATATCTTCTTTTAAAGCACTTTTAATAAAGTCATCTATAGCAAAATTATTTAACCAAAATTTGTTCATTATTTGTTTTTTCCTCTTTATTTTCTTGAATTGTGTTAGCATAATCAGCTCTATAGTGCGCACCAATTGAATTTCGGCGATTTAGTGCGCTGAGTGCTATATTATAGCCAACAATCAACATATTTTTAACTTCGTAATATAATTTATAGTTTAAAGTGCCGATTTTATTGAATTTCGCTTGCAAATCGGATATTATATCTAACGCTTTATTTAAACTGTTTTCATCACGATAAATTCCAACATATTCAGTCATAGTCGATTTTATTGCTGAATAAATTTCATTTAATTCATCAATTTGACAATCCATCGGAGTGTTATTTTCAAAATATTTATCAATTGTGTTTTTAACTTTAATATCGTGTTTTTTAGGCGGTTGTAAATTTTCTTTTATCAATTTTTCAGATAAATTATGCGCAAAAACTCCACATTCCAACAATGAATTAGAAGCTAAACGATTAGCCCCATGGAGCCCTGAAGAAGAACATTCTCCGATTGCATAAAGGTTTTCAATTGATGTTGCTGAATCGATATCGATTTTAATTCCGCCCATAAAATAGTGTTGAGTTGGAACAACAGGGATTAAACCGTTTGAAATATCGATATTATTTTCTTGACACAGCGAATAAATTGTTGGAAATCTTTGTTTGAATTTTTCAATCCCAATTTGAGAAATATCAAGATTTACAAATGATGAATTTGTTTTTTTCATTTGTTCTTTAATGGCACGGCTTACAACATCTCTTGGCGCTAAATCCGCAAGTTCGTTATAATCTTTTGCAAAATAATCGCCATTTATATCAACCAATTTTGCGCCCTCACCCCTAACAGATTCAGACACTAAAGGCATGGTTTGCTTATTTTGAACGCAAAGCGCTGTTGGATGAAATTGAACAAATTCCATATTTTCCAATTCGGCACCAGCGAGTTTTGCAATCGCAATCCCGTCACCAGTTGATTCTGTTGGGTTTGTTGTATTTTTATAAACTTGACCAATTCCGCCCGTTGCAATTACAACATTATTTGAATAAATCGTTTCATATTCATTTTTGCTATGATTAAAACTTACAACCCCACGACAAACATTATCGTTATCAACCAAAAGCTCAACAGCCATAGTATTTGTATAAATATCAACATTATTTTTATTTATCAAACGATTTGTTAAAGTTTTTTCAATTACTTCGCCTGTAGAATCGCCGTTGCAATGCAATATCCTAGGGCAGCTATGAGCGCCTTCAAGTGTGAAGTTCAATTGATTTTTATCATTTTTATCAAATTCAACACCAAATCTCATAAGTTCATCCGCAACGGTTGAAGATACAACAGAAACCATCTTGACAGTATCCAACTTATTCAAGCCGCAACCTGCTTTTAGAGTGTCTTTTATGTGAGATTCGATTGAATCTTTTTGATTAATTTCAGGAATAACACTGACTATTCCGCCTTGTGCGAGGGAAGAAGAGCCCGAAAACACGTCATTTTTCGTTATTAAAAGTATTCCGTCATTAAAATTATTATTGTCCGAAAGCTTGTTAGCAAGATACAATCCCGCCAAGCCGCTGCCTATTATTATTACATTATATTTTGAATATTTCATATCAATTTCCTTATTAAAATAATAATACAAACAAACACAAAATTCAGTTTCTAAAAACTATTTTTTTGATAAAATATTGTTAAAAGGAGATTACGATATGACAAATAATAACAAAAGAGCGTTATTGTGCATAATGGACGGCTGGGGAATGTCTAAAGACACTAAATACAATGCCGTTGCACAAGCTTCTACACCAAATTTTGACAATTATATGAAAAATATGCCTTCAACAACAATCCATGCTGATGGTTTAAATGTTGGACTTCCAGAAGGTCAAATGGGCAACAGCGAAGTTGGACACTTAAATATTGGCGCAGGAAGAATTGTTTATCAAGAATTGACAAGAATTAACAAAGCAATCGACGAGGGCGAATTTTTCAAAAATGAAGAATTTTTAAACGCAATTAATCACTGCAAAGAAAATTCTTCTGCTTTGCATATCTATGGTTTAACTTCCCCAGGAGGCGTTCATAGCTCTATGAAACATTTAAAAGCCTTAATCAAAATGGCTTCCGATAACGGTTTAAAAGATGTTTACGTGCATTCTTTCCTTGATGGACGTGACACACCTCCAAAATCAGCTCATCAATACTTGGCTGAAATTGAAGAAGAACTTAAAAAATATAATCTTCCAAAAATCGCTTCAATTATCGGTCGTTATTGGGCAATGGACAGAGATAAAAGATGGGATAGGGTTGAGCGTGCTTACGATTGTTTAACTCAAGGAATTGGAATTAAAGAAGAAAATTCTGCTGTTGCAATTGAAAACTCATATAAAAACGAAATTACAGATGAATTTGTTGAACCAACTGTAATTAGCGAAAGAAGAATTCAAGATAACGATAGTATCATTTTCTTTAACTATAGACCCGATAGAGCTCGTGAAATAACAAGAGCGTTCACTGACGCTAATTTCGACGGTTTCAACAGAAAAGTTACAATCAAAAACTTATATTACGTTTGTATGACTCAATACGACGAAACAATGGATGTTCCTGTTGCATTTAAACCGCAAACTCTTGTTAATATTTTGGGCGATGTTCTTGATAATAACAACGTTAAACAATTTAGAACAGCTGAAACAGAAAAATATGCCCATATCACATTTTTCTTCAATGGCGGAGTTGAAAAATCAGGCAAACTTGAAACTCGTGCTTTGGTTAACTCTCCAAAAGTTGCAACTTACGATATGCAGCCTGAAATGTCTGCAAGAGAAGTTTGCGACAACGTTTTAAAAGCAATTGATAATCCTGAATATGGTTTTATTTTGGTTAACTTCGCAAATCCTGATATGGTGGGTCATACAGGGGTTATGGAAGCAGCTATTAAAGCGGTTGAAACGGTTGATGAGTGTGTTGGAAAAATTGCTAAAAAAGCGCTTGAAAACGGCGTTGAAATGATTATTACAGCAGACCACGGAAACGCAGAATGGATGTTCAACGAACAAACGAACTCACCTCAAACAGCCCACACAACAAACGTTGTACCATTTATTTTGGTTACAAATAACAAAGGGGTTGAGCTTGAAAAAGATGGCGCACTATGCGATATAGCTCCAAGCATTTTACAAATTTTAGGAATTGAAAAACCTGCTGAAATGACAGGAAAATCAATGATTAAAATTATGGCTGTTAAATAACAATAAAATAAATATCAAAAATGAACCTTTAATGTATTTTAGAGGTTCATTTTTTATACAAAATGAAAAGTAAAATTGCTGAAATTGATAAAATAATGATTGAAATAATTGAAGCAATTGGAATATCTAAAACGTTTAAAACACTATCTATTCTTAAGTTTTCAACGAGTATCCTAACAAAAGAATATAATATTAAATATATCAAAACAATTGTTCCAACTTTGAAATTTGGTTTATTTTTGAATTTAAAAAAGATGAATAATAAAACAAAAAATATAATTAAATCCAAAATAGATTCATATAAAAAAGTCGGCTCATAATATGATATATCAAGGTTTTCGGGGGTTCTATGAAATCTATCAATATATAATTTTAAAAACCCGTTTGTTGGTTTTCCATAGGCTTCTTGATTAAAAAAGTTTCCCCATCTTCCAATTGCTTGTGATAGAGGCATAAAAAGGGCAAAATAGTCTAAATATTTTTTAAAATTTTGCTTTTTTATTTTTGAATAGAAATAAATTGTTAAAATTCCAAAAATAATTCCGCCATAAATCGATATTCCGCCATGATTTACCATAAAAATTTCAGCTAAGTTATTTTTATAATAAGAAAATTCGCCGATAACATAAAATAATCTTGCGCCAATTATCGAAAAAACTGCCGTTATTGGAAATAAATCTTCAAAAAAATCCGTTTCAGCTTTTGAATTGTATTTTTTGAATGTGAAATATGATAAAAAATACCCAAAAACAATTGCGCATGTTAAGATTAAGCCATAAAATTTGATTGGATAATTGGAGATATAAAAGGCTATAGCGCTTGTTGGAGAATTGATTATCATCTTGTTGCTCGTTTAAAATTATCTAATTTTTCATTATTTTTTTGAATAGTTTCAACAATTTCAGACGCCTCTTCCGTGTGCGGAGAAAGGTTGTAATACTGATTTAGCGTCTCATTTGCCTTGGTTAAATTATAAATATATTTATTTTGAACTCGCTTATCAATTTCTGAATTATCCTTTTGAAGAGGATAAATCTCGTCCTCATATATGTCATTTGCAGCGCACATATAGGTTTCACCCACTATTCGATAGGTTGCAGCCTCCGATTTTTCAAGTTTCAAAATTGAAATAGCGTATGGAATAGCATCCTCACAGCGTTTTTCTCTTAAATAAGAATCAATCAAAAGATATTGCACTTCATAATTGCTTTTATCAAGCTCATAAGCCGATTCTAAGCGAGAAATAGCAGATTTAATATCTCCAATTTCAATAAATTCTTTAGCACTATTCACAAGCGTGCAGACAGCGAAAATATTTGAACAACCAGAGCAAAAAATCGCCAAAACCAAAGCCACAAAGGCATTTAAAATCTTTTTCATATTTTTTTGCTTCAAAATAATTTTCCTTAACATTTATCCACAATTCTTCCTATTTATAGGATATTTATGATATGTTAATTTGTAAATCGTTCAAATGATGAGTTTTGCAAATGAAAAAAAATTTAGTATTGAATTATCAACAAAATTTTGAGGAAAATCTGACAAATTACGCTTATGGCGAGATTTTGGCTAAAAAATACGATTTAGAATGCGTTTACGAAAACATAACTTCAAAAAGAGAAGCTTTTGAAAAAGAAATGAAAAATATTAACTTGGATTATAGCTATATTTCAACTTCAAGAGCAAAAGAAGCCAGCAAAAAAGCCTACATAGAAAATTTTAAAAATAACGCTTCGCACATTAATTCAATCAAGAAAAACCACTCATACATTGATTTAGCGCACTTTGCGCTTGAAGATATTAACTATATAAATCCTGCTTTAATTGAAAAATTTAAGTTTAAAAATTTGAATTTTATTAAAAATTATGATATTTTGGATGAAATTTTGACTACTTCATCTATCGGGCTTTATATTTCAAAAAATGATATTGAAAAAAATTTGGTTGATTATGAATTTTTAAATAAAGCTTTTGAAAGATTGAATAAATACGTCAAAAAGCCCGTTGTGTATGTTTTTACAGATTATAACGATGAGATTAAATTTTCTTATCCGATTAAAACAAAAACAATTAACTTAAAGAACAAAACAGAAGAATTTTATTTTCTTTCAAATTGCAAGCATAAAATCATAGACCCAAATAACTATTCATATTCAAGAAATCTTTGGGCGGGATTGATTAATTTTAAGGAATATTCAATTTTTATCTACAAAAAAGATAAAAAATCGAAATTTAAAAGAAAAAATTGGATATCAATCTAGTATTCCAACGGCTGTTTAACGTAAACCCCGTCGCCGCCAAGATATTCAGCTTGTTTTCCATTAATTTGCAGATAAATTTTTGCGTTTTTATTATACAACTTAATCGTCTTAGATAGCTGTCTTAAGCGGTTTTCAATACTTTGGAAACTTCCGTTATTTTCAAAATTTGATGACAAATTAATTGTTATATTGTTTGAATTTTGTTTTAACGAAATCAAATCAACATTAGCAGGAATTTCAGAGTATATGCCTTTTTTCGACTCAGCAACAAGAGGACCTTTTAACAACAAAACGATGGCGTCTTTGATATTGACAGGTTTATTAACCGTTTTTGTTGATTTAACCAATTGTCCGTTTTGAGCATAAAAATAGCAAGACAAATTATATGTTGTTTCTTTTGGTTTTTCTTCTTTAAGTTCGGGTTTTTCTTCAACTTTTTGCGACTCATCTTTAACAACATTTTTTATAGACTCGTTTTTTGCTTCGTTATCAGATGATGTATCATCTTCATCTTTCGGCAAATTGAAATTAAACATATCGTTGCTTACCTTTAAATCAGGCGAATAGCTATTGTTTCCGACGAATTTATAAAACAAAAATCCAAGCGCCATAATTAAACAAATTAAAAAAGTTTTAAAAAAAGTTCCCATCAAATGTTATCCTTAAATAATTTTTTTGGTCTTATATCATTATCAACGATTTTTGCCAAAGATACAAGTTTATTATTTTTTGTTAATAAAATATAATCGTTTTTATAATTTTTATCCTTTGAAATGAAATTTCCATTAATAATTTTAGATATTTCAAAGTCGTTAAGTTCTTTTGTTTCAAGGCTTATAACTTCAAGAGGGTTAATTTCATTAAATTCAACATCATCTAATGAATTAGAATTATTTATATCAAAATTTCCTGCTTTTGTTCTGATTAAATCTGTTAAATATGCGCCACAACCGAGTTTTTGCCCAATGTCATAAGCAAGCGAACGGATATACGTTCCTTTTTTACAATGAACTTCGATTTTAATATTCGGCAAATCAAATTCCAATAATTTTATATCATAAATTTCAATTCCTCTTGGCTTAATTTCGGGCATTTCAGCATTATTTCGAGCTAAATCGCAAAGTTTTTTGCCATTAATCTTGATAGCAGAATATTTTGGAGGAATTTGAAGAGATTTTCCAATAAAGCCATTTAAAACTTCAATTAGCTCATTTTTAGAAAAATCAGGCTCTTTTATAAATTCTTTTTCGCCCTCATCATCGAATGTTGTTGAATTATAGCCAAATTTTAAAGTAGCAACATAGGTTTTATCCGAAGATAAAAAATCCAATAATTTTGTTGCGTTTCCAACGGCAATCTGCAAAACACCGCTCGCTAAAGGATCAAGCGTTCCAGAATGCCCTATTTGCTTAACTTTCAAACGTTTTCTTAAATTTCTTACAACATCAAACGAAGATAAACCTTTTGGTTTGTCGATATTTAAAAAATACATTACAATTCGCCACGTTCAATTTTATTGATTAATTCGGTCATTTTAGCCCCTTTTTCAAGAGAATCATCCAAAATAAATAACAATGTTGGAGTTTTTCTTAGTCTAATTCTCTTTCCAACTTCATGACGAATTTGTCCAACGTGACGCTCAAGAGCTTTTGAGGTTTTAGCTTTAACTTCATCATTTCCATAAACGCTATAAAAAACTCTTGCAGCAGTATTATCTGATGACACGTCAACATCAGTAATAGAAACCATTCCGCAGATTGCAGGGTCTTTGATTTCTCTAAAAATTATATCAGAGATTTCTCTCATTAATTGTTTTCTAACTCGTTCATTTCTTAATGTTGACATAAAATTCCTTTACACAAGTGTTTGCGGTTCAACTTCTTTTGTTGTTGAAACTTCAATTATATCGCCCTCTTGGATATCGTTAAATTTATGGAATGAAATACCGCATTCAAATCCTTCTTTAACTTCTTTAACATCATCCTTGAAACGTTTTAATTGGTCGATTTCACCTTTAAAGATTTCTTCGCCGTTTCTAATCAAGCGAGCAGTTTTAGAGCGAACAATTCTGCCCTCGGTAACGTAGCAACCTGCAATTTTGTTTGTTTTACCAACCGTAAATACCGCTCTGACTTCAGCTTTACCAAGTTCAACATCCTCAATTTCAGGTGACAATAATGATAACATTGTTTTTTCAATATCTTCAAGAACTTGATAAATGATATCATATTTTTTAATTTTAACACCCTCTTTTTGAGCAGATAGTAAAGCGTTAGCATCCTCTTTAACCGTAAAACCAAGAATAATGGCATTTGAAGCGCTTGCTAACATAACATCAGCTTCAGAGATATCACCAACGCCAACATGAACGATTTTTGGAACAACTTTAAGCGATTTAACGTTTTGAATAGCGTGTGATACAGCTTCGGCTGAGCCGTTTGTATTGGCCTTAATAATCAAATTCAAGTTTGTAACTTCGTTATCGGTCATCGCTTCTTTTTGAACGTGTGCCGCTGTCATTGCTTCAAGCCTTGTTGAGCGTTCTTGTTGTTTTCTTTGGGCAACAATTTGTTTCATTTCTTTATCGTTTTTAACAACTTCAAACAAATCACCCGCTTGCGGAACTTCGTTCAAACCTAAAATTTCAACCGGAGTAGATGGACCTGCCGTTCTAACACGTTTTCCACTATCATCCAATAATGCTCTAACTTTTCCGCCAACAGAACCAACAACAATTGAATCGCCGACTTTTAATGTTCCGTTTTGAACAAGCATAGTTGCAACAGGACCTTTGCCCTTGTCTAGGTTTGCTTCAATGATAACACCGCTTGCAGGGCATTTTTCAACCGCTTTTAATTCTTGCATATCAGCTACAAGCAAGATATATTCAAGCAATTCATCGATACCTGTTTTTTGAAGAGCTGAAACAGGAACACAAATAACGTCCCCACCCCATTTTTCAGGAATTAAACCATGTTCTGTTAATTCTTGTAAAACCTTATCAGGGTTAGCGTCCGGTTTATCAATTTTATTTACTGCAACGATAATTGGAACACCTGCTGATTTAGCATGCGAAATACTTTCAACAGTTTGAGGCATAACACCATCATCTGCTGCAACAACCAAAACCGCAATATCAGTAGATTGCGCACCTCTTAAACGCATTTGAGTAAATGCTTCGTGCCCTGGGGTGTCGATAAATACGATTTTTCTCTTGTCAAGCCAAACAGTATATGCACCAATGCTTTGAGTAATTCCGCCAACTTCTGTGTGAACAATTTTGTGTTTTGAAGCACGAATTGAATCAAGCAAAGTTGTTTTACCGTGGTCAACGTGTCCCATTACAGTAACAACTGGCGCACGGCGGATAATATCTTCTTTTTTAGCGTTAATTAAATATTTATTAACTTCTTCTTTTTCTTCTTCAGCTGCAATGAATGCTTCAAGGTCTTCTTCCAAAACTTCAAGATCAAAGTTTTTAGCAACTTTTTTTGCTGTTTCAGTGTCAATCGGCGTATTAACAGTAACCATAATACCTTCGAGCATTAAGAATTTAATAATTTCAGCAGGAGTTTTCTTGATTTTTTCTGATAATTCTCCAACTGTCATTGGTCTATCTATAACTACTGATTTAACTTCTTCAACAACACCTGTATCTTGAGTGTGTTTTTTGTGTTTATTTTGAACAGTTTTTTCTAAGCTAATTCTTTCTTGTTCTTCTTTTTTATTGAAGTTATCGTGTTCTTTTTTCTTTTTCTTGTTTGCGTTTGGTCTGCCTTGATTTTGATATATTTCTTGAGAAATAATATGTCTTTTAATTGGAGCAGCCGATTGCGGTTTATTAGACTTAAAGTCTTTTTTCTTATCTGTTTCTTGAGATTTTTCTTGTGGTTTTTCGGCAGGTTTTGCAAAATTTCTTCTAGTCATTGAAGGCAGAGTTGAAAGCCTGTCTGTTGAATTTTCTCTTCTTGCGAATTTTTCTTGCGGTTTCTTTTCAATAGGTTGTTGAGGTTTTTTAGCTTCAACCTTAGCAGGTCTATTTTGAACTTGTTTTGGAGCAGGACGAACAATTTCAAGTCTTGAAACAGTTTTCATTTGTGGTTGTTCGACTTTTTTTTCTTCAACAGTTTCAGCTGCTTCAGCCACTTTTTGCTTTTTAACAACAAAAGCTTTCGGTTTTGCTGATGGTTTAGAAGATTTTTGATACAAGGCTTTAATCTTATCAACGTTAGCTTCTGAAACAGTTGAGCTATGCGATTTTAGAGCTAAATTCAATTTTTCGTTAACTGTTTCAATTAATTCTTTTGATGTTATGTTTAATTCTTTTGCTAATTCGTGGACTCTCATATCTCTCCAATTCAAGTATTCTTTTATAAAAATAACATATCACAACCATAGATATATGTAAAATTATATCTTAATTTGCTTAATTCCAACTATGGTTAGTGGCGCTTTGATGTTTTTTCTGCCGAAAAATTCCGCTAATAACGTATTTGATTTTTGAAGTTTTTCAACAACAATTTCATCCGTCAATTCAATATAAAACTCTTTTTCCTCATTACTTGCAAGAGCACCTGAAGCTAAAGACACAATTTTTTTATTAAAGACAAATTTTTCAACATCGGTTATCAAAGTTAAATCAATAAACAACTCATTAATATCATTTTGGGTTTGATTTTTAATTTTAAACACAACATAATATTTAACATCATTTGAGAAGAATTTCTTTTTAGAAACAATATTAACATCTGTTAATATTAAATCGTTTTTATACAAATAAAAGTCATTTAGAAGCTTATTAAAAGCTTTTTTCTTAACGGCATAATAATTAATTTCCGCCTCCATATTATATTTATTTGCAACATCGTATAATTCATTCAACATAGAATTATAAATATAAGGATTAACAATCTCAGGCTCTGTTTTAATAGCAAAATTTACATATCTTTCAGCTGTTTTTAAATCCCTATCTCGATAAATCAAACCTAATTTATATGAAGCAAGAGCGGTTTTTTTGTATTTAAAAGAATGTTTCAAATAAAATATTGCATCATCAATATCATGTTCTTCAACACATTTATCAGCCAAATACGTATAAGATTCAGCATATTTTTTGCAGATTTTTTCGCTCAATTCTTTATTTTTAGTGTTTTTAGCATATTTAAAAGAAATTTGATAAGCTTTATTAGCTCCATCCACTTCATCTGCTTTTAAAAGTTCGTCGCCTATAAGCTCATATATTTTAGTTTTATATTCAATCGATTTAACATTATCAAGAGTTATTTCTTCAGCCAGTGTCGTTGCCATATTAACAAAATCATTTTGCGCCAAAAATAAAGCATAACTATACAATGAAAAATTTGAGCGCTGAGTATTAACCAATGCTTTTTTATAATAATCAATTGCTTTAGAAGTTTCATTAAGCGAAGCATACAAATTAGCAAGCTTAATATCAACTATACCGTTATTTGGATTATTTCTTTTTAATTGTTCAAGCTGTTCAATCGTACAAAATTTTGAAAGATTTTTCATATTCAATTCTTCAAAATTCACTTTTTTTTCACATCTAAACAATAACTCAAGCTCAATCACCGTTGCAAAGACAAATATCAATACAATCGTAATTAGAACGGTTAATATCGTTTTTTTTATCGGAATATTTTTAAATATATTATTCATAATGTTCCCTTATTTCGATTGAATTAATGTTGTCTATTATTTTAAACAATTCATTTATATCTTTTAAAGATTTTTTTGTAGAAACAACGGCGCTATATTTAAGCTCATTGTGGTTGACTAATTTTTTGTTTAATTTAAAAATCTTATGGAAATTGCTTTCAAATACTTCTTGAATTTTATCACATACTTCTAACGAAGCTGAAAGCGTTATTTCATATAATGTGTAGAACATTTTTCTTTTTGAAAGGAAGTTTTTTTCCAATCGTCTGATTGAAACAAGAACAATTAAAGTCGCAATAGAGGTAATAATCGCAATAACATATTCTCCGCAACCGCAAGACATGCCAATAGCCGCACAAACCCACAACGTTGCAGCAGTTGTTATTCCAAAAACATTTCCACCATTTCTCATAACCGTTCCTGCACCGATAAAACCAATACCAGTAATAACTTGGGCTGCAATTCTGGCTGGGTCATTTGTTCCAATTACGCCAACAGTTTCGTGCATTTTAAAGCCATAAATTGAAAGCAAAGTAAAAACGCAAGCGCCAACGCAAACAAGGATATGCGTTCTAAGCCCTGCAAATTTTCCCGTTAATTCCCTTTCAACCCCAGGGGCAAAAGCAAGCACAACGGCCAAAAATATTCTAAAAATTATAGTAATTATATTATTCAAATCAATGTTTTCCAGCATTTTCTTCCTTTTTCTATTTGAGCGTTTTAGGGTCAAGTATATCTCTTATTTTATCCCCTAATACATTAAATGACAAAACTGCAATAAAAATTAAAAATCCGGGGGTCAAAAGCCAAGGTCGATAAATTATGTTTGCAAACTCTTGCGCCTCACGAAGCATATTTCCCCAACTAGCATCAGGCAATTGTATTCCAAGCCCCAAAAAACTTAAACCTGATTCAGCCAAAATATAAGATGGCACAGATAAAGTTAGCGCAATTATGATATAGCTTGAAGTTTGAGGAAGAATATGTTTAATAATTATTCGTTTTTTGCTTGCACCAATTGTTTCAATTGCTTTTATATATTCTTGATTTTTAATTGATAAAACCATCCCACGAACAACCCTTGAAAAACCTGCCCAGCCAATTGCAGCAAGGATTATAGTTATAAGCAAAAATCTTTGAATTGATGTCATGTTTGATGGCAAAATTGAAGCTAAAATAATCAAAAGATAAAAACTTGGAATTGACATAATTGCTTCTGCTATGCGCATTAAAACCTTATCAATGTTTCCGCCTAAATATCCTGAAATTCCGCCATACAATGCACCAATCGGAAAAGATATTAAAAGCGCAATAAAACCAATTGTCAAAGATATTTGACCACCATAAAACAGCCTTGAATACACGCAATGACCGTTTATATCAGAGCCTAATAAAAATAAATCCGCCCCATCAGATGGCACAATTAAGTGTCTATTGCATTTTATAAAACCTAAAATTTTATATTCAAAACCTTTAGCAAAAAAATTTATCTTATATTTTTTTGACCTATCTTGCTTATATTCAATCGAAAACGTGGTCGGATTAAAGGTTTTAACATAATTATAGGTGTATGGTTTTTTAAAATGATTATTTTTGTCCAAGATATATATGTTACTTGGCGGACAATAAGCGACTTTGCGGTTAGCGTATGTTGATGGGTATATTGCAAAAAAATCCGCAAACAAAATTAAAACATACAACAAAACCAACACAAAAAGAGCAGCAAGAGAAACTTTATCTTTTAAAAATTTATGATAAATTTGATTAAATTTCATCCTACACCCCCACTCTTGGGTCTGTTAGTTTTAATAAAATATCAGAAATAATATTTCCGACAATCAACAAAAACGAACCAATCATAAGGCTTGCCATAACAAGATTTATATCAGATTGCATAACCGCTTCAAGCACCAATTTTCCAAGCCCCGGATATTGAAAAACATATTCTGTTAAAGCAGCACCCGATAATAATCCTGCAAATTCAAAGCCTAAAAGGGTGATTATTGGGTTGATTGCATTTCTTAGGGCATGCTTAATTATGATTTTTCTTCTTGAAAGCCCCTTGGCATAAGCAAATTTGACATATTCAGAATTTAAAACATCCAGCATATTGGCTCTCATTTGCCGAGCAAGCCCTGCTATTGAAATCATGGTTAAAACGAAGACAGGCAGCGCCAAATGCCAATATATATCAGCTATTTTTGAAAATAAATTCATTGAATCGAAATTAATACTTGTTAATCCGCCAATCGGGAAAAGCCCCGTCTTTTGGGCAAAAAGAAGCATTAAAATAGCAAAAAAGAATGACGGAATCGCCATAGAAGCGCTTGTAAATACCGTTAAAATCTTGTCAAACCAAGAATTATAATATATTGCAGCCAAAATTCCAATCGTTAAACCAATCAACCAACTAAAAAATAAAACATTTAAAGATAGAATTAATGTATTAAACAATCTTGATTTAATTTTGGTTGAAACTTTTGTGTTATCGGTGCAGTAGCCCATATTTCCAACCGAAAAATTCTTTAGCCAAATAAAATATTGAACAATTATTGGCTTGTCGAGTGCTAATCTTTTTGTTTCTTTTTCAATTGTTTCAGCACTTATATTAGGATTTAATTTCAACTGTGCCAAAGGGTCAATCGGCGAAAGTCTTATCAAAAAGAAACTTAATAAAGATACGATAAATAGTATCGGAACAGCGTTTAATATTCTTTTAAAAATATACAACAATGTTTTCATTTGCTTATTCTAGCATAGAAAAAACTTTTAAAAATTAATCCGAAGAATAGATTTATTCTAATTAAACAAATTATTAAGTCTTTCTTGAATATCTTGCGGGTCAATTTCGTTTGTAATATTGTTGATATCCATTGCTTGTTGATAATATTTAGCAGCTTCAATATTTGAATTTCTAAGCTCATAACATCTTCCGATATTATAATAAGCAAGGGCATAATTCGGGTTACATTCAACAGCATGATGGAAACAATCAAGCGCATTTTGAATTTGAACCAAATCATCCAAATATATAACACCAAGGTTATTATACGCTATATCATAACTTGAATCATATTCAATTGATAATTTATATTCTTTAATGGCTTCATCTAAATCGCCCATGCCCCAATATAAATAGCCAAGATTACAATGGATTTTAGAGTTTTTTGGCTCTAATTCAAGCGCTCTACGGTAGACAACAAGGGCGTTTTGGTAATCTTCATTATCATAAAAAGCACTTCCAAGAGAAATATAAACATCAATTTCTTTTGGAGAAAGAGAATTAGCCATTTGATAGTTTGCTATAGCACAATCCACATTTTTAATCACATTTTGTTGGATAAAACCTAATGTTTGAGCTACAATACTTGTCCAATCTGGCTTAGGATTAATTGTCAAAGCTGTTTGATAATGCGAAACAGCAAGTTCAGCTTCGCCTTTCATAAAGTATAAATTAGCCAAATTAGAATGCAGTACGGCATTATTCGGATGAATTTTAATATATTTATTATAATAATTTATAGCATTATCGTAATCACCCATTTCTTCATAAGCTTGAACAATTCCGGCGTAAGCACTATGGTTTAAGCCATCAATCCAAAGAGCCATTTTATATTCAACAACAGCTTCTTCAAGTTTTCCTGCTTTTCGATACATATCGCCTGAAATAACGTATAACGTAGAAAACCCCGGCATTTTATCAATACAATCAGAATATGTTTTAAAAGCAAGCTCAATGTTTCCTTGTTGAAAATAAGCGTCAGCCTTGACTAAAGATGGGATAATCGTAACCCATTTTGCTTTTTGCTTAACGGTTTTAAGCGCTTCTTTATCAAACGGCAAAAACACCAATGACAAAAACAATTCAACAAAGCTTGAAAATCTCTTTTTAAAATTAGTAAAATACAGGCTATTCAATAGTCTTGCTTTAGAATAATGCAATCTGCTTGAATTTAAGAAACAATTTTTTAACGCTATATCAATATGTTCCAGTGCATCTTGAAAACGGTCTTTTTTCTTTAAACAATTAGCTATCATATAGTGAGATTGCGCAATTAGGGTATTTTTTTCTATTGCAATATTAAAATAGTTTATCGCTTTATCAAGTTCTCCTTTATGAAACAGAGCAACCCCGATTTTATAATATATTTCGCCATTATCAATTAAAACTTCAGCAGCTTTTTGATATTCGGTTATAGCTTCATCAATATATTGTTTAGATTGATAAACGTCAAGATGTCTATCAAGATATAAATCACCCAATCTTATATGAAGATTAGTGTTAGCAGGTTCTTCCGTTAACAATTTTTGACAATATTCGATAGCTTGCGCTATGTCGCCTTTTTGGGTATATTTACTTATCGTTTTATCAATTTTTTTAATATTTTCCAAAGCTGCTCCTATTTTAGATTTTTATTTTTCGAAAACAAATTAAATATATATTTCATTATTCGATTTTGATTATCTTCACTTAAATTATCGTATGTTAAAGCATATTTTAAGTCATTCATTTTTACTATTTTACCGTTGCATTTAATTTCTTTTCCAAAAATTTCTTCAGGCAAAACAATAATAACTTCATCATTCAAGTTAAAATATTTTTCTTTAGTATTAAATGCCACACCGCCTGCTGAAATATTCAAAGCAGAAACCATATATGTTTCATTATTTTTAATTATTTTAAATTCAAAATCGCAAACAATTCTTGTAAAATTTCTTTTTTGCTCGGTTTCGATTGTTGAATTATTTTCAACAACCAATCTATCGTTATCATTTATTGTTTCTATAACGCAAGCAGTCGATTTTTTACATCCTAAGTGCGTTATAGCTGTTAAAGATACTTCATCTAATTCCTGCAAAATTTTAGCAATTTCAACATCTTGAGGCGCAATTTTAATATAAATTCTATCGTATTCAATTCTTACGATATAACCACTGATTGAATTTTCACCAAAATTTAAAGAAATTTTATCATAAAGTCTTATTTCGTTCATATATTGATTTTAAATTATTTTAAAAGAATAAGCAAATTTTTAACGCTAATTTGTGATAAAATAGTCATTTTGGATGTCAAAATCATCTTGAACAAATTCATCTGCAATAAATTCTTTAGCTAAAATCAAAACCTTTTTTGCCTTAGTTTTATGAGTTTTAAAAAATCTATCATAAAACCCTTTTCCATAACCCAACCGATAGTTATTTTTGTTTGCTAAAATCGCTGGAATATAGATTACATCTAATATTTCAGGATTTATTTTTTTGCCTGTTGGCTCTAATATATTCCATTTATTTTTCACTAATTCACCACTATACAAGGCAAATTCAAGCTCTAAACCATTACATCTTGGAAGAAAAAAGTTTTTATCTTTAACTTTAACAAGAGAAGAAATATCTATTTCGCCTCTGATTGGAAGATATATAGCGACGTTTTTAGCATTTTTAAAATCATCACTATTTAAAATTTTTGAAATAATTTTAGCTGATTTATTAATGTTGTCATCCAAATATGCTTTAGAAGTTCTTTTTTCTAAAGCTTTTTGTCTTAATTCTTTTTTTGAAAAAGTTGTTATCATAGTTAATTAGCTAAAATATGGATATGAAGATGATTAACTTCTTGACCTGCGGCAGCACCGGTATTTATTAAAGTTTTAAAATCTGTTATATTTTCTTGTTTATTTATTTTTTTAATAGCGTCAAAAAGCTCTTTAATTAAAGTATTATCAGCTACTTCATTTAACGATTTAACATGTTGTTTTGGAATAACTAAAATATGTTTTTTAGCTTTTGGATTGATATCATTAATCGCAAAGCAAACATCATCCTCATAAACAAATTTTGATGGAATTTCTTTATTTAAAATCTTACAAAAAATACAGTCGCTCATAATTTTCTCCTTAAAGCTTTCATAAATGATTATAGTTTAAAAATATTAAAAAATCTTTTTTTCATTTTATTTTTAAAAATAAGTAATATAATATTAATTAATTATGGGGATTTGTTTTAAAAAAATTATATCATCAACCTTGCTTGTTGCAATTTTGGGGCTAAATACAGCTATAGCAGACCCCATGAGCGGTCATATTCAAAAAGATGACACAATTAATCAAGATTTAAACAAAGAATTATTCACAGGCGAAGTTGAAACAATCAATAAAAAAAACACCATAAACCTTTCTGTTTCGCAGGTTTTAAGCTCAGGTTACACCGTTGAGGGAGATGAATTTTTTGCTGAAGTTTCTTCTGACGTTGAATCAGATAAAGGCGTTATAATCCCCACGGGAACAATAGTTCATGGCGTTGTTCAAGTTATAGAAAATCCAAAAAATATGGGTCGAGATGGTTATGTTAATATAAATTTTGACTATATGGTAACCCCTGATGGCAGACAAATCCCTATTCAAGCAAGCTTAACAACGAAAGACAATATGGCAAAAGGGGTAGCAAAAACTGTGGCTGTCCATGCAGGATACACTCTAATGGGCGGAGTTGCGGGCGGCTTTATTGCTCTAAATACACTGGGTCTTGGCGCAGCCATTGCTTCAAACGGCTACACTGTAGCCGGAGGCGCTGCTATAGGCGGACTTGTGGGTTTAACATGTGCAATAATAAGAAAAGGCAAAGGTTTTATGATAAAACCGGGGGATGAGTTAAAAATCCACATTGAAAATAACCTCGACATGCCTGTTTTTACTAAAGACGCTTTTAAACAAGAAGAATTGTTATTGGATGGACTAAACGTTAGAATTAATAATGTCGCCCTTGAAAAAGACCCGTTTGGAGTTGAAAACACGATTAATTTATCCCTTGGAATAGATAATTATACAAACTATTCTTTTTCAACTTTTGATATAGCGCTTGTTTCAAACACAGGTCAAGTCTTTTTTGCAAGCCCGTTTGGAGATACTTCCTTATGGTTTAAGACAATTGAGCCTGGGGATAGAGTAACAGGAAAAATAGCTTTTAGCATAAATGACAAGAAAGCAAAGCATTGGCTTGTTTTTTATGACAGAAGAACAAAAAAACCTGTTGCAAAATTTTCAATTGATAACGCCAAAACAAATATAAAATATGCTAAAAAAGAAAAATCTAAGAAAAAAGAAAAAAAATAGCAATTTTTATATAAAAAATGTTTTTAAGTATATATGATAAATAACGTCGGTACAAGTTCAGTAAAAAATCCGTATAGTATGTTCACAAAAACAGACTATACTTCAAATGCACAATATTTATCAAACACTTATGGCGCAAAGCCGCAATATTATGATGACGTTAATATAGAAAACGCTAAAAAAGCAAGAAATAAAAAAAGAAACAAGCTGTTAATCTTTGGTTCAGTAGGGCTTTTAGCTGTTGGCGCTGTTGTTAGCGCTCTTGCTTACGGCAAAAAAATCCCAACCGATAAACTAGCAGAACAATTCAAAAAACTTGCCGATTCAACCCAAGATGGTTTTGAAGAGTTAACGAAGCAATCTAAAAGTATATTTGACAAAGTTCAAAACCTATGCGTAAATTTTACAACCGTAAAAGACGCATATTGGAGAAAATTACAAAATAAAATTCAAAAAATTCCCGTTTTAAATTTGATAAATAAAGGCTGCGACGCTATTGACGACGTTTATTCCAAGACACTACTTACAAGTGTTGATAAAAAAGCGCAATCCATCCTTGGTGAAAGAAAAGATGAAATTCTAACAGGATTATTTGGCGAAGATGGTTTAAATGGTGCTATGGAAAAATTAAACGGTGCATTTAAAAAAGGTCAAGCCGTAAACGGTTTAATCAATAAAGAACAAACTGTATCAAAAGTTGCCGACACCGTTTCATCAACAGGTTTAAGAAATAAAGTTTTAGAAAAAAATTACAGCTTTAAAGAAATTATAAAAAATATCGGCTCTATTCAAGGTTTAGACGAAAAACAAAAAGCAGAACTAACTAAATTAATCAATGAAGAATTTTTACCAAAAGCAGCAGACATTGCAAACGGTTGTGCGCCAACAGATATTATAACATCAGGCATTCCAATTGTCGGTTTTGGCGCAGCGCTAGCTACAGCCGATAACAAAGAAGAAAGAAAGAAAACCTTAATAGATTTAGGTATTCCTTTGCTTCCAACTTGCTTTATGCCGATTGTCGGCTTAAAATTCCCAATCTTAAACGGCTTCAAGGGTCTTGTTGCTTGTTTGGCCGCAGGTCAAGTTGCTAAAGGTGTTGTGCTTGGGGTTAATAAAATTATTGAAAAAACAAAAAATAAAGGTACTCAAGAAACTTAAGCACCTTTATAAATTAAAAAATTATTAAAAACTATTCAGCAATGCTAATAACGCTTACAGGGCAAGCATCAGCAGCATCTTTAATAGAATCTTCGTTACCAGCAATATTTGCTTCATCTACTGTGCAAACATCTTCAACTTTAAATACATCAGCGCAGAATGATTCGCAAGCGCCACATCCGATGCAACCGTCTTCAATTGTTACTTTCATTATAAATCTCCTTAAATCGAATTAACAGTAAATAGTATATGTAATAAAAAATATTTTTCAAGTGTCAAAATGTTTAAAATTTAACCATCATTTTTCGTACCTAAGGCTTATAATTATCAACAA
Source organism: uncultured Candidatus Melainabacteria bacterium (assembly GCA_934667125.1). GTDB lineage: Bacteria > Cyanobacteriota > Vampirovibrionia > Gastranaerophilales > Gastranaerophilaceae > RUG14156. The sequence goes on along the minus strand of CAKULF010000001.1, from coordinate 9,022 downwards.
TAATGCCTTTTTCAATCATTCCGCTATTATATAAAAGCGCTATTTGAGAAATATTATAATTAATAATTGTTTCGACATATTCTATTCTTGCTTGGGTCGCTTGACTTTGTGCTTGAATAACATCCAACAATATCCCTTTGCCGTAATTAAATCGAAGCATAGCCAATTTTACGCTTTCTTTTGCAAAATCCACCCTTGCTTTTGTTATTTTTATCCCTCTTGAAGCGAAAATAGAGGCATTATAGTTATTTACCAAAGTTTCTTGAATATTTCTTAGTTTATTTTCTAATTCGAGCCTCATAGCCTTAATTTCAGCTTTTTTTGATTTATATTTAGTTATAGTCCCAAAAGCACTATTTTCCCCCGGAGCCCAATCCAAATAAGCACCAAGGATATAATTTGAATTGATTTTTGTTGCAACTGTTCCTTGAAATTGTTGTTGAAAAATAACGTGAGGATGAGGCATAAATTCCGTTAAAATCAGTTTTCTTTTCTGAACTTCGCTATTAATCAAATCCTTATAGCTTTTTAAATCTTCACGATTTTTAAATGCCATTTCCATCAATTTTTCAACAGAATAAATGTCTTTATCAACAAGTTCAAGCCTTTTAACATCGTTTTCAAAAGGCATTAGAGCAGTATTTAGATTAATTCCCATAACATTAGACAGGTTTGATTGTTTAGTTTTAAAATTATACAAAGCTTCTAAAAGCTTGGCTTTTGCAAATTCCAATTCACTTTCAGACCTTATGACATCAAATTTTGTTCCTAATCCCGAATCAGAAAGCTTTTGCGCTAAAGTCATTTGAGCGTTTCTTTCAATCAAATTTCTTAAATATATCTCAATTCTTTCTTTTGCAAGCAAAAGTTCATAATAACCGATACAAGTTAAATATATTGTTTGGCTTTTAGAAAAATTTAAGTTATGCGCTTGAGCTTTTTGAAAATATTTTGTTGCTTTAGCTTCAAAAACATCTGCTCCGCCGTTTGTTAAATCGTGTTGAGCGGTAAAATTAACTGAAATTGCGGTTTCTCTGAAGTTATCATTCAAAACTCCGCCAACAAGGATTTGCCCTTTATACTCAGCTATATATGATTTTGTATACAATATAGGTAAAAACTTTGATAAAGCATTTTGAAATTCATATTTTGAACTTTTATATCTATTTTCATTTATTGCAATATCGAAATTATTTTCAAGTGCAACATCAAGACACTCATCCAAACTTACAACCACATAATCATTTTTCAATTCATTTTTTATAAATTTTTCAATATCAATATCTTTAATATATTTTTCACAATACTCATCAACCGAACAATTTTTATCTTTAGTAAACTCAATCGGATTGTCAAAAAGCTGTTCCTTAGCAAAAATTTGACTGCTAAACATCAATAATATTAAGATTGAACATAAAATCCGCATTCAAATATTTTATTAATTAATAATATAAATAATAATAACTTTATTGGCTAATACTTTTGTGATAAATTAAAACTGTAACATTATGAGGAAATTTTATGACAAACGAACTAGAAACAGTTTATAACGCAAGGGAAATTGAAAACAGCATTTACAAGTTTTGGGAAGAAAATGAATGTTTTAAAGCAGACAACAAATCCAAAAAAGAACCATATTCAATAGTTATTCCGCCTCCGAACGTAACAGGCGTTTTACATATGGGTCATGCTCTTGATGGAACTCTTCAAGATATCTTAGTTCGCTATAACAGAATGTTACAAAAAGAAGTGCTTTGGATGCCCGGTTGCGACCATGCAGGGATTGCAACTCAAAATGTTATTGAAAAAAATCTTGCAAAAGAGGGTCTAACTCGCCATGACTTAGGTCGTGAAAAATTCTTGGCTAAAACTTGGGTTTGGGCAGATGAGCACAAAAATAGAATTTTAGAACAATTTAAACTTTTAGGCGCAAGCTTTGATATGTCAAGAAAAAGATTTACACTTGACGAGGGCTGTTCAAACGCTGTTAAAAAAGTTTTTGTAGATTTATACAATAAAGGTTTAATCTATAAAGGCAATTACATTGTAAACTGGTGTCCTCGCTGTCAAAGCGCTATTTCTGATGTTGAAACAAATTATGACACCGAAGAAGGACATTTATGGGAAATATCTTACCCATTGAAAGACGAAATGGGCGCTATTGTTATTGCAACAACCCGTCCTGAAACAATGTTTGGTGATGTTGCAATTGCGGTTAATCCTACTGATTTTAAATATAAAGATTTAATCGGAAAAGAAGTTGTAATGCCGCTAACAGCAAGGGTTATACCTATTATTGCGGATGATTATGTTGACAAATCTTTTGGAACAGGTGCTTTAAAAATCACTCCTGCGCACGATCCTAACGATTTTGAAGTCGGAAAACGTCACAATCTTCCTCAAATCAAGGTAATTGATGAAAAAGGCTGTATGTGTGCAAATGAATTTGTACCTCCTCCAATTCAAGGCATGAGCCGAGAAGACGCAAGAAAAGCAACTGTTGAAATGTTGGAAAAAAATGGCGCTTTATTAAGAATTCGTCCACATGTTCATAATGTTGGTAAATGCCAAAGATGTAATACAACAATTGAACCATTATTATCAACTCAATGGTTCGTTAAAATGAAACCATTGGCAGAGCCTGCTATTAAAGCTGTTAAAGACGGTTCAATCAAATTTATTCCTGAACGTTGGGAAAAGAATTATTTAATGTGGATGGAAAATATAAGAGATTGGTGCATTTCCCGTCAATTGTGGTGGGGACATCAAATTCCTGCTTATTATCATAATAAAACAGGTGAAATGGTTGTAGCGCTTGAAAATCCAAATCCAAACGAATATACTCAAGAAACAGATGTTCTTGATACTTGGTTCTCATCAGGCTTATGGCCGTTTGAAACAATGGGTTGGCCAGATACAAACTCTGACGACTTTAAAAAATTCTACCCAACAAACACTCTTGTAACAGGCTTTGATATTATTTTCTTCTGGGTTGCAAGAATGATTACAATGGGCTTGGAATTCACTAAAAAACCACCATTTTCAACCGTTTATATCCACGGATTAATCAGAGATGAACACGGTCAAAAAATGTCAAAATCAAAAGGCAACACAATTGACCCTGTTGATTTAATTGAAAAATATGGCTGCGACGCCCTAAGATTTACTTTAACTCACCTTTGCACTTATGGCGGACAAGATATCAAAATCAGTGATGAAAAATTTGAGTTTGGAAGAAACTTTGCAAACAAAATTTGGAACGCTTCAAGGTTCGTATTAATGAATATTACTAAAAAACCTGAAGAATTGGCACTTGACGAAAAAGAATTTTCAATTGCCGATAAATGGATTTTAAACAAATTCAACTCTGTAGTAAAACTTGTTAATGAAAACCTTGAAAACTACCGAATTGGCGAAGTTGCAAGCATTTTATATGATTTCTTCTGGAATGATTATTGCGCTTGGTATATTGAATTATCTAAAATCAAAAAGAACGAAAGCGTTTTGGTTTATGTTCTTGAAAACTATCTAAAATTGCTTCATCCGATTATGCCGCACATCACAGAAGCAATTTGGCAAAAAATGCCAATTAAAAAAGAAACGGTTGGAATTTTATTCACTCAATATCCAAAATACAATCCTGAATTCAATTTTGAAAATGATTCTAAAAAAATGGAAACAGTTTTTGAAAGCATTAAAGCGCTTCGTAACGTTAGAGCAGAATTTAATATTCCATTGGGTTCTAAAATCGATATCATTATCGATAAAAATGAAGAATTGTTCAATCAAATCATCCCATATTTAGATAGATTAGCAAAGGTTAATTCTGTTAAATATGACCCAAAAGCAGACGTAAAAGCAAGCGCTTCTTGCGTTATAGATGATACAAAAATTACAATCCCATTAGCTGGTTTGATTGATTTAGATCAAGAAATTGCTCGTCAAAACAAGAAAATTGAAAAATTAAACGCTGAATTAAAATCAATTTCAGCAAGATTAGCTAATGAAAAATTCGTATCATCAGCCCCTGAAGATGTTGTTGCAAAAGCAAAAGCAAGAAAAGAAGAGCTTGAGGGCGAAATTAATATCATTCAAGACACAATCAAAAAATTATCATAAAAAACCAAAAATCGGGGCTTAAACCCCGATTTTTTATATCTTTTTTTTAAAACTATTGCTGTTTTTCAGCTTTATTTTGTTTAATGTTTTTTACCAATGCAACAACACCGCCAATAACAGCGCCAACACCAAGTCCAACAGCAGCAATCTTTCCAGTTGTTTTTAAACCGGATTTAATAGGATGATCAGCTATATTCTTAAAAATGTCAAACAAATTTTCACCAAACTGCATAGCATCCGCCATTGCGTTTTCATCAATAACTCGTCCTGCAGACTGCGAAACGTTTTTCATACTATTAGCAGCAATTCTCGAAAATTCATCTTTTCCCAGCGATGTAACGCCTTTTGCAGCAAATGTCTTACAAGCAGAAGCTCCAACACCAACAACACCGGCTATACCTGCGCCAATAGCAGCACCTTTTTTAACTGGTAAATTTTTACTTGACACACCTTCAATAGACATAAATACACCTTTCTTGTACCTTACATGAGTAAGAAAACATGAAAAAAATTTTCTTTGCTACTTTATACTACTGTAAATATAAATATTTTACAAACGTTAATACTATTCTTCAATATGTTCCATCGCCATTTCCAAAACCGTTTTAATATGCTCATCATCCAGCCCATAAAAAACATGTTTTCCGATTTTTTCAGATTTTACAAGCTTTGCTTCTTTTAAGATTTTCAATTGATGAGAAATTGCAGATTTTGTCATATCGAGCACAACCGACAAATCGCAAACGCACATATTAGAAAGCTCAAGCGCCCACAATATGCGAATTCTCGTTAAATCGCTCATAACCTTAAAAAAATTAGAAACATCATTCAAATGCCCATTTTTCGGCATTTTTTTAAAAATTTCATCAACCAATTCAGGATTATGCGCCGAGCAATCTGTGTTTTTTTTCATCTTTTCCTCGCTAAAGCTTTATAAATTAATTATAGCAACGATTGAATGATTATTCAACTATTGTAAATATTTGTGAAAAAATAATAGTTTACATCTTGACAGTTGAACACATATTCAACTATAATATAAATAGTTGAACAACTATTCAACAGTTAAAGGAGTCTGCCATGTGCGAACACTGCAATCATAACCACAACGAACACAAGAAAAACGAAAAAATAATGCTAACAAGAATAATTCTAACAATCATTTTATTTTTATTTTCAACTTTTCTAATTCAAAATCCACTGTTAAAAATCAGCTTAAACCTTTGCGCCTACTTAATTATAGGCTATGACATCATAAAAGAAGCAATTGAAAACCTTTTTAAAAAAGAGCTCTTTGACGAAAATTTTTTAATGACTATTGCAACGCTTGGCGCACTTTTAATAGGTGAACAAAAAGAAGCAATAATGGTTATGTTGCTGTTTCAAATTGGCGAAATGCTTGAAAATAGGGCGGTTGAAAAGTCTAAAGATTCAATCAAAAATTTAATCAATCTTAAACCAAACAAAGCAAATATCTTAAAAAATGGCGAAATAATTGAAACTGTGCCGGAAAAAGTTAATATAGGCGATATTATTGTTGTTAAAAGTGGCGAAAAAGTGCCACTGGATGGTATTGTAGTTAAAAATTCGGCAAATATTGACACATCTTTTTTATCAGGTGAAAGTTTGCCTGTTTTTGTTCATGAAAATGACAAAATCCTAAGTGGCTCAATCGTTTTAGACGGAACTTTAAATATAAAAGCAACTAAAACATTTAAAAACTCAACAACTTCCAAAATCCTTGAATTAATTGAAGATTCAGCGGATAAAAAATCAAAATCAGAAAATTTTATAACAAAATTTGCAAAAATCTATACACCCTCTGTTGTGGCTTTAGCAATGGTTTTAGCGTTTGTCGTTCCAATTTTCAACGATTTCAATTTTCTTGTTTGGTTCAAAAGAGCGCTAACTTTCCTTGTTATTTCTTGCCCTTGTGCATTAGTTATATCAATTCCATTGACCTTTTTTGCAGGAATTGGATTAGCCTCAAACAAAGGTATATTAATCAAAGGCAGCAATTTCATTGAAAAATTAGCCAAAGTTAAAGATGTTGTTTTTGATAAAACAGGGACATTAACCAAAGGAAAATTCAAAGTTGAAAAAATTATAAATTTAAACGACAAAAATGAAGCTGAAATCCTAAAAATTGCGGCCTCTATTGAAAATTTTTCAAATCATCCTTTAGCAAAAGCAATTACAAAAGAATATAAAAACGATTTATACAAAGCAAGCAACATCAAAGAAATAGCAGGTTTTGGACTTATCGGCAAAATTGATGATGACAATATTCTTGTTGGTAATAAAAAATTAATGGATAAAAATGAAATTAAAATCGAAGCTATAAGCGAAATTGGAAGCATAATTTATGTCGCAAAAAATAAGATTTTAATTGGCTATATCGTTTTAAACGACGAAATCAAAGAAAAATCAAAAGAAACAATCGACGAGTTTAAAAATCTAAAAGCCAAAACAACAGTATTATCTGGCGACAGCCGTCAAATCGTTGAAAAAGTTTGCAAAGAACTTAATATTGACAGCTATTTTTCAAATCTTTTGCCACAAAATAAAGTTGAAAAAATTGAAAGCATAATAAATTCAAGTACTTCGACTATTTTTGTGGGTGACGGAATCAACGACGCACCTGTTTTAAAAAGAGCCGATATCGGCGTTTCAATGGGGCAATTAGGCTCGCAATACGCAATTGAAGCCTCTGATATTGTAATTATGGACGATAATCCGCATAAAATCGTCACTGCAATCAAAATTGCAAAAAGCACAATAAAACTCGTTAAAGAAAATATTATTTTCATATTATCAACAAAAATTCTTTTCTTAATCCTCGGAACATTCGGGCTTATAAGCTTATGGGGCGCAGTTTTTGCTGACGTCGGAGTAACGTTAATTGCAATTTTAAACTCACTTAGAATTTTAAAAAGAAAAATCTAAATCTACTTCTTTTTCCCAAAAAACACTCTCTCAAGTTCGGAGTTTAATTCACGGTTTTTGATTGTGAATTGTTTAACAAGATTATTAAGTTCTTGCTCTGATTTGGCGTTAAGTTTGGGGCGAATTACGGCGATATAGATTAAAAGAAGAAAAGAAAAAGCCAAAAAGGCGAGTTTTGCAATTGTAACGGCGGAGTCTAAAATCATTTTTTCCTCGATAGTTTTGTGACAAAAGAATTTTAATATATTATACCACTTAAAATGGATTTTTTCTACTTTGAGTAGAGTTTTGGGCTAAATAGGGGAGGGATTGATGAGGATAACTGGAAGTTTTAATAGGATTTATCTATTTTGAATAGAGTTTATGAGAGCTTATCCTATTGATAATAGAATTATTCTACTTTGGATAGAGTTTGAAGTTGGATTAGAATTTAAAATAGAATTATTCTATTTACAGTAGAGTTTGAGCTTTGCAAATGGCAAGAAAGGTTGCGAGAATAGGAAATGATTGACGAAAACTAAGGCTTTTGAATTAATTTTGTATGCTTGAAATTATGGCTATCGAAGAAATTCTTAAAATAAAAAATTTATCGATAGCCAGTTTTTATCCAAATATTAATTTTATCAATGCCATTTTTTGTTTAATGATTTCAAAATTTTTAAACCCATGTATGCTCCAATATCCCTTCTAAAATGTCACCCTGAACTACGTTTCAGGGTCTTAGAGTCGTTGAGGATTAGACAAAAACTCAAAACTTAGTCATTCTTCGATAGCCAATTTTCATTCCAATGATTATTACCTTAAGAACAACTTTTAAATAGGAAAAAATAAAAAAATAAGGCAAAAGAAAACAAAACAATAGCCTTTAACCCCTTGGCTATCAAAGAAAATCTATAGAACAGCAAAAGTTATAAACAAACCAACCAAAACCCACAATCGAAAGGTGGGAGGGCAAGCTACCACCATGAAAATTATTGTATGAAATGCGCAACTGATGTTTGTTAGCTTTATAGTGCGCCCGACTCTCCTTTCGAGGGTTTTGGTTAATGATATCCAAGCCATTTTCTTTATTCTACACAGCATAACTTATCTCTAGGGCTCGTTCCTCGCCAAGAGCTAAGAAATCTTGGTTCTGTTTTCTTTTTCTTTTCTGGCGAAAAAGAGTGCGAAGCCAGAGTTAACAAAAGACAAATGATGAGTTTGGCTTTTGTTTAACTGTTGATAGGCGACGTTTCAAATCTTTGATTTGACAGGAGCAGAAAAAGAAAATGAACAAACTAAAAGCGAGATTTATAGCGAAGAGAAGTTGGAAGCTTGGCTATCGATAAATTTTTTATTTTGACAATTCTTTGATAGCAATTTTCTATTGCGAAGAATTATGTTCAAAATAATTAATTACAGTTTTTTTAAATTTCTTTGATAGCCAGTTTTTATTACAAAAATTATGTCTTGAATGATTAATGCTGAGATTGATTTTGGCTATCAAAGAATTGATAATTTTAGATTTTTGTTTGGTTTTCAAAGATTTCAAGACCCTGAAACAAGTTCAGGGCGACAGGTTTAGGGGTTAGAGTCTTGAAATTCTTGAGGACTGGATGAAATTTACAAACTAAGCCATTTATCGATAGCTAGGTTTTTTATCAACATTATTTTTAAGCACCAAATAACAACCATAGCCTGTTTTTTAAGTGTTCCTCAGTATGATAGCTCTATGTATCTACACTTACAATTTTAAAAATCAAAATTCTACATAAAATAGATAAAAACAGTTATCGATAAAATTTCTGTTTTTAAGCTTTATCCGCTTTTTAGCAAATTTTAAGTAAACAAAACTCTATTGTAAATAGAATTTATCTATCGTGAGTTCCATTTTAAGTTTAAACTCTATTAACAATAGAATTATTCTACTTTAAGTTCTAGTTTTTGCTTTAGGCTCTATTAAAAGTTCTAGTAACTC